>CAJTXS010000014.1 GCA_910583735.1 uncultured Christensenella sp. | reverse complement strand
GTATCTGGTCGACATGTCTGTCTCTCAGTTAAGCTCTCTTATGCCTTTACACTCTTCGAATGGTTTCCAACCATTCTGAGAGAACCTTTGAGCGCCTCCGTTACTCTTTAGGAGGCGACCGCCCCAGTCAAACTGTCCACCTGACACTGTCCTCTGCCCGGATTACGGCGCAGGGTTAGAACTTCAATAATCAAAGGGTGGTATCCCAACATCGACTCCGCCAACGCCGAAGCGCTGACTTCAAAGTCTCCCACCTATCCTGTGCATTAATTACCGAAATCCAATATCAGGCTGCAGTAAAGCTCTACGGGGTCTTTCCGTCCAGTCGCGGGTAATATGCATCTTCACATATACTACAATTTCGCCGGGTCCACTGTTGAGACAGCGCCCAAATCATTACGCCATTCGTGCGGGTCGGAACTTACCCGACAAGGAATTTCGCTACCTTAGGACCGTTATAGTTACGGCCGCCGTTCACCGGGGCTTAAGTTCTGTGCTTCGGTTGCCCTAACACTTCCCCTTAACCTTCCGGCACTGGGCAGGCGTCAGCCCCTATACGTCATTTTTCAATTTCGCAGAGACCTGTGTTTTTGGTAAACAGTTGCTTGGGCCTCTTTTCTGTGACCTGCTCGCGCAGGCACCCCTTCTCCCTAAGTTACGGGGTCATTTTGCAGAGTTCCTTAACAATGATTCTCTCGCTAGTCTTAGGATTTTCTCCCCGTCCACCTGTGTCGGTTTGCGGTACGGGCACCTCAATATATTTAGCAACTTTTCTCGCCAGCGTGAATTCGTCTGCTTCGTTACTAGTTTTCACTCCCCGTCATCACCTAGCCTTTCAGAGCGCGTACTTCACTACGCTCCAGCCTCATGATTTGGCCACGGCTTTCCATCTCCGTGTTCAGACTATCCTCCTGTGTCATTGCATCATTATCTATCTCGGCGGTACAGGAATATCTACCTGTTGTCCATCGGCTACGGCTTTCGCCCTCGCCTTAGTCCCCGACTTACCCTGGGCGGACAAACCTTCCCCAGGAAACCTCAGACTTTCGACCGCTGGGGTTCTCACCCAGCTCTCGCTACTTATGCCGGCATTCTCTCTTGTATACCGTCCACCACTGCTTCCGCTATGGCTTCTGCCAGTATACATTGCTCCTCTACCGATACGCTTATCACGTATCCCTAAACTTCGGTGTCAAGTTTAGCCCCGTGAATCTTCGGCGCACCACTACTCGACCAGTGAGCTATTACGCACTCTTTAAATGTGTGGCTGCTTCTAAGCCAACATCCTGGTTGTCTAAGCGGTGGCACATCCTTTTCCACTTAACTTGAACTTCGGGACCTTAGTTGTAGATCTGGGCTCTTTCCCTTTCGACTATGAAACTTATCTCACACAGTCTGACTCCATGCAATTAAAATATTCGCCATTCGAAGTTTGTTAAGCTTCGGTAAGCCGCGAAGCCCCCTAGGCCATACAGCGCTCTACCTGCATTATTCCTTGCATAGGCTAGCCCTAAAGCTATTTCGAGGAGAACCAGCTATATCCGGACTCGATTGGAATTTCTCCGCTAACCACAAGTCATCCCCGGTCTTTTCAACGAACGTGGGTTCGGTCCTCCACAATGTTTTACCATCGCTTCAACCTGCTCATGGTTAGGTCGTCCGGTTTCGGGTCTACGGCATGCAACTATCGCCCTTTCAAACTCGCTTTCGCTTCGGCTCCACGTCTTAAACGCTTAACCTCGCTACACACCGTAACTCGCCGGCCCGTTCTACAAAAAGTACGATACCATTCCCTTCTCAGGAACTGTATCTGCTTGTAAGCATAAGGTTTCAGGTTCTCTTTCACTCCCCTCCCGGGGTTCTTTTCACCTTTCCTTCACAGTACTATTACTCTATCGGTCACCAAATCGTATTTAGCCTTAGGAGATGGTCCTCCTTCCTTCCCGCAAGATTCCTCGTGCCCCGCGGTACTCTGGATACTCACTGTTCTTTCAAGATTTCAAGTACGGGCCTTTCACCCTCTACGAGCTGACTTTCCAGTCAATTCCTCTATCTCTCCATTACGTTATGTGAGTCCTAACCCCTTCATATATCTCTATACAAAGGTTTGGGCTCTTTCCCTTTCGCTCGCCACTACTCAGGAAATCGTTGTTTTACTTTCTTTTCCTCCGGGTACTTAGATGTTTCAGTTCCCCGGGTTCCCTCCCTGTATACTATTTTATTCATATACCGGTGACTATATCGCTATAGCCGGGTTCCCCCATTCGGATATCTACGGATCTATGTTCATTTGCAACTCCCCGTAGCTTTTCGCAGCTTGTCACGTCCTTCTTCGGCGTTTGGTGCCAAGGCATCCACCTTATGCTCTTAGTAGCTTGATCTATTTTCTTTCTTTTTTTCGGTTCTTAAATCTCTATCTACCTTTCTCAGTACAAATCGTAATATCTTGCTTTCAATTCTATATTACCTACTCGCATTTAATATTTCCTATTTGTCTTTTTTTTCGTCTACTTCTTTCAAAGTATGTTATGCAGTTGTCAATGTACAAGTTTCAGGCTAAGGCCTTAGTGGTGGAGATAAGGGGATTCGAACCCCTGGCCTATACGTTGCGAACGTATCGCTCTACCAACTGAGCCATATCCCCGCATGGTGGGCTAAAGTGGACTCGAACCACCGACCTCACGCTTATCAGGCGTGTGCTCTAACCAGCTGAGCTATTAGCCCTCATGGTGGAGAATAGGAGATTCGAACTCCTGACCCCCTGCTTGCAAGGCAGGTGCTCTACCAACTGAGCTAATTCCCCATGTATATGCAAGTAAAATTACATAGCTGTACCGACAGCCTTACTATAATATCAGCATTACGCCAAACTTGTCAAACAAATAAACGATAAATTATCGACTTTTTTTAACAGTAAAAATCAATTGCTTATTTTGTTCCTAAAGCGCGGTAATTTAAGACTGAAATCGCAGCCTATACGCGCATTAAATATTTATATAATATAATCAATATATATTAATAAAAAATTTATCTTGAAATAACGACAAAGCCATATATTGAAATCGGCAAGATATATCGCTTACGCAAACCCTATGAACATTATAATATTAATCGCGCATACATAATACTGCTTACCGACAGCGCCTTAAAAATGCAACGCCTTTTGTCAACGGCTTTTGGTCTAATTGCCGATGTATCTTACCAAGTATTTATATTATGCAAATTATAATTTTATTTGGCTTTCATTATGTCTATTATAATTTCGTGGAATTCCACGAGAGAATATTTTACATATTACATATAATAATCGTGGAATTTCTGTACGGGATTCCACGATTATCATGAAAACGAACGAAGCAATCTTAAAACGCATAAATGAGATATGCGAAGAAAAAGGTCAAAATATCTGTAAGGCGTGCTTAAATGGTGGCAAGTCGCCTTCGGCTCTTTACGACCTCATAAAAGGACGGACGAAATGCCCGAAAGTAACTACTGTGAAAAGTTTTTGTGAAGGAACGGGTATTACATTGTCGGAGTTCTTCAATCGAGATTACTTTAATAATTTAGAAGATGATGATTAAATAAAAAAGCCGAGAGTCCGTAAGTATTCTCGGCTTTGACTTTATCTTCAATCAAACGCTTTGCTTTCGATCCAGTATATAGATTTTGTCGGCAACCTTTACTGCTTTATACGTTACGCCATCTATCATCCGGGTAACGTATTCGAGCTTGAGGTCGGCGGTTGCTCGCAAAAACACTTTTTCGCTTTTTCCATCTATAAACTTGCTGTCGTTTCCTGCCTCTAACACTTTCAAATCTTTTTGCAAGCGTCACCGCGAAAAATACAAGCCATAACTGGCGCAGTATTTTTATCTCGGAAGGGGTGAATTTTTATGCGCTACTATTATATGTGCTATCACATACCTCGCGAATAAAAAGAGGGAAAAACGTTTATTTATGCGCCGCAGGCAATAGCGCGCAAAAACCACGCTTTTTGCAAGCGGTGCCTTGAAAATGCGTGAGCATTTTACGGAGAGGAGCTAACGAGGGGAAACGCGTAGCGAGTATGCAACAGCATACGGTTTGCGTTTAAGCGGTGCCCCTCGTTCAATAATTACACCGATGAGAGTACGACCGATACTAAAGCAAGACGATACGCTTATCGTCGCTTTTGTATCGCGACTGGTCGTAGATGGGGAGGGAGGGCGTCCGTAAGGCTGCATTTAGAAGATATTGATTAAATATCTTCGCGCAGTAACAGGGCGCGCCGACCGACCTAAGCCGAATATTACGCTTGGCGGTTAGCGCGTCTGGCGGTTATCCCTCACAGCAATTTCTTCTTCTTCAACGCAAAGCAGATAATAACTACCATTACTACGGACAATCCGATAGCGGCGGCAAAACCCCACCACTTATCCTTGCCCGGGAGCCAGGTGTTCATACCGAAAAACGAAGCTACGAGCGTAGGGATTGATAGTATGAGCGTTATGATAGCGAGCACCTTCATAATCAAGTTCTGATTATTGGAGATAACAGAAGCGTAAGCGTCCATTGTGCCGCTGAGAATGTCCCTGTATATGGTACACATCTGAATAGCCTGCTTGGTCTCGCCCGCGACGTCCTCGAGCAGCTCGTACTCCTCTTCGTACGCCTTGAGAAAGGCGTTGTTCTTGATAGCGAGCAGACGGGATATGACTGCGTCGTTGTCGCTGAGCGATGTGGAGAAATACACGAGCGAATTCTCGAGGTCGAGCATCTGAATGAGCTCTTTGTTCTTGGTAGACTTATGCAATTCGTTCTGAATGCGTCCGCTCGCCCTGTTGATCTGCTTGAGGTATCCGAGGAACTTGGAAGCTATATTGTACAGCAACTGATACAAAAAGCGCGTCTTGCGATAAGTAGCGAAATTGCGCACTCTGCCGTTGAGAAAATCGGTGAGTGCAGTGTTCTCCTTAAGCGAGACGGTAACTATCACGTGCTCCTTGATAAATGTGCCGAGCGGGATTGTGTAATAGGAATAATAGTCGTCTTCTTCGTCGATGACAGGGGTGTCGACCAACACCATAAGGTAGTCGTCCTCGCTCTCTACTCTGGAGCGCTCCTCGTCGTCAAGCGGACACTTGAGCACGCTGTCCTCGAATCCCGTAAGCGTACTGACTAAGTTGACCTCTTTATCGCTGGGGTCTACCAAGTTAATCCAGCAGTCCTTGACGTCGAAGCCCTCAGCCGAGTACTCCTCGGGGGGTATTACGCGCAAACCTCTATCCTGCTCGCTTCTGAAAAATTCTATCACGGGGACACCTCCCTTACGGCAAAAAGGACGCCGTATCGTTAAAATAGCGCCGATACTAAGGGATATGTACGGCGGTATCGGCGCCGCGAGGCAATCGCGACGCATAATACCTATTAATAATAACACCGCAGGCGACGATTAGGCAACCGTTACGCACCCATTTTTTACGCGGGAATTGAGTTGAATAAGCCTTGCGCTCTCCAGCGAATCGTAAGCGCCCGAAGCGATAAGTCCCTCTATCCCCTCGGATATTACCTTGGCGACGTCTTGACCTACGCCCTGCGCGAGCATGCCCTCTACCTGATTGACCAATGCGTCTACAGCGCTGTAGTTGTTATCCGCGCAAGACTTGTCGCGGGAAGATATATCCTTGACGTCCACATTAGGAAGCGCCGCGCGCTTGCTGCCTACGCAGGAGCGGATATACTGCGCCGCCTTAGCTCTCTTGCGGCTGAATATCGCCTCGATAATCGCCCTGCCTATTACCTTGACTATAAATCCGCCTACCCAAGGCGCGGATGCTATCAACACGTACGTGAACACTGCGCTGAATGTGACGTGCATGCACAGTCCCAAGCCCTGAACCACAAGCAACCATATAAGTCCAGAAGGGGTAAATACTTCGGGCACTAAGGGACGGGCAAGTACGTGCTTGACCAGTACGTCGCCTGCCGCGAGCATATCGCCGCATGCCACCGTGCTGCGCCAACTGCGATAGATATTCCTTCCTGCTCTGCGAACGACCTTCTTGCCGTACTTGTCGGCAAAGTACTGGTCTACATAGCCGTACTTGGCAACGAACTTCTTGCTGTGCCTGATGAACCCGAGCGAAGGCTGATAGGCGACATACATGATGAGCTGGATTGCAAGCAGCAGCGTGGGCAGAGCGCACGCAAGCAAGCCCATTACGGGCGCAAAATGACGCCAACTTACGAAAGCGTCGAGAAAACCGCTGATAGTATCGATAATCTTTAACATAACCTGACTCCTTACTTTATGTACGGTCGGTCGGTTATCCGAGCGGTCTGTTAGATTAATATTCCCTAAATCGCAGTTTAATACACGTGCGACTTGATTTTAATAAAATTTTATAAACCGTCGCGTAATACTTGCGCTAAAGATGTATGCTTAGACAATGCTTATAAGTCGTGCGCTTCGCTCTGTAACTAAAAGCATATGGTACGACAAAGCGACTTAATATATCCGAGCATACGCTACGGTAAATGCACATACGATAGCCGCTGCCGCATGCCGAACGCTTGCCGTGCGCCATCACATCTCCAGCTCGATATTGCTGCCGAGCAGGAACAGCACCTTTCTATCAGGCTTGACTCCCGCGCACTTCTCCATAGCCAAAGCGTATAGCTCTATCTGCTTGGCGTACGCTTTCTTAACTTCCGACGGGGGACGCGACGTATACTTGAAATCCACAAGCACATTCTCGCCTCCGCTCTCGCCGCCGAGTATCATAAGGTCGATAGCGCCCTGCACCAATATGTCGTCGGATGTGGCACAGTCCTCCAATACGTCGCATGCGGGGACGCATAGCGTAAACTTCTTCTCACGCAGATGTCTTGCATGCCTCGCCCTGGAGATGAGGGGCGAGCTAATGCAGTCTGCAATCACCTTGCAATCGACCAGCGATGCGCTGTGCTCGCTAAGCTCTCCCGAAGCCGCCATATCCGCAATCGCAGCGGCTACGCCTTCCTCTCCGCTTACGCCGAAATCTATGAGCGAGAGCACTCTGTGATATGCCGTACCTATCGTGTCGGACTCCTCGCCGAACAGCGAAATGCCGCCTCCGTATGAGGCGCCGGAATCGTAATTCTCCTTATTTATTGCCGACACCGAATATTTTATACCGATGTCTACGCACTCCTTATGAGGATACTCGAACTGCGCGTAATCGCGCAGATAATCGCAGTCTTTGCCGCCCGTAAAAACCGCGTCCGAGGACTTGATATCCTCGCCCACAATCTCCGCGTCGCTGTCGCGCACGACATACTTGTCCTCGAACGAGGGGTCGAGACAGCATACGTTGCTAAGCCAATCCGCCATCGACGACACGCCGTCCTTATACTCGCTGCAGAACTTGGCGTAAGCTGCCCTGCCCAACGTGCCCGTCACAAACAGATAGTTGCGCGCGCGAGTGAGCGCGACATAGAAAAGGCGCATCCTGTCGTCTATGCTCTCGTCCGCGATAGTATCCTTGATAAAGCTCTTAATGATATTGGGCTTTAACAGTCTGCGCTCGCTGTCCGAGCCGTCCATGCCCAGTCCTATATCCTTGTGCGCGACCAGCTTATCTCTCGACTCGCTGCGGCTGAACTGCCTGCCGCAATCGATAAAGAATACGACGGGGAATTCCAAGCCCTTGGAAGCATGCACGGTCATTGCCTTAATGCACTCGTCTCCGTCCGCAGAGACCGTCAAATCGTCGCCGTATCCGTCTTGGACCGCATCGAGAAAAGCGGCGAGCGACGAGTCGTAACTCTTGTCCGCAATCGAGGATATAAACGCCTTGAGCTCGGCTGCGAGCTTGCCGCCGTCGCACTCTGCGCTCGCGCGTTCCGCATAGTCGTAATCGCGCGCTATCTTGCCTACGAGGTCGGATACGCGAGTAAATCCCGACATGAATCTGTACCGCCTTACGCATGCAAGGAAGTCCTTGAGCCTAAGCGCAAGCGCGTCATCCCTCTCGGCGTAATCGACGATAGCCTGCCACAGATATTCCCTGTCGCCCGCCCTCATGCGCGCGCACTCGTCGCATGTGAAACCGCCGAAATACATCAGCGACGCAGCGAGCGGGAGATCTTGCCTGAAGTTGTCCACCGTACGCAAAAAGTCTATCAGTCTGTCGATATATACGTTGCCCTTATCCCTTACAAGCCCACCGCCCGATACGGGAAGCCCCATACGCCTAAGCTCCTCAATTACGGCAGAGACCTTGGGCGAGCGGTCGGTAGCGAGCAGCGTTATGTCCGAGTATGTTACGGGACGGGCGACGCCGTCTCTTATAATCTTGCCTCGGCGCAACAGTTGCATTATCCTGTCTGCTATGTATGCCGCCTCTCTGCGGCATATCGACGAGTTCCCGGCAGCGCCGTCGCGCATTACGCTGTATACCTCTCTATGCCAATCGAATGGAATCTTATCCTCTTCCCCGCCCGTAAATACGGCTATGCTCGCTTCGGGCATGCCGCTGTCGTCGATGTAATCGAGCCCGGCGTCGAAGCGGCTGTCGGCTGCGTAATCCACTCCGCCGCGACCCACCGTCATTATCTTGTCGAATATCTCGTTGACAAACTCGAGTATGCGAGGCGATGAGCGGTAGTTGAAATTAAGGCGATAGGCGCTGCCGCCCTCTCCCGACGAAAAGGCGCCGTACTTATTCAAAAAGATGCCAGTATCGGTGTGTCTGAATCCGTATATGCTCTGCTTGGAGTCGCCTACCATGAACAGATTGCCCCTGTCGCCCGATACGCCCGAAATGATTGCCTCTTGAATGCCGTTGATGTCCTGATACTCGTCTACGCAGATGTATCTGTATCTGTCGCCGATTTCCTTGGCGATGTCTCTGTCGCATATCAGCTTATAGGCAAGCTGCTCGAGATCGTTGAAGTCGAGACGGTTGCTCTCTCTCTTGCTCTCTGTGTAGCGCTCGTCCGCCTCGATTACGAAAGCGGTCAAGCGAGTAAGCATCTTGTAAGCGCTGTCTATGCGGGCGCGCTGCTCCGCCATGGAAACGGAAAACGTCTTGACTGCATACGCGGCTATCGCCTTGAGCTTATCTTTAATTGCCGCGCACTCGCGCTTATAACGCTCGTCGGGGTCGAGCTCCTTCTCCGCCTTGTTATATCTGAGCTGACTAAACGATGGCTTGATATAAGAGTGTGCGTCTGCGTAACTGCTCAGCTCCGCAAGCCGTCTCGCCTCGGGAATGCACTCCTCGGCGTGAGATGCAAGCCTGTCCAGTCCCGCCGCGCGCGACTTGGGTATGAACCGCTCGAACATATCTAAGCAGCTCGCAGCGTCCTCTCTTATCCTCTTGAGCGCGCCGAGCACGCACATGCTCTCTTCCAGCGGCTTGCGATACTCCGCAAGCCACTTTCCTTGCAGTCCCGCAAGCCCCTCCTTCTGCGAAAGGGCAAAGCCGTGCAGATGCGCTATCTGCTCCTTAAGTCTCTCCTCGCCGCCCAAAAACTCTCGCAACGCATACGCCTCTACGTCGCCCGATACTACGGCTTCCTCCAATACTTTTGCCACCGCCTTGGAAAAAAGGCGCGAGCTCTCGTCGCCGTCCGCAACCGTAAAGGCGGGGTCTATGCCGAGCGCGTCGAAACGCTCTGTAATGAGCTTCTTGCAAAAGCCGTGCATGGTGGTAATATCCGCAAGGGGGAGATTGTCTATCTGCTCGCGTATGAGCGCGCCGTCGGCTTCGCCCGCGCGAGCTATCAACGCGGCGTGTATCTTATCCTTCATCTCGGCGGCTATGGAATTGTTGAAAGAAAGCAAGAGCACGGAAGTTATAGGCACGGGAGAATCCAGCCCCTCGACCTCGCCGCCCGTGAGCAATCTGATTACTCTCTCCACTATTACCGCCGTCTTGCCGCTGCCTGCGGACGCGGATACGAGAGAGTTGCCGCCGCCCTCTATCGCGCTCTTTTGCGCCTCATTCCAATCCATTATCCGCTCCTTCGCTATCTACAAGCTCGTATCTGCCCGTGTCGCGAGGCTTAACGTCTCGCCTGTTGCACAGCGCGCCGTACTTGCAATACTCGCACGCCTTACCCGTCGGCGATGGCTGTATGTATCCCGAAGCTATCTCGCCTGCCGAAGCGCCCGCTATCTTGCGCGCGTAGTCGCAAAACTCGACAAGACGATTATCTTCCGCCACATGCCCGCCGCTGCCCATAATCTTTATCCTGCCGTCCTTATCCACGCTAACCTTAAACGGATAAAGCGCGCTCTTGCGCTCGTCCTCCACGGCATCGCCATCGAAGGCTCGCAGCACTTCGCTATCCGACGTAATGAATCCGCTGTAACGCAGCTTGTCTCCGTCCTTGCTCTCGTCGCTGTAACCGCCGCCGAACGCGAGATAGAACACGCCCGCGGGCTTAACTCCGTCCTCGGACAGCGCCGCAGCCATATATATAAATGTCTGTATCCTGTGCCCGAATACTATATCTTGCTCGTTAAAGTCTACTTTGGACGACGACTTGTAATCTATGACCGCAATCCTGTCGCCCCACCTGTCTATCCTATCTATCTTGCCCCTTAACGACAGTACGCCGCCGTCCGTATCCACAGTGACGGCAGGGTAAAATTCTCCCTCACCGAAGCCGCGCTCGAGCGCGTAAGGTCTGAACAGAGAATCCCTCATCTTAGCGCATAAGACCTTGAGCGAATATGCGCATCTGTCCCTCACGCTCTTAATCTCGCCTACAAGCGACGGCATAGACGACAGATAGGAAAATTGCGGCTGCGACAGTATTTCTTCCATGATTTCGCTTACGCTCGCGTCTATCTCGCTATCGGTTATATCCGCCGTGTAACGCCTACCGAAAAAATTCTCCATTACCGTATGCATGAGCGTACCCAAGTCGCGCACGTTAAGACGCGCCTCTTCCCTCTCCTTGACCTTGAGCACATAGTCCACGTAGTGCATAAAGGGGCACTTCATGTACTTCTCCAATCTCGACACAGACGTAACGCCGAAGCTCGGCGCGCTGCCTCGCTCGAGCATCTTACGCGGCGCTCCCTCTCCTTGCACGAGAGAATCGGTATAGCCCTGCGAATAGACGGAACATACATACGAATACAGCTCGTCCATTCTCTCGCGCGGAAGCAGAGCCACGCCCTCGCGCATAAGCCCCGCAAATGCGGTAAGAGCTCCCTTGGCATTGCCCGCTCCGCCGAGATAGGCGGCGAGCGACGCCTTGTCCGTAATATCTTGCGGCGAGTCGACTGCCGTATTAATAGGCAGAGAAAATATAGAAGATATCTCGCGCACTACGGCGGACGGACTGTCGCCGCCCTGCCTCGAGCAGTAGCTTATACTCAACCTATCTGACGGCTTGACCAGCGTCATCAGGGCGTCCAGCTTGGCGCTCCTGTTGCGCGCGGCGGCGTCGGGTCCGATATCGATATCTACCTTGCGCCACATGTCGCAATCCCTGCTCGTAACCATACCCGAGTCGCCGTACTCGACGGGCAGCTTGCCCGCCTCGGCGCCGACTACAAACATGTGCTTGCAATCCTCGTATCTGCTCTCGCCCGCCTGTCCTATAAAGACGCAGTCCAGCGACAGAGGGACGGTGGAAATCTGTTGCGCGTCCACGGCGCAACGTATGACTTCGCAATACAGCGAGCCACTGAGCTTGGACGAGCCGAACACGCCCGAGCACTCTCCGATAATCGAAGAGAGCTTGTCCGAACATTGCGCGCTCACCGCCGCCTCGGCATTAAAGCCCGACGCGCTCTGCCTGTCGCACAACTGCCCAATGGCTCGATTGAAAGACAGATAATCGAAATACTTCTTGATACACTCGCCGAAAGTTACCGCATCGCCCTCGCCCGACAGCGGCGACAGCGCTTTGAGAGCGCCCATCAGCCTTAGTCGAACGCGCTCCGCCGCGGCGGCGCACTCGTCGTCCGCCGTAAAAGGCGAAGAGAACGCCGCGTAATCTGTATAATACTTGAGCACATAATTCTCGAATGCGTCCGCGTCGTCGTAAGTTATGCCCGTAAGCTCGCACTTGGCAAGCTCTATCATCTCGCGCATACGGTAATTCTTGAGCACGGCGCGCATTCCGCACATCATAAGCCTCGCCGCCGCGGTGGACGACAGAGGCGTCTTGGCGTCGAAATAGCGCGGCAAGCCGAAGTCGTCGAATACCTTGTCAACCGCCCCGCGATAAGCCGCGCTGTCGCAACACACTACAGCAAAGTCGCGATAGCGCGCGCCGCGGCGCACTACCCTCTCCTTGATTATGCGCGCTACGCGGCGCAGCTCGCTCTCCGCGTCCGAACACCTGACGAGCTCTATCGCGCCGCATGAGGAAACTTTATTGCCCGAATAGGAAAATAGGTTGTCCCTAAGTATTGCAAAGTCGCCCTTAAGATATGTCTTGCTCTCAACGCGAGTCTCTATACCCCTCGAGCTCGCCATCTCCTTAATGCGGTTGATGTCGGATAGCGGATATATCCTCGCGCCGCATGGCGAAGCGCAATACGGCATACATACCGTGACGGACAAGGACGAGGCAATGAGCGCGTCCATTATATCGAGCTCCGCCTTGGTAAACCCCGTAAAGTCGGAAATATATACGTGGCAACCCGAATATCTGCCGCCATCTATGACATCGCATAGATATTCCAGCTTGCCCGCATTGTCCTGTAAAGAGCCCAAGCCCTCTATATATTTTCCGTACAGCAGAGCGATATCGTGCGTCTTAAGAGCCGTCTTGCCCGCAAGCGATGGCAGGACAGACATGAGCTGCTCCGAGCCAACTCCCGACGCCCTTATCTGAGACAGCGCCGCGTAAAACTCCGTACAAAATCCCGAATATGCCGACGAGGAAGAAAAGCACTTGAGCAACGAACGGTTATCCTCTATCACCTTACGCAGCAGCATTACCTCGGACAGCGAATTGAGCGCTCCCTTATGCCCCTCGGCAAGCGCGACGTCCGCAAGACGGCTGAAACTGGCTACCTCGATATCGAAAGCTCCCTTAAGCCCAAGACGGCGCAGCAACGCGCGCTCATACGACAGCGTGAAACGGTCGGGCACTATCACGAGATGATTGCCGCCCTTGCCGTACCTCGATGCCAAAGCGTCCGTAATCGGCTGGGATACCAGAGTGTCTGTGAGAATAAGATTGAGCATACCACTTATAATTTAACAAGATTAGCCGATTTAGTCAACAGGAACGCAAAAACTGCTTTGTAAAAGCAAACCGCTATGATATAATGTAGCTATGAAAAAATCCAAACTGATTATTTTGACGGTAGTAGTCGCAATCGCCGCGATAACGGGCGCGGTGGCTCTCGGCGGCTGCAACACCAACGCGCCTACTCAACAGGTGCTCTTCAACGAAGCAAACAAGATATGGACCGACAAGTCGGGTAAAGAGACGCTGACATACGACGTAATGTCGGGCGAGAACGCCATCGGCACATACGTAATGACGGGCGAAAGCGTCAAGAACGCAAACATAGTCGTGGGAGAAAACACATTGGAGGGAAAGAGCGGAATATACTTCACCTCTTCTCTCGACGTGAGCGAGGTAAAGGACGGAGTTACGGTCAACACAGTAATGAATACGCAGTCCTATCTCTCGGCGTCCTTCGTGGTGCAAAACTCTTACCGTATAACGACCGTTACGACAATAGACGCCGACGGAAAAACCTCGACGCGCACCACCGCAATAAACGGAACCTACGAGGAAAAGAAATACTTATATAATATAAAGCAGACGGGAGACGGAGAGGAAATAGCTGCCGACGAAGGAAGTCTCGGACACAGCAAGTTCGCATCCGGAGCGTATATAGACAACGACTTTATGTACCAAGCGGTAAGACTGCTTGCGGCGGTGGGCAGCAATCTGTCCTTCCAAGTGCCCTACTACAATTACTCGGACGGCACTTTCTCCACCGTGACAATGGAGAAGGCAACGTCGGGCGTGTCGGCTAAAAATACCGCCGTCACAGGCTTGCGCGGCGACTTTGCGGACGCGGAAGGCATAACGTATACTGGCGCTCTGCTTAGCGTAAAGCTGTCGCGTAAATTCCCCGGCAGCGGCACGGCGTTTACCTGCTACGTTATCACAGCCAAGAGCAATTCCGCAAACGAGGCAGACAGCGACTCTTACCATTACGTGCCCGCCAAGATAAAGGAAGATAATATCGAATACGTGCTTAAATCTATTTCGTAGATAGCTATAATCAAGATATAAAAGCTGCGTGACAAAACCGCATATCCTATAGGGAATAAAAAGAGCGAAGAAATTAAAAATTCTTCGCTCTTTATAATAGTTCGATAAATTGAAATAGATAGTTATAACCTGTTAAAAATTACTGTCCTTTCTTTCATTGATATTTTGCCGACTTCATATCCATATTCTTTTGCCTCTTTCTTATAAGTCAAAAACGAATGATTTATTTCAAGCCCATAATATTCTCGATTTCTTCATAAGATAATATATATCTATCTTTATTATTATCTGTTGAATACTTCAATAACGGCGCATATTTACTCATTATTGACGACTTGCGAAATTACTGTTTAGCACTCATTATAATACGATAATACAATTAAGGGATAAAGCAAAAATGCACTACCCTTGCTTGCAAGGTACAAAGCGATAGCCTATCGTTATGGACTGAAACGAATAGGCTATCGCGCTTTTTTACTATTATGCGTCTATACTGTCGCGTCTATATCGACTTTATAAAAGATTTGCATATCTCATCGTTAGTCTTATTCTTTTCGGCGCGGCTCCGAAGATTATTTTGCGCACAATTAAAAGACTTACGCTTTATCCGTAAGTAAGGCAAAGGCGGTTTAACCGCCCATATCCTTCCGCGTTCTATGAGCAATAGCTCATAGCGGAACTCCTACCCCGAATGATACGCTACAACAACTCGCCTTGTGATAGACAGCAGTATATCATAAGCTTGTGTTCACCGCAATGGTTTAACCGCCCATAAACGGGCGGTTAAACCATTTTTAATAGGAAGTTTTGTCAAATAAAAAATCACTATAAAAACATTCCTTATTCACCGACAAGCAAGTTGCGGGGTGCTATCTTTTTGATTTTAAGCGATAATAAACATGCTATGCCAAACGATAGAAGTATTAGCGCGATTCCTGCAATCGTAGCAAACACGATAGGAATATCAAACGTACACTTTACAATGCCGAGCGAACTGAAAAACAGCGACAAAAGCGGATTAATGGTAAGACAACTTATAATAACTCCTATTACGGTTGAAATAATAATAGCAGGCATAAACGAAAGCGCAGTCTGCAAAATGAGTTGCTTCGTTGTAAATCCAAGCGATTTGAGTATTCCGTAGTCTCGCTTTTTGTTGTTCAGCATCGTGCGGACAAGCAGATACAAAACAAATGTAATTATTACCGCCGAAAGAATAAGAATTGCTATTACAATTATCATTATAAGCGAAACATAAACGCCCGCCATAGCGTCAAGCGTCGCATTGACATTTATAACGGTATTAACATTACCCTCAAAATTCCCTTTCATTTCTTCGTTGAAAGCGTCTATATCCGTACCTTCCGCGAGCTTGATATAATAAGTAACGCTCTGCAGCGCTCCCAATCGCTCGTAACCCTGTCTTGTCAAAAGGCAATCCCTGCCGAGATTGTTTGTAATTTGCGTAAAACCGCTTATAAGATATTTTTCGGTTTTGCCGTTCGCCGTTATTTCTATTTCATTGCCGATTGCAAATCCTTTCTCTTTTGCGTATTTTGCGGCGATTGCAATTTCGTTATCAAATTTGGGAAACCTACCTTTGAATACCACGCTTTGATTATTTACTTTTGAAAAATCGTCGCAAAGCGTTGCCATAAGCTCCACTCCGCCGACGTGCGATACGTTCAAAGAATTATACAAATATACCTTTTCCGTGCGGCTGTCAGAATTCAATATTTCAAGAAAATTGTCCTCAACTTCCGTTTGTACGTTAATTGCGCTATCTGCCGTTTCTCCGACGATTAAATTAAGAAACGGCGTCATATCGACAATTATGTTTTCAGTCATAAGTCCCGAAAACACAACCACGAGCGAGAGAACGAGCATTGTTATACAAACCGTTATATTATGTTTAACGCCCGAGAGCGTAGTTTTGAGCGCAAGCGCAAAATTTAAAGGGGCTCTCGTTTTTTCAAGCGAAACGCGGTTTTTCTTAAAATTGTGTGTTCGCACGCCTGAGCGCAATGCAACGATAGGCTCTATCTTTTTTATCCTACGGGCGGAAAGCCAAACGGAGAGAGCAACCGTACCTCCCAATATTATAAGTGAGATTATAACGGGCAACGGTAAAAAGTGAATTGCATACGGTATTCCCGTCTGCGCTATCATCATCGTATTTATCGCAGGAAAAATTGCATACGATAGAACTATGCCTACGACTGCCGCAATGACAGTCAATCCCAAAAACTGTAATAAAAGCGAGCAAACAAGTTGTCTTGAAGTATAACCTGTGGCTTTGAACGCACCGAGATTTTTAACGTTGACCTGAATATAATTGATAATATTCGATATGATTACAACAAGCGCAATTAATAGCACAATAAAAGCCATCACGCTTATTATTCCCGAACAAATCATTTGCGAAATGTATCTTGCTTGCAAAACCACGTCATAACAGCTACCTATCATACGAGTATTAGGAAAATGCTCCGAAACGGTTGATTTTAATGTTGCTCTATAATTGAGATTGTTCGATATATCATTCAAACGTACCGAACACAAAGTTGCCTGTGGTGCGTAATTCAAATTTTCAAGCTCGGCGTATTTGTCTGCCGTAAGTATGGTTTGCATTAAAGCGCAGTTATGCGAACCCAACATTACACTGTTGAAGAAGCCGCATATCGTGTAGGTTACGGAATGACTGCCGATAGATATTTCAATCGTTTTACCTACTGAACAATCCGCCGACTTATAAAGCATAGGTAAATAAATTCCGCTTGTTAAATCGCTGTCTTCAACGATTTCAGGTTTTCCTATTGTGCGCGATAAAGCCGTTTGTTTATCCATAAAAGCAACATCGATGTTCATCGTTCCGCCGTTATAGGGGAACGTACAAATCATAAGCATACAGCTATCCAAACAGTATTCTTTGACTTCCGTGTCATCTGGTAGCGTCTGCGATAAAAATTCATAAACAATCCCGTCGGCATCGTCTACCGCAAGAGTAACGTGTTCGGCGTTGAGCTTGTCGTGGTATCTGTCGAAGTTGGCTTTATAGTCCATAGACAACATAAGCCATAGGTTTAAGAGCATAGCCGCAAGCAAAATCAGCGCTACGATTGCAACTGTCTGCCCTTTGGCTTTGCGCATATTGGAGCGCGCTATAAGAAACAACTTTCCCATTTCACCACCCCATATCTTTCAAAAAGGCGGTAAGTTTTTCACGCCTTGCCGTATCGCCGTGAGAGTATTTTCCCAAATTACATTCGCCCAAGATTACGCCGTCTTTCAAGTAGAGAATGCGGTTGCCGCGACGTGCGGAACGCATATCGTGCGTCACCATAACCACGCTTTGCCCCTGCTCGTTGAATTTCGTGAGAGTATCGAGAACGTCAAGTCCCGTCTTTGAATTAAGCGCACCCGTAGGCTCGTCTGCAAACAGGATTTCGGGACTGTTTATAAGTGCGCGGACAATTCCCACTCGCTGCGCTTCGCCGCCCGATATTTGCGTAGGAAATTTCTTTTGCGTTTCTTCGGATATATCAACCGCCGCAAACAATTCTTTGGCGCGTGATACGACAGCCTTTTTATCTTTGTTTATGAGCAGTCCTGCGGAAAGCACGTTGTCCATAACGCTCATTCCGTCAATCAAATATATTTGCTGGAAGACAAACCCGCAATGGTCACGTCTAAATACTGCAAGCCCATCTTGCGATAAATCGGATATAACTTTATCACCGAACGTAATTTTGCCGAGCGAAGGCGTATCCATTCCCGAAAGGGCGTATAAGAGCGTGGATTTACCTGCGCCGCTTGCACCCATAATCACGGTAAAATCGCCCTTGTATAGTTCCAAGTCGATGTTTTTAAGGACATGCTGTTGCTGACCTCCGTTAGAGAAAGTCTTACACAATTTTTCGGTTTTCAATAATATTTGCTGTTGCATAAAAATCTCCTTTCAACACGCCTATTGTACCGTTTCTAATTCTTAAATGTCTTTAATAAGTTCTTAAATTTTTCTTAAATCTTTCCGCTTAAAGCGAGAACAACGGTTACTTTCAAACCGTGTTCGCCGTTTTCTATATTCAATTCGCCCTGCATCTCTCTCATAAAGTAGTCGGAAATATAAAGCCCCAAGCCTGCGCCTTCGGTATTTCTCGCATTGCTTCCGCGTTTGAATTTTTCTTTGAGTACGGGCAATTCTTCGGGCAGAACTCCACCGCCGTAATCTTCTATACCGATGACGATATAGTTATCGGCTTTTTGCGCCGTTACGATAATGTCAGTCTTTGCATACTTATATGAGTTAGCAAAGATATTATCCAATACCTGCTGTAACCGTAACCTGTCGGCGTACACCAAACATTCGGGCATATCGGGAACAGCCGCACGGTGCATATAATCCGCATTTTCAAGCATTGCTATCACTTGTTTGCTGTCTATGCTCGTGGGGGTAACGGTAAGCTGCTGTAATTCTTCAAGCGTTGCCGTGAACAGATTTGTAACGAGCGTATTAATCTGATCGGCTTTGCCTATTATCTGCGTGTAATTCGCTTTATCTTTCTCGTTATCCGTTACGGCAAGTCCGACTTCGGAAACGGCTTTAATGCTTGCAACCGGCGTTTTAATATCATGGGAAAGTTTTGCAACGAGTTCATTTTTGCTTTGCTGTGCCTGCGCTTCGGCAATGCGTGCTTTTTTAAGTTCCGAGCGCATAATATCAAAGCTCTCGGTAAATGCGCCAAAAAGATTTTGCCTATCCATTTCAAGCGGAATATCCAAATTACCGCACGCTACCCGCTCGGCAAAACCTTTAAGTTTACGGAACGGTCTTATAATCGTAAAGTTCATATATACGGCGTACCCGATAAAGATTCCGCCTTGAACGGTGATTGCAACCGACAAAACGATAATTGCCGTTTGCTTTTGCGATTGTAGCGTTTGCGCCCCGTCGTTATAAATAATGACCTTGCCTACTACGCTATCGTTAATTGTAATATCAAGTATCGTATCCCTATGCGAGATTGCCGCGTTCACGCTTTCGGAAAGTCCCGATTTTGTTTTATACACAAGATTGCTGTTTTCGTCTAAAACAACGTAATCGAGATCGGTGATATTTTTATGTTGTTCCAAAGCATTAAAATCTTCCGTTACCGATTGCATAACTTCGTTTACGGCAACCGTATCTTGTGAGAAGTCGGGCGTTTGCACGGCAAAGACGGTAAGCGTAATAATTTCGGCTATGAGTACGATAAGCGCGCCGATTAAAAAAGCTTGCCTTTTCATTCGCCCGCTCCCGTAAATTTGTAACCGTCGCCCCAGACCGTAATAATGTATTTCGGCTCGTTCGGGTTACTTTCAATGGCTTCACGTAATCTTCGGATATGCACGTTCAGCGTTCCGTCGCCCGTAAATTTATCTTCCCATACTTTCTCGAACAGTTCCTTCTTTGATATTACTTTTCCTTTGTTTTCTATAAGGTAAGTAAGCAATCTGAATTCAAGCGTAGTAAGTTTTACCGTACTGCCGTTTACATTAACTTGCTTCGCGGCAAAGTTGACTGTCAAATTTCCGTCCGAATATTCAGAAGTTGCGGCTTGTCCGTACCGCTTTAACACGGCTTTTACTTTGGCAAGAATAACGCCGAGCGAATACGGTTTTTGAACGTAATCGTCGCCACCGATATTGAGAGCAACTATCTTGTCGTCATCGCTCGTCCGCGCCGAAATGAATAGAATAGGAATATTCGTTGTTTCCCGTAACTCCTTGCATAATTCAAAACCGTTTCCGTCGCCCAAGTTTATATCGAGCAGTATGAGTTCGGCTGTCTTGTCTTTGAAAAACTTGCGACAATCTTCCACGCTGTAAACGGCAACCGTGTTTATGCCAAAAAGATTAAAGTATTCTGCCGTGCTGTCCGCAAGTACTTTTTCGTCGTCGATAATAAGGCAATTATATTTCATAGCGCACCTATATATCAATTATACCATTTTGCGATGCGGAAATCTTTAAGAATTCCTTAAATTTTTGTTGTGGCTTAAAAAAGGCAAGGCTTTCATTGTAAAAACCTTGCTTTATGTGAATAATATCGCTTTGCCGTTAATTTTATTTCAGTCCATACCGATAGCTATCGCGCTATACTTATGTTGAAAAATTCCCTATGGGAACTCTACGGTAATGCTACAGGCGCTTAATTTTTTATTTCTGCGCGTCCGCCTGCTCCGACCGCCGCGCCTCGGCGGCATCCGCAAGTCCCTTGACATACGCCTCGGCATTGAGACCTATGACGAGGAATGCTATCTGTATGAGAGCAAGCGCGACAAGCAGCTCTGTAATGGTGTTGACTATCGCGCCTACCGCGGCGATTATACAGCCGCTGATAACGAGTATAGCGATATCTGTGAGCAGCAGCAAAGCGATATTCTTTAAGTTGACTACCGCGCGATACTCCACCTTGCGCCAGCCGTGAGCGATATACGCCTCGCTGAGGGATATGAGCCCGAATATCAGTACGCTTAGCACAGCCGACACAAATATTCCGCCCTTCCACAGCGAAGACATCCACATGCTGAACATGATGAGGGCGAGCGCTATTAGCGCGTCGATAAATGACATCAAAAGATACTTGAAGAATGTGCGGCGAGCCATCGACCTGCGCACAAGTATCTTGGTTAGGAAATAACCCGCGACAATCCCGAGCACAAAAAATACTATCGCCACTACTGCCGCTCCGATTATAGACGCGACGCTTACCTCGACCAGCTCGATTATCTGCGCCGCAAGCTCTCCGCTGTCGCCCACGAGCGTATTAATGCCCGCAAGTATGGTGTTGCTAAGCCACTCGCTGTCGAATATCGTAGCCAAGCTCCCTATGGGATCGTCCCAGCTAAGCGCGCCTATCGCGCCCTCTATCTCGTCAACGAGCGCGGAAAAGTCAACGCTGACTTCGCTAGTGAGCTTACTCACCCCGTCGGCAAGCGTCTTGATAGAGTCGATTACTCCCGGTATGAATACGGACAGCCCTATAACTATTGCTAAAAATATCACGCCGAGCGGCGTGAAAAAATACTTGAGATTAATAAAATAATTCTTAATTCCGCGTAAAAACATTCCTCACCATATATCGCCGCAAAAAGCCGCGACAGTTAACTGCGCAAAATAATTTACAATCGGCGCGTCACTCGACCTTATCCGAGACCTTCACCTTATCGATCTTGCGATGCGTAGGAAGCTTAATCTTGAGTGGTCTGCGCGCCCTGCGATTGCCCGTGCACAGTACAAGCAGCCCGGGGAGCAACAGCAGCACGAGCAATCCGCTGATGAGCGAACCTCTCGCAATCATCATGCACAAATCGCCTATGACAACGTTGCTGGACACGAAAGTGACCGACAGGCAACATCCTGCCATAATCGCTACCGACGTAATGACCGACACGCCCGACTCGCTCAGCGCCTTGTACGCTGCTTCCTTAGCCGACATGGAGTCGAGATATCTCTTATACTTGACGGTAAAGAGTATAGCATAATCCACGGTAGCGCCCAGCTGAATGGCAGACAGCACGATATAGCACATGAAGTTAATACTGCCGCCCACGAGATTGACAAGCGCGAGATTGATAAATATACCCAGCTCGATTACCGCAACCACGAGCACGGACAGCTTAAACGAGCGCAGCGTAAAGATCAATATTATAAGTATAAGCAGCGCGGACACTATGCTGACCACCATAAAGTCGGTGGGCGTAATCGCGGCAAGGTCGCTCACCGCCTGCTCCATACCCGTGACGTATACCTCTCTGCCCGTCTTGCCGAAGCAATCTTCTACAGCCGCCTTGATAGTCTTGAGCGCCGCTCCCGCCTCCGGGCTCTCCGCGCCGCCCGTCAACATCACCATATACAGCGCATAGCCGTCGGCGGCGTACGATGTCATCATGCCCAGTCCCATATCGGCGGGCATCATGGGCATGAAAGAGGATACCAACGAGTTGGTCGCAAGCACGTTAATGACGTTGTGATACTCCTCGGGCATCATAGTATAGGCGCTTAGCACGGTGGTGACCTGCTTGCTCTCTATAAGCTCGTTCATCTTGTCTATAAACTTGCGCTGCGTGGCGTCGCTGCCCTTATCCACGGGCGCCATCACTATGACGGAATTGCTCAGCTGCCCCACTGTCGCCTCGACGGCGGTAGGATTCTCTATAGGCGCAACAAACTTAGTATACGATATGTCCAGCCCGTTGCCGAATATCAATGCCGGCACGAGCAAGAGTATGGCGATAGCGACTATCGTCTTGCGGTGTCTTATAGAGAAGCTGCCCGTCTTCTTAAAGGAAGGCAGTCTTATGCGATGCGCCGTCTTGTCGCTTATCTTAGTGGTGAACAGCATGAGGCAGGGCTGAAGGAACACTACGGTAAGCAGCGCCAGCACTACGCCCTTGGCAAGTACCAGACCGAGATCTCCGCCCAGCTCGAACTTCATAAAGAACATTGCAAGGAAGCCGCCCGCGGTAGTTAGCGCGGACGCCGCCACAGTAGAAAACGTACGCGGTATGGCGCGCTCCATGGCGACGGCGTTGCTGAGCGTCTTCTGTCTCTCCTCCGCATAAGCGTGCATAAGGAATATGGTATAATCCATCGCAAGACCGAGCTGTAGCACCGCAGATGCCGCGTATGTAATGGCGGACACGCCTGTGCCCGTAAGGTTAAATATAATATTGGTGCCCATGTTGACCACAATGGACACGCCGAGCGTAATCATGAATATGAAAGGGTCCACCAGCGAATCTGTCGTCAAGAAAAGTATGATGAACATGATGGGCACCGCCATTATGACATACTTCCATATCTCGCCGAGAGTGGTGTTGAACATGGCGTTCATGACATCGGTCATACCGCCCGTCTCTATCTCGTAATCGGTGGGCGCGAACATCTTTTCTATATTATTAAGCACGGCTATAGCCTCGTCGGACGCGCACGGCACGTTGAGCTGAATGACTATTACGTACATATTATCCGCAGGGTGGAACATAGGCTGAAGATTAGCCTTGAACTCGTCGGTGCTTATGTAGTCCACCATGTCCTGCAACTGGTCTTCGCCCAGCCCCATATCCTGCATCATCTTGCGGACGTTAACCTTGATAGAGCTGCTGCTGTTAATCTGCTCTTGTACCTCGTCCAGCGACTTGGACACGTCTATGTCCTTGAAAGCCTCGAACATACCCCACCACATGACATTGTCGGCGACAACGCCCTCGTATGTCTTGATCTCGTCGATATAGGACTGCAGCTCTTCGGGCTGCTCCACCTTGTCAACGCCGAGCATGATGGTAGAGGACATATTAAATGTGGTCTCGAGGAAGTCAAGCCCTCTCTTCATCTCGCTGTTCTTAGGAAGATAGGAGAAAAAATCGGAATTCAAATCGACGAAAAACACGCTCACTATAGAAGCTATGGTTATAACCACGAACACCGCCAAAACTATAAACTTATGTCTGACAACGCCGCGCGCCATTCCGTCGAGAAATTTTTTCATATATATATTTTAATATAAAACCTATATTTTGTAAATGACTTTTAGAAAATTAATTATGTATTAAATGTGTAAAGAATTAGCTTACAAGCGGCAAAACAACGCCTAAACCGCCATTAATGCGCGCGCAAAGCTCGAAAGTCTCGCCGCATGGCGAAACCCAAGCCGAAACGGCGCGCAAAGTGTCATCGTATACGACGCGCCAAGCGTATTGCCTCGCATTAAAAAAGCGTATTGCGAACGCGTAATACCTCTTTGCTTGCCGCGCCGATTGAGGGTCGAGGCGGCGCAGAACAATCTCATATACCGATCGGTTATTTCGGCTCGCCCGATTATTATTCACCATACAAAACAGCAGCTCGAACAGCCGCCCTCTCGACGCGTATGCAAGCATCTCGTTGCGGCAAATATAAAGCCGACGCCGCCTGCTAACGTCTTAAGACATTAAAGAGCAAGGCTGCAAGAAATAATCTTGCAGCCTGCCATGTTATGTCGGAATATAACGGGGACGCCGTCATCGTCCCCATCATATCTCTTGACATTAATCGGTAAGTCATATCATTTACGGTCATGGGCAGACAAGGCATATCATGTCATGGCTATGTCAAACCTGCTTGCCGCGGCAGTACGCCGCATATCGGTATGGATAACGGCTATGCTCTATCCACTCGACGTTATTGCTCGGCGCTATACTTATAAATCGGCTCTATCCTTATAAGAATTCTTAACCGACTTGATATCTTCGGCAAGCTCCTCGAGCAGCTTCGTCCTCTCCCTGTCGCGTCTGATGTATGCGGCAAAGAGTATCACTATCAGCAGTATTATCAGCGTCATAATCGAAACTACTACCGTCAAGCCTATAAGCAGCTTCTTATACCAATCGCTGCTCGTAATTCCGCCTTGGGAATCGCCGCCCGCGCCATTTGAACCGTTAGAGCCGCCCGAAGACGCAGCCTGCTTGGTAAAGGTATACGGCGGCAGATTGTCTATATCCAAGATATTGCCGTCCGCGTCCTTAAAGTTGACAAGCCCTTTCTCCGCGTCGGGTATCTTAACCGTAACCGTATACTCCTCGCCCTCTCTTAGGTCGTCCTTGCTTACGGCATTGCCGTCCTTATCCTTATATTCATACTCGGGATGCAGGATATCCTTGACGCTGTCCGGCAGAATCAACTCGGGAGGATTCTTGCCCTCGTCCCACTTGAAGGGCACATCTACGCGCGACGATACGTCCGTCTTGCAGAACTCCTTGGGCTCGCTCTCATAGGGCACGTCAAGCGCGTTGCCATATGCATCGACGAACTCGAAATTATTCTCATACCCCGCGGCGAGCGTCGCGACCGCCTTATACTTCTTACCCTGCTCGAGCGCGTCTTCCGCCACCTCGTTGCCGTCCTCGTCGTAATAGGTATAATAGAACTCCACCAGTCCCTCATACTCATCGGGTACTGCTATGCGCGGCGTATCGCCCGTCATATCCCAGTTCTGCTCTATCTTGGCCTTAAGTATCGTCCAAGTAAAGCTCTGTCCGTCCGCGGCATTGTCCCACTCGTAATTGTCCGAATCAATCAGCCTTACCGTAAAGCTGTAATCGCCCGCGTCTCTGCCGATAAGGTCGCCCTCTATCGATATGAGCGCAGCGTCGTATCCGTCTATGAGCTCGAGCAGGTTGTAGTCCTCGCCGTTATAGACCACGCTTTCCGGCGAAGTAATGTGCGGCGCGCTAACGATACCCTTAACTATCTCCCACGTAAAGGTAACGTCGCCTACGCTGCCGTCGTCCCAGCAGGTATTGACTTTATCCTTAAGCGACGCGGTGGCTATATACGAACCGCGCACAATCTCCACATTGTCTCTGTAATCGACGAAGTTGCTATCGGCGCCTTGGGGCAGATAAGTCTGCTCCATGCCGTTGTAATACAGCTTGCCGCCGTCTATAGGCTTGACGAGCTCAAGCGTGACGATGCTGTACTCCAACTCTACGCTCGACCTGTCGACCGTACCGTCTCCCATAGTCCACGAGTAGTTGATACCGCTCTTAAACTTAATAACTGCCTTATACACGCCGACGTCCCTGACGCTCTGCTGGGAGAGGACAATGTCCATGACCGTAGCGTCGAAGCCCTCGAGCATAAAGTCCGCTATCGTATGAGACTGTCCGTCAAAGGTAAGTTTATCTATGCCGAGAGTAGGCTTATTGACATAAGTCACGGGCGTGTCGGGCGCGGCGTCTGTCACGAACTCGTGCGTTATCTCACCGTCGAGCGTCACGTTGGCGGCATACTCCGCCTTAACTACCGCCTTCTTGATAAACGCGGTGGAATAGGTGTTGTCTACGGTGTGCTCCGTCACGGGATTGCCCTGCAAGTCCGTGTACACATACTCGAAGAAGCTCGGCAGGCTCGCAAGGTCGGGCGAGGTCGCGCTGTCCTTGCCGCCGTCTGTCCATCCGTCGATATATACGTAGTACTTATCCACGTTAATGACGACGGGCACGGTCTGGCTCTGCCACTCGACGTTGGGCTTAGCGCCGTCCACTATGATGAGCTCGAAGCTGACCGTATATACTCCCGCATCGTATGCGGCGGTGTAATCGTCTAAGCCTACGCCGTCCAGCTTGGCTGTGAGCGTAATATAATTGTCCCAGCCGTCCGCCAGCTGACACAGCTTGCTCAAGTCGTGCGTCTTGCCGTCGAACACCGTCCAACTGCCGTCGAATACGGGCGACTTGATGACGCGCTTGGTTATCTCCCAATCTATGGCGTAGGTAAGGCTTGCGGGTAAGACAAAGTCGTAATTGTCGTACGCCTCCGCAGCTACGGCGAACTTAGCCGTATAATTGCCCACAACGCTAGCAGCTCTTATCACTCCGCTCTCGGCAGGATAAGTGATGTGATCGGATAGCTCGCGGGGCACGCCCATGAGCTTCATCGTATATACTACGGCGTTGCCGCCGCTGCGCGTATAGACGAGGTCGGAAGCGTACGGCTTAACGGAGTCGCTGCCGCCCGCCGTGTAGCCCCACTTCATCTCCTTGGTGTCGACCAACTTCTTGCCTATAGTCAAAGCGACGCTTGCGGGGAATACGGGCGCATTGTAATTGCCCTCATCGTAAGTAAACGTAACGCTTACGGTGTACGAACCCGCATTCTTGACCTTATTGTCGCTGACGGTCGCGCTCAAGCCGGCAATCGCGTCCAAGCCCGACAGCGTCACAGTGTGCTCCAAGCCGTCGTATATAAAGGCGTATTCGCTGCCGCTCTCGTCCAGCCATTTGCCTTGCGCGGCATCGTAACTCACCGTCGCCCCGCCTGCCTGCGTCGTCCACTTGAGTCCCGATACGTCGAAGTCCGCCTTCTCTATCTCGAAGTGATACTCGTCGCAATCTGCATCGACATATGCGCTGTCCGCGTCTTTAAGCGATATGACTACCCTGTACTCGCCCACATCGGCAGGCGCGCCGCTCAGCTTGGTGTCGCCGCTGTAATACTCTATAATTATCAGCTCCTGCGGCACATTGCCCTCGTTGACGGTTATCTCTACCGTAACGGCATAGGGACTGCCTCTGTACGGATACTTAGCCTTGAGCAGCTCGCCGTCTATCTTGGCGACCAGCTTGATTACCGACTTATTCTCTCCTACGGAGAACTTATACGGATTGTCCGTATCGGACGCAAACTTGAGCGTATAATTGCCCTTATACTCGTCCTTAAGGCTCACCTCTACGTAATAGAATATCTCCTTATTGCCCGTACCCGAGTCGAGCACTTCCTGCTCGCCGACAACCGTGCTCCTATCTATATTGCCGTCCGCGTCGGTAGCGTAAAACACGTATTCCACCATGGAATTGGTGAGTTTATCCGTAGGCTTAAGTTTGGGCAGCGTAACCGTATTACCGTTTCCGCCTACCTTCCACTCCGCGATAAGCTCCGCCTTGGCTATCTCCCAATCTACGCTCCACTCGAAGTCTCCTATATAACTGTCGCTCTTATTCCTCTCGGGCAAGATGTAATTGCTGCGATACGCTTCCGCCAATGCAAAACTCACCGAAGTAGTATACGAACCCACGCCCGTATTGCCATTACCGCTGTAGCTCGCCGTAAGTCCGTTGGGAATAGCTCCGCTTAGCGTCACGTTATGCTCCTGCCCGTCGTACTCTATAGCAGAAGTGTAATTCCAGCTCAAGCCGGACAGGTCGTACTTGGCTTTGCCTATCTCATAGGTAAGCGTAAAGGATAAGTCCTTCTGCTCGTATCCCGTTATCGACGTGAGATATACAGTCACCGTGTACGCAACAGCTCCCGCGTCGGTCATGACCGTATCGCCCGAATATCCGCCTCCATTCTCCGTCTTGACGCGTACGCCCTTGCTCTCAAGCTCGCCCGTGTCTATCGAGAATGAATAGGGCTTACCGTTATAGGTGAGCTTAACCGTCTGCAGTCCGTTGCCTATCTGCGTAGTAGCGCCGTCGTTGACATACTGCCACTTGACGTCGTTTGCGGTAAAGGTAACCTCTTTACCCGCTACCGTGAAAGGCACCGACTTGGTCTGAGCGGACAGCTCGTAATTGCCGTTTTGATTGGCAAAGCTGTTCTTAGCCGACATGCGCACAAAGAGCGTGTAGTCCCCTTCCGCAAAGTCCGCGGGGATAGTGATTATCCTCGTGCGGTAGTCGTCTCCGCTGTACGTCTTATACTTATCGAGGTCTATCTCCTGCGCGTCGGGGTCTATGCCGCTGCCCACTCCCTTAACGCAATATATGTACAGCTCCGTCCTGTCTCCCGTAAGACAGTCGCCTACTATCGTGATTATGCCTTCCGTGCCGTAATTCCAGCTCGTGGGCGCGGTTATCTCTACCTTAAGCGGCTTCTTGGTTATCTCTATCTCCAAGTCGTAACCCGCGCTCTTGCCGTCCGACCACTGCGTAGTCGCGCTGTCTCTGAGCTCTATACGTATCTTATACTTGCCCGCGTCCTTAACCGATACGGTATGCGCCGCGCTGTCGTATGTCGCGCCGCTCGGCGCGCTGACCGTCACATCGCTATCTGCTACATTAGATAGCTGGAATACCTGCGCCGCGCCGTTATACTGCGCGCTGACCGCGCCCGCTATGCTCGGCTTGACCACTCGCCGCTTGGACAGCTCGAACTCTATACTCACCTCGCCGTTTATCTCGTAAGGGCAGTTATTGTCTATGACCGCTATAGCCTTGTACTTGCCTATCGCGGTGGGCGGCAACGCGGAATTGTATCCTTTACCGTCTATACTCTCGTAGGTAAAGGATATATTGGGCGCTCTGCCGTTGGCTTGAGTATCGCCCGAATATATCGCCCCAGGCGACGTAACCGTAGGCATATCGTTGACATCGAGCGCCAGTATAGGCGTAATCTTCTTCTTACCTATCTTAAACTTGAACTTACGCACCGTAGCGCTCTCGCCCGCGCCCGGCGTCCCCGAGAAGGTCAACCCGTCCGCCGCAAGGTTGGGCTTAACGGTAGCGGTGCAGGTATACTCTCCGACATCGGTCATGCTTGCTGTAGCGTACGATATATCTATCGAGCTCGCATCGTACCATGTCTTTTGCTCTGCGGATACGTCGGTCAAGTCAAGCGCGGTCCCCTTATACATAGCCGTTACGTCAGTAGGCTCTGCCAGCGCAAGTCCTCCGCTATGTGCTGCCGCAGAGGTTAAATTTAAGTGAAGCGCGGGACGGACGGCGTAACTACGACTCATAAATGTGTAGCTAATCGAGTTGCCCGCCGCAGCCAAGAGGTACACATACCTAGCGTTATAGTAGTAGCCGGAGCGCAGCCAGAAATCTCTGGAGTTGGAGCGCTGATTATTAGATAACGCCCATATTCCGTTAACAGACTCGTTGCATCCTGTTTCGGTTAAAGACGGTAGCCATATGTAATCGTCCTTCCAATCCGCATACCCGCTCTTGCCCGAGTAGTCCGTATTCCTTCCGCTACCCACATACCATTTTACTGTCCCGCTCGGCGTACCGTACGCCTCATTGGGCAACGTATAGTTTATATTACCTATTGTGCCGCCTACATTGTTATTCTGATTCCCTTGATATGCTACCGCAGACGGCTTTACTATAAAGCTAGTCAGCGAACCCTTTACAGACGGCATTGTGAGCCTTGCATATTCATGGTCGGCATTTTGCTCTACTTTCGTCAATTCAGTCGCACCCTTAGTAGCTACATACCCGTTGCCGCCGCTATTGAGCGTGTCCGCTCTCACATAGCTCGTACTGTACATATTAGACGGATACGCATGCGTCGTCGCGTCATCATACCAAGGATTAAATGTATGCGCAGTGCTCCCCGTAGCCTGCCACAGCGTGGCTATAGTATTGCCCGAACTGTCCTTAGTAATGTGCGTCACCGTCCATTGCTGTCCGTCCATGGTGAGTACGATATCTTGACCTTCGTTATTATCTCGAATAGTCGCGGATGTTATCTCACCGTCTACATCCAAAATGCTATCAATATTGGCAATATCTGCGCGATCAACGCCGGTAATACTACTATATAGCGCCTGCATTATCTCTCCGTCGAATACTTTACCGTCGCCGCGATTCTCATATCCATCCAGCAATATATTGCCTATATCTTCCGCATCCGATATATTGGAAGACGTAAATGCATATACGTAATCCATATTGCTAAACGAAATTAAGCAAAAGCACATCGTTACGGCGATTACTATCGCCGCAACAATCAATATATAATAAGACCTATATCTTGCACTCATATTATCTCCACACATATGCAATCAATTTATTTATCCTTGTCATAACTTGCCTTAAAGCGATGTAATATCGCAATTCCTCTTAGGTATAAAAAGCATTGTAACGACGATAAACAGCTGTAAAAAATGTACATAAATTAGTATAATTGATGATCATTAATTGCTAAAAAGCGTGAAAATACAGCGATAAAATACACTATATCGCCTATTTCCGCACAAAAATATTGACATATATATGTATTAGGACTAAAATATTAACACGATTAACAGTTAATGCTTATAAAAATGATCATCAATTATACTAATACATGTACATCAGGCGCATACAAGGCGCCGATTTTTTACCTCTAAACAATGTAAGAAAGTATATCAAGCAATATGATTAACTATTATATCGACAGAATTGACTTATACATATGCGCCGTCTTTCGGTTGCCGCAATAACTCATAAAATATCTGTCTCCCCCGACATTATCGATGCAGTAATAAGGCGTGAAGTAATACTAAAACGTCGATGCCAATACAGACGCTGCCGCTAAACTCATAATTTAGCTATCGAATAATGCCATTAAGATAAATAAGCGCGGTATCGCCGCGCCCATAATAATTATAATATATATTATATCAATATAATTAATTTATAATATTGCATTATAAGAGTTTACTTATAAAAGAACCGCCTTCCTTATCGCTCTTGACGAATTCGTGCCTTACCTGCGTATTGCCGTAAGAGTCTACGGTAATTACCGTGCCGCCGTTCATATTATCCTTCCAGTAGCATCTATCGCCCGTCTTGAGCCCGTAAGTGAGCCTCACTCCGTCATAGACGACGGACGCGCAATTGATGTGGTCATGTCCCGCTATAATATCGCGCGTGCTGCCTATAGCCTTAACCGCGTCGAAAAAGCCGTTGTCCTCCAAAGGCGTACAGCACTCCTCGTTGTTGAAGCCGAAGCCCAGCTCGGGATTACAGCCGTTCTTCTTCCACTCGCGCCAAGCGTATTTATACTGTATGGGAGGGATATGCAATACTACGGTGGACAGCGGCATGACGCCGCCGTTATCTTGCTTAAGCCGATAGAGACACTCGCTATACCACTTGATCTGCGAATACTTGAGATGGTCGTAGCCGCCGCGCTTGCTCTCTCCGTCGGCATCCTTGACCGTATACTCGCGCTTGCCGCCCGTGTCCATAAAAAATAGCGTATGGATTATCCTGCCGTCGTCGGCACAGTCCCTAATATTGATATAATAGTTGCCTATGCCGGCTATGTCCTGCGGTCCTTCGTCAAAGAGACAGTACTCGCACCACTCCTTGATACAGGCGGCAATCTCCTTCTTGCTCATATTGCCCTCGCAGTCGTGATTGCCTATGACGGGCGCCCACGGAATGCGGAATTGCTCTATGAGCATACAGAAATATCTGAGCGAATCCTTGACGAACATGCCCCACACGAAGTCGCCCGATACGGTAATCAAGTCGGGCTTTACCCTCTCGACGAGAGCGCATACCGTGTCCGAAGTAAGCTTCTTGCCGTCAAACTTATCGAGCGTATCGTTAAACTGGATATCCGTAATATTGAGTATTACGAAATCCTTATCCCTGCGCTTGATTAAGTCGCGTATGCGCGTCATAGCCCTTGAGGTCCGCTCCGCATCTTATTGTCCAAATTGCGACGGGTGTCGGCAATCGCCTGCACGGCCTTATTGACCGAAGCATACGCCTCGTCCGTCATGGTGGCTACGAAGCGATAGACTTCGTTAATCATATTGCTTGCGTATGCGACAGCCTCGTCGTATACTTCCTGCCCTCTGCGCGTTGCCTCGGCAATAATGGCGTTCTCGTCCACAAGACGCTGCGCCTCCGCCTGCGCGCCTGCGACTATCTCGTCCGCAGTCTGGTGCGCCTTGTCTATAATGCCGTTCCTATCCTGCATTACCACCCTCGCCTCGGACAGCGCCGAAGGCAATAGGTTGCGTATCTGATTGATATATTCGAGACACTTGAACTCGTCCACAAGACGAAAGTTGTCGGACGAAAACATAGTCTTCTTACCCGAACGGATAGCGTCCTCCAGCATATCCAACATTCTGTCCAACTCGGTCATAATAGCTACCTCCTATAGTAGATATTGCGTATTAATTGCTCCGTTCCCGCAGCGCACATATCCGTTATATCCTCGCCGCGCTTGAGCTTATCCAGCAGCGCGGTCGAGCTGATATCTTCCAGCCCGCTATCTATAAATTGAGTATCGAGCCCGCCTTTAGCCTTGTTATACGCCGCCATACTCTGCTCGTATGCGTCGTCTGCGGCATTGCGCACGCCGCGCACGAGAGCGGTAATACCCCTCTTATTGCAATACTTATAGACATACCCCTCGCATATGTCGCACGACGCGCCGTCGATGCCCGATATGGCAGCCTCAACTATCTCTCTGCGTTGCTCGAGCGTAGCTCTGCAAGGCTTGCTGTCGTTGACGGCTATAAGCGCTATCGCCTCGTCGAAGTCCCCCAGCGCGCGCTTAAGCACCTCGAGATGTCCGCGCGTAAAGGGGTCGAACGAACCCGCAAAGACGCATATGCTGCCGCCCTTGACTATATAGTCGAGCGTAGCCGCGCCGTAGCGTCTGCTCTTGACTATCCTGTAGCCCTCGGGCGCGCAGGCTTGCTGCATAGAAGAACGCTCGTATACTATGACGCCGCCTTCCTTAAGTATGCCGCAGGAGTCTATCGCCGAGCATACCGCATCAAGACATAAGTCCCTGTAGGGCGGGTCGCAGAAGATTATATCGAACTGTCCGCGCATTCTCCCTATAGAGGCAATGCTGTCGCCCGCGTAGATCTTGCCCTTATCGCCGAGCAATCCTACATTGCGCTTGAGATAGTCTAAAGCCTCCGAAGAGCGCTCGCAGAATACGACTTCGTCCGCGCCTCTGCTGAACGCCTCTATGCCTACCGCGCCGCTGCCCGCAAAGAGGTCCAGGAAGCGCGCGCCGACTATCTCCGTCTGCAAGGTGTCGAATATGCTGCCCCGCACCTTGTCCGCCGTGGGACGCACCGCTTCGCCCTTGGGCGCGTATATGTTTCTGCCCTTTAACGAGCCGCTGATTATCTTCAATTCGTCAATCCCTTTTCCGTTATTATCGTATCCATAGGCACGTCGAAACCGTCGAGTTTCACGCCGCCGATATACTGAATGCCGTAGGCTATGCCTATCCTCTCCGCTCTGCCAATATCTGCGAAAAATCTGTCGTAATAGCCCTTGCCCTTGCCTATCCTGCCCTTGCCGTCCGTGTATGCGAGCATGGGCGTAATCACGGCGTCAAGCCGCGCGCTCGATGCGCTTATCTGCTCGCCGACAGGCTCCTTTATACCGAATGCGCCCTGCTCGCAGCGCGTATCCTTGTCTATATATATCAATGACATATCCGCGCCGCACACCTTGGGCATACATATCTTGACGCCCGCAGACATCAGTCTTGCGACTATACCCGCAGTTGCGACCTCGGAAGGCAGCGCGTTATATATACATACATTATTATATCCGCGCATAAGGACATAATCCGACGCTATGCGCTCTATTAGCGCGTCCGCGCATCGCTTTTCCTCCGCGCCCATTGCGGCAAGCCTGCGCTTTACTTCGGAACGCGCCTGCGACTTGTCCAACTTACTCTCCGTCTCTGTAGTAGTTGATAAGACAACCGCTTAAGATGATACGCTTCTCTTCCTCTGTGAGCTTGTCGAGCTTAAGCGTAATGTCGCTCGCCTTACCGTCTCTGACGAGCTTGGCAGGCAGGAGTTCGTCGCCGCGCGCGACCGCCTCTCTGACCGAGGGCACGATAATTATATCGCCATTCAAGAAGTCGTCGTCCGACACGAAGGGCAACATTCCCCAGTTGATGAGGTTGGAACGGTAACGCTTGGTAGCATACTCACGAGCTATGTTGCACGAGCCGCCCAGCACTCTCTGGCAGCTCGCTGCCTGCTCGCGCGCGCTGCCGTCGCCCGGCTTGATTGCGAATATTCCGCTGCTTACGCTTACGCTGCCCTTGACCGCGTCCAGTCCCGCGATACGCCACGCGTCGGCATACTCGCCGCTGAGACCGCTCTCGCACTGCTTAGCGTCCGCAGCTATCGCCTTGGCTCTGCCTACATACTCGGGGACCTTGCGCGATAAGGCAAACTCGGCAAGACCTAAGGGGTTGGAGCGGTATGAGGACGTCTCGCCCGAAGGGATGAGCTCGTCCGTAGTCGTGACGGGGTCATATATCGCGGCGGCAAGTTTAATCACCGCATTGTCCGCTAAGGCGGGCATGTCGGGCCAGTCCTTGATATTGGGACCGTACTCGAGCGGAGTGCCTTCGGGCTTGTCCCAGCCGTTATATACTCTGCCCGCATAGATACGCTCGTCGTAATCGAACGCGGGTATTGTATCGTCGTAATCTATATCCGTCGCCGCCGTAAGCACGCCGCCGCGCGCCGCCGTAGCCGCGATGCTGCGACTGTCCATGAGCGCAACTCCCGCTATCTGTCCCGCGCCGGGCTTGGCGCCCTCGCGCGACTCGAAGTTACGCGTAGTGTGTCTGATACTGAGCGCGCCGTTGGCGGGCACGTCGCCCGCGCCGAAGCAAGGTCCGCAGAAAGCCGTCTTGACCACCGCTCCCGCAGCTATCAAGTCGGACAACACGCCCTTGCGCATGAGGTCGGAATATATAGGCGTGCTGGAAGGATATACGCTTAGCGTAAACTTGCCGTCGCCCACTCTGCCGCCGCGCAGTATCGACGCCGCCTCCACGATATTGTCGTAAGTGCCGCCCGCGCAGCCTGCGATTATGCCTTGCTCGACCATAACCTTGCCGCCCGATATCTTATCGGTAAGCGAGAGTTTGACGCCCTTGCCGCCGAGCAGTTTATTCGCCTCCGTCTCAGCCGCGGACAGTATGTCGTAGGGGTTGGCTATGACGTCCTTGAGATTGTACACATTGGCGGGGTGGAAAGGAAGAGCTATCTTGGGCTCTATCTGTCCGAGGTCCACCTCTATCGCCGCGTCGTAATAAGCAAGCGGCGCGGGCGCAACGGGCGAGTAATCCTCGAGACGTCCGCGCTCTGCGTAGTAGTCCCTGACCAAGACGTCGTCCGTACGCCATATGCTGCTAAGACACGTTGTCTCGGTGGTCATTACGTCTATGCCGTTGCGGTACTCTACAGGCAACGAGGCTATGCCGTCGCCTATGAATTCCATGACCTTATTCTTGACAAAGCCGCACTTGAACACCTCGCCGATGATGGCGAGCGCCACGTCCTGCGGACCTACGCCCCTGCGCGGCTTGCCCGTAAGCCTGACTGCGACTACGTCGGGATAAGTTATGTCGTACGTGCGATTGAGCAGCTGTTTGACGAGTTCGGGTCCGCCCTCTCCGATAGCCATCGTACCCAATGCTCCGTAACGGGTATGAGAGTCGCTGCCGAGGATCATCTTGCCGCCGCCGCTCATGCACTCGCGCATATATGTGTGAATTACCGCCTGATGAGGGGGCACGAATATTCCGCCGTACTTCTTCGCCGCCGACAGTCCGAATACGTGGTCGTCCTCGTTAATTGTGCCGCCTACGGCGCACAGCGAGTTGTGGCAGTTGGTGAGGACGTAAGGCAGAGGGAAGCGCGCAAGTCCGCTCGCCTTGGCATTCTGAATTATGCCTACGTAAGTGATATCGTGAGACGCCATTGCGTCGAACTTGATATTGAGAAGGCTGCCCTTAGCGGTCTTGCCGTTAACGTTGTGCTTGGAGAGTATGGAGTACGCCATAGTGCCCCTGTACGCCTCGGTGAGCTCTATCTCCGCCACGCCCTTGCCAACCAGCTCGCGCGCAGTGAGGAACTGCGAGTTAAAACAATAAATGCCTTCGTCAATCAATCTTACCATCATTATCTCCAATAGGCGGTTGCCGCCGCAAAAATTATATACGCATTAATTATAATATATCGCGCTAAGATTATCAACAATTAACGGCTATATCCGCGCAACTAATAGCAATGCGTCTAAGCTATACGCGCGCCGCTCGCTTATATAGATAAGGCAGCCTGTCAATAATGCGTGTATGAATAATATAATTTACGCAATATATGACATCGCGGCGCTATTGCGCTTGTAAATCGACGCGCTTTTTGCTATAATATTTGCTATGAAAAAGCGGTATAAGTTTATATTGTCCAAGTGGTATTACCTGCTCTTTGCTGCGGCGGCGATTGCGCTTACGGCTGCGGAGACGGTCAATATATTGCGGCTGTGCAATGTGGGGAATATGCAATCTTACAACTACCCGCTCGACATAACCGCTTGCGTAATCATGCCGCTGCTCACGGCGATGATAGCGTCGTTCGTATTCTGCTCGGGCTACACGCTCACCGATAGCGGCGTGCGCGTTAACCTCGGCATATTCTTTACCTCGATACCCTACGAGCACATATTGAGACTGCGCAGAGACGAGGACAAGACGATAATGATAATGTATTACGCAGCAGCCGTCAAGGACAAGTCGGACGAAGCCGTACCCGCCTGGCAAGTAAAGCAAATCAATATCAAGCCGCAATTGTACGACGAATTCGCAGCCGCAATTACCGATAAGTGCAACGCCGAATACGACGTCGTGGAGACGGGAGTCAAGAAGTGAAAGAGATAATACTTGCCACGAGCAACGCACATAAAGTAAGAGAAATCAAAGAGATTCTCGGAGCAAAATTTACTCATATCTATACGCTTGCAGATAAAGGCATAGACGTCGAGGTGGAGGAAAACGGCTCCACATTTATGGAAAATGCGATTATTAAGGCGCGTGCCATTGCGGAAATTGCGAATATGCCCGCTCTTGCCGACGACAGCGGACTGTGCGTGGACGCATTAAACGGCGAGCCGGGGGTATACTCGGCAAGATACTCGGGCGCGCGCTGCGACAGTAAAGCCAACAACGAGCTGCTGCTTAGCAGGCTGTCCGATGTACAAGAGCGCGACAGGAGCGCGAGGTTTAAGTGCGCGGTAGCGCTCGTATGCCCGAACGGCGATATCGTGACCGCGGAAGGCGCTGCGGAAGGCATAATAACACGCAGCTATTGCGGCAGGGGCGGATTCGGATACGACCCTATATTCTACTCGCTCGATCTCGATAAGACTTTCGCCGAGGCAAGCGAGGAAGAAAAGAACGCCGTTTCGCACAGAGGCAGAGCGCTCGCCGCACTGGTGGACAAGCTGTAAGAGCGCAGCGCAATACGACGCCGCACCCCCAAGCGGCGCTTAAAAGGCGATAATCTATGAAGACGATAGCAGTGATGTCCGACTCGCACGGACGGATGCCTATGAGCGAGCGCCTGCTGCAAGTGCTGGACGAGTGCGACTATATATTCCATCTCGGCGACGGGTTGAGCGACATCGACTTCCTCGTCCGCTCCTACCGCGGCAAGGTCGAGTACGTATACGGCAACAGCGACGGCGGAACAGGCGATAAAGTCGTCGAAATAGAAGGCGTAAAATTATTGCTCACCCACGGGCACGCCCACGGCGTAAAAAGAGACCTGCACGCTCTGAGCGAGGCGGCTAAAGGCTTAGGCTGCGACTACGCGCTGTACGGTCATACCCATACGCCGCTTATAGAGTCGAGACAGGGCGTAACGCTTATCAATCCCGGCTCTATAGGCTACAGCGGCACATATTGCTATATGGTCGTTACAGGCAATAAGGCGCACGCCAAGATAGTACAATTGTAATCAAACTTTAACGGAAGTATATATATGAAAAGAACCGATATCAGAAACGTGGCGATAATCGCGCACGTAGACCACGGCAAGACCACGCTGGTAGATCAGCTACTCAAGCAAAACAAGATATTCCGCACGGGCGAAGTTGTGGCGGAGCGCGTAATGGACTCGGGCGATCTCGAGCGCGAGCGCGGAATTACCATACTCGCCAAAAGCACCGCTCTGCACTATAAGGACGTAAAAATCAATATCGTCGACACACCCGGACACGCGGACTTCGGCGGAGAGGTAGAGCGTATACTGTCCATGGTGGACGGCGTAATATTGCTCATTGACGCCGTAGAGGGTTGCATGCCTCAGACGCGTTACGTGCTCAAAAAGGCGCTCGGACTGGGCAAGAAAGCGATAGTCACCATCAACAAGATAGACAGAGGCGGCGACCTCGACAAGGTGACCGACCAGATAATAGATCTCTTTATAGAGCTTGGCGCCAACGACGATCAGATAGACTTCACAACCGTATACGCGAGCGGAAAGCAAGGCTGGGCGTCGCTAAGCGCGGACGAACACGGCGACAACATGGATCCTCTGCTCGACACCGTGCTCAAGGATATCCCCTGTCCCGAGGGAGAGGAAAGCGGCGGCTTGCAGGCGCTGATATGCAATCTCGACTACGATGATTACGTAGGCAAGATAGGCATCGCGCGCGTTAAACGCGGCAGCGTCAAGGTGGGACAGCCCACATCGGTGTGCCACATTGACGGCAGCGTGACTACGGAGAGAATCGTAAGGCTATACCAGTTCGAGGGCTTGAAGCGCGTCGAAGTGGAGAGCGCGAGCATAGGCGACATCATCGCCGTCAACGGTCCCGAGACGCTGGGTATAGGCGATACGGTATGCTCTTACAACATGCCCGAGCCGCTCCCCTTCGTCAAGATAGACGAGCCTACACTATCCATGCTCTTTATGGTCAACGACTCGCCATTTGCAGGTAAAGAGGGCAAGTATGTCACTAGCAGACACTTGCGCTCGAGACTGTTTAAGGAAGTGCAGACCAACGTGAGCATGCGCGTGGAAGAGACGGACAGCGCAGACTGCTTTAAGGTATACGGCAGAGGCGAGCTGCATCTGTCGGTACTGATAGAGACAATGCGCCGCGAAGGCTACGAATTCCAGGTAAGTCGGCCCGAAGTTATTATCAAAGAAATCGACGGCGTTAAGTGCGAACCTATCGAAAGGCTGGTCGTGGAAGTCCCCGCCGAATACGTAGGCGTGGTCATGAACGGCGTCGGCATGCGCAAAGGCGACCTCAAAGAGATGATACCCGACGACAGAGGCGGCACCAAACTGGAATTCACTATCCCCTCGCGCTGTCTCATAGGCTACCGCAACGAAATGCTCACCGACACGAGAGGCTTCGGCGTAATGACGCACACCTTCGAGAATTACGCGCCGTATAAGGGCGAGATACGCGACAGAGCGCGCGGCTCGATTATCGCATGGGAGGACGGCGTGTCCAACGCGTACGGTCTCTTTAACGCGCAGGAGCGCTCCACCCTCTTCATCGGCGCGGGCGTAAAAGTATACGCGGGACAGATTGTCGGCGAGAACTCGCGCGAAGACGACATGACCGTCAACGTCTGTAAGAAAAAGCAGCTCACCAATAACCGCGCGGCAGGCAGCGAGGACGCGCTGCGTCTCACCCCGCCCCGTCAGCTATCTCTCGAGCAATGCCTCGAATTCATCGCCGAGGACGAGCTGGTAGAGGTCACTCCCGTGAGCATAAGACTGCGCAAGATAGAACTTAACCGCGAACAAAGGATGAAGAACGCCGCGGCTAAAAAGAAGATGTAATTTTAGGGTAAAATTTTCCCCTATCGGATAACTCAATATGACAGTAAGGGCAATCGAACCACGATTGCCCTTATTTAATTAATGTTGTTAATATTTCGGACTGCCTAATCGACATGCAATCCTCGTTAATACTTCTATCTGCCCTATCGACTTACAATATCGGCAACGCGTTGCGGCAAACTTAACGTCGCCGCGCGCTTAATCGCCTGTCGGCATTCCCGCCTTGACTATTCAATATAACTTATATATCGTCTCGACTGTTATCGCCTGCCGCGCTGCCCGGTCTGTCTGAGCGCCTGTCGTCGCTCTTAGCCTTCTTCTTATTCCTGAACCTAAACATCAAGACTATAAACATTATGAATATTCCCGACATAACCGCGACTGCCGCGCCTTCGAAAATCACATGTACCTTATACCACTTATAGTAGTCGTCGGGCACATTGCCGCCGCCGTTATTGCTCGAGCCGTTATTATCATTGTTGCTATCGCCCGTAGAGTAATCGAACTCGTGCGAAGTGCTCGCCGTAGCGTCGGGCAATACGTTGCCGCTCGCGTCTATAAACTCGAAGTTAGCCGCATACTCGGGCTTAAGCGTCGCCTTGACGCTGTACGTCTTGCCAGCAACCATATCGGACTTACTTACCGTATTGCCGTCCTCGTCTGTATAGGTGTAGTTAAAGGCGTCGTTGCTTAGACAGTCCGCGAGGCTCTCGGGCACGGATATGGTAGGCACCTTGCCGCCGCTGTTCCACTGCGAAGGCAGCTGCGCCTTGGATATCTTAACCGTGAGCTCGAGGTCGTCCGTGGACGTCGTACCGTCGCCGTTGTCCCAGCAGTATAAGCCGCTTGTAAAGCGTATCTTAATCTTGTACTCGCCCGCGTTGGTTTCGCCGCTCTTGGCTGTACCGTCCGCGTCCTCGTAGACTATCTCCATATACTCGGCGTTAAAGCCCGTCAAGC
>CAJTXS010000013.1 GCA_910583735.1 uncultured Christensenella sp. | reverse complement strand
GTATGTCAAGAAGAAGTTATATATCATTACGGTAGCGGCAATAGGCGGATTGCTTATCATATGTATAGCTCTGATTTTTGTATTGCTCGGCAGAATGCCTAAGAAAAAGGAAAGCCGCGCAAGGGGCGACAGCGATTCGGCGGATAATTTAGGCGGGGATAGAGAAGACGACGATTGATATCGATTAACTATAGCAGTAGGGCAATAAGGCTCATCAGCACAAAGGATATCAGCGATTGAGTGATTTTCGTAGCGAAGTGATATCGCCAGCTTATCTTGCAAGCGGACAGAAACGTAAGCGATTGCATCCCTATGGATATGCCGCCGAAAGAGAGCGCGAGCGCCACCCACGGCATGGTCATTTGCAACGGCAGATTGCAGTCGGCGATTATGCGGCAGCCCTTTGTCACCTCTACGAGCGATACGGCTACGCCTCTTGCCATCTCCAAAGGCATCTCTTGCCAGAACACGCACTTCTGCAGTCCCCGAGCAATCAGTCCTATCAAGCCGATATCTTCAAGCACGTCGGATATCATGCTGAATACCGCTATATATCCCCCGACCGCAAGCAGAGAAGTTATCGACGAGAGCATGCTCTCCGACAGCAGCGCGCCCATATTTCTGTCGCGTATCTTAACATTGCCGCCTACGGCATCGCTCTTCTTGCCGCGGTAGATAAAGCCGTTGAGCAGAGCGGAGACAAAGTGTACCGCAAGCAATATGTATCCCGTAGACGTACTCTTGAACATGACGGTAGCTACCGTCCCCACCACGAAGAGCGGTCCGCTCGTAGATGTGAATGAGGATATGACTTTTACTTGCCGCGCGTTGAGCGCGCCGCCGTCGTATAGCTCTCCAAGCAATTTTGCGCCTACTGGGTAACCGCTTATTATGCCCATGCAGCATACGTATCCGCCTGCGCCTGGCGCGTTGTACAGCGCCGATACGGGACGTCGCAGCAGTGAGCCGAGAGTGTCCGCCATGCCCAGTCCCGTAAGCAGACGCGAAAAAAAGAAGAAGGGAAAGAGCGCGGGCGCGACCGATGTCGCGAATAACTTAAGACCGTAATATACCGATTGTATATATCTGTCGGGATTGATTATCAGGAAGATTATCAGCAGCGTAAGCAGCGTGGAAGGCACTATCGCGCCTCCGCTTGCAAGGAAAGATTTCAGCTTACGAAAATAACCTACCATATTAAATAATACAGCGCGATATATCGGATAATGCTTATTATTTGCGCGCGTCTCTGCATACTGCGTCAATTGTATAGCTTTTAATAAAGCGTGCGCGCGTAATATAATAATAAAAAATTTATTTATCAATAATTAATACGCGGTAAACGTCGCGACGAAAGTTACTTTTTATTACAATTATTTTGCCTTATGCAGATATGGGTTTTAGATATTCTTTACACTAATTAATTGACTTATGGGAAAAATGTAGTATAATAGAATTAGCAGTCAGGAGCTGCGAGTGCTAACACTCGATTGCGATTACTGCCAGAGGTAGAGATGGATCAGTTGTCCTCAAGAAAGAAGAGATTGCTCGAAGCGGTGGTCGACAGCTATATATGCAGTGTCGAGCCCATTTCTTCGTCCGCTATTCAGAAGGAATATATGCCCGACGTATCCAGCGCGACGATCAGGAGCGAGCTCGCGGGACTGGAAGAGCTGGGCTATCTTGTCAAGCCTCACGTGAGCGCGGGCAGAGTTCCGTCGAGCAAGGCGTACAGATATTATGTTGAGAGCATACTCAGCAATGTGTCAAGCGAAGATATCGACGAGCTCGAACAGGCGGGCAGAGCAAAAATCGAAGGCGTGGAGAGCATCGTAAAGGACACCGTCAAGGTGGTAAGCGATATCACCAATTATACTTCGCTTATGGTGCTCGAGGGCGTAGACAATCTCATCGTTAAAGAAGTTAAATTAATTAACCTCGGCAACGACACCGCGCTGGTAATAGTCATAACGGACGCGGGCGTGTTGCGCGATAAGCTCATAGATATAGGCAGCTCGGTCACCGACAGTTATCTTGATTCCGCGGCGGGCATTATTAACGACGCATTCAGCGGCAGGAGTATTAAGGATATCAGCCACAGCGACGCTCTTCCCGCGGGAGTGGAAGAGTTCAAGCAGGTATTCGACGAGGTAGTTGCATTGCTGCGCGCTTGCAAGTGCGGCGACGACTCGCAGGTGTACGTCGAGGGCACGGATAAGATATTCGACTATCCCGAGTATAAGGACGTGGACAATGTGCGCAACTTCATGTCCGTCATCAGTCGCAAGGATAAGATATACGAGCTCATCGACGGCGACAGCGATATAGAGTTCAGCATTAAGATAGGCGCGGAAGAGGGCGTCAAGAATATGGCGCTGGTCACCGCTCGCTATTCCATATCGGGCAATAAGGTGGGACGCGTAGGCGTCATAGGTCCCGAGCGCATGGATTACAGAAAGGTCATTAAGGTATTGAGCAGGGTAGGCAGGACGATAGGCGAGCTTACCGACAAGGAGGATAAAGATGTCTAAGAAGAAAGAGAGCGCAATCGAGGAAGAGAGCGAGGCGACCGTATACGAGTTCGACAAGGCGGAGGTCGACGGCGGCGAGGAAGTCACTATCGAGAGCGCTAAAGACGCATCAAGCGAGGAGTACGACGCGCTCAGCGCCAAGTACATAAGGCTGCAAGCGGACTTCGACAACTTCAAGCGTCGCAATGCCGACCAGGGCGCGAGGATGTATCAAGAGGGCAAGTTCGAGGTAATAGAGGGCATATTGCCCGTACTCGACAATCTCGATATGGCGATATCCGCGCAAAAGGACGAGGGACAGCGTCAGGGGATAGAGCTTGTGCGCAGGCAGTTCCTCGACGTAATGGCTAAGTTCGGCGTAGAGGAGTACGACCCCGCGGGAGAGGAGTTCAGCCCCCACCTGCACGAGGCGGTTATGAGCAAGGACGACCCCGACAACGTCGGCAAGATAGTAGCCGTGCTTAAGAAAGGATATAAGCACAGCGGCAAGGTGCTCAGGCACCCCATGGTAATAGTAGGTAAGTAACGCGCTATCGCGGCTTTAGCGGTAGACGTAACAAATAAGCAATATAAGGAGATTAAAAAATGTCTAAGATTATAGGTATCGATTTGGGCACGACCAACTCGTGCGTGGCAGTATTGGAAGGCGGCGACCCCGTCGTCATTCCCAACGCGGAAGGAGGAAGGACCACCCCTTCTATAGTGGCGTTTGCCAAAGACGGAGAGAGGCTGGTAGGCTCTTCCGCTAAGAGACAGGCGGTAGCCAACCCCGCTAAGACTGTCAGCTCTATCAAGCGTCACATGGGCGACTCGTATAAGGTGGATATAGACGGAAAGAGCTATTCCCCTCAGGAAATCAGCGCAATGGTGCTGGCTAAGCTCAAGTCGGACGCGGAAAATTATTTGGGCGAGAAAGTAACGCAGGCGGTTATCACCGTGCCCGCATACTTCTCCGACGCTCAGAGACAGGCGACCAAGGACGCAGGCAAGATTGCGGGACTCGAAGTCATGAGAATCATCAACGAGCCTACCGCAGCGGCGCTTGCTTACGGTCTCGATAAGGCGGACAACAAGGGTCAGAAGATACTCATATACGACCTCGGCGGCGGTACTTTCGACGTATCCATATTAGAGATAGAGGACGGCGTATTCGAGGTGCTCGCCACCAACGGCGACACGATGCTCGGCGGAGACGACTTCGATAAGAAGATTATGGATTATGTGCTTGCGGAGTTCAAGAAGAGCGAGGGCATAGACCTCAGCAAGGACGCCGCAACCATGCAGAGAATAAAGGAAGCCGCGGAGAAGGCTAAGATAGACCTGTCCGGCGTGACTAAGACCAATATCAATCTGCCTTTCATAACCATGACGGACAGCGGTCCCAAGCATATCGATATCGACTTGACCAGAGCCAAGTTCGACGCATTGACAGCAGACCTTGTCAACCGCACTGTTATCCCTGTCAAGAAGGCTCTCTCCGACGCGGGTCTGGATATCGGCAAGATAGATAAGGTAATACTTGTCGGCGGTTCTACCCGTATACCCGCGGTAGTCGACGCTGTCAAGAAGGCTACGGGCAAGGAGCCCTTTAAGGGTATCAACCCCGACGAGTGCGTGGCTATCGGCGCGGCTATACAGGGCGGCGTGCTCGCAGGAGACGTCAAGGACGTATTGCTGCTCGACGTAACGCCTCTTTCGCTCGGTATCGAGACGATGGGCGGCGTGTTCACTAAGCTCATCGAGCGAAACACCACTATACCTACATCCAAGTCGCAGGTATTCTCCACCGCAGCCAACAATCAGACGGCAGTCGATATCAGAGTGTTGCAGGGCGAGAGAACTATGGCTAACGACAATAAGGAGCTCGGCAGGTTCCAGCTCGACGGTATCCCTCCCGCACCCAGAGGCGTCCCTCAGATAGAGGTCACATTCGATATAGACGCCAACGGCATAGTAAATGTAAAGGCTGTGGACAAGGGCACGGGCAAGCAGCAGAGCGTTACAATAACATCTTCTACCAATCTCAGCGACGACCAGATAGATCAAGCCGTCAAGGAAGCGGAGAAGTACGCCGAGGAGGACAAGAAGCGTAAGGAACTCGTAGACGCTCGCAATGACGCCGACCAGATGATTTTCGCTACCGAGAAGGCTATCGAGGAGAGCGGAGACAAGCTGGACGAAGCGGATAAGAATACCCTTCAGGAGTCTGTCAAGAAGGCTAAGGAAGATATCGAGAAGGCAGAGGACGCCGAGGCTGTAAGGGCGGTAATCGACGAGATGACCAAGTCTAACGGACCTATCTTCACTAAGCTTTATCAGGCTGCGCAGGCGGAAGCTGCCGCCGCAGGCGATAATAAAGACGACGGAGACAGCGGAGCCGAAGGCGAAACCATAATCGACAACGACTGATAATATATGGCTAAAGATTTATACGAGCTGCTCGGCGTGAATAAGAACGCTTCCGAGGATGAGATAAAGAGCGCCTACCGTAAGATGGCGCTCAAGTATCATCCAGACCGCTTCGCTTCCGCATCCGATCAGGAGAAGAAGAGCGCGGAAGAGAAGTTTAAGGAGATCAATCACGCCTACGAGGTACTCTCCAATAAGACCAAGAAGGATAATTACGACCGCTACGGCAACGAGGACGGTCCGCAGGGCTTTGGCGGCGGAGGCGGATTCGAGGGCTTCGAGGGCGGCGGCTTCGACGATATTCTGAGTTCGCTCTTCGGCGGCTTCGGAGGCAGGCGCAATCCCAACGCTCCTCGCGACGGCGAGGATATCACCATGAACGTTACGCTCACATTCAACGAGGCATATACGGGCGTGACTAAGACGGTGCGCTTTACCAGAGACAGCGAGTGCCCCGACTGCCACGGCAGCGGCGCGAAAGACGCTCAGTCCGTCAAGGTATGTCCTTACTGTCACGGCAGCGGTTACGTCACGCAGACGCAGCGCACTATGTTCGGACAGCAGTCCGTCAGGACGGTGTGCAGCAATTGCGGCGGCAAGGGCAAAGTTATAAGCGACAAGTGCAAGACATGCAAGGGTAACGGCAGCGTGAGGCGCGACGTCGTCAAGGAGATTAAGATACCCGGCGGCGTAGACACGGGCACGCGCATGACAGTGCGGTATGAGGGCAACTGCGGACGCAACGGCGGTCAAAAGGGCGACCTCATCATAGTATTTACCGTGCAGGCAAGCCCTATATATAAGCGCGTGGGCAACGACCTCTTTGCCGATCAACACATCACTGTATACGATGCGGCGGTGGGTTGCGACATCATGCTCGAGACTATGAAAGGTCCCGCTAAGCTCAAGATACCCGAAGGCGTTCAGACAGGCACTAAGATAAGGCTGAAGGGCAACGGAATGAAGATACTCAACCGCGACTCTTACGGCGACTTGTACGTGACTGTCAAGGTCGATACCCCGAGGGGATTGGATAAGAAGCAGCTTAAATTGCTTAAAGAGTTCGAGGATTCGCTCAAGGACGGACAAAAGCCGAGGTATAACAAGAGCTGATGAATATCGTTAAGAGAGTTACCGTATATACGACGAGCGCGGGCAGCGAGCTCGTAGCGGACATACTGTGCGCCGCAGGCAGCGAGGGCGTAGGGATATACGACAGCGAGGACTTTAAGTCGCTGATTGACAGCGATATAATATGGGACTACGTAGACGAGGGCGCACTTTTCGACTCGCCTGTTGTTCGCGTAGCGGGCTTTTTCCCGACGGATTTCGATATACATATTATTAGGGCGGCTCTCGATGAACTTAAAGAGCGTTCGGACGGCGATTTGGGCAGTCTTGAAGTTAACTGCGAAGACGCCGACGCCGATGCATGGATAGATATTTGGAAGTCATACGCCCGTCCCATACGCGAGGGTAAGATAGTTATTCTGCCCGAGTGGACGGATTGTGGATTTAAGGGCGAGCAAGACGATATTATCATACGTCTCGACCCCGGTATGGCGTTCGGCACGGGCGAGCACGAGACCACGAGGCTGTGCCTTAAGCTGCTACAGAAGGTAATAAAGCGCGGCGACAGAGTGCTCGATATTGGCACGGGCAGCGGAATACTTGCGATAGCCGCGGCAAAACTCGGCGCCGCAGAAGTCGACGCCTGCGACATCGACGCGCAAGCCGTTGAGGCATGCAGACGAAACTGCGAAGTCAACGGCGTGAGCAATACTGTCAAAGTCGCCAAAGCGGACTTGACGGAGTGCGCAAGCGGCAAGTACGACGTAGTTCTTGGCAACATCACGGCGGACATACTCATGCGCCTTAGCAAAGATATCGGCGAGTATACTTCCGTCGGCGCGTCTACTGTCGTGTCGGGAATAATACACTCCCGCGCAGGCGATGTAGAGCGCGCATATTGCGACGCAGGATTCAGCCTCGACGAGACTGCCATAGACGGCGAGTGGCGGGCTTATATATGGAAATAAAGAGATTTTACGCCGATGCCGCGCCTATAGACGGGCTTTTTATATTTGACGGCGACGAGCTCTATCATATGCGCAAGGTGCTCAGATATAAGGTCGGGTATAAGGCGATTGTATGCAACGGCGACGGATTGGAGTATGAGTGCGTCGTCAGTGAAATTAACGATAACAGGGCGGTACTTAGCGTGGAGAGCGCGAGCAAATGCGAGGGCGAGCCCGACTTTAATCTTATACTGTGCCAAGCTATCCCCAAGAGCGCGAAATACGAATATATCATTCAGAAGAGCGTGGAGCTGGGCGTAAACGAAATAATTTTTTTTAATTCCGATTATTCGAGCAGCGAAGAGTTCAGACAGGAGCGCGCGGACAAGATAGCGCTCGAGGCGTGCAAGCAGTGCGGCAGAGCGCGCAGGGTCAAGGTGAGCAGACTGCCGTCTCTGCAAAGCGTGTTGGAGCGAGCAAGAGGCACATGGATTGTCATGCCTTACGAGAGAGCAGAAGGCAACTCGATTGCCTGCGCGGGTCATAGCGAGGGCGATGTGACGCTGATTATCGGCAGCGAAGGCGGATTCAGCGAAGCGGAAGCGCAACTTGCCGTAAGTGCGGGAGCAGCTTTAGTTACGCTGGGCAAGCGCATTCTCAGATGCGAGACGGCGGCGGCTGTAGCTGCGGCTCTCGTCATGTACGAGAGAGGCGGACTGGGCAAATGAAGGCGGTAGTATACAATCTGGGCTGTAAAGTCAATAAGTACGAATGCGACTGCCTTATCGGCAAGTTGAGGGCGAAGGGCTACGACGTGTCCGAGAAGTTGGAGCGCGCCGATATATACATAATCAATACTTGCGCCGTAACTGCGGAAGCGGAGCGCAAGTCGAGGCAGTGCGTTGGCAGATGTCTCAAGCTTAACGGCGACGCGAGAGTGATTGTTACAGGCTGCGCGTCCCAGGACGACGCAGCGCCTTTCGCCTCGTCACCGCGCGTATCGTATGTATGCGGCACGGCGGGAAAGGCGGATATAGCGGACAAGCTGGACGCTATAGGCGTCGATGTCATCGACCTGCCGCTTGAGTACGAGGAGCTAAGCAATCCCGAGACAGACCGTACGCGCATGTCGGTTAAGATACAGGACGGTTGCGACAATTACTGCTCGTACTGTCTCATACCTTATCTTAGGGGGCGCAGTCGCAGCAGGAGCGAGGACGCGATAGTTGCGGAGTGTATGAGTCTCAGCCGCAAGACTTGCGAGATAGTCCTTACAGGCATAGATATTTCCTCTTACGGTAAGAATACCGGCAGTTCGCTTGCCGCGCTCTTGACTAAACTCAAGGATATAGATTGCAGGATTAGGCTGGGGTCGCTCGAGGCAAGCGTCATTACTCATGAGCTGCTTGAGGCGTGCAAGGCGTTGCCAAGGTTTTGTCCGCAGTTCCACCTATCGTTGCAGAGCGGTTGTGACAGTGTGCTCAAGCGTATGAACAGACACTATACAGCCGATGAGTACGCCGATAAGGTCAGGCTCATACGCAGCTATTTCCCTTGTGCGGCTATCACTACCGATTTAATATGCGGCTTTCCCGCCGAGAGCGAAGAGGACTTCGAGCAGTCGATTGCGTTTATTGACGCGATAGGCTTTTCGCACGTGCACGTATTCGGGTATTCGCCTCGCAAAGGCACCGCAGCAGCTAAGCTCAAGCCTCTGCACGGCAACGTTATTAAGGACAGATGTATGCGGGCGCAGAGCATTGCTAAGGCGTGCTCCGATAGATATCTCGAGTCGCTCAAGGGTAAAGTCCTCGAGGTATTGACGGAGAGCGTCGAGGGGGAATATACATGCGGATTTTCTCGAGAGTACGTTAGGTGTTATATCTCGGGAGCGCCGCAGGGCAGTATAGTCAAAGCCAAGGCGACGGAGCTGTTCGGAGAGGGATTGCTGTGCGAGATTATCGGATAAGCCGCTCGCTTGTAAAGCGCTTAACTGATGCGGATAAGCAATAATATAGATTAAAGGAGCGTAGATTATGAACGACTGTATCTTTTGCAAAATAATATCCGGAGAAATCCCTTCGGAGAGGATATACGAAGACGACGATATGATTGTCATCAAAGATATCAATCCGCAGGCGCCCGTGCATCTGCTCATGATACCCAAGGAGCATTATGCCGACGTCACTTGTCTTGACGGGAATAGAGCCGCCGCGCTGGGTAGGTGTCTTGCCAAGGTCAAGGATATAGCGGAAGCTATTCCGCAGCTGAAAGACGGCTTTAGATTGATTAACAATAAGGGCGAGTCGGCGGGACAGACCGTGTCGCATATGCATGTGCATATTCTCGGCGGAGCATATATCGGCGACAAGCTGATATGATACATTTACGTTGTAAAATCAGTTGACATTAAAGTCGCAATATAATAATATAATCAAGTAGATAATTCCGTTGAGCGGACAGGAGGTGAAAAGTATGTCGACAGTCAAAGTCGGAGAAAACGAGTCTTTGGACAGTGCAATCAGACGCTTTAAGCGTAAATGCTCTCGCGACGGCATAATCGGCGACCTCCGCAAGAGAGAGGCTTACGAGAAGCCCAGCGTCAAGCGCAAGAAGAAGGCAGAGGCGGCACGTAAGCGCATGTATAAGAACTGATTAATATGCAGCTTAGAGTAAGAGCACGGAGCTATCCGTGCTTTTTCTTTACTCAATCGTAATCGGCATAAGTCCCGCTTTACGGAAAGCGGGACTTATCAGCGACGTCGGTATAAGCATTGAGGTCGACTGCTTCGTCAGCTATCTCTCGGATGCTATATACCGCAATTGTAAGCGGTAATCCCCGCTGTCAGTCGAGCGCCTTGATTATCTTTTCTTTAATCATCTCTTTGCCCGACGGTTTTTTGCTTTTTTGTACGGCAATAGCGGCAAGCATGCCTACGCTTATACCCATCCAAAATTTGTTCATAATACGCCTCCGTAATTTAATGGTTCCGCATTAAGCGGCCTCGTAAGTAGTATGCGCCGATTGCGGCAAGACCGTGCAAGGGAAAATATGTATTTGCCTATTACCTTAATTTTAGAGATAGCCGCTTCTGTCTTTACAAGCGGTATATATTGTTACGTTACGGTCTGAATCGCTCGCATAATAGGTGTATTACGGATTGTCGGACAATAAATAAATCCGCTCAATTGACATAAGATTAGTTTAGAGCGGATATTTGATTAATACTTATTTTATTATTAGGGCGCGCCTCGTTTTGCATTTTACTGTTAAAGCGCATTGCGTATCGGTGTTTGTATGCATTGAGCTGTTATTTTTTGTCGGTGAATGACAGCGCGTCGTTCACGCTTATATATCCGTCGCACTTGTCCGAATGCTCGAATATTACCGTATCGGCATATTGCTTTGCAATCTCCAGCTGGTCAGGGGTGCGCACAGTCCAGGCTACTATCAGCTTGTCCGGATGAGCAGACTTAATCGATGTAAAATAAGGCTTGCCCGTCTGATCGACTCTAAGCGATAAGAAGTCGACTTTGCGGTATTGCTTCATCAACTTGAGCGCGCCTGTATGTAGGAAAAATGGGTCGTACAGCTGTCCCGTAATTACTTCGGGGTGATTCAGCGTCCACCAATCGACGATGTCGTTGTCGAATGACTCTATGCAGTAATTGCCCTTGTAATCCTTGAGCCTGTCGTATACCGCATTGCACACCCTATCTACGCGCGAGCCAGCCGCGGGCTTTATCTCTATTATCATTCCCACATCGCCTGCAGTAAGCTCCAGCACTTCATCGAATAGCGGTATGCGGTGGGGAGTGCCCATCAGTTTGTAGTCGTCGAGGCGGGAGGTGTCTATGCGGATTGTCTTGTCGCTCCTATTGCAACTGCGCTTGAGATTGTAGTCGTGGTGCACAATCAATTGACCGTCCAGTGTGAGATATACGTCGAATTCATATCCCAGTCCCAGCCCTTTAGCCTTTTCGAAAGAGGGGAGAGAGTTCTCTGGTATGCCCTTGTTGTCATGCAATCCTCTGTGGCAGAATGCTCCGCCTTTAATCCAACTGAAATCCTTCATGCTCAATCTCCTTAAGCTGTATTTATATCGCGCTTGCGGGTTATATTTGCTACGCCTTTGAGCGCTTTCGTTAGGCGCGATTATATTTATCCGCGACTTAGTGCGCCGTAATTCGCAATAATGCCAAGTAAGTATCACGCCATTTTGCGCTTGTCGGACAGTGTATTGCGATTGCTTCCGTCCTGTACTGCGCAGTGCGACTCGGCCGAGTAAAGCGCGGCGCGAGTTTTTGACTAATCGTCGAAGCAACCGTGACGATATCTAACTAAAAAGCTAAGTTATTCAACATGCTTTTTATTGAATTATGCTTTAGCGCTATCGCCGTTGCATAGAAGTGCACATACGCCGTTTGGCAACAAGGCGAGTGCGTGTCGGACGCAGTGCTTATACCTTTTGACAGACAAGTATGGGCGACGGCTGTCGCGCCTATGCCTCGTTTATCACTCTGATAAGTGCTTAATATCCTAAGCTCTCGCCTATCAGCACTACGTGCACCGACTGCTGCCTGCGCATGGGGTGGTGCATGATAGTGGTCACGTTGCATATGCAATCGGGACTGTTGCAGTAGCTGCACACTCCCGTTACCGCGCAAGGCGTCTTTTTATTGAGTCTGCGCGTATTGGCGGGCGATGCGACGTTGCGCACTCGCTTGATTGCGCTGTCGATATTGTCCGTTATCTTATTGATGCCTATCACGTAGATGATATGCGGCACGCCGTATATCAGCGCGGATACGCGATTGCCCGCGCCGTCGATATTGACTATCTCCCCGTCGTATGTCAGAGCGTTGGCGGAAGATATGTAATATTGGGCTTTGGCAGCTTTTTTATAAGTATCCTCAATCTTATCCGCCTTAGCGAGCGCGTGGCAGTATACCTTATTGCCGTCTCCTGCCAGCCTGTCGATTAGTCCCATTTCCTTAACGGTCATGCTGCCGCCTATGCCTATGGTGGAGCCCCCGCCTATGATGGAACATACGTGAGAGCTTGCCTCCTCGGCTGTGTCGAAGTACGAGGCTATGAATCCGCGTCTTGCGAGATTGGAGCATAGCAATTGCACGTTGTAAGCCATATTCTTTTCCTCCCTGTCATTACATGTATATTATACTAAATTTATTTGCTAATTACCATACTTTTTTTATATAATGATGCAAAGGATTGATTATGTCGCGCGATCAGAGTAATATTCGTAATTTTTGTATAGTAGCCCACATCGATCACGGTAAGAGCACGCTTGCGGACAGGATAATGGACGTGACGGGCGCCGTGAGCAAGAGAGAGGCAAAGCAACAGCTGCTCGACAGTATGGATATCGAGCGGGAGAGGGGTATTACAATCAAGCTCACCCCCGTACGCATGGATTACGAGAAGGACGGGAAGAAGTACGTATTCAACCTGATAGATACTCCCGGTCACGTGGATTTTACCTACGAAGTTTCGCGCTCGCTCAAGGCGTGCGAGGGCGCAATACTCATCGTCGACGCGTCCCAAGGCGTAGAGGCGCAGACGCTTACCAACGTTTATCTTGCGGTGGATAACGACCTTGAGATAATCCCCGTCATCAATAAGATAGATTTGCCGTCCGCAAGACCCGACGAGGTCAAGACGGAGATAGAGGATGTAATCGGCATCCCCGCAGACGATGCGCCGCTCATATCGGCAAAAGAGGGCATAGGCATAGAGGAAGTGCTCGCGCAGGTGGTGGACAGGCTGCCGCCTCCCTCGGGCGATGCGGATAAGCCGCTCAAGGCGCTCGTATTCGACTCCTATTACGACAGCTATAAGGGCGCGGTGTCCATTGTGAGGATATTCGACGGCTCGGTATCGGCGGGCGATAAGATAGTAATGATGTCTACGGGCATGCAGTTCGACGTCACGGAAGTGGGTTTCTTTACCCCGGGCATGCGCGCAGTGGATACGCTGGAAGCGGGCGACGTCGGCTATCTGTGCGCCAGCATTAAGAATGTGTCCGATACCAAGGTAGGCGACACTATTACGTCGGCGGTCAATCCTACGGCGGAGCCTTTAAGCGGATTTAAGGAAGCGGAACCGATGGTATACAGCGGCGTATATCCAGCGGACGGCGCGCACTACGACGATCTCAAGGACGCGCTGGAGAAGCTCAAGCTAAACGATGCGGCGCTGTTCTACGAGCCCGAGGTATCGGCTGCGCTCGGCTTCGGTTTCAGATGCGGATTCCTCGGTCTGCTGCACATGGAGATTATAGAGGAGAGGCTGGAGAGAGAGTTCAATCTCGACTTGGTCACCACCGCTCCCAGTGTGTCGTACAGAGTAGTGACTACGTCCGGAGAGGTGGTAGAGGTATCCAATCCCACTATGCTGCCGCCCGTGGGACAGATAGATCACATGGAGGAGCCCGTCGTCAAGGCGGAGATATTCACCCCGCCCGAGTATGTAGGTACGGTCATGGAGCTGTGCCAGGATAAGCGCGGCACCTTCGTCAATATGACGTATATCGAGGCTAAGCGCGTCATGCTCGAGTACGAAATGCCGCTTAACGAGATAATTTACGACTTCTTCGACTCGCTCAAGTCGCGCAGCAAGGGATACGCAAGTCTCGACTACGAGATACTCGGCTACAAGAGGGGCGACCTCGTCAAGATGGACATCTTGCTCAACGGCGAGCTGTGCGACGCGCTGTCGCTCATCATTCATAAGGATAAGGCTTACGCCCGCGGCAGAGTAATCGCGGAGAAGCTCAAGGACATCATACCCCGCCAGCTCTTCGAGGTGCCTATACAGGCGGCTATCGGCGGCAAGGTGATTGCCAGAGAGACCGTCAAGGCTGTGCGCAAAGACGTGCTTGCCAAGTGCTACGGCGGCGATATCACCCGTAAAAAGAAGTTGCTTGAGAAGCAGAAAGAGGGCAAGAAACGCATGCGTCAAGTAGGCTCGGTGGAAGTGCCCAGCGAGGCATTTATGACCATTCTCAAGTTCGATAAGTAATGAATAATTTGCTCGGGGTATATATCCATATACCTTTTTGCCGCGGCAGGTGCAAGTACTGCGATTTCGTATCGAGTACGGGCGGCGAGGACGCCATGCGCGAGTATGTCGCCGCGCTCATAGGCGAAATAAAATTTCGCGCGCCTTCATACCGGGATTACATTGTAGACACATTGTTTATAGGCGGCGGCACGCCCTCCGCGCTCTATCTCGGCGCCGTAAAAGAGATTACGGACGCGCTCAGACGTAATTTTAATTGTGCGATAAGGGAAGCTACCGCAGAGTGCAATCCCGAGTCGCTTACTTCGGCTAAACTCGACGAATATATGGGCGCTGGGATTACTCGTATAAGCATGGGAGTGCAGAGCTTGAGCCGCGATACGCTGTCTGCATTGGGACGCAGACACACCGCGCGGCAGGCTGTCGACGCGGCGACGCTCGTGGTAAACGGCGGTCTTGACCTTAGTTGCGATATCATGCTCGCCACTCCCTATCAGAGCGAGGAGAGCGCTAAGCGGGATATAGAGACATTGGCGGATATCGGAGCGGGACATATATCCGCATATATGCTGTCGCTGGAGCAAGGTACCGCGCTTGCAGCCGAGTACGGCAGCGGCAAGTACGTATACGACGACGATTACGCGGCGGACATATACAGTGCGGCGTCCGAGGCGCTATGCGGACGCGGATTTGATATATATGAAGTGAGCAACTGGGCTAAAGAGGGCAGGCAGTGCCAGCACAATCTCAAGTATTGGCGAAGGCAGCCTTATCTCGGATTGGGAGCCGCGGCGCACAGCTTGATAGGTAATACGCGCTTTTACAACTCTCACGACGTGAGGCGCTATCTCGATGGCGCAGGCAGCGGCGAATATCCGTCTACCGCGGAAGCGCGTCTCAGCGCGTCGGAGGCGGAAGAAGAGCTCGTCATGCTGTCGCTGCGCACAGCCGAGGGGCTGGATATCTCTGCTATGGGCGATGCGGGGCTAAAGTATTCGGACAGAGCGCGCAGACACTCTGCATACTTTAATATCGGCGACGGAAGGATATCGGTAAAGAAGGAATATTTCCCCGTTTTATCGCGCGTAACGCTGCTTATGACCGATTGAAAAGGGCGTTTAATTTAATTCAAATAGTCGTTTTGAGATTGCAAATCGACGCGCAATATAGTATGATAAGGACGTGGCTGTAAGACAAAATGCGGACAACTCACCGGTATTTCGGTGGATTATAAAATTCATTTACGTTGTATATCTGGTGATATATGCCGTTTACGCTGTCAGTAACTATCTTAACGGAGAGGGCAGCTTCTTAGTCAACGTCATAGTCTTGAGCTTTACCAGTCTATCCGCGCTCATTCTCATCATCACCACTATCATGGACTACGTGGTCAAAGACAGCGATACTCGCTCCACTGCCAAGGTAACCCTGCATACTCTCAAGAATATGTTCAAGGTCATCAAGGTGGGCGTATCCGTGCTCGTCCTTATCAATACAATCAGCGACAATAGCTGGAATGCCTTCAACATAATAGTTATCGTAATATCGCTGCCTGTGAGTCTGCTGCTATTGTGTATCGAGTATATCTATTTCTCAATTGCAAAATATGTGAGATATATCAGGAACGGCGGCATTAACTTAGACGACCTCGACGACGACGAGGCGGCGGTGCTGATAGAGATGCAGAAACATCGCAGGAAGAACAGGCGCAACGCAGGCTTTTTCTCTACGTTCATGACCGGAGAGCTTACCGGAGAAGAGGACGTTGATACCGACGAGGACACTTTGGATGCGGTCAGGTCGGTCAGGAACGGTAGACGTTACCGTCTGCCCAGCAACTATTCCGAGCCCGAACTCGTGTTGGAAGAAGAGCTCGAAGAGATTAAGATTATGCACACTTCAGCCGGCGAGGAAGATGAGGAGTATTGTACGGAAGAGCCCGAAATGGGTTACGATATATTCGAGCTGTGGCCGAGAGTAGTGCCTTCCCGCGGTAAGATATATCCCAAGCCCGTGACCTGGATACCCCTTCCGAGAAAGCGCAAGAAGTATTACGACAGACGCCGAGGCGGCTATAGCATAGACAGAGATCATTATATCGATTAATCATTGATAGCACGCGAGACCCGCATCGGGTCTCTTTTTTTTGTAAAAAGAAAGCCGCGTGATAGTATAATGCAAAAGGCGATTGGTTGTTATCGATTGACGAGGATAAGACCGAAGTGCCGAGAAATAAGTAATTCGAGCGATACAGTCGACATGTTTTTCAACCGATTCGGATATTTTCTATAATTTTTCCCTTTGCAATATTCCCGTGAAAGGCAGCGTTATCCTTCGGTAAGATATATATGTTTAATACTTTTATCCTTGGAGATTACTTTGTTGCGAAAGCTTTAATATATTTGAGCAATCCATAAAGCGTTGTACTCAATATGAGCATCACTCACAGCGGCAAAGAAATAAGCTCCGCATATAGTCGGAGCTTATACTTAATGATGCTCTATTATATAACTATAATTTTATTCTTCGACTGCGGGCATCTCGTCCGATACGTCAGCGTCCGCAGCAGCGGCTTGCGCTTGCTCGGCTTCGCTCTCGGAGATGTTGAAGCCGTGCTTGTCGAATGTATCGATGAAGTCCATCGTGATGTCGAACACCTTAGCGAGGCACTCGGGCGAAAGGTTGTCGTAATTGTCAAGTCTCGTGTGATAATACTTCTGCACGCTGGGATTCATGGCTGCTACGGACACCGCTTTATATCCGCCCTTGGAGAAAGCCGCGGCGTCGGTCGCGCCCGCGTATACCGAGCCGTATGGCAGGTCCATGCCGTGCTTAAGAGCTACGCGCTTATACAAGGCGCACGCCTGCGCGTCGTTGCGCACCGTTCCGTTGAGGTCTCTGTTGTATATGCCGAGATACTCCAGCTCTCTCAATGTCTCATAGGTGAGGAATACGGTCTCGACGTCTTGCTCTCTTGCGTAGTCGGGATTGTTCTTGACAAATGCCTTCGCTCCGCGCAGTCCCGCCTCTTCGGAGCCTGTGATGAGAGCTACCACTTCGGTGTTTTGCAACTTGATGTCGTTGTCGCGCATGGTCTTGATTGCGGCTATCGCCATATAGCATGCGGTAAGGTTGTCGTTAGCGCCGGGGACGACTTTTCTCGTGTCGGCGAAAAACCAAAACGCGATGAAGAAAGGTATAAACGCGCACGATGCGACGCCCGCCCAAATCAGTCCGCCCGACGGCATGCCTATCGGTCCGCAGAGCACTATTGCCGAGATGGCGGTCGCAAGTATGTAGAGCAGTCCTACTATCACTACGATAATAGAGCCGAGGAACATGGCGTATCCGCCTACGTAATGCCAGTGCCACTCGTATACCGCGTCGGAATGCCCGTTGATGACTACGCGGCGCTTGACTTCTCCTTCGGGCTTGTACGCGCCCAGCACGTTGCCCGATTCTCCTTTATAGAACATCCAGTCCAATGCCGGAAGGTAAAATACGAATTGCAATATGAGCGGGACCACCGCAATGATTGCGCATACTATCGACATCACGGGGGCAAGGAAATATATCGGTACGGCAAGCGTCATGAATATGCTTACGAAGTATGTCCAACCGAAAAATGCGTGAGGCGCTACCTTGAACGATTCCGTCTTGACATCCGCGCCGAGCTGCGTTAATGTGTCGGACATATAGGAGAGAGCTTTGCGCTCGCCTTCGCTGCCAGGGTCTCTGTCTCCGAAATCAGTGATTACGCGCTTAATCTCATTTTGAATAAAATCGACGCCGTCTGCGCGCTGCGCTTCGCCTATTTCGCTTAGCTTCATATTTTCCTCCTAAGATGTAGGTGATGATTTAATTATATGTTATCGTCCTCTCCGTGTCCAGTAAAATTGTTAAATAACGCTTGTATTGACAAATAATTTATGAGATAATATTATATATACTGTATAAGGAGCGAGTAGAGATGAGCAGACGTTGCATGAAATATATCGTTGCGATAATCGCCGTAGCTTTGCTTGTCGCCTTGCTTGGCGGTACGGCAGTCGCCGAGACGGAAAACGACATGAATAAGAAGCAGCTCTACGAGCACCTGTCGATTAAAGATATCTTCTTTTGGGTAGCTTTCGCGCTGCTGTTGCTCGTAGTGGTGTTTATATGCTTCCTCTTTACAAAGAGTAAGAAGTTTAAGCTGAAGCAGCGTGAGAAGATGATAGAGAGCGACAAGACTTACGCGCCGCCTACCGTGATAAAGATATCGGACGGCGATTCGGACAGAAAGCTATGAAGAAGATAATTCCCCTTTTGCTTGCGTTGATTATTGTGGCGACGGTTGCGGCGCTGTGCGCTTGCACGCCCAAGGCGTATCAGATACAGGAGACGCTCAAGAAGGAAGGCTACACCGCCCAATCTTTTGACTACGAGAGCGCGGGAGTGGAGCAGGATAAGACATCGTATGTGTTTTCGGCGGTTAAGGGCACGACGGGCGGTAACGGCAGCTATGTATACGTAATTGCATTCAAGAGCGAGAGAGATGCCGAGAGGTACGAGGCTCGCAATAAAAACAGCGCCGTAAGGCAAAATCTTACGCGCAAAGGCAAGCTGATCGTCTACGGCGACGCGGCGTCCGTAGCCATACTTATGGATTAGAAAGGCTTAAGAGGTCAATAATCGATTGCGATAAGTCTTGCGTATGCGGCAGGCGCAATCGGCGACTTACAATCGACATGCACAATTGCGTCCGAAGTTATTGCAAGTACGGACGGCGGGAGAGGGAATGAAAGAGATTAAGAGCAGGGCGGCTATAGCCGAAGAGTATAAGTGGGATCTGTCGGACATATATGCCGACGACGCTTGTTGGGAGAAAGAATTTAAGGAGTTGGACGCAAGGATATCGGATATATCCCGTTATAGCGGACAACTTAATCGCGAGGACAAGATACTCGAGTGCCTTAAGCTCTCAGACGAGCTTTCCATGACTCTCGGCGAGCTGTATGTATACGCGAGGCAGCGTCTCGACGAGGATGCCGCGTGCGATAAGTATCAGGCTATGTGCGACAAGGCTGAGCTCATAGGCGTTAAGCTGTCGGAAGCCTGTTCGTTCATATCTCCGCAACTTGCCTTAAACGATAACGGCTTTTTACTTTCCCTTGCAGCCAAGGAGAAGTTCTCCGATTACGACTATATGCTCAAAGAGGTCGTTCGAGGCAAGGAGCATACGCTGTCCGAAGCGGAAGAGAAAATAATTGCGCAGGCGGGATTATTCAGCGGCGGATTTCACGACGCGTTCAATATGTTCGACAATGTCGATATCAAGTTTTCCAAGGTTAAAGACAGTGACGGCGAGAGCGTGGCGATGTCTCACGGCAATTATTCCATGCTGCTGCAATCGCCCGACAGAGGGGTGAGGAAGGCGGCTTTCAACTCCATGTTCAAGGCGTACGAGGGCATGATCAATACCGTCACGCAGCTGTATGCGGGCAATGTAAAGAAAGATCTTTTTTACGCCAAGGTGCGCAAGTATCCCGACTGTCTCACACGCGCCGTGGATAGAGAAAACGTACCCGTGCAGGTATATCGCGCTCTTGTTAAGTCGGTAAGCGGCAACCTCGGCGTCTTGCACGACTATATGAGGTATCGCGCGGACAAACTGGGTTATAGCAAGCTGCACATGTACGACTTGCATGTCCCCGTAATCGCGCAGTCGGATAAGAAAGTGGAGTATAGCGAGGCTAAGGAGATAGTACTTGCCGCGCTTAAGCCGATGGGAGAGGACTATCTGAGCGTAGTGCGCACGGCTTTTTCCGAGCGTTGGATAGACGTATACGAGAACAAGGGCAAGCGCAGCGGCGCATATTCTTGGGGTACGTACAACTCGCATCCCTATATGCTTCTCAACTATCATCCGTCCATGCACGACGTGTTTACGCTTGCGCATGAGATGGGACACAGTATGCACTCCTATTACTCGGATAAGGCGCAGCCTTTTGCAAAGGCGCAGTACGAGATATTCGTGGCGGAAGTCGCGTCTACCGTCAACGAAGTGCTGTTGCTCAAGTATCTCTTGGGCAAGTCCGAGGATAAGGACGAGAAGAGGTATCTGCTGTCCTATTACTTGGATATGTTCCGCACCACGCTGTTCAGGCAGACGATGTTTGCCCAGTTCGAAGTAGAGGCGCACGCGCTTGCAGAGAGAGGCGAGCCGGTCACTAAAGAGGCGCTGTGCGATATATATTATTCGCTCAACAAGAAGTATTACGGCAGCGCGGTCGTGTCCGACAAGCTCATACGCTACGAGTGGGCGAGGATACCGCACTTTTATCGCAGCTTTTACGTGTATAAGTATTCTACCGGTATAATTTCGGCGGTCGGTATCGCCGCGTCTATACTGGATAAGGGCGAGTCTGCGGTAGAGGCGTACAAGCGATTTTTGAGCGCGGGAGGCAGCATGCCTCCAGCCGAAATTCTTAAGCTTGCAGGCGTCGACCTCACAAGCGACGAGCCTTACGATATAGCTATGAAGGAATTTAAGGCTACGCTTGACGCGCTTAAAGAGCTGGGCTGATACAAGGAGTAATTATGGCAGATAACAACGCTAAGACACATATAAATAACGCGCGCACCATGCCCAACAGCTTCGAGGCGGAGCAGGCCGTGCTCGCCGCGATGCTGCTCGATACGGAGGTATGCGACAGGTTCATACCCGCGCTCGATATAGACGACTTTTACACTTCGGCTGATAAGAAGATATTCTCCGCCGTCAAGGAGCTCTTTGCAGAAGGCGGAGCCGTGGACGCGGTGGGATTGGTCAGCAGGCTTAACCGCAGGGGCGAGTTGGACTCGGTAGGCGGTGTGAGCGCGATAGAGAGTATGGTAGATACGATTCCATCTACCGCCAACGCCGATTACTATCTGTCCATCGTCAAGCGCGACAGCGCGCTTCGCACCATTATAAGGCGTTGCAACGAAGTAATAGAGAGAGCTTACTCGGACGATAACGCGGACAGCGTGAGGGCATTTGCGGAGTCTAAATTCTTCGACCTCGGCAGCGGCGGAGCGGAAGAGGGCGGATTGCAGCATATCAGCGATCCAATGAGCCAGCTGGTGAGCAAGCTCAACGACGTGTATACGCATAAGTCTACCAGCAAGGGGCTGCTTACGGGCTTTTACAATCTCGACAGCGTGCTTAACGGTATGCTCGGCGGACAGATACTCGTCGTAGCGGCGCGTCCGGGTCTCGGTAAGACGTCGTTTGCGCTCAATATCGTTACCAATATCGCCGCCCGCAACGAGGGCAACGTCATGGCTGTATTCAATCTGGAGATGTCGGCGACCGAGCTTGCGCAGAGGATGCTGGTCAATCTCACCAAGATAAGCATGAATAAGCTCGTAAGGGGCGAAGAGGACGGCAACGACTGGGACGACATATGGCGCAGCGTAAGGGCTGTCAACAAGTCGGGCATCTACATAGACGACACTGTCAACACCACTCCCGAGGATATATTGCATAAGTGCCGCGCGTTGCGTAAGAAGCAGGGCAGGCTCGACCTTATAGTCATAGACTATCTGCAGCTTATGGGCTCATCCAATAAGAATTCCCGCGCGAGCAAGCAGCAGGAAGTAGCCGAGATATCGAGAGGTATGAAGATACTTGCTAAGGAGCTGGGCGTGCCCGTAATACTGCTCTCGCAGATGTCGCGCGATATCGAGAAGAGAGAGAAGGACGACAAGACGCCTCGCCTTTCCGACTTGAGAGAGTCGGGAGCAATCGAGCAGGACGCCGACGTGGTAATGTTCATTCACCGCGCCGAGGACAGTCTCGAGACTTCCGTCAAGAATGTAGACCTCATAATAGCCAAGCACCGTAATGGTCCTACGGATATCCTGCACTTCATATTCGACGGCGACAAGATGACATTTACGCCCACTGCGCACAAGGCGAGCGCCTTCAAGAAGACGGAGACTGCGGAGTCTAAAGAGGGAGAGGATTACTTGCCTTCCGCAGACGATTATATCCCGCCCGAGCCTCCCGCGGACGCTCCGGACGATTTATATCCCGAAGCGTAACTTATAAGCGGTTTATATCGCGTCTCGACTGTAATTCGAGGCGCGATTTTTCGTATATAAGTCATTGCGCGGCGCGCTCGGACATATCCTAATATGACGGGAGGCTGCAAGATGGCATTTATTGACGAATTGGCGGACAAACTGGGATTGACTGTGGGCGAGAGCGTAGGCGGCTGCAAGGTGACGGTTTACGGTCGCTCGGGAGTAATTGCCGAGGGACACAGAGGACTGTATTATTACGACGACAAGGCAGTCAAGGTTAGGATCAAGAACGGCGTCTTGATTATCGAGGGCGAGGGGCTCAACATACGCTCCGCCAACGGACAGGAACTCGCCGTAATAGGACACGTGTCATGCGTGAGAATGGAAGAGGGACTATAGGTCAGACGCTTTTGCGTCGCTTGCTCGGCGGCAACTTATTGCCGTCGCATTTAATCGTCTTAAGCGAGGGCATATGAAGTATACAGTGATATCCGTATCGGCGCATAAGATGCGAGGAATACTCAACTCGTTGCACGGAAGAGGAGTGGACATATCTCGCGGCAGAGTAGAGGGAGAGCGGTGGATATTTTCCGTGCCGCAGTCTGCGACCGATACGACGGTTAAGCTGCTGGACGGCATGGACGCGGATTATACCGTCGTGCGTTACGGCGGAGCGAAGAGGCTTAAGACTTTGGTCGCGGTCAATCTCGGACTGATAATCGCCTGCGTCGCGGCTATTGTGGTTGCCGCGGTGTGCTCGCTGTATGTATTCGGCACGGACATCAGCGGGGAGGAGCAGCTTGCCGAGCAGGCGCGTATAGTGCTTGCCGAACAGGGGCTCGATAAGGCGGCGATATCCAAGCGGGACATAGACATACAGTCGGTCAAAGACGCGCTGTATGCGGGCGTGGACAGATTGGCTTTCGTATCCGTCAAGCTGCGCGGCAGCAGGCTCAAGGTGACTATGGTTGCGGAGAAGTCCGTATTGCCCGAGCACAAAAAGTATAAGGCGATTTACGCAGAGCGCGACGGAATAGTGACGTCGGTTACCGTGCTCAGCGGTACGGCGCTTGTCAAAGAGGGCGACAGGGTTCTTAAAGGCGACTTATTGATAGAGGGCAAGCGCGCCGTAGGCGTGGACGAAATGGGAGAGGAGATATATGAGGAGTGTCCCGCCTCCGGCAGCGTGCAGGCGCGCGCATGGATAAGCAGCCGCACCTCTCTTACGAGCAGTTATACGACTTTCGTGCGCACGGGCAACGCCGTCAAGAGCAGATATCTCACCTTTTTCGGCAAGCCGATAGGCAAGGATCAGGGTTGCGAATACGCCTTGTACGAGCGGGAAGTAAGGAGCGTCAAGTCCTATTCTCTCCTTCCGTTCGAGGTGGTGGAAGTTACTTATTACGAGACGCAGACTGTCGTGCGCGAATTGAGCGAGGGCGAGATTAACGCCGCCGTATTCGAGGAGAGCAGGCGACTGCGCGAGACCGTAGACGAGAGCGCATCGATAATTAACGACCGCAATTCCGTAAAAAGGCTGGACAATTTATATATAATAGATATATACTATGAGATAGTAAAAGATATAGCGGTAGGTGCGTAATCCTCCGCTTAAGCGATACGGAGGACTATGAAGTCGGAAAAAAATAAGCCGTTGCTCGATACTGTAATTTCCGCGTTGGCGCTGCTGCCTGTCGCGTTCTTGACGGTATACTTGTCCATGGCGTGTTCTCTGAGGACTATTAACGTATTTGCTTTCGGACAGGGCGCCGCCGGCGTATTCGTACCCATATTTTTTGCAGTATACTTCGTCTTTTTAACGCTGATGATTTATATTTCTTACGGCGTTAAGAGCGGAGCTATTAAATGCGGATTCGTCAAAGCCGAAGGCGTGATCTTCTCTACGGTATCGATTGCGCTTATCCTCAATAGCTTTATGGTAGAGTGGATGAACTCGTTCGCTTCCCCTCTATGCATAGTCATGTTGCTAATAGGCATATTGCTCGCTCCGAGGATAGGACTTGTCTCATGTCTCACGTCGGTATTGATTGCCGCGATATTGGAGTGTCCCGTATCTTATCTGCTCACGCCTGCGGAATTCAGCTTGGCTACGCTGCTCGGCAGCGTTGACGCCTTTGTAGCGGCTTTCTTCGTCGCGTTCCTTTTGAAAGGTAAGAAGCTTAGCAGATTCAGCCTTACTTGGGGTACTCTTGCGATAGCGGTGTGCACCTCGTTTATAGGCGGATTGCTCTCGCTCGCGGATTCGGTCAGCATAGGCTCGTTCTTTAACGGATACTTCAGCAGCGTGCTCGGCAACGTCGTATCGGTGTGTATATTCACGGCGATACTGCCTATCTACGAGAGCGTGACGCGCATATGGACGGACTTTAAGCTGGCTGAGCTGTGCAGTCTCAATCAGCCCATACTCAAGCAGATGAGCGAGGAGGCTCCGGGTACGTTCAGTCACGAGCTTACCGTAGCCAATCTCGCGGAGGCATGCGCGAGCGACATCGGGCTCAATCCTTATCTTGCAAGGGCGTGCGCATATTATCACGATATAGGTAAACTTAACGACCCACAGTTCTTCAGCGAGAATCAGAAGGGATACAATCCCCACGACGACCTCATACCTGAGGTGAGCGTTGCCAAGATACGCAAGCATACGCGCGACGGCTATGAGAAGTGCATGAAGTACAAGTTCCCCGACGAAGTGTGCAAGGCGGCGCTCGAGCATCACGGTAACACGCCTATTATGTTCTTCTATATGAAGGCAAAGAAGCTTGGCGGCAATGTCGATATATCCGAGTTTAGATACGATTGCCCCACGCCTACGACCAAGTATTCCGCGATAATTATGCTGTGCGATATATGCGAGTCCATGTCGAGGGCAAGACCGCCCGAGAGCATAGAGCAGCTCGAGGCGAGCGTCGCGGGAGTAATCAAGGATAAGCTTACCGACGGACAGTTCGATAAGTGCGATATTACTATCTCCGAGTTGCAGACCATCAAGGCGACGATTGTCAAGGTCATACCTGCAATATTGCATAAGCGTATCGATTACGCTAAAGCTAAGGAGGAGAGATGAGCGACAAGGGCGTATTCGTCTACAACGATGTCAATGCCGAGCCTTACGGAGCGGATTTCTTTGAAGATATCTATCGCGCCGCTCTCAAGGAGCTCAAGCTGCCCGACGACTTTATCGTAGAGCTTAGCATTACTTCTGCGGACTTTATGCAGTCCGTCAACGCCGAAAAGCGCGGCGTGGATAAAGTAACCGATGTGCTCAGCTTCCCCTCTTGCGAATTTATTTTTCCTTACGACAAGAAGTATTACGATGGCATATCCGACCCCTATTACGGCAGAGTAATGTTGGGCGAGATATTGATATGCCGCAGCAGAGCGGAAGAGCAGGCGGAAGAGTACGGTCACAGCCTCGACAGAGAGATGGGCTTCCTCTTCGCGCACGGTCTCATGCACTTGTTCGGTTACGACCACATAGACGAGAGGCAGGAGAGCGAGATGACTTCCAAGGTGGAGAGCACGCTCGCGCGCATAGGATTGGTGAGATAATGAAGAGCGGATTCATAGCCGTAATGGGCAGACCCAACGCAGGTAAATCCACGCTTATCAACACGATGGTAGGCGAAAAGGTGTCGATAGTATCGCACAAGCCGCAGACCACTCGCAACAAGATACTCGGCATCATGAACGGAGAGGGATATCAGGCGATATTCATAGATACCCCCGGACTTCATAAGGCGAAAAACGCGCTGTCCGAGTATATGATGAAGAGCGCCGAGAGCGCGCTCGAGGGCGTGGACGCAGTCATCTATACCGTTGCTTGCGACAAGGGCGTCGATAAGTACGATAAGGAAAGGATTGCGCGGATTGCCGCATCTACCACTCCCGTGATAGTAGCGCTGAATAAGTGCGACATTACGGATAAGCAGATTGTGCCGCAGCGCATAGCCGAGCTTGGCGAGATAGCCGATATATCGGCGGTGATGCCTATAAGCGCCCGCACGGGGAAAGGCGTAGACATGCTTGTAAATGCACTCGTAGGGCTGCTTCCGGAGGGCGATAAGTACTTCGACGACGATGCCTATACGGACAAGAGCCTGCGCTTTATGGCAAGCGAGATAATCAGAGAGAAGTCGCTGTATCATCTCAGCGAAGAGGTGCCTTACGGCATAGGCGTAAGCATCAATAAGTTCGGCGTCAACGAGCGAGGCGTCACGGAGATAGACGCGGATATCGTGTGCGAAAAGAAGGCGCACAAGCCTATCGTCATCGGTAAAGGCGGCGCCATGCTCAAGAAGATTGCTTCCGCCGCTCGCTATGAGTTGGAGAAACTCGTAGACGGCAAGGTATATCTTACTCTTTGGGTGAGAGTGAAAGAGGATTGGCGCGACAGCGGATTTATGCTCAATCAGCTGGGCTACAATCCCAAGGACATCGGTTAGAGCTTACTCTTAAGCCGCATTTCGTCCCATTGGTATAAAATTTCGCAGATTGCGAATATTATCAACGGAGGCGCATTATGAAAGGTGTTCAGGATACGCTGTGGGATTTATTCAGAAATACCGGCGATATCAAGTATTATATGATGTATAAGGCTATTAAGAGAGGAGAGTAAGAGTAAAGTACTCTCCTTTGCCTTAAAGAGGAGACTATGGAGACCCTTACATTGGACTGTCTGTGCCTTAAGAGCGTTAACTGGAGCGAAAGCGACAGGATTGTTACGCTGTACGCCGCGGGTGTGGGCAAGATTTCCGCTAAGGTCAAGGGGTGCAGGAAGGCGGGCGCCAAACTCGCGGCTGCGGCGTCTCCGCTCAACTTCGGCAGGTATTATCTTGGCGCAGTTAAGAATAAGTATACCGTTACGGGGTGCGATATATACGATACATTCTTCGACTTGGGCAAGGATATCGAGAAATATTACGCAGCGTCCGTCGTAATAGAATTCCTCGACAAGACCCAACCCGAGCTCGATTACAATAAGGACCTGATGGTGAGCTCGCTCGGCGCTCTTAAGCGGCTGGGCTGCGGCGACGAGACGTCGGAAGAGATAATTACGGACTATCTTACAGAGGCGTTAGGGTATATAGGATACGCTTGCGAGAGGGGTTCGCTGCGTAGACTCGGCAACTTCCTATATCTCAAGACGGACGTCGTGCTTTCCTCGCTCAAGGGCTTTCTCGAAATGATTGGCAAATAAACCTTTTTTATTTAATTAAATATGCTAACTCCTTTCTAAATTCTTGTATTTTGCACGGATATAAAGTATAATGAATTCAAGAATTTTATATCACGGAGGCAATAATGTCTAAGAAGTATGTTTATTTGTTCAAAGAAGCGGACGGCGACAACAAGGCTCTGTTCGGCGGTAAAGGCGCCAACCTTGCCAAGATGACGTCTTGGGGAATGCCCGTCCCTCCCGGATTCACCATCACCACAGAGGCTTGCACCAAGTATTACGATGACGGCGAAGTGCTCGCGGCAGATGTAGTGGAAGAGATTTTCAGCGCGCTCGAGAGAGTAGAGAAGGACGTCAACAAGAAGTTCGGCGACGAGAAGAATCCTTTCCTCGTATCCGTACGTTCGGGAGCTCGCGCGTCGATGCCGGGCATGATGGACACTATCCTCAACCTCGGTCTTAACGACGTATCCGTCAAGGGACTTGCCAATAAGACGGACAATCCTCGCTTTGCTTACGATTGCTACCGCAGATTTATTCAGATGTTCTCCGACGTAGTTATGGGCGTAGCCAAGTCGGAATTCGAGAAGATTATCGATCAGCTTAAGGAAGAGAAGGGCGTCAAGCTCGATACCGAGCTCACGGCAGAAGATCTTCAGGCGCTTATCGCTAAGTTTAAGGCTGTATATAAGAAGGCCATGAAGCAGGACTTCCCTCAAGACCCCAAGGTTCAGCTTACCGAGGCGGTTAAGGCGGTGTTCCGCAGCTGGAACAATCCCCGCGCAATCGTCTATCGCAGGATGAACGATATCCCCGGCAGCTGGGGCACGGCGGTTAACGTACAGTCGATGGTATTCGGCAATATGGGCGAGACCTCGGGCACGGGCGTTGCGTTCACTCGCGATCCTTCCACCGGTGAGAAGAAGCTCTACGGCGAGTATCTCATGAACGCGCAGGGCGAGGACGTCGTTGCAGGTATCCGTACCCCTAACTCTATCGACCACTTGGCTCAGACCAACCTTGCGGTATACAACCAGTTCGTAGCCATAGCCGACACTCTCGAGAAAGAGAATAAGGATATGCAGGACATGGAGTTCACCATAGAAGAGGGCAGGCTCTATATGTTGCAGACCCGTAACGGTAAGAGGACCGCTAGGGCGGCTATCAAGATAGCGTGCGACCTCGTAGACGAGGGTATGATTACTAAGGAGGAGGCGTTGCTTAAGATAGAGCCCAAGCAGCTCGACGCATTGCTTCACCCTCAGTTCGACGCTACCATACTCAAGAACAGCAAGCATATTGCTTCCGGCTTGCCCGCATCTCCCGGAGCTGCGTGCGGTAAGGTTGCTTTCAGCGCGGAAGAGGCTGTCGAGCGCGTTAAGAACGGCGAGAAAGTCATACTTGTCAGGCTGGAGACGTCCCCCGAAGATATCGAGGGTATGTATGCTGCGGAGGGTATCCTCACCGCAAGAGGCGGTATGACCTCTCACGCGGCGGTAGTAGCAAGAGGTATGGGCGAGTGCTGCGTAGCAGGTTGCCCCGACCTTAAGATTAACGAGAAGAATAAGACTTTGCAAATCGGTTCGCAGAAGTTCACCACCGAGGACTTCATATCCCTCGACGGTTCTACAGGATATATTTACGGTACCGCGCTTCCTACAATCAGCGCCGAGGTTACCGGAGACTTCGCAAGAATCATGAGCTGGGCGGACGAGTGCCGCGCCTTGCAGGTCAGGACTAACGCCGACACCCCTCACGATGCGGCTCAAGCAGTCACATTCGGAGCCGAGGGCATAGGTCTTTGCCGTACGGAGCACATGTTCTTTGCCGAAGACAGAATCACCGCCGTGCGCGAGATGATAGTGAGCAAGACCGTCGAAGAGCGTAAAGTAGCTCTCGACAAGTTGTTGCCCATGCAGAGGAGCGACTTCCTCGGTATATACAAGGCGATGAAGGGCAGACCCGTTACCATTCGTTTCCTCGACCCCCCGCTCCACGAGTTCGTGCCTAACAAGCCCGAAGAGATTAAAGAGCTGGCTACGATAATGAATATCCCCGTTAAGGAGCTCGAGGCGACTATCTCGGCTCTGCACGAGTCCAACCCTATGATGGGTCACAGAGGTTGCCGTCTCAGCATCACCTATCCCGAGATAGCTCAGATGCAGACCAGAGCGGTCATCGAGGCTGCCATCGAGGCGGGTAATGAGGGCATCAACGTAGTGCCTGAGATAATGATTCCTCTTGTCGGCGACATCAATGAGCTCAAGTATGTAAAGAAAGTCGTAGTAGACACCGCAGAGCAGGTCATGGCTGAGAAGAAGACCAAGCTCGTATACCACATCGGCACGATGATAGAGATACCCAGAGCGGCGCTTACCGCCGACGATATAGCTAAGGAAGCGGAGTTCTTCTCCTTCGGTACCAACGACCTTACTCAGATGACTTACGGCTTCAGCCGCGACGACGCGGGTAAGTTCCTCGGATGCTACTACGAGAATAAGATTTTTGAGTCCGATCCTTTCGCCAAGCTCGACCAAGTAGGCGTAGGCAAGCTGGTCAAGATAGCTATCGACCTCGGTAAGACGACGCGTCCCGACATCAAGCTCGGTATCTGCGGAGAGCACGGCGGCGACCCTTCGACCATAGAGTTCTGCCATAACGTAGGCTTGACTTACGTATCTTGCTCGCCTTTCCGCGTGCCGATAGCCCGTCTTGCGGCTGCTCAGGCTAATATCCTCAACCCTCGTAAGAAGCCTTTGGACATGGCTACGAGATATGTAGAAGAGGACTGATTACGCTAATGTAATTAACGGACGGGTCTCGCATATGCGGGACTCGTTTTTTTATTGCGGCATAATCGCATATATTAATATAAGTGCAAGCGGAAATTAAGTTAATCTTAAGGCGATATAGCTAACGTATAATTTACGCGCAACTGCCTAATTATGGTAAAAGTCCGCTCGGACGATGTCGCGGTTGACATAATTCGTCATATGTGCTATTTTAATATGGTAGGAGATTGCTATGAATAAGAAGAAGGTATTGATATTATTGCTCACTGTAAGTCTGCTGATAGCGGCTATTGCCTTGACGGGCGTGCTCGCAGGATGTCAGGACAAGAAAGAGGACGCAGTCATCACTTCCGACAAGACGCACAAGTTCATCTATGACGGACAGACGCATTCTATCACCGCTACGCTCAATCATAACGAATGCGAGCTTGAGTATTACAGCAGGGACAAGCGCGGAGAGAAGATACACAATTCGTTTAAGAATGCGGGTAAGTATCAGGTTACGATAGTCGCTCCCGAGACAGAGCACTATAAGCGCGCCGAGCTCAACGTGACGGTAAGCATCACGCAGGATATCAGCGGACTTATAAGAGATGTGTCTTCGGTTGTATCGGTATCTGTCGATAAGCCCGTTGTCATGGATATAGATACTTCGCTCATATTTACGGACGGCACCGTCACGCGCACATTCGGCGTAGTAGGCAAGACTTATATAGATTGCAATAACGATTACGTTAAGGGCTATGCGGAGCTTAATATCGATAACGAGATGGTATTCGGCTTGTACTTGGACGGCACCGATCTGTATGTCAATGCCAGGGGCAAGAAGTATAAGTATGCCGACGCCGACGCCGGCTCGATATTCACGATAATCACGAGCAGAGAGATTACGGATATAGATTTGAGCAAGCTCGTCAATATGGTGCTCGGCGTTATTTTGGATAGCGACAGCATATTGAGCAAGGGCAACGGCAGTTACGATATCAAGCTCAGCACGGCAGCTATCTGGGCGAGGTTGAGCCCCATCGCGAGCAACTTCCTCGACGGCAATCTCAAGTACAGCGACGGTACGCCCGCTTTCGTAATCAACGGTCATACCGTGGATTACAACTTCATCGATACCGTACTCAAGAATAACGACTTGAGTCTCAGCATGTCCGTGGATACCGCAGGCGGAGTGCTCAAGTGCGCCGCAAGCGGAAATATTACCACGTCCGAGAGATTCGGCAGCAAGAGATTCGGTATAAGCCTTAACGTTAACAAGTTTTCTATCAAGACGGAAGGCGAGCGCCTGGAGACATTGCCTATCGACGGCAAGCATAGCGAGTATAAGGAGATTAAACTGCTCAACACCGACATAGCGGGCACCGTTACATTCAGCGGCGAGGGCGGCAATAAGGTATACGATTACGTGATTAAGGCGGACTTCGATCCGTTTGTGATAATCAATTCTATCAGCGAAGGCTACGATAAGGATAGACTTACGTTGGCATTGAAGCAGTCGGGATATATATATATGGATGTGACGTCGCGCGTCGCGGGCGCCGACAAGCCGTACAATTACTTTAAGTTCGTATATGATCCTGCGCACAGCAACAGCACCAAGGTATATGCGTTCGTCAAGTTGGATTCCGATACCGACGCCTTTGTAATGACGCTCGATATCATGGACTTTATCGATTTGTTTGGCGGTATACGCAGCGGCGATGTAATAGCTCCTAAGATAGAATCCAATCTACCCGATTCCATTGACCCCGACGAGATTCTAAGCGGCGACGTAATCAAGAGAGATCATATCCTCAAGGCAGCAGCCGCCGCAGTGCGCACGATAGAGAGCTTTATTAAGGCTCCCGCGGACGGTCTTAACTTGGAGGTAGGCATGTTCAAGGACGCGCTCATCGCCATTAAGGAGAACACTGAAAATACTCAGCTCGATGTAGACGGAATTATAAGCAGCTTGTTCGGAGATTATTCTTCCTTCAATATCAAAGTGACATCCTCTTCCTACGGCGAGACTGCTTCCGACTTCGACGCTTACGGCACATTGACGGGCAGCGTATATTACGACAACGCTACGCAAGAGGTCAAGGATATAAGGTTCCTCGACTCTATCGAGGTGAGCGATACAGAGGCGATTGTCATTGATAAGAATGACATAATCAATTCTGTCAATACAGCTCTTGCCGACAAGACTACGGCTGTATATACCGACGGAACGAGAGGCAGCGGCTATGCCGTATCGATTTGCGGCGTAGAGGGCTTGGATATCAATTCTACGCAGGAGCAAAGCATTAGAGTATATATGTATATACTCAGAGACAACTCAACTTCGACGCGTTGCTTCGGCTTGATGGCTGTCGATGTCAGAGCAAAGATAGCCGCTTAACGGTTAAGCAATTATATGCGATATGGGACCTCGGCTGATATGTCGGGGTCCTTATTTATCGATTATTCGGCATAATAGGCGCGCTTAAGGCTTAACCTAAGCATATATTAGATAGATATTACACTCGCTTGCCGCGGCTGAACTTGATTACGCGGACATTTTTATGCTATAATTATACGGTAAAATATAATATATAAGGCGTCATTAATGGATAAAAAGGTTATATACAGCGCCGTTCAGCCTACGCATTGTCTCACTTTGGGCAACTATATAGGCGCGCTCAACAATTGGTTGCAGTATCAGCAAGAGGAGTCCAACGACTGCATATTCGCCATTGCGGATTTGCATGCGCTTACAGTCAGGCAGGAGCCCGGCGCGTACAGAGAGAGATGTCTGTCTCTCTTTGCCCAATACTTGGCTATGGGTTTGGATTGCGATAAGAGCATATTATACTTCCAGTCCCAAGTGCATCAGCATGCGGAATTGCAGTGGATACTCAATTGCTATACCTATGTCGGCGAGATGAACAGAATGACGCAGTTCAAGGATAAATCCGCAAAGCATGCCGACAATATCAATATGGGTCTTATGGACTATCCCGTACTGATGGCTAGCGACATATTGCTCTATAACAGCAATTACGTGCCCGTCGGCATAGATCAGATGCAGCACATAGAGATTACTCGCGATATAGCCGTAAGGTTCAATAACATTTACGGAGACGTCTTGACAGTGCCCGAGGGCAGATTGGGAAAGGTAGGCGCTAAGATTATGAGCCTTGCAGACCCTACGTCCAAGATGAGTAAGTCCGACCCCGACGTCAACGCCACCATCAACGTGCTTGACGAAGAAGGCGTTATAATGAAGAAGTTTAAGAAGGCAGTCACCGACTGCGACAACTTCATCGCCTACGACCCCGACAGGAAGGCGGGCGTGTCCAATCTGTTGTCCATACTCGCAGTGTGTACGGGCAAGAGCATCGAGCAGACCGTAGCGGACTGCGACGGACTGATGTACGGGCATCTCAAGGTAAGGACGGGCGAAGCGGTAGCCGCCATGCTCAAGCCTGTGCGCGAGGGCTATAAGCGCCTTATGGAAGATAAGGACTATCTTTACAGACTTGCCGAAGACGGCAGACAGAGGGCGCACGACAGGGCGAGCGTAACGCTGGACAGGGTAAAAGACGCGGTAGGTCTTATCCCCCGCATGGGCAGATAGATGTTCGGCTATATCGTAGTAGATAAGCCCGATATGTATATCAAAGACTTTACGATGTACAAGGCTTTTTACTGCGGATTTTGTAAGGGCGTGGGCAAGAGGTGCTCCCAGCTGATGCGCTTCACCACCAATTACGATATGACCTTCTTCGATATACTGTTGCACAGCGTGCACGGCAGAGAGGTCGTCATATCCAACGAGGCGTGCGTGCTCAATCCTATCAAGAAGAAGAGCATATGCGTCCACGACGACCTTACCGCTATAAGCATAGATATCAACACGATACTGTTGCACTATAAGCTGCGCGACGACGTCTACGACAGCGGCAGTTGCTCGGGCAGGTTCATAGACTCCGCCGTCATACGGCGACACTATAAGGCGGCTGCTAAGCGTATGCCGCAAGCGGACAAGGTATGTTCGGACGGCTATAAGGAGCTAAGGCGCCTCGAGGGCGAGAGATGTCCGTCATTGGATGCTGTGGCGCATCCCTTTGCCGATATGATGCGCTCGCTTGCCGAGATTGCTTTCGGCGATAAGTACGACGATAGCATAGGCGAGTTGATGTACAACCTCGGCAGATGGGTATATTTCTGCGACGCCTTAGACGATATCGACGACGACTTTAAGGACAAGACGTATAATCCTTTCCTTATAGACTATGACTATAAGAGCAGGGAACAATTCATTAAGGAACGCGGAGCGGAAGCCGAATTTGCGCTTAGGAGCGCATACAAGGCGGTATGCGATGCGTTCGCAGGAGTGAGCACTCCGTTATACGAAGGCGTGCTTACCAATATAATATGGTACGGGCTGCTGGGCACGACCAATAAAATTATCGGAGGATGTAAAGTTGCAAAGAGATCCGTATTCCGTTCTGGGCTTGAGCAATGACGCTACGAGAGAGCAGATAGACGAGGCTTACTATTCGCTTAAGAGCGATTGCGAGGCTAAACTTTTCGAAGAGGGCAAGGTAGGCACCGACGCGTCGCGTAAGCTGGCGGAGATAGAGCGCGCCTATAGCGATTGCCTCGAGGATTTGGATAAGAGAATCAGCTTTGACAGCTTCGGCAGCAATTACGGAGAGGTTGAGCAGCTCATTAAGGATAGCAGGATAGACGAGGCGCAGCGCAAGCTCGACACGATAGAGCCCCGCGACGCCGAGTGGCACTATATGCAATCCGTTATATATTACAAGCGCAATTGGCATATCGAGAGCAAGAAGCAGCTGGAGATAGCCGTAGCTCTCGACCCCGACAACGCCAAGTATAAGCGCTCTCTCGACAAGATGACCGCGCAGATGAACGGCGCGCAGGGCGGCGGAGAGGCAAGGAGCAGCGAGCAACAGACCGTAAGGGGCGGATATACTCAACCCAACTCCGCGGACGCCACGTCTATGGCGTGCTGCAACACCTGTTCTACGCTAATATGCTGCGACTGCCTGTGCGAGTGTTGCGGAGGAGATCTCATACCTTGCTGTTGATATGAAGAGGTCGCACTCATACGAGATAGCGCTGGCTGCGATATCTGCTGCTTTGGCGGTCGCATTTATCGTAGCGCAGGCGTATTTACCCGTCATGACGGTGGCGGTCAATGTGATGGCGGCTATGGCGGTCAATCTTCCTTTTACCAAGGATATGTGGAAGGGCGGCGTGCTTGCGTACATCGCGGCGTCGGGGCTTGGATTTTTGATAGTCAACATCAAGGCATTGCCTTTTATCATGCTTTTCGGCGCATATTCTGTGTTGATGTGGCTGCTTGACTTTAAGTTTTATCAGTCGGTTACTCGGATTAATAAAGTCGTTAAGATAATAATTATTACTCTTGTCAAGATAGGCTTCTATATGCTGATGTTTTGGGCGTGTTACACCCTTATGGACGTTGTACTCGACACGGCAAGCATATTCGGCAAGACTGTTCAACTCAACTTCTATATCGTGTGGGGCGTGTGCTTTGCGGTATTTTGTCTCTACGACCCGCTTATCAGATGGGTTTTCAGGTGCGAGCGCGCTCTTGTCGATAGGATAATCAAGAAGAAGTAATCGATTATATTTCCGTATATCTACGTTGTCGCATTAAGTTTTTTTAGTAAAGAGCAGTACTTTATTGCATTTCGTCGATGTTCTTGTTTAATAGTTTAATTATAGATTATATACTGTTTTGCAGTAGCTCGCATTTCTGTTGACGCGCGCTGTAAGCAATAGATACGTATCGTATACGTTCTGCCTAATTGCTGTGTTAGACGCTTGGATAGCGCTTATTGCAGTTAAGCTATAGGGGCTTGCTATGTGTAGTGAGGGACTGCGCTACAGGCAAGGACGTTCTTGCAATCTCGGAGTTTGCAATGCGGTATTAATAGGCGGATTATAAAAGTCAATGCGGACAGCGATTGACTGTCGTAAGCGGCGACACGGCAATCGAGATATTGTCTCTATATGCGCGGCAGAGCATGGCAAGCGGTTGTTATCTGCGAAGTCAGCGATATTAATATGATTATATAATCGACAAGACCGCCCCTTAGGCGGTCTCGCGTCAGCTTATAAATCGGCAATAGCGATTAGTCCATCTTCTTAATTCTTGCTCGGTTAGAGCCTATATTCTCTATTGCGGGATTGCCCCAATACTTTATATCGGCGGAGCCGCTTACCGACACGGTAAGTTTTACGCTCACGTTTATCTCCGCGTCGCAAGAGCCGGATGAGTGGATTGCCGCCGTCAGCAGTGAAAAGTCCTTTGCATATATATCGGTGGAGCCGGACGAGTGCACCGTGAGCTTGGAGCCTGTGCCCGATAGCGATATATCCGAGCTGCCCGAGCTGTCCACGTCGATAATGGGGCAGTCGAATTGCTCGCAGCTTAGGTCTACGCTGCCCGATACAGAGGCTTTAAGAGAGATAGCGCTGCCCGACAGTTCTATGTCCGCAGAGCCGCTCGCTATGACGTTTACGCTCTTGAGAGTGCCGCCTACGCCGAATTTTGCAGAGCCGGAAGCTGTCACATTGATATCGTCGGCGGTGATATTCTTGCCCGTAATCGACGTCGAGCCGGCGATTATCAGGTCGAAGTCTCCGTATTCCCAGTCAGGCAATTCCGCGCTGAGCGAGCCGCTTATCGTACCGCGCAGACTCAGCTTAGAGCCCTCTGGCACGGTGAGTATGATGTCTGTGGTCTCCTGTCTATACATTATCCTGTTCCACCACTTGAGGGAATTGGACTTTTCTTTGACATTGAGCTTGCCGTCTTTCGTCTCTACGTTAAACTTAGACAGCAGGCTGTCGCTGTAGGTGAGGGAATAGCCATCGCCGTACTGCAATATCAGCCTGTGACCGCTGCATAGCTCCAAGTCCATTTCGGTAAACGATGAGGGAGAGATATAACTTGCGACTTTGTATTCCGCGTCTTTGCTGAACAGTCTGTTATTGCCCTTGAAGTAGACCGCGCAGCCTATGCCTGCTACGAGCGCGCCTACGGCTATGATTATTACCATGGAGATAATTAATTTTTTCATGCTCTTCCTCCCCTTATGCCCAGACCTATTTTTAAGGCTTTCAAGTATAATCTGCCTAAGTTAATTATACATATAGCCAACAGGCAGCCCGCTCCGAATAGCGCCGCGCCCGAGCCGAGCGATATTAAGAAAGCTCCGAAGCTGCCCGACATTACGAAGAATGATGTCACGCACAGCGCTATGCCCGCTATCGGCAGAGCCATGCCTATGCCTATGAGCGCGAGCATAACTATTCCGCCCACGAAGGCTACCAGCAGCGTCAAGGGCAGGGCAAGCAGCGTAATGCAGCCTCTATAGCTGCGCTCGGGGCGGTAAGTATCGTAGCGCTTAGGCTGGGTATATGCGCTCGGCTGCCGTTTAGGCATATCTTGCGCGCTCTTGCTCGGGGGTATCTCCTCTAAGATATCTTCGCTCGCCGTATTGCCGGGGGCTTGCGACTTGCTTTCGTTGTCGCTCACCACATTAATGGCTACGTCCTCGGGGAAGCCGAATTCCTTTAATATATCAGCTTCGCTTACTCCGGCATCGCGCTTGTCGCTATATATCTCGTCGTAATAGCTGATTACCGCTTGCGCTTCTGCGCCCGTTATGCCGTGCCTCTCCAAGGCGCGCCGTAGATCGTCTGCCCACATCTTGTAGTTCATAGCTTCCCTCCGCGACTATTCAAATAGCGATATATTGTCATTATTTCTTCCATGTCTCGGTAAAATTCCCTTAGCTGAGTTTTTCCCTTTTCGGTGATACTGTAATATTTCCTTAAGCGTCCGTTATACTCGCGGTTATGCGTGCGCACCGCGCCCGACGCCTCCAGCCTGCGCAGCACGGGATACAGCGTAGATTCGGATATCTCGATATACGGCGACAGCTGTCCTATTATCTTATAGCCGTAGGATTCCTCTTCGCATATGGCGGTAAGTACGCAGCCGTCGAGCAACCCCTTTTTTAACTGAGAATCCAACTCACACCTCCATACTGTTCATTACATAATACTATACAATACATAGTATGTAGTGTCAACAGTTTTTTACTGCTTTTCGCTATCGATTTTATAGGGCGGCGATAGTACTTATTAATATGTATATATAATATTAAGGGATTGCCGCAGCGTGCGGCTTAATGTATATTCTTCCGATTGATATTATATTAAGTCAATACGCTTAATTGAGGTATTGCCTTACGGGGATTATCTGCAAGAGTATATATAGGTATTAATTTAATCCTATTTATTAATAAGTATTGATATTATTATATTGATGTAATTATTGTCTGCCTATCAGTTCCTTAGCCTGCTTGCCGCTGATGTGCTCTATATCCATTATCAGTATGTTGAGGGCGGGGTAGAAGTCATTTATCGCTTTCATGCGTCCCGCTATGCTGTCTTGCGGATTGTATTTTATCGCGATTTCGGTTGCCGCCATTGTCTTGAGCGGCTCGCTGTTTACCTCTCTTATACGTCCGAAGACTATTACGCTCTTATAGTACGTGGTATATTCGCTCGCTACTATATCGTCTTTAGCTATTACGCATAGACTTGCCTTGTCGTTGCGCCTTATCGCATCTATCTTATGTCCCTCTTTAGCGCAGTGGAAGTATATTGCCTTCTTCTCCTTGTCGTAGGCGTAACTGATAGGCACGCCGTAGGGATAGCCGCCGTCTCCCGATACGCACAGCACTCCCGAGCTTGCGCCCGTAAGTATTTTATCGCATTCCTCTTCGCTTAGTTGCTGCTTAGCTCTGCGCATTGCTCTGAACATTTCTTCACCTCGCACGACTTATATGATTATATTGATTATACCATATTGCTAAGCGGGGCGTTAAGTCATATTAGTATAATTTGCATCGCGCATATATGCGATAATGTATTAGTTAATGCTTTTTACGGCTAAATCGGTATTGCCTGCTTAATAAAAAACGGCGCTTTATATGCGCCTTATGTACATGTATTAGTATAATTGATGATCATTTTTGCGGGCAATAGCCGTCAATCATATTAATATTTTAGTCCTAATACATATATATGTCAATATTTTGCCGCGGAAATATAGGGAAATCCATTTATTTCCGTCATTTTTCTTATCGATTTGTCTATTAATGATCATCAATTATACTAATTTATGTACATTTTTGCACAGTGTTTTTTACCGCTAATCGACATTAACCATAGATAAATACAGCAATTTCGCATTGTAACAGATATACGGTAGGATGACGAAATTATTGATTATAGACTGGTATAGGTTAAAAATTGAGTAGAAGATATAGATTAATAACGGGGCTGTCTGCGGCGGTAGTTATCGTCGCTATTTTGCTATGCCTTTGCTTTATTTCTTTTAATAATATCAATGATGTATTTGCTTTTACGACTACCAATATAACGAGCGGAGCGGTAGACGTCGGCGACATATTGCTGGAAGGTTACGCGGATCGCTCGGACGGCAAGGTATTTAATGAAGATGCTATGTCAGCGTTGTATGCAAAGTTGACAGGAGATGTGGCGAAGTCAAAGATTAGCGATGTAGATGCGCTCGGCACGCTTACAGCCAAGCAGATACGGGCTAAGAACGGTAATAAAGATATAGTGCTTACCATGGACGGACAGCAATGGACGGTAACGCACCTAACCAAGGACACTTCGGGCAATACAATAGCGACGCTGTGGCAGGCTACGGAGAGCGCTACGCATACATGGAATCCTTGGTATGATGCCGCGACGACGCATGCGTATCCGTCCAGCATGTACAGTACGAGCTTTGTGAGAGCGGACGCGCTCAATAGCGGCGGCAACGGTTATGTAGCTACTAAGGGTGCGACTACATTGACGAAAGTAGAGCAAAATGCCGACCATAAATATGCAAGGCTCACAATGCCGTCTGTAAAGGGTTCGCTTACTAACTTTATAGTGAAGCCGTCTGCGGTAGCATATCAAGGGAATCAGAATAACAATGAAGGCGGCACAATAGGTAATATAAACTATACGTTGCCCAACGAGGCATACGGCAGGCCGAGGAGGACAATAAACTGGTATGTGGGTGAAGGAAAAAACATGGACTACTCGGGCAAGAGCGGGTATGCGGATTGGAAGGACGATTACATATGGTTACCGTCCTTAACCGAAACAGGAAGAGACGAGACTACTAACGGAATCTGGGCATTATCTAATAATCAACGATCCAACTCCACAAATTCCTGGCTGCGCTCCGGCTACGCCAGTAGCGCTAATTATGCGTACAACTTGACTTTGGCGGGCAGCTCGATTAGCCCCGGCCTTCCATTTGCTACTTACGCCGTCCGTCCCGCGCTTCACTTAAATCTTGATTTGGCAGCGCAGCATAGTGGTACCGCTGCATTGGCAGAGCCTACCGATGTATCTGTAGAGTATAAAGGTACAATGCTTACATTAGACGATGTTGCGGACGAGCAAAAGAAATGGTTTGACTCCAGCAATATAAGTATTACTTATAATGGCGATATTAAAGATGCAGGAATTTATAAAGTAAAGGCAGCAATCAAATCAAATCTCGTTGCAGAAGGACTTAAGTTCAAAGGCACTCCCGATACATCTGCCGGCGAGAGCGATACGGTAAGATACTTTAACTTTACCGTAACTAAGAAGAAGATAGGGATAACGGCTGCGCTGGACAGCGGAGGGTTGCCTACGGTTACGCTTAAGAACGCAGGAGACGTGTATAGCGGCGATACCGCAGCTAACGGGCGAGCGCCGAGCTTTGGCTTTACATACACAGGCAACGGATATAATAGCGATACGCCGCCTACCGCAGTAGGTACATATACGGCTACGGCTAAGATAACTAACGAGTGTAACTATCAGATAGATACCTCTAACAGTACAATAACCGTAACATATAAGGTAGACAAGAAGTCCGTGGCTAAGCCCGTATTATCGGGGCAGGTGAGCAAGCAGTACAGCGGCGTAGCGCAGAGCTTTACCTTGCAGGGCGTCACTGCGGACGTGTCTTTGACATTGCCCGACGGCGTTACCTATGCGGACGGGTCGCTTAATGTCAAGGACGCGGGTACGTATAAGATAGGCATAG
>CAJTXS010000012.1 GCA_910583735.1 uncultured Christensenella sp. | reverse complement strand
CATTTAACGACGCGGTGCAACACCCCGTAGTCAAGATAACGGACGGCGGCGGCAATGCGATAACGGACGCTAACGTGACGTATACGGATAAAGACGGAGGCAGCGTAGCGTCCAAGTGGACGGGCAACTACAGCGTAAAGATAAGCATAGATACGGGTAAGTACGCCATAGACGGGGCATGCTCGGAAGTATGCGATTACGTGATAGCGGTAAATAACGAGGGCAAGGGCGAGTACAAGATAATATCTATCGAGATAGGCGGCAACTATAAGAAGAACTACGCAATAGGCGAGAGCTTCGACAGCTACGGCATGACGGTGTACGGAATATATCCTGACGGAGAGAGGGCAGAGCTTGGCAGTAACGACTACAGCTATACGGGCGGCGAAGAATTGGTCGAGGGCGACAACACTGTTACGGTAAGCTACGGCGAGCTGAGCGCAAGCATAACGGTAAAGGCTGGCGAGCTCGTAGAGGGCGGAATACTGTCGCTTGATAATTACGTGACTAAGCGTAATTTTATAATCTGTATGGCAGGAGTTGCGGTATTGACTGCGGTATGTATAGTGCTGTGCGCGGTTATTATAGGCTTCGCCCGTCGTATACCTAAGTCGGTAAAAGACAAAGATAATTGCGAAGAGGTGTCCGTAGCCGAGACTGAAACACTTGACGAGTAGCAGATATTATTGGATTAACAACGCTTAGCGAAGATACCTGTTGTTGGCTATTGCGCTTGATAGTATAATTAATCTAATAAACAGATACCCGCCATACTGGCGGGTATAGATATGTATCCTTAGATAAACTTTCAGATTAATTATTTTGCTTATTTGCGCCAATATATAAGCTGTCGGTATAGACGATAACTTGATTCTTATCCTTGCCCTTACGCTTGAGTATGACAATTCAGTTTAGTAACGATTTGCATATCGTTGTTTGTCGCTCGGTCTATGCAATAGACTTCAAATAAAGCGGTGAGAGCATTGTACGGCAGTATATACTTATATATCTTCTGTAAGCGCGTGTATAAGTATCTTGACTTCGGCTTGATTCGGCGCAATTGCTGTGGTAAATTGCATAATGCGCTCTGTTATGTTATAATCTGACAGGAATACACACGGAGTAAACACGCGCATAATGAATAATAATGATATAATTGTAAGTGATTTAAGGGACTTTGATATAAGACAGATATTAGATTGCGGACAAATATTTCGTTATATACGCAATGATGACGGCAGTTACACCGTCTATAGCGGCGATAAGCGTTGCACGGTAAAGCAATGCGCCGATAGCGCGGTTATACATAGCGACGATAAAGAATATTTTTACGAATTTTTTGATTTGGACAGAGATTACTCGGTTATCAAGTCAAGACTCGAGAATAAGCCGTTTATGGCGGAAGCCGTGAAATACGGCAGCGGTATCAGAATACTCAATTCCGATCCTTGGGAGATGATAATCTCATTCATTATATCCGCCAATAATCATATACCGCGTATCAAAGGCATAATAGAGAGACTTTGCAAGGGGCTTGGCAAGGACATGGGCGAGTATTACGCGTTCCCAACTCCTCAAGCAATGGCAAGTAAAGACGAAGCCTATTACGCGTCGATCGGGGCAGGCTATAGAGCGGCGTATCTTGCTAAGACTGCCCGCGCGGTGGCTGACGGAGAATTTAATATCGATGCCGTATACGGCATGGATAGCGCGAGCGCAAGCAGATATCTTTGCACATTAATGGGCGTAGGTCCCAAAGTGGCAGATTGCATACTGCTGTTCGGCTATCACAGAGAAGATGTATTTCCCGTCGATACTTGGATTAAGAAGGTATATCGCGATACGCTCGGCGGTATAGATAACAATGCCGTCATCAGAAAGAGACTGATAGAGATTTACGGAGATTTATCCGGATACGCGCAACAATATCTGTTCTTTAATAAGCGAGACACTGATTGATATCGCTTACATTCCCTTATAATTGCCGCGCCGATTAAAGTTGAGGTATCGGTACATATTAATACTATTAATGTATATTATGTGCACTTTTTCGACATCTTGTGATGCAATAATCGCTGAAATATACGTTAAGTGCATATAAAACACATAAAAAAGGGGCTAAATTATGAATTACGCCGTATTATTCGACCTAAATGCCACAAGAGCAGATTTCAGCAGTTTTGAAGACGCCTTGACGAGATTGGACGGAAGGATAGCTTACTGTAAGTTCTATTCTTACAATCAGAAGCGCAATAATGACTTTTCCGCATATATCAAGGCCCACGGAGCGGAGGTCGCCGTGCCGCTGTATAATCGTAAAAAAGTACGCATAGACATGCGGCAAGTAGTCGATGCAATATTTTTAGCATGCAGTAATCCGACTATAGACGCCTTTTTTATCGTCTGCGCGCCTATTGACTGCCAACCTATGATTAATATGCTCAAGACTCTCGGTAAGGGCGTATATATAGGCGGCGAAAGCGGCAGCGATATAGGTCATATGTGCGACGGTTATATTGTACTGCGTAAGGGTTTATCATTAGATAATATCGCTCCGCCTAAAAGTGTCCCCGCAGATAGAGCCGCAGGTAAAACCGCCGGCGTCAATTCGCACGTAAATGGCGATTATGACAGCGTTGGGAAAACAGGCGCAGTCGGATATAAAGATGGTAGTAATCGAACTGTGGGGGCTAAAGCAGTCGACTACGGAGATGGCGTAGACAGGTGCGCGCCGCATGACATAATAAACAGCGCAGACGACGCGGATATGAGATATAAGGCTGACGGCGCCGCGTCATATCGCGCAGATGACGGCGTTACCGACAATGTTCGCTATGCAAAGAGAGCGTCAACTTTTGACAGTGCGGCTAAGTGGGACGCTGATAGGAACGGTTATACCGATAAGCGCGTATCAATAATGGATAATAAGCCCGGCAGTATAGGGCGCGGCAATCAATCCGCGCCGTATGCAAATGACGCATATTATGCCGATAGTGTTATCGGGACGCGCCCTATGAGCGCAAAAAGCGATATATCCGATAGAGATAGCGGGAGAGCATCGATAGCGCAACGCTCGGAAATCGCCGCAAGAGGGGACGACGCTATGCTGCGCTCGCTTAAGAGTGAGAGCTTTTTACCATTTACCGATATAGAAGATTGCGGAGGGGAGAATATGGCGGCGGTGAGGAAGAAGTTGAGTGATATTATAGCGGGTAAAGCCAGCGCCAAAGAGAGCGACATACCGCCGTCTCAAGCAGAGCTTGACATGTTGCTTAAGAAATATTTTTAATTATTAGGGCGGCTGTCGTTTTATTGATAACAACAATGCAGATATAAATTAATTTATAATAGCGAAACCGGGTCAATATAGCAGTTTCGCTATTTGATTACAAAAAAGTAATCCGCTCTATAAGAGCGGATTGATTTTTTAAGTTGTATTACCTATAGCATGCGCGTTGTCAATAAGAATTAACGCCTCGCCTGAGCGCGGTGATACCCGTGCGGCATACTTGCTTGACGTAATAGTGACCTTCGTCCGCGCCTGAATTGATATCTTGTAAGAAACTGTCTATCTTATCGCTGGTTGCACACAACTCTAAAATTATGCTCCCTTCGGATATATCGAGCACCGCTGCGCCGTACCTGTCGCTTAGGTTGATGAGCATGTTGTCAAAGCTTGCGGTAACGAGCTTGACGAGCAGAAGTTCTCTGCATACGCTGTCCTCCTCTACGAGAGGGTAGCAGTTGATGGTCTCGGCAAGCTTTTTGGTCTGCTTGACTATCTGCTCGAGCGAGTAATCGTCTCCGCGCGTGACGACGGTAATCCTGGAGATATCGGGATCGTCCGTAGCTGCTACGGAAAGCGAGTCGATATTAAAGCCGCGTCTGCCGTACAGCGAAGACACCCTTGCCAGTACGCCGGAATTATTCTTTACAACTATAGAAATTATCTGTCTCATATCCGTAAATCCTTTTATGATATTGTAGCAGAACGCAATGCAATTTGCAACGCTTAGTGTCGAAATATAGTAAATATGGATAAATTTACCGGTGCGCAATTAATTTATCGGATAGCCACGTAGCGGTTTGTTTTAATAACCTCTTTCGCAGTCGCTTTCGGTAAAAATCTTGTAGATATATTCTGTTGTATTGCATAAGATGTAAACATTTCTTTATGTTGCGCTAACGCATTTGAGGCGCAACATTATATCTATTGAAAGTATCGACATCAATAAGAAAGCAAGCAGAAGATAGGGGCGCTATGCTCGACTTATAATCTGCGAATATCTTTAACGTACTTTCGGTAGTTGATGCTTAGTTCGGGTAAAATCCATATCGATAATTAAGCGTTTTTCGATTTTCTTGCTTAACCGAGCGTTTCTGTCGGTCGTTTATATCAGCGATATAATATAGCTATGACTGTCGCCGAGAGCGGTGGAAACAGCAACGTTACATGCATAATTCTGCGGCATTCTACGTTTAATCTTCTGCGAGAATTAATGGCAAGCGATATTATTGATATAGCTATTCTTATAGCCGAATCTTTACTCGTTGCCGCCTGCGAATTGCGAGTTGTACAATGTGTAATAGAAGCCGCCTTGCGTCAGTAGCTGCGAGTGCGTGCCTTGCTCTATTATGTTGCCGTCTTTCATTACCAATATCTTATCCGCGCCCTTGATAGTCGACAGTCTATGCGCTACGATAAAAGATGTGCGTCCTTCCATCATTACCGCAAAGGCTCGTTGAATCTTGAGCTCGGTGCGGGTATCTATGCTGGATGTCGCCTCGTCGAGTATCAGCATTGGCGGACGGGTAAGCATAATGCGAGCAATGCACAGTAATTGACGTTGACCTTGAGACAGCGAGTCGGAGTCTATCACCGTGTCGTATCCATGCTCGAATCTGGTTATGAAGTCGTCGCAGCTTGCAAGTTTAGCAGCCGCGATTATCTCTTCGTCGGTAGCGTCAGGTTTACCGTATGAGATGTTGTCGCGGATAGTGCCGTGGAAGAGCCAGGTGTCTTGCAATATCATGCCGTAATTGGATCTTAAAGCATGACGCGTCATATCGCGTATATCGATGCCGTCTATCCTAATGTTTCCTTTATCTACGTCGTAGAAGCGCATCAGTAAATTGATAAAAGTCGTTTTTCCGCACCCCGTGGGTCCGACTATGGCTATACGCTCGCCCTTGGTTACATCAAGATTGAAGTCGGTTATAAGCGGTCTGCGACTGTCGTAGGAGAAGTATACGCCGTCTATATCGATGTCGCCCTCGGCGTCAAAGTCGTCCGTCTTGTCCTTGTCGTCGCTCTCGATAGGTTGGTCTATCAGCGAGAAAACTCTCCTTGCCGCAGCAATAGCGTTCTGCAACTCGTTGACTACGCCGGTTATCTCATTGAACGGCTTAGTATATTGATTGGAGTACATTAAGAATGTGGACAGGCGTCCCGCCGTCATTACTCCCGAGTACATTCCCAGCGATGGCATGAGCACGGCGATGAGACCTCCCGCCACGCCTACGCTTGCATACACCACCGCGTTGACGAAACGCGTGCACGGATTGATTAGCGCGGAGTAGAATTGAGCGCGCAATCCGCTGTAATACAGCTTTGAGTTGATGGACTTAAATCCGTCCAAAGACGCTTCTTCGCGTCCGAAAGCCTTGACGACGCCGAGTCCGCCGAGGAGTTCTTCTATATATCCGCTCATCTCGCCGCGTCTATCCGATTGAGCCTTAAAGTGTTTTCTATTGCCTTTTGCTATGAACGACGCAACGAAGAGCGACAGAGGAGTGAGCACTACCACTACCGCGGCTATCAGCCAATTGAGCGTAAACATGAATACGAGCGTCATAAGAATGGTAGTGACGCCGTTGAACAGCTGTGTCATGCCCTGAAGCAATCCGTCCGAGATGAGGTCCGTATCGCCGCCCGTGCGCGCTATGATATCTCCGTGCGCGTGGGTGTCGAGATAGGATAGCGGCATAGCCGTTATCTTATCGAAGGCGTGCTTGCGCATATCTTTAACGGTGTTGTAAGCGAGCGAGCTTGCGCATAAGTTCATCAGATATTGGAAGAATACCGAGCCCGCAATAACGGGAATGAGCGCAATGCAGTAGTCGAGTAGCTTAGTGAAGTTGACATTGTCCGCGCCGATGATATAGTCGATTGCGTCGCCTATCAATACGGGCACGGTGAGCTGCAATACCACCGACAGCACGGAGAAGATAAAAGCGCAGATAAACCTGCCTTTATACGGCTTAGTATAGGTAAGTATGCGCTTTAGCGTCGCAAGCGATGATGTGTCCGACTTATTCATGACTTGCCTCCTTACCGTTATTTTCTTCCTTGTCTTCTTGCGACATGACTATCTCGCGGTATACTTCGCACTCTTCGATAAGCGTGGCGTGAGTGCCTATGCCTACGGCGACGCCCTTATCGAGCACGATGATTTTATCCGCGTGGCGTATGGACGAAGCTCTCTGCGACACTATGAATACTGTAGCGCCGCTTAGCCCTTTACGCAGAGCTCTGCGTAGCGCGAGATCGGTTGCGAAGTCGAGCGCGCTTGCGCTGTCGTCCAATATGACTATCTCGGGATCGCGTACTAAAGCGCGCGCGATAGTAAGCCTCTGGCGCTGTCCGCCCGAGAAGTTGCGTCCGCCTTGCGATACCGCCGTATCCAGTCCGTCGGGCAGGGCGCTTACGAAATCCGCCGCTTGCGCAAGCTCCAATGCGCGCATTATCTGCGCGTCGTCCGCTTGCGAGTTGCCCCACTTCATATTGTCGCGGAGCGTTCCGCTGAACAGCGCCGTCTGTTGCGGCACGTATCCTATCTTGTCGCGCAGCTCCGATAGGGGATAGTCTCTTACGTCTACGCCGTCTATCTTTACGCTGCCTTTTGTCGCGTCATAGAAGCGCGGTATTAAGTTGACAAGCGATGACTTGCCCGAGCCCGTGCCGCCTATTACGCCCACCACCGTACCAGATGACGCGGATAAATTGATGCCCGTAAGCACGTCTTTTCCGCCGCCGTAGCCGAACGATACGTTGTCGAATGTTACTTTTTCCGAGCCTTCGACAGGCGTCACGGGCGTATTGCCATCGTCGCTTATAGAAGTTGATGTGTCGAGCACTTCCTTAACTCTTGCAGCCGATGCGGACGCCTTAGTGAATATTACGATGAGATTGGCGACCACGACAAGAGTAAGCGATATCTGCGTAAGATAATTTACCAAAGCTACTACTTCGCCTTGCTTAAGTCCGCCGACATTGACCGTCACGCCGCCGAACCACAGTACGGCGATTACCGCCATATTTATTATAAGGTATGTCACGGGGTTGAGCAGAGCGGATATTGCGCCTGCCGCAGTAGATGTGCGGGACAACGATTTCGCCGCGCTCTCGAAGCGCTTGCGCTCGTATTCTTCCTTGGAAAATGCGCGCACGACCCTTACTCCCGCAAGATTTTCGCGCGTGACCTGCGATACGTCGTCCAGCTTTCCCTGCACTTGCTTATAATGAGGGACGCTGCGGGACATAATAAAATACAGCGCTACGGCTATCAACACTGCGGCTGCAATGAATATGAGAGAGAGCTTCGGACTGATGATAAAGGACATTACCACCGAGCCGATGATTATGAACGGCGTGCGAGAGGCAAGTCTTATGAGCATGGCGACAGCCGTCTGTAGCTGATTGACATCGCCGGTAATCCTCGTGATGAGAGACGATGCGCCGAACTTATCGAATTCGGCGTGAGACAGCGAGTTGACATGCTTAAACAATGCGTTGCGCAGGTCTGTACCGAAGCCCTGCGAGCACTTGGATGCCATATATTGACATGTTAACGAGAAGCCTAATCCTACCGCGGCAAGCCCTACGAGCAATAGTCCTCTCCAGAGTATATAAGACGTATCGCCGCCTGCTATACCTACGTCGATGATGTCTGCCATTATCATGGGCACGAACAGTTCGAGCACCGCTTCCAACAACTTAAAAAACGGTCCGAGCACGAACTCCTTTTTGTACGAGGAGAGATAGGTAGTCAGTTTCTTGGTTTTCAAACGCTTGTTTTGTCTCATAACTATGTTGTATTATAAAATATATATATATCCTATTACAAGTAATTTAGTATATTATATTACCGAGTAACGGGGAAGAAGGACATAATATGAAAGACGGATTTATCAAGGTCGCCGCTATTACTCCGAGCATAAAAGTCGCCGATTGCGAGTATAATGCAAAGGTTATCGCGGACGCTGCAAAGGCAGCTGCGAAGAAAGGCGTAAAATTGGCTGTATTCCCCGAGCTGAGCGTGTGCGGATATACTGTCGGAGATTTGATTTTACACGATACATTAATAGACGGGTGCAACAAGGCGCTCGGCTCTATCGCTGCGGCAACGTCCGCCAGCGATATCGTTATTGTAGTGGGGGCTCCCATTGTCAATTGCAATAAGCTGTACGACTGCGCCGTCGTAATTAACAGAGGTAAAGTAATCGGTATAAGCCCTAAGAGTAATATTCCCAATTACGGCGAGTTCTATGAGCTGAGGTATTTTACACCCTACGACGGTCGGTGCCCCGATACCGCGACGCTCAATTACGGCTTGGGCGATGTGCAGGTGCCTTTCGGATATCTGCTTTACAGATGTTCGGGCATGCGTAATTTCTGCTTTGCCGCAGAGATATGCGAGGACTTGTGGGCGCCTTGCTCGCCGTCGGCGTCATTATGCTGCGCGGGGGCGAATATCATAGTCAATCCTTCGGCAAGCGATGAGATAGTGGGCAAGTCGGAGTATAGGCGCAGCTTAGTCGCTGTGCAGTCGGGCAAGCTCGCGTGCGGATATGTATATTGCGACGCGGGAGAGGGCGAGTCGGTTACGGATCTCGTCTTTGCGGGACATAATATAGTTGCCGAGTGCGGAGAGATTATCGCCGAGTGCGCGCCATTCGGAGACGGAATAGCAGTGAGCGAGATAGATGTCGATAAGATAGCGCGCGAGCGTATGAGAATCAACACTTTCCCTATCTCAAGCGCAGTTAGAGAGGTATCTTTCGATGCGGAGAAAAGCGTTACGTCATTGACGAGATATGTAGACGCATCTCCATTTGTACCCAAGGCGGTAGGGGAGCTTCACGCTCGTTGCGAAGAGGTGCTCGAGATACAGGCGAGAGCGCTCGCCTCGAGATTAAAGCACGTGGGCGGCAAGAGCGTAATAGGCATATCGGGCGGATTGGACTCTGCGCTGGCGCTCATAGTCGCGGTAAGAGCAACCGACTTGCTCGGCGGCAAAAGGAGCGATATCACTGCCGTGACAATGCCTTGCTTCGGCACTACCGCGCGTACTAAGTCCAATGCCGCGCTGTTGTCGGAAGCCTTGGGAGTGAATTTTTCGGAAATAGACATCAAGGAAGCGGTCGATAGACATCTTAAGGACATAGGTCACGACAAGTCGACTACAGATGTCACGTATGAAAATGCACAGGCAAGAGAGCGCACGCAGGTACTGATGGATATAGCCAATCGGATAGGCGCTATAGTCGTAGGCACGGGCGATCTGTCGGAGCTTGCTCTCGGCTGGGCTACCTACAACGGCGATCACATGTCCATGTATGCGGTCAATGCCGGCGTGCCTAAGACGCTGGTGAGGCATCTGGTGAGATATTATGCGTACTCTTGCGGCAGCAAGCAGGCGGCGGATGCGCTGTACGACATACTCGATACGCCCGTATCTCCCGAGCTGCTGCCTGCCGTGGACGGCAAGATATCTCAGCGTACGGAAGAGCTGGTCGGACCTTATGAGCTGCATGACTTTTTCCTATACAATATTTTGCGCCGCGGATTCGGACCTCGCAAGATATATAGGCTGGCGTGCATAGCTTTTACCGACTATCAGCCGCAGACAATTGCCAAGTGGCTCAAGACATTCTGCTCGCGCTTCTTTGCTCAGCAGTTCAAGAGGTCGTGCATGCCCGACGGTCCCAAGGTGGGCAGCATAACGCTTTCTCCGAGGGGCGACCTTCGCATGCCGAGCGATGCTCATGCCGCGCTGTGGCTTGAGCAACTCGACGGTATCGGAAGTGAAAAATCCAAGAAAACGCAGCAAGAAGGTAAGAGACAGACGACGTCTAAGCGTGCTAAGTAGATAAGTCTTTCCTTGAGCGGTCAATAGGCGCATATCGCCATATTGACTGTGCGTCGGACTCAAAAAAACCGATTAATCCATATAACTTAAGCGGCTTTACATAGAATGCCGCTTTTTTTTATTGTATAATTATAGTATAATATAGACGGTATACAGGGGCAGTGTGGCGTATTTATGCTTGTAAATAGCTTATCTGCAATCGACACGCGTCGCAAATGTGCTAATGTTGAGTATATATTTTCCCATAGGTTAATCTAAGCATGATTGGCATCAGGGTATGGACTGTATATATTAATCAAGCGGATTTGAGGGCGCGATACCGTTGTGGCAATCGGCATTATTTAAGACTAAAGTTTGCGCAATATAGCGCTTGACATATAAAACATAAGGAAGGGAAGTTATGAAAAAGAAGCTGTTGATGGCAGTAAGCGTAATTGCTACGGTAATATGCCTTACCGCATTATCGCTTGCAGGATGTAAGAAGGTAGGGGGCATACCCATGTTGACGGATAAGTCTCTTGCCGATCACGACAAGGCGCCTGAGTTTTCCGCTTATTATGCCGAGCAATTCAACACCTTGATTGACGACTATAATAACGGCGACGTTTCCGCTGCTGAGGCGGCTTCCGTAATGTGGGCGCTCGGCTCGTATAATCACGGTCAAGCCAAGCAGGTAGTATTTTTCCAAGACAAGGTCGGCGAGACCGTACTTAAAGGCAAGGCGGGAAAACTTGCCTATCAGCAGTACCACAAGGAAAGGCGTAAAGACGACAGCACGGGCTACAAGGGCGAGAAGTATCACTATACCTTGAAGCACGTCTTTGACAGCGAGTTGAGTTCCATATACGAGGAGGCGCTCGAGAGCGCGCGAGTGAGGCTGGTTATAAACGACCCGTCGGCAGAGCTCGACAAGTACGGTCTGTATCGCTTTGAGAAGAACGGCAATACGGTATTTAGCGGGCAGAAGCTATTCGGACGCGATCTAATGAGCACGGAATGGAAGAAGGGCAGCGACTTCGGTAAAGCGGAGGAGATATGGCCCGGCAGCTCCGTAGCGGACAATTCTTTGAGCTGGAGAGAAGTTGCGTCGCGATTGGCCGACGACATCGAAAAGTGTTCGTATATAGATAAGAATAATAAAGATGTGCTCGAGAACAGACGCATACTCGGCAATATCAATATATTTGCGGACGGCGTTGTTAAAGGCGCTACCATAGAGCAACAATCTAATGACGCGGGACAGAAGTATTATAAAGTCAAGTTGACTTTGGATATAGACGTCGCCAATAACGACGATGCGTCTATCAATATGCTCGGCGACGACAATTCCGCCAAGACCATCAAGTGGAGTAAGCTGGAGATAGACTTCGAGATATGGGCAGGCGGATTCATGAAGAGCTATCATATATCCGAGGCATGGACGGGCACGATATCGCAGTCTATTATCAATGTTGACGGCAGCGCGAATGCGGAGAATTATGTATATTATTCCTATTCCGACAGCGATACGTCGTTTGCCGCCGAACATGAATTCTTAAAGAAATATATAGCCGATAATTGATAGTTCGGCTTGTAATTAATAGGCGATTAATCTACAAGACCGATTCCGATTGAGTCGGTCTTGCTGATTGAAAATATGGACGAAATAGTTAATTGCATATAAAAAAATGTTATTAATTATTGATTAAATATTTTATATATTATATTATTTATTCAGCAGGTTGCAGCCTGCTTATAGGGATTATTACGCTGCGCATCGAGGGCGGAGCATTGACTGCTGTGCCTTTAGCTGCAGGCTATGAGTATACAAGTAGCTTAACTGCCGAGCGGCGCGCCTAAGCGGAGTAAAGGAGAGAATTATGATACAAAGAGCCGCGTTGCATCCTGTACATGTAGCAAGACTCGCTGCGCTTAAGAGAGAGATTTATTCTGTCAGGGGCGATCTTTCGGCGCAATTTGCGCCCTCGGCGGAGCCTGTTAAATACTGCGACATAGATAAGCTTACCTTTTTCCCCATTCGCAAAGGCGATGTGTGGGCGGAATGCGACAACAGCATTCGCTACGATTGCGCCTGGTTTAGGTTTACGGGTAAAGCACCTAAGAAGATTGCCGAAAGCGATGAAGTCGTAGCCCTGATAGATATAGGCGGCGAGGGACTTGCTTATCGTAACGGCAAGGCTGTAAGAGGTATTACACAGGTGCTCAGCGGCGTGGATATTTTCCAGAGCCGTAAAGGCAAGCAGGTAGTAGAGCTCTCTCCCGTCAAGACTGGCGACGAGATATTGCTGGAAGTAGACGCGGGCTTTAACGGCAAGCGCAATAAGCCCAATGCGAGGGCGGTATTCCGTCACGCTTATATAGCGGTTAAGAATAACGCGGCGTATACCATGTATTACGACTATCTGCATACGCTTGCCGTTATCCTTACTTATCCCGACAATGAGAATATAGATAAAGCTCGCTGCGCCGAGCTGGAGCGAGCGCTTAAAGCGGCGTATTCCAAGTATCGCAGAGGCGACTCGTCGGGCGCGCATGCGCTATTGAGCGAGATAAAAGATATACCGTGTAATGACGATGCCGTGCGCTACACGGCGATAGGTCACGCTCATCTCGACCTCGGCTGGCTTTGGCCGGTTAGAGAGACCAAGAGGAAGGGCGCGCGCACTCTTGCTACCGCGCTTGCCAATATCGAGATATACGACGACTATGTATTCGGAGTTTCGCAGGCGCAGCTGTTGCAGTGGATTAAAGAGGATTATCCTAAGATATTCCAAGACGTGCAAGAGGCTGTCGCTGCGGGCAGAATAGAGCCGCAAGGCGGCATGTGGGTGGAGAGCGACTGCAATATTCCTTCGGGAGAGTCGATTATCAGGCAGTTTTTATACGGCGGTAAGTTTTTCAGACAAGAGCTGGGCAGGGACAGCGATGTAGTGTGGCTGCCCGATGTGTTCGGTTATGCCGCCAATCTGCCGCAGATAATGCGCGGCTGCGGCAAAAAGTATTTCATGACTATCAAGCTCACTTGGAATACAGTCAATAAATTTCCTTACAAGACTTTCCGCTGGAGAGGCATAGACGGCAGCGAGGTGCTTGCACATATGGCGCCGCAAGGCGATTACAATTCCAGCGCGTCTCCTTTTGCTATCGTCAAGTCCGATAAAGGCAATCCGCACAGACAAGATATAAAGGAAGCTTTGCTCATATACGGCGTAGGAGACGGCGGCGGCGGTCCGGGCGAAGCGCAGATAGAATTCGTGCGCCGTTCCAAAGACGTCGCGGGACTCGGCAAGGTGGAAACGGGCAGCGCGCAGTCTTTCTTCGACAAGTTGCAAGAGTATGCCGACAGGGCTCCCGTATATGAGGGCGAACTCTATCTGGAAAAGCATAGAGGCACATATACCTCGCAGGCTAAAGTTAAGATGAATAACCGCATATGCGAGAGGCTGCTGCACGAGATAGAGTGGCTCGGCGCCAACGCGCTTGCTCGCGGTAAGGAGTATTACCCCGCCGAGACGGAGAAGATGTGGAAGGAAGTATTGCTCTATCAGTTCCACGACATATTGCCGGGCTCGTCGGTAAAACGCGTCTATGACGAGTGCAACAGAGGCTACGCCAAGATAATAGAGAGAGCGGAGGATATTAAGCGCAGACTCATAGCATCGCTTGCAGACGATGGCGAGCCGGCGCAGTGCGGCGACTTGCCCGTATGTATCAACGCTTCTCCTTTCGACAGATTCGAGAATGTGTGCGCAGACGGCATGTGGTATAAGGTGAAAGTCCCCGCTTACTCGGCGACTAAGGTTGACGAGTATTCGCCTGTCGGCAGAGTGGGCTGCGACAGCGACAGACTGTTCAACGGAAGGCTTAACGTGATATTCGGCGCGGGCGGCGAGATAGTTTCGCTCACGGGTTCCGACGGCAGAGAATATAGTAAGGATTATCTCAATAAGCTTGTCGTATTCACCGATCCCAAGATGTATTACAATGCTTGGGACATACGCCCCGATTACGCTAAGCTCAAGTCCTACGCGCCTAAGCTCGTCTATTGCAAGACAAGCGCGGACGGAGTACGGGCTACTCGAGAGAATGTATATCGCTTCAATCGTTCGCAAATAAGGCAGAAGATATATATCGAGGACAGCGGCGACGTAGTCTATATCGATACGTATGTCAAGTGGCGCGAGAGCAATAAGATGTTGCGCGCGCAGTTCGCGCCGTCGGTGTACGGCGATACAGTTAATTGCGATGTGCAGATGGGCAATTGCGACCGCTCTACGAGAGAGGAGAGCGATATAGAAAAGGCTCAGTTCGAGATATGCGCGCATAAGTTCGTCAACGTAGACGGCGACGACGCGGGTATTGCCGTACTCAATAACGGTAAATACGGATACAGAGTCAAGAGCGGGCTGATATCGCTCAATCTCTTGCGTGCGCCCAAGTATCCCGACGCTACCTGCGATATGGGCGAGCATAGATTCACTTATGCGATATATCCTCACGCGGGGAAGTGGAGCGGCAGCAATGTCGTGGAAGAGGGATACAGACTCAACAATCCTATCATAGTATCGGACAGTATGCCTAAGCTGTATTCATTTATATCTTACGAGTGCGCGGGCGTCATTACCGAGACTGTTAAGCCTGCCGAAGACGGCGGCGGTATCGTTGTGAGACTGTACGAGAGAAAGGGCGCAAGTTGTGAGATTACTCCCTTGTATGCGGAATGCGTAGACGAAGCCCTCGAGTGCGATATGGTCGAGAATATTATAGGCAAGGCGCAGCCTAAGTTGCAGTTTACGCCATATATGATCAAGACGCTGTATCTCAGACTGAAGAAGTAAATACGCGATTGTTCTGATAACGGCTCAATGCCGGTCGATAAATAAAGTTGACATAATTTATCGAATATTTATCATGGCCGATAGCACAAGTGGGATACTGCAAATATAGCGTGTTGCGGATGACGACTATATACTTAGCAGCATATTATCGAGTATATGCGATTAAATTTATATCAGCTTACAGGCGCGTATAATTATTTTGGCGGTTGTGCTTGATTATATTGATAAGGTGTTTATAAGCAAACGCAATGATAAAGCGGGCAGTGAGCCCGCTTATTTAATATCGAGACAATAACTATTTTATCTATATATATCTTTTGCTTAAGTTTGCGTTATTCCAATGTTTCGCCGTGGCGCTCGCAGTAGGCTTTGGGGCTTAGTCCGGTCGTCTTTTTGAACACTCTCGAGAAATACAGCTGGTCGAGGAAGCCGCACATCTCGGCGATTTCGTATATTTTGTAATTATTGATATTTTTGGATAAGAGCAGCTTTTGCGCGTAATTTATGCGCGTCTGATTGAGGAATTGCAGCGGTGAAATCCCCCTTTCCTTGATGAACTGTCTGCGTAGATAATCCTTGCTGAGCGGTATTTCTCGGTATATTTCGTCTACGGAGAAGTTGGGGTCCGAGAAGCCGTCTATGATGATATTTGCCATATTTTCCACATGTTGCGAGCTGCCCATATTGACCGAAAATGCCGCTATCATATTCTCGAGCAGTTCAGTCAGCGATATCATTAACTTGGGCTGCTCGCGTATATCTGTATTGAAATAGCGATAACACATGTTCATTACCGTCATAAGGTCGCGATGCGCGTTATCGTCGAGCAGCTGCGCCGTCTTAAACGGCGGCGTCCAGCCGGACACGTTCATATGTATGTTTTTGAAGCCCTTTTGAGATTGATTTTCGTGATACATCGACGGCGGCACCATTACCATTTGGTATTGCGTGTATTTAATCACTTTTCCGTCCTCGAATGTGATTACTCCGTCGCCGCCCGTGCAATATATGAACTCCCAGAAGTCGTGCTTGTGCCGCGATACTTCGTAAGTGCGCAGATTCTTACCGGTATAATTGATTACCGCCATAATTCCCCCTCTACGGGACGGACGAATCCCGTACAAGTATTTCTTAATTATATAATACACGCATATTACCATAATGTCCATACTTTTTTTTAATATTTGCCTATCTTTTGACTGCCAAGTAGTTGTATAATAATAGTTAGAAAACTACTTGTTGTAAGAGGTGACTTATGAACAGGAGAGATATAATAGAGGCTATCGGCACCGCGGGCGCCGTGGCGGTAGTGCGCGGAACCGACGTAAAGCAGGGCGTAAACACCGCGGAGGCGTGTCTGAGAGGCGGAATAAAGGCGATAGAGGTTACGTTTACCCTGCCTCGCGCCGACGAAGCGATTAAGATACTTACGGACAGATATTCCGAGGACGAGATGATAGTGGGCGCGGGCAGCGTGCTCGATGCCGAGACCGCGCGCATAGCTATTCTTGCGGGAGCGCGCTTTATCGTGTCGCCCTCTTTTTCCGAGGCTACGGTGAGGCTGTGCAACAGATACGGAGTGGCTGTAATTCCCGGCGTGTCCACGCCTACCGAAGCGGTGGCTGCAATGGAGCTGGGTGTAGATGTTGTAAAATTATTCCCGGGAGAGATACACGGACCTAAGGGGCTTAAGGCTGTTAAGGCTCCTTTCCCCAATCTGTCGGTGATGCCGACGGGCGGAGTAAGCGCCGACAACGCTGCCGATTGGCTTGCTGCGGGAGCCTTTGCTCTCGGCGCGGGTTCGTCTGTTACAAAGGGCGCGGCGAGCGGAGATTACGCCGCGGTGGAGAGAGACGCCAAGGCGTTTTGCGATGCTATCAAGCGCTATAGGGAGAGCAAGTGATGGCAGAGGTTGTGACTTTCGGAGAGATTATGTTGCGCCTTCAGCCCTGCGGTTACAAGCGCATTATGCAGGCTGAGCAATACGAGGCTGTATACGGCGGAGGCGAGGCTAATGTCGCGGTATCTCTTGCGCAGATGGGCGACGACGTAGCCTTTCTCACCAGATTGCCGAGTAACGCCGTAGCCGACAGATGCGTCAAGGAGTTGCGCGGTTTCGGAGTGGATACTTCCTTGGTGCGGCGCGGCGGCAACCGTATCGGGATATACTTTTGCGAAAAGGGCGCAGGCGTGAGAGGCAGCAACGTCATATATGACAGAGCCGGCTCGTCGTTCAGCGAGATTAAGCCGTCTGATATCGATTTTTCCGCGCTCGAGGGATGCAAGTGGCTTCACTTTACGGGTATAACTCCCGCACTGTCCGACAGCGCGGCAGAGACTACGGAGTATTTGCTCAAGGCTGCCAAGGAGCGCGGCGTCACTATATCGTGCGACCTCAATTACAGAGCCAAGCTGTGGAGCAGAGAAAAGGCTCGCAGTGTGATGTCGCGCCTTGTCGGGTATGTGGACTTGCTCATATCCAACGAGGAAGATTGCAAGGACGTATTCGGTCTTGCCGCGGAGGACAGCGATATCTTGTCGGGAGAACTGAGCGCCGACGGTTACGCTTTGCTTGCGCGCAAATTGCAAGAGGAGTTCCCCAATATTTCGCAGGTAGCGTTTACCTTGAGGGAGAGCCTTTCCGCCAGCGTCAATAACTGGTCCGGCATGCTTGTGGACAGAGACGGCTGTCATATATCGCGCAAGTATACGCTCAATATTGTGGACAGAGTGGGCGGAGGCGACAGCTTCGGAGCGGGATTGATATATGCGCTCAGACACGGCAGGAGCGGCGACGACGCCATATCTTTTGCGGTGGCTGCGTCGGCTATCAAGCACACTGTCGAAGGCGACTTCAATATTGCGAGTGTCGCCGAGATAGATAAACTTAGCGGAGGAGACGGAAGTGGCAGAGTGCAGAGGTAACATTATGCCTATACTTACATCCGACAAGGCGATGCGCCTGTATGACAGCGTCAAGGACTTGCCTATCATAGATTATCATTGCCATCTGTCTCCCAAGGAGATTTATGAGGATAAGCCATTTGACAATATAGGGCAGATGTGGCTTGCGGGCGATCATTACAAGTGGCGTCTTATGCGTCAGGCGGGCATAGAAGAGAAGTATATTACAGGCGACGCATCGTACAAAGAAAAGTTTGATAAATTTTTGGATGCGCTTTCTACCGCGTTCGGCAATCCTATATACGACTGGGCGAGACTGGAGCTTAAGCGGTTTTTCCGCGTAGATACTCCGCTTATCCCCGACAACTCGGACGAGATATGGGACAAGTGCAACGCCTATATTAAGGACAACCGCATGAGCCCTCGCAGCGTTATAGCGGATGCGGGAGTGGAATATATAGCCACTACCGACGACCCTACGGATACGCTCGAGTATCACGGATTGTTAAGACGCGAGGGATATGGCGTCAAGGTTTGCCCTTCCTTTAGGACGGACAATTTGGTCAATACGGATGCGGCAGACTATATCGAATATATCGATAAGCTGAGAGCAGTCGCGGGCATAAATATACGCTCGCTCTCCGACTTGGAGCGCGCTATAAGGTCGAGATTGGATTACTTCGTATCTTACGGATGCAAATTCAGCGATGTCGGCGTAGAGGGTTTTCCGTCGGCAATTTATGAGGCAAGCGATGCCGGACGCGCCTTCTCGCGCCTTATGGGCGGAGAGAAGCTCGATTGCTCGGACAGCGAAGGACTGCGCGGCTATCTATATGCGATGCTTGCTAAGGAGTATGCCGATAGGGGCATAGTTATGCAGTTGCACTTAGCGGTCACCCGCAACAGCAATACGGTAATGCTGGGCGAGTGCGGAAGGGACAGCGGCTTCGACTGCGTGGGCGACGTCATAGATATCTCCCGAATAAGGGTGTTGCTCAATGCCGCAAGTGCGGCGGGCAAGCTCCCGCGTACGGTGATTTATTCGCTCAATCCGTCGATGTACTACACGCTTGCCACGCTGTGCGGAGCGTTCAGAGGAGTGAGCTTGGGAATAAGTTGGTGGTTTAACGACCACAAGCGTGGCATGACTGATACGCTTAACTGCATATCCGAGCTCGGTCATATACTGTCGCTGGCGGGTATGCTTACAGACAGTCGCAGTTTCCTGTCCTACACCCGTCACGACTATTACAGACGGATAGTATGCGAGTTTTTGAGTAAGGTGACGCCCGACGGAGTAGATAAATACGCGCTCAAGGCGGCATATGCTTTGTGCTACGGCAATGCAAAAGAGATGACGGAGGATTGAGACTATGAAGATGACTTTCAGATGGTACGGCTCGGGCGATAAGGTTACGCTCGGCGACATCAGGCAGATACCGTGCGTAAAGGGCGTCGTATCGGCTATATACGACACGCCTGTAGGCGAGGTGTGGAGCAATGAGAGTATAGCCAAGCTTAAGGCGGATATCAATGCCGCGGGGCTCGAGTTCGAGGTGGTAGAGAGCGTGCCCGTGCACGAGGAGATTAAGCTGGGCGGAGCGGACGCGCCGCGCCTTATCGATAATTATAAAGAGAATGTAAGAAGGCTCGGCGAGGCTGGCGTCAAATGTATATGCTACAACTTTATGCCCGTATTCGACTGGCTTAGGAGCGAGCTGGACAGAGGTCTTTCCGACGGTTCCAACGCGCTTGCCTACGACCATGCCACTGTCTTGTCTATGAATCCTCTTACCAGTTCGCTCAGTCTGCCCGGTTGGGATGCCAGCTACGACAACGACGGACTCAAGGATTTACTTGCAAGATATGCCGATATCGACGAGGAAAAGCTGTGGGACAATCTCGCCGTTTTTCTTAAGGAAGTCATACCCGTAGCCGAGCAGTCGGGCGTCAAGATGGCGATTCATCCCGACGACCCGCCCTGGGGGATATTCGGACTGCCGCGCATAATTACTTGCAAGGACAATATCGCGCGCATGCTTGCAATCGTGGACAGTCCTGCCAACGGAATAACGCTGTGTACGGGTTCTTTGGGGGTAAATCCCGACAACGATTTGGCGGATATGGCGCGTACGTTTAAGGGCAGGATACCCTTCGTGCACCTGCGCAACATTAAGATAACGGGCGAGAAGTGCTTCGAGGAGAGCGGACACCGCAGTAGCGAGGGTTCGCTGGATATGTATGAGATAATCAAGGCGTTGATAGATACGGGCTTCGACGGCTATGTGCGTCCCGACCACGGCAGGATGATATGGGGCGAGAAAGGCAGAGCGGGCTACGGACTGTACGACCGCGCGCTCGGGGCAATGTATCTTGACGGAATAGCGGAAGCGATAGTTAAAGAGAGCGAGGTAAGGAGATAATTATGAAGGACAAAGTTGTTGTAATTACGGGCGCTGGCGGCGTGCTTTGCAGCGTAATAGCGCGCGCTTATGCGGAGAAGGGCGCCAAGGTAGCCGTATTGGATATCAATAAGGATGCGGCGCAGGCTGTGGCGGATAAGATAGTAAGCAGCGGCGGCATTGCCAGGGCGTACGCGGTTAACTGCCTGAATAAGGACGACCTTATCGCAGCCCGCAGAGCCATAGTCTCCGACCTCGGCAAGTGCGATTTGCTCGTCAACGGAGCGGGCGGTAACAATCCAAAGGGCACGGCGTCGCACGACTTTTACGGCGACGGAAGCGATATAGAGGGCGTAAAGACATTTTTCGATCTCGAGGCGGACGGCATAGATTTCGTATTCAGGCTCAATTTCCTTGCCACCCTGCTCACTACTCAGGTGTTTGCGCCCGACATGATAGGCAGAGACGGCAATATAATCAATATCAGTTCCATGAATGCCTTCAGACCGCTTACGAGGATACCCGCTTACAGCGGAGCTAAGGCTGCCGTGTCCAACTTTACGCAGTGGCTTGCGGTGTACTTTGCCAAGAGCGGTATAAGGGTCAACGCGATAGCGCCCGGCTTCTTCGTCACCAATCAGAACAAGGCGTTGCTCTTCGACGAGCAGGGCAATCCCACGGACAGGAGCAAGAAGATACTTGCGGGCACTCCTATGGGCAGATTCGGTAGAGCGGAGGAGATACTCGGCACGCTGTTCTATCTTACCGATAATGAGGCGGCAAGTTTTGTAACGGGAGTGGTGATACCGATAGACGGAGGCTTTTCGGCATATTCGGGAGTATGACGACAGATTAAATCGGTAGGGGATAAAGAGGGAAATTATGATTAAAGTTGCGGTCCTCGGCTTAGGCTCGAGAGGAAAAAATTACGGCGGACATCTTGCTAAGAGCAAGGGTGTGCGCATAGTTTCCGTTTGCGACAAGTTCCAAAGTAAAATCGATAAAGTAAAATCGGCTTGGGGCGTTCCGTGCGAGAGTTGCTTTACTGACGAAGACGCATTTTTCGCGCAAGGTAAGGTGGCGGACCTCATGGTTATAGCTACTCAAGACAGGGACCATTACGCCCATGCGATTAAGGCGCTCGGCTTAGGCTATCATCTGCTGCTCGAGAAGCCCGTATCGCCCGATATCAAGGAGTGCCTCGAGATAGAAAGGCTGGCGAGGGAGAAGGGGCTCAAGGTCCTCGTGTGTCACGTATTGCGCTATGCCAATTATTACAGATACGTTCATTCTATTATAAAAGAAGGCGTACTCGGCGATATTAAGCTCATCAAGCACGACGAGAATATCGCATACTGGCACTTTGCCCACAGCTATGTCCGCGGCAACTGGCGGCGGGAGGATGAGACGTCTCCCATGCTGCTTGCCAAGTGCTGCCACGACGCCGACTTGTTATATTGGTTTTGCGATTCCAAGTTCAAGAGCGTGTCGAGCATAGGCGGACTTACATATTTCAACGCGGATAACGCGCCTGTAGGCGCTGCGGATAACTGTTTCGACTGTCCGCATAATAGTAAGTGTATTTACGACTGTCGTTATCAATACGTAGGTCGCGGCTTAGGACCTTTCATAGGCAGGCATAAATTCAAGTGGGGCACTTATGCTTTCTGCACTTCGGGCAAGAAGAAGGATATCATAGCCGCATTGAGGAGCGATCCCAGGGGCAAGCTGTGGTCGAGATGCGTATTCAAGTGCGACAACGATGTCGTCGACAATCAGACGGTACAGATGGAGACGGAGAGCGGCATTAAGGTCGTAATGACCGTCAACGCATTCAACGAAAGCGACTATCGCCATACCGAGATACGCGGCACTAAGGGCGAACTCGTCGCGGACGACAGGGGCAGCGTCATCAGATTGAAACTATTCGACAAGAAGGAAAAGCGGATAATAGTCAACGTAATCCCCGTTATCAAAGGACATTACGGCGGAGACGAAGGGATAATCAAGGCGGCGCTCTCTATGCTACAAGGCGATGACAACGGACAGTATACTTGGATAAGCGATACTATCGAAAGTCACAGAGTAATAGCCGCTGCCGAGCTGTCGCGTATGCAAGGCGGCAGAAAAGTGGATATGTCGGAGATACCCGATATAGTTAAGTGAATTTATGTTACTTGCTAAACGAAAGATACATTTGACAGAGGACGACAACTACAGGCATATACCTGTCAAGATAAGCGTGCCTTCGGGCGTGAAGAAACTGGTAATCGCTATCCGATATTCTCCTAAGTACGAGGAAAACCCCTCGCGTTGCTTAAGGATTATCAAGCAGTGCATATGCGCGCAGACGGGCAGCGAGCCGTCGGACGACGAAGCAATAAAGCATATACCGCTTGCCAATCATCTGTCGTTCAGTATCGACTCTCCTCGCGGCTGGTTGGGCACGTCTCACAGACACGATTATAGACAGGAGATAGAGATAGGCGAGAGCTCAAGCGCGGGTTTTATCGACTTTATACCGTGCAGGGGGAGCTATGTGCTTACCGTAAGTGTCAACGCAATAGTTACGCCATCTCTCGATGTGGACATAACGGCGGAGGCAATACAGTGATGTGGCATAAGTGCGAGTTGCATTGCCATACGATGCACAGCGACGGCAGTATGAGCGTAGATATGCTTGCAGACAGAGCTTTACGCAGAGGGTACAGCGCCATAGCGCTTACCGACCACAATACGCTGTCAGCGACAGAGTCTTTTGTAGCTACCGTTGCCAAGGCGGGGATAACGCCCGTGTGCGGCATCGAGTGGACCACCTTCTACGGGCATATAACTGTGCTCGGCACGACGGATATCGACTGGCGCGAGGTAAGCATAGGCACGTTTGACGAGTGCGTGCGCCGAGCGGCGGAGCAGGGCGCGGCGGTCAACATAGCGCACCCCGATAGGTGGGGATATCCCGTAGGCGCGGGTTGTCACTTCGATTACGCTCCCGACAGCTGGGATAATATCGCAGGTATGGAAGTGTACTGGGGGCTCAATCCTCACGCGAGCAAGCATTGCGCCCGCTCTCTTAAGAGATGGCGCGGACTTATCGGCAGAGGAGAGAGGATAGCCGCGCTTTACGGTTACGATTGGCATAAGCCCGACGATAATGCGACGGGATACGCAGCCACGTATCTTGCGATAGAGGGCGAGATAGACGAGGCGTCTTGCATAGCCGCTGTAAGAGCAGGAAGGACATTAATATCTCTGATAGGCGGCGCCGATATAGCGTTCATAACGGACGGCAAGGAGTATATCATGGGCGACGAGGCGCCTAAGGGCGCAGTAGGCAAGGTAAAGTTGAAACTAATCGACTGCGAAGTCGGAGCCGCCGAGGGATATACGCTTTATGTAACGGATTTCGTGACGGGCGAGAGGGTATCGAGCGAGATGCGCTGCGGCGTAGCGGAAGCGGAGTATGTAGCTAATAATGCGTTCGGAATAAGCGTCGTAGGCAGCGCGGACGGCTGCTTAGGCGAAGTATTGATAAGCAGTCCTATATATGTTAAGGGAGATAGAGTATGATAACGGCACACGGCGGAGCTTTAGGCACGGGCAGGAACTCGAGGTTATATTTTGCCAGCGCGGACAATTTTATGTGCGACGCGCTCGAGGTCGACGTAAGACACAGAGGCGAGTATCTGTATTTAGATCACGGACCGAGTATATTCGGCTCGTACGGCAAGTTGCCCCTAACATACGCTTTTGAGGTGGTCAAGGACAGGAATCTTATGATCAACTGCGACCTCAAGAACTCAAATATAGCCGGTCGAGTGGAGGCGCTTGCGCTCAAGTCGGGCGTTGAGGATAGGATAATATATACAGGCTCTATATGCGAGAGGGAAGCAATGGAACTTACCCACGGCAGGGCGTTTTTCAATCGTCTTGACAATCTTCCGTACAGACCGGGCTATGCAGCGGCTATCAGGCGCAGGCTGGAGAGCTACAACAACCCCGTTTTTGCGGGTATCAACGTCAATAAATTGCTCGTTGACGACAGCTTCTTGGAAGAGTGCGTATACGAGGGCGTAAAGGTGTCGCTGTTTACTATCAGTACAAGACGCGATGCGGTGAGGTACAGCGAAATGAACTTGTATAATATCACAACCAATATCCCCGATACCGTGCGCTCGCTGACAAGAAAGGTCGGATTATCGGGAGCTATATAATAACGCGTAAGCGCATATTGAAATATACGCGCTTTTATGATAAAATTTAAGTACGCGCGCGTAGAATATGCACGCGGGTGAAACTGATGCGGTAGGGAGCAGTATGGTAAGATTTGCCGTTATCGGCGTAGGCAGAATGGGTGGCAGGCACGCGGACAATCTCGCTAAAGGCAGAGTGCGCGGGGCGAGGCTTGTCGCTGTCTGCGACATCGACGAGGCAGCAAGGGACAGGTGCGCGCGCAGATATAAGGGCGTTAACATATACGAGGATTACCGCGAGCTGTTGGCAGGCGGCGGCATAGATGCCGTGGTCGTGGCAACGCCGCATTACGCGCATGTAGAGATAGCGCTTGAAGCAATATCGGCGGGTATACACGCATTGGTGGAGAAGCCCGTGTCCGTGACGTGCAAAGAGGCTGCGGAGCTCAATCGCGTTGCGGCGGAGCACCCCGACATCGTATTCGGTATAATGTACAATCAGCGCTCTTCGTCTATATATCGTAAATTAAAGGCTATAGTAGACAGCGGCAAGATAGGCAACATAGTACGCGCCGAGCTAACTGTTACCGATTGGTATAGGACGCAGCATTACTATAATATGGGCGGATGGCGCGCATCGTACGACGGAGAGGGCGGAGGCACGCTCATTAATCAGTGCGTCCATCAACTCGATATATTGCAGTGGATACTCGGCATGCCGAGCTCGCTTATAGCAAGCTGTCGTACGGTGGGCAGAGACATCTCTACGGAGAACGAGGTGAGCGCAACGCTCAGATATGCTCGCTTCGACTGCATGCTGTCCATGTCCGCGCATGAGTTCCCGGGAGTCAACAGGCTGGAGATTGCGGGCGATAAGGGCAGGATTACGGCAGGTAAATTCGGCGCGACGGTAGTGATAAACAGGCTTAGCGAACAGGAGATCAATCGCAATTCGAGACGCGATTACGGCAACTCCGCAGATAAGAAATATAAGAGATATAAGATACGTTACGGTCTTATTAATCTCATACGCGACGGACTGTACGGTCAGCAGATAAATATCTTGCGCGACTTTACTCGCCGCATAGCCGGCGATAAGCGCGCGCTCATAGCGGAGGGCATAGAGGGCATCAACGCGCTTGCGCTCATCAATGCGCTCTATCTCTCGTCTTGGACGGGCGAGGAGACGGACGTGCCGGCAGATGTTGACAGATATGCCGCTATGCTCGACAGCAAGCGCGCCGAAGAGCGCGCGCGAGGCAATCGCATAAGCGATAATCAATAGGTAAGCAGGAGGGAAATGATGGTCAAGATTTCCGGTTTTTACGATGAGGTCACATCAGACTTCGAAGAGCAGTGCAAGGCTGTAAAGGCGTTCGGCGAGACATATATGTGTCCAAGAGTCGTTAACGGTAAGAATATCGCAAATTATACGGCAGAAGAGTTCGAGAGGGATATCAAGCCTATAATGGACAAGTACGGCGTGAAGTTTTCGTCAATAGGCTCGCCTATCGGTAAAATAGGTCTGTACGACGATGAGGCTTACAACGCGCAGCTTTCCAAGCTGGAGCAACTCGTCAAGATATGCGAACTTACCGATTGCAAGTACATAAGGATATTCTCTTTCCGCACGGGCGGCACTGATTACGACAAGTATTTCCCTGTCGTTGTGGAGAAGCTCAAGGGCTATCTCGCCAAGGTAAAGGGCAGCGATATAACGCTTCTGCATGAGAATGAGAAGCGCATCTACGGAGACTCTCCCGACAGATGCATACAGTTATACCGCGCCATAGACGACGAGCAGTTTAAGCTATGCTACGATGCGTCCAATTATATCCAGTGCGGATATAATCCCAACGACTGTTACGATAAAGTCAAGGACTATTGCGTCTACTATCACATCAAGGATTGCTCCGAGTACGGCGTGGAAGTGCCCGTCGGCATGGGCAAGGCGGATTATGTTGCGATACTCAAAGACCTCGTAGTCGAGAGGGGATACGACGGCTATATGACTCTCGAGCCGCATACGGGAAAATATGCCGACCACAAGATACTTTTCCAACTGCTTTGCTGGATTACTTGGGCAATACCTTATATCGGCAAGTGGCACAGAATATTCAGACGCATAGATAAGGCAAAGGGCGTCGGCAGATGGCGGAGTGTGGACAGAAGTACGATATTCAAGTGGCAGTACGAGGGACTTAAGTCATTGCTTAAAGAAGCGGGAGCGGAGGTGTAAATTATGAATAAGGTGAGATACGGCATAGTTGGCATAGGCAAGCAGGGCTACGGATATGCCAAGAAGCTATACGCGGGCAAAGACAGCAACGCCGTGCTGGCCGCAGTATGCGATAAGGAGAAGGACAGGCGGGACAAGGCGGCTGCCGAGATGCCGGGCGTCAAGATATACGACAACTATAAGGATATGCTCGATAAGAATGTCATCGACGCGGTAATAATAGATACTCCGCATTACCTGCACCCGACTATAGGCATAGAGGCGCTGGAGAGGGGGTTGCATGTCCTGTCTGATAAGCCGATAGGCGTATACACCAAGGCAGTGCGCGAGCTAAACGAGTGCGCGGACAGACATCCGGAGCTCAAGTTCGGCGTGCTGTATAATCAGCGTACCAACAGTATGTATCGCAAGGCGCGCGATATCGTCGCGGGCGGAGAGCTTGGCGAACTCAAGCGCATAGTGTGGATTATCACCAACTGGTATCGTCCGCAGGCGTACTACGATCAAGGCGGCTGGCGCGGCACTTGGGGCGGCGAAGGCGGCGGAGTGCTTATCAATCAAGACCCTCATCAGCTCGACCTGTTTACCTGGATAGCAGGCAGAAAGATCAAGAGAGTGTGGAGCACGGCAAGGACTGTCGGCAGAGACATTAACGTAGAGAACGATGTCAGCGCTTTTTGCGAGTTCGAGGGCGGAGCGACGGGCGTGTTTATTACATCCACGCACGAATCGCCCGGCACCAACAGACTGGAGATTACGGGCGACGGCGGACAGATAGTAATTACCAATTCGCTGCTCACCAAGATGGTCTACAAGAAGAATAATACTATGGAGCCCAGCTATTCCGCGGCGAGCGCCGAGGAGAGGAAGAGAGGCGTCGTCAAGGACTGGACGATGCAGAAGATAGGCGCCAAGACCTACAAGTATTCGCAGAAGCTGGGCGAGGTTATCGGCGGACAGCATATTAAGGTGATTCGCAACTTTTCCGAGGTCATACTCGGCAAGAGCGACGAGCTCATAGCTCGCGGACAGGACGGTATAACGGGGCTGAGCTTCTCCAATGCGATACATCTGTCGGGATGGACCGGAGATGTAGTGGAGTTTCCCATCGACGAGGAGAGATACCTTAGCGAGCTTAATAAGAGAATAGAGGAGGAAAAGACCTCCGGCGTCAAGAGGTAAAGCTATGCAGGTAGGGTATAAGGACGGAGCTATCGTAGCGCAAGGGCAGTTTCACGAGAAGGCGGAGTACGACGTCAGCAACAACCGCATTACGGCGCAGTTCGACGGCAGGGGCGCAATCTCCAAGTACGCCGTTATGAACAAGTATTCCGTATTCAGCAATTTCTACGCCATAATCACATTGGACGGCAAGCCGCTCGACTATATGTGCGACAAGCGCGTCGTCATGCTCGGTAAGAAGCAGGTTACATATATAAAAAAGAGCGGCGCAGATATTACGCTTACCCAATTCCTCGATACGGACAACAACTGCATTTACGTCGAGTACGCGATATTAAGCGATAGCGATATCGACTTTAAGTGCGTTAACAACTTCGGTATCAATTACGAGTCGTACGTCACCCAGTTGCCTACCAACAGACTGTCCGCTGGCAATCTCGCGAGGATACTCGGCGGACTTATGAGGAAAAAGAAAGTGACCTGCGAGACGAGGGGCGACGTCAAAAAGTACTGCTCCGAAGTAATGGGCGACTTCTATCTCGACGTGGCTATCGGCTGCGGCGGAGAGATAGGCGAGTGCGAGAGAGGATTCTTCAATCAGTTTAGTTTGGGCGGCAAGGTGAGCGCGGGGGCGCGCGCTGTATTCCGCTATGTGATAAGCGCGGGTACTAAGGGCGACTTTACGTACTGCGACGTGCTCAAGGCGTTTTACAATTTCGACAAGGCGGTTGCCGCAGCGGATAATTACGCCCTATCGCTTAAGTGTCCCGTAAAGCTCGAGGGCGACTTCCTCAACGCCTATTACAAGTCGTTGCTCAATTGCTCGCTGTCTAATTATAAGGAGCTGGGCAAGTTCAAGGGCTTCTTGGCGGGTATAGTGTATCAGTTCCCCGCCCGTACATACTACAGAGACGCTTACTGGACGGTATTGTCGGTATTGCCCGTGCGTCCCGATCTCGTGCGCAATGAGATAGTTACGCTTGCGCGCGGTATAGACGGCAAGGGCGAGTGTCCTTCCGCTGTTAAGTTCAACTTTAAGAATTATTGGGGCAATCACTATGATTCTCCCTCTTTCTATGTTATAATGCTGTACGACTATGTGGCGCATACGGGCGATATGTCCGTGCTAGACGTCAAGTGCGCAGGCGGTACGTGCCTGAGCGCCGCGCATAAGGTAATGCGCCGTCTGCTTAAAGAAGCGGATTCTACGGGCTTGATAGTCAAGGGCGGCAAGTATAACAGGCGAGACTGGTGCGACAACGTATTCCGCGGCGGCTACGTCACATACGACGAGGCGCTGTATGCAAGAGCGCTGTATGCCATGAGCGAACTGTACCGCGCCAAGGGCGATAGCGAGCTCAGTCAAGACTATTTATCTAAGTATATTAAGGTAAAGGAATCTATCAACCGATTGCTGTGGGACGAGGACAAGGGATGGTACGTCAATTACAAGGACGGCGACTTTACCGAGGACAATCTCTCTATCGATACCGTAGTGTGCGCGCTTTACGACATCGCGGACGAGGAGAGGGCTAAGCGCATGTTATCGGCTATGGAGCGTCTGCTTGAGTCTAAGAATAACTCCGAGCAGGGCGCGGGAGACTGGGGCACTATGTGCGTATATCCGTTCTATAAGAATGCCGAGCACATCGTGCAGAAGTCGTCCTTGCCTTACTACTACCACAACGGCGGAGATTGGCCCTATCTGTCTTGCATGTACGCTTATGCGAAACTTATGTACGGCATGGACTATATGTATCCGCTCACAAGATGGTTCGAGTACAACATACGGCAAGGCAATTATACGCCTATAGAATTCTTCTCGCCGGTGCACCCCAAGGGGTCGCTGTTGCAGGCGTGGAGTTCTACGGGAGCGTTCGTATTGAGTTATCCCGGCGGAGACTTTTTCCGTAAGACGATTGTGTGACAGTATATATGATTAGGAGGTAAAGTGGGTGGAAAATACTTTGGAAGAGCCTAAGGCTATCGTTCCTGAAGAAGATAGCGCGGAGGGCGGCGCGGACGAGGAACTCATCAACCGTAAATATCTTACGGTTAAGGATTACATATTCTTCTCCATGGCGCAGTTCGCAAGTTCGGCAATTACGGGACTTGTACAGGGCTATTTGCTGTTTTACTATACGGTCTGCGTAGGCATAGCTCCTACGGCGGTTGGTACGATGTTCCTTGTCTCCAAGATATTCGACGCGCTCAACGATCCGCTAATGGGCGCGATTGTGGACAGGACGCGCACGCGCTGGGGCAAGATGCGACCTTATCTCATATTCGGCTCCGTGCCGTGGGGCATACTTGCGATAGCGCTGTTTATACCGGTTACGGGCTTTAGCTCGGGCGGCAAGATTGCTTACATGTACATTACCTATCTTGCCTATACCGTAATGGGCACGCTCGTAGGCGTACCTATGGGCGCTCTGCCCGCGGTGGCTTCGCCCAATATGCACGAGAGGTCCAAGCTGATATCCATATCCCGTACGGTAGGCTCGGTGGGCGAGCAGAGCGCGCTGGTGTTGATATCTTTGGGCTTGCTGTTCAGTCAGAATTATACAGCCGTCTATCTGATAGTCGCCATTGTCATAGGCGTACTCGGCACGCTGTTCCAGATACTGGGCGGCATATCTATTAAGGAGCGGCTGGAGCCAACGATAGAGAAACCGCATTTCCTTGACGGCTTTAAGTATATGTTTAAGAATAAGCAGTTCTTCCTGCTGATTCTGTCCAATCTATTGACATTCTTCCGCAATCTCGTATCGGCTGCGATTATATATGTAGTCAATTACATATTCAACAACGGCTCATTGCAGATATGGTTCTCGCTGCCGGGCGCAATTGCGTCGATGATAGGCATGTTGCTGGCGCCGCAGCTTAAGAAGAAGATGGATTCCAAGAAGCTGTTCATTCTCGCTACGCTGTGGCATTCTGTTGCGCTTGCGCTCGTATTCATGGTATACATGCTGGGCGGCACGCAGTGGTATACGATTGCGGCTATAATGTTTATAGCGATGATGCCCGTAGGCATACTCAACGTAGTGCCTCACCTCATGGCTACCGATACTATCGATTATTGGGAAGAAAAGACCGGCAACAGGTGCGAGGGCATAACCTTTGCGCTCATGTCGCTGCGCAGCAAGGTCTCCAGCGCGTTTAAGGATTACTTCCTTGCCTGGCTGCTTGCCTTCTTCATGTTCTCGCAGCCGCTCAGCTTCCTGTCGGGACACAAGCCCGTGCAGTCGGAGTTTACCAAGTCGGGACTCTTCCTCATGTACACGCTCATACCTGCGGCGCTCAATCTCATATCGATTGTGCCAATGCTATTCTATAAATTGTCGGGCAAGAAAATGGTTGAGATACAGAGCAAACTTGCTCAACGCAGAGAGCAGGAGCGCGCGGAGCTCGACGGCAGCGTAGACGGAGCGGAGATTGCCGCGGTGTCCGACTCTATCGCCGCAGGCACATTGCATATTGACGGGGAGGATATGGAATAATGAAGAAGAAGTTGTCTCTTATATTGATAGCGCTCGCGCTCGTACTTTCCCTATCGTGCATAGCCGCTTGCACCGTCTCCGAGCAGGCGTTTTACGAAGGACTTATCAAAGATACCCGCAAGGCGGAAGAGGGACTGTCCAAGATGTACTCTGCGATGTCGGAGCGCAGCTATTACTCCGACTTTGACGTAATCTATACCTATCATGACAATGTATCGCGCGGCACTCCCGAGAAAGAGGGCTGGATCAACAGCGACTATACCGACTGGTACGTCCAAATAGCGCAGGTACGTATCATCGTCAGTCTCGGAGAAGACGGCGTGGCTCGCTACTACTCCAAGGTCACCATGTTCAAGGAGATGACCGACGGAGACTACGACGACGTCAAGGGCAAGAGAGATTTCGTCAAGGTACTCGAGGGAGAGAGGTGGATTGACTCGGATTCGACTTTCAGCGCGTATTACAACGCCGACGGCAATAAGGTGTCTCGCTCCGAGCTGCCCGACGTGTATGTAGGCGACTACGATATCGACGCTCTGCTTATGCTGTGGCCTGCGATGACGGATAGATATTCCGACTTGGAGGACGACCTCGGAGATGTTACGCAGGCGACGTACGGCTTTAAGCTGTACCGCAACCTCTGTCAGTTGGGACTGAGGTATGTGTATGACCTCGACGGAGAGCAAATTGACAGCTGGCACAGCCCCGAAATCAGCAAAGGTTACGATACCGACCTGTCTTATGACTGGAACAAAGTGAGCGGCTTGGATAACGTGAGGCTGTCGGTCACATCCGATACGTCGCACGTAATTGATAAGTTTGAGCTTTTTACGGAGCGAGTGCTTGCCTATTATCAGGCGAAGAACGAAGTCGATAAGACCTTGGTCCTCAAGGCGGACGTATGGGCTAAGACGCAGATTACCGTGGATATCAAGACCAAGGACGTACCCGCAATACCCGATAAGGCGTGACTTTTAAGCGTGCGTTGCGCTTAAGACGCATCGCTTAGTAAATATAGATAGATTATTATGTAAATAAGATTGCATTTATAAGTCGGATATATCCGTAATCCGCTCAAGCAATTGACGCTTAAATCGGAATCTATGCGGCGTGGAGAAGTAATCTTATCAATAATCATTATCAAAAATAATATCAGAGCAATGTTGCCCCGCCTTATACGGCGGGGTAATTATTATTTGTATATTACGCGGGCGCGACATATTCGGTTGCATATGTCGCTTGTTAAAGAGGGCGATAAAGTGGTAAAATAATATTATGAACGAAGCGTTGAGACTTAAGATTAAAGATTTGCCCAAGAAGAGCGGAGTATACATCATGTACTCCGAGTCGGGGCAGATACTCTATATCGGTAAGGCAAAGGTCCTCAAAAATAGGGTCAGTCAGTATTTCAACGCAGGCGTCAAGACGGATAAAGTAGCCGCAATGGTGTCTAAGATACACATCTTCGACTACATCATTACGCGCAACGAGGTAGAGGCGCTCGTGCTGGAGAACAATCTCATAAAGAAGCACAAGCCCCCTTATAACATCATGCTCAAGGACGATAAGTCCTATCCGTTTATACGCATAGACGTAAAGTCGGACTTTCCGCGTATCGAAGTCGTGCGCAAGTTGCGCAGTGACGGAGCGAGGTATTTCGGACCGTATATGCAGGGCATAAGCTATAAGGACATTTCCGAGCTGATATATTCTGCGTTCAGCTTGCGCTCGTGCAAGCTCGACATGGCTAAGGTGCCGCGTTCTCACCGTCCCTGTCTCAACTATCACATAGGCAGGTGCATGGCGCCTTGCTCGGGCAAAGTGAGCAAGGAGGAATACCGCGCCGTCGTGGACGAAGTGATATCCTTTTTGAACGGCAACGATAAGAAGGTGGGCGGCATCCTCGAGGCTAAGATGCTCGCAGCCTCCGAGCGCGAGGATTACGAGCTTGCGCTGTGGTATAAGGATAAGCTCGACGTGCTGTCCAAGCTCGTACGGCGTCAAGTCACCGCGCTGCCTAAAGATTACAATATGGATATATTCGCCATAGCGGGCAGCGGATTCAATACGGTAATCGCTATGCTGTATGTCCGCGCGGGCAAGTTGGTCGGCGGCGATAAGCAGAGCATTACGGACGTGTCCGTAGACGACGGAGTAGCGCTGGCATCGTTCATCAGTCGCTACTATGACAGTATCGGATATGTCGCGGGCGAGATAGTCACGTCGGTGGAAGTGGACGGAGAGGAAGCGCTTGCCGAGTACCTGAGCGCGCTCAAAGGCAGGAAAGTAAATATAATATGTCCCCGTCAGGGCGTTAGGCGTCAGCTTGCCGATATGGCGGCTGCCAATGCCGCCGACTATCTCGAGAAGTCGCTTTCGCTGCAAGAGCGTAAGGACAATATGACTGTGGGAGCGGTTATGCAGCTTGCCGAGCTGCTCAATCTCAAGCGGCTTCCTCTGCGCATGGAGTGTTACGACATCTCGCATATCAGCGGCACGGATAAAGTGGCGTCGATGGCGGTATTTACCGACGGCATGCCCGATAAGGCGCATTACCGTAAGTTCCGTATCAAGAGCGTAGAGGGCAACGACGACTTTGCATCTCTGCAAGAGACGCTAAGCCGCAGGCTCAGGCGACTAGCCGAGGGAGACGAGGACGTCAGCCTCGGAGCTACGCCCGATTTGATAATCATAGACGGAGGCAAAGGGCAGCTAAGCTCGGTAATGGAGATAGCCGAGTCAATCGATGTGGACGTGCAATTCATATCGCTTGCCAAGCGCGAGGAAGAGGTGTTTCTACCTCATAACTCGGAGCCCGTGATTTTGCCGCGCGACAGCTACGCGCTTAAACTTTTGCAGCGCATCAGGGACGAGGCGCACCGCTTTGCCATCACGTTCCATCGCAATACGAGAGGTAAGCGTATGTCTCACTCCTCGCTGGAGAATATAGACGGCGTGGGTGCAGTCAAAGCCAAGAAGTTGCTCAAGGCGTTTAGGAGTATGGCGGCAATCAAGAGCGCCACCGTGCCCGAGCTCGAGAGTGTTATCGATAGGCGCGCAGCCGCTGCCGTATACGAAGCGTATCACGGCTCCGAGGGCGGAGAAGTCATAGCCGAAGATTAGTCCGACAAGTTATCCGTTGCCGAAGAGCGGATATTATCTATTGTCTGTTACGATATCGATAATGTCGCCGACGGCTTTTGCGCTCACGGCAACGCTACTCATCAGCTTATCGGATATTAGGTAAGTCTTGGATTGGATATGTCCTTGCTCTGCCGCTTGTCTTAACAATGCGTATGCCTTATTTCTATCGGATTTTATTATCGAGCCGTCCAAGTAAATCATTGCAAATTCGTACATGGATTGCGGATTGCCGTAGGAAGAAGATTTCCTGAGTGCTCTGTTTTTCTTAATTAAACTTTTTCAAGCGTTTCGAAATAATGTCTTTTAGTATTTTTATATTTATATCATATATTTCAATTATTCGGTACATTTATTTTTATCCAAGCGGCGATTTTAATTGGCGTCTTACGAGTTATAATACGTATATAAGCAGACCTATACCATATAACGGCTCGGCTTGACTTTAAGCGTAATAATGTATATATTATTAAGTATATGAAATATAAGATAATTTTCAGTGATTTCGACGGCACAATCGCCTTGCCCGACAATACGATATCGCAGCGTACTAAGCAGAGCATAGCGGATTACAGAGAAAGGGGCGGTAAGTTCGTAGTGGCAACAGGCAGACTGTTCTCTTCGATACTGCCGCGCGTAAAGGAGATAGGCATTACGGAAGGAGAAGTTATTGTCTATCAGGGCGGCGGAATATACGATATTGCAACGGGCAAGCCCATCTATCTCAACGTCATAGATAAGGAGCTCGCCGTGTCGATGCTTCGCTCGATAGAGGCGCTCGACTATTGCGTGCCCATTGTGTACTTCGACGACAGATGCAACTGCCGCAAGGCGGACGACGCGGTGAGTATGTTCTGTAAGATATGCGGAATCACACCCTACGAGACGCCCGATAATATACCTTTGTCCGACTATGTCGAGGCGAATGACGTCCGTCCCGTCAAAGTGCTTACACTGCTCATGCCGCACGACAGCGAGCGTTATCTTGAGCATATGCGCGCCACGTACGGGGATAAGGTTGTATTCACCCGTTCCAATAAGATGATAGTCGAGGCGCTGCCTATCGGCGTCAATAAAGGCGCGGCGTGCGGACGTATTGCCGACAGCTACGGCGTTGACGCGTCCGAGGTCATCTGCGCGGGCGACGCGGAGAATGACATCTCAATGATAGAGTATGCGGGGCTCGGCGTAGCGGCTCCGGGCGCGATGCAGGGGCTTAAGGACAGAGCGGATTATATAAGCGAGGCGGAGATAGGCGATTGCATCGGCGATATTATAGATAGATTTTGTAAGGAGTAATATGAGGAGAAACGTCATTGACGAGGGTAGCAAGCAGAGCGTGAGGATTAAGGACTTCTGTCAGGAGTGCTCGCTCGAGCTTGCGCGCGGCAACGCGCTCGAGTATATCACATTCAGCTCGCTTATGGTCAATCGCCCGGGACTGCTGTTTACGGGCTTTGACGATTATTTCGGAGCGGGCAGGATTCAGCTTATCGGTAACGCGGAGCATTATTATCTCAATTCACTGGGAGAAGAGGACAGGCTTAAGGCAATGCGTAGGCTGCTGTCCAAGCACGTGCCTTGCGTAATATATGCCAGAGGCATCGCGCCCGATTCGGTAATGCTGGACGAGGCGGAGAAGTATAATATTCCCATGTTCCTCGCGCCCGACACCACCACGTCGCTCAGCGTAAAACTAAACAAGTATCTTACGCAGCTGCTCGCGCCGACGCAGTATGTGCACGGCACACTGCTCGAGATTTCCGGCATAGGCGTGTTGATTACGGGCAACAGCGGACTGGGCAAGAGCGAGACCGCGCTCGAGCTTATCCACCGCGGACACAGACTGGTATCGGACGATGCCGTGATAATCAAGCGCATCAACGACGAGCTCGTCGGCTGTCCTCCCGAGAAGATTAAGTACTTTATGGAAGTGCGCGGTATCGGTATAATCGACGTAAGGCGTATGTACGGAGTAGGCGCGGTAGTCAACTCCAAGGACGTCGACCTTGTGATAGAGCTTAAGAAGTGGGGCAATCCCGAAGATGTGGACAGATTGGGAGACAAGCGCATGAAAGAGAATATTCTCGGCGTGGGCGTGCCCAAGCTCGTCTTGCCTGTTATGCCGGGACGAAACCTCGCGATAGTGGTGGAGACTGCGGCGCGCAATTACCGCTTGCAGAATATGGGTTACGACGCTACGGCGGCGATGACCAAGGGGATAGGTATAAATGAATAATCTCGAGAGATCGCGTCTTGCCGAGTCGTACGACGAGGACTGCGACTGTATGGAAGGTCAGTCGCTGGAGGACGCTTTTAATTACGGCAGCGAGGCAGAGAAGTTTAAGCGCAGATATCAAGACTATTATTCGGATATCAAGATAGGGCACAAGGAGGATTGGTAATGCTTGATTATATTTACGTTACCGCTATAGGCTTGCTGCTGATCGTTGTTACCGTGTTGCTTGTGCTTGTTTTGCTGCGCGGCAAGCGCGCGCTTGCGGAGAAGATAGTCTTCGGTATATGTTGCTTTATACTTATTTATAAGTTAATACATTTTACCATGTACTGCACGATTTACAACAAGCGTATTATCGAGCAGATACCTGTGGAGATATCGTCTATCTCTTACTTCCTTTTCCCTATCGCATATCTTACGGGCGTCAAGTGGCTTAAGGATTCGTCGCGCTTCATAGCGTTTATGGCAGGCTTTATACAGCTGATTGCAATGTCGGTTTCGCCTCAATCTTTCGTGCTGTCGGAGATGCCGTATTTCACTTTCGTAGAGAGCATCGCTTTGCATTACGCTCTGTTCCTCGGCAGCTTTATATGTATCACATGTATAGAGCCGCTCAACATTAAGCAGATTCCGCTTACGCTTACCGTTTTTACCGTACTGGTACTGTGGGGCGGGGTACTCGCCGCGCAGACATGGCAGATAGGCTCCAACATAATGTTCGTACAGCAGAACGTCATTCCGCCCTTCCTTCTCATCCCGGGATTCGATAAGGGCAAGCTGTATATCTTGGAGTATATCATGATATTCCTTGTATATTGCGTCGCGGTATACGGGGTTAGTTATGCCTGTCATAAGGGTAAGAGAGGAGAGGCTTCCGCATGGAATATGGGACCTATCCGCAATTATATAGCATACTTGCAGTCTGTTAATGTCGTCGAGGACGCGGCAGACAGCGGAAGCGATAAAGCGGATGTTACGGCAGAGCTGTAATATGCTATGGCTGCATGCGGTCTGTTCCGATATTGATTTAACCATATAATTGAGGCTTACAGGCGAGCTGCGCAATCTATGGCGCGGCTCTTTTTATACGCAAAACTGAAGTGCGGGTTGTTGCGATGTTATAAAGCAAGACTACATATTTTCGGATAAAGATTGCGCTGAGGTTAGTGTGGGGGATTTTATATTGTAAGGCGCATTTTTACTTAAACAAAAGATATACAGGCACTTTTATTTGTTTTGCTATTTTGAATAGAGAAATTATATTGAAGTCGGCGCCGCTCATTAATGCGTTAAAGTCGTCGTTACTTATTTTGCATAGACTGCAAAATTCACATTCAGTAAAGCGGTAATCGTTAATATATTTATTTATTAGATTTATATTTAATATTTCATTCATTTTAATATTTCCTTTTTTAAGTATACGGCTATTAGCATTAGCTAATTATATACGGCTTATAGCCGTTTGTCAATCATTATACGGCTACAAGCCGTATAATAAATAATATGAATAAGTTCAAAGACAGATTAGTCGAGACGCTTGCGGAAAGCGGATTATCCCAGAATGCGCTTGCCAAGCGGATATCCATGTCGCAAGGCGTAGTTAACAATTATTGCACAGGCAAGCGGGAGCCGTCTTTGGACGTCTTGGTTTCCATATGTAAGGAGCTCGGCGTCGGCGCGGACTATTTACTCGGATTGACTGATTAGCAGGTAAGTACTTAATAATTATTGTCGGTAGCCGGCGGTTGCAATTTGCCGACTGATTTTTTTAATGTGTATTTATAGTTGGGATTTTACCAAAACTAATTTTTTACGTCCGTCATTGCAAGCAATATGAGGTAAGCATCGTCTTTGTTTTATTATAATGAGATGATTTTAACAATCAATAATATTTACGATAACCTATAGTCATTGCTTAAATGGCAGAGAATTAAACTTATAACTTGTAATTTCACGCTATTAATCGGCTGACTAAACAATAATAAACTGTTGGATTTGTACAGGATTGAGCGCGCAATGCAATGCACTCTTTTCTATATTTAGATAGACCTATTAACATAATAGGTCTACAATATCCTCTATATTATAATACTTTTAAGCAATATATGCAATATATAATCTTCTTTTTCGACACATTTGCAGCCTATAAATTTCTGAATTAGCATTAATAACAACTTTTTTCAGTGTAAACGGTGGACCTATTATGTTAATAGGTCCACCTCAAAAGATAGAAAATAATGTGATTTTTCGGGTATTGAATGACTGCAAGTAAGAATAAATACTTAGTGCTGTTAACCGCTATAATATGCGCGGCAATGCTTTGCTGTAGCGCTTATTTTGCATATTCGGATATAGAGACCCATGCAATGGACACTGCAAGCAGCAACGAAGCGGTCGTCAAGATAGGCGAAATATATAAGGGCGTAGATACTCTCAACAATACAAAGCACTTTACAGGCGAGAATTTAAGCAAGTTATACGCCGCCATTACAGGCAACGCCAACGCAACGATAAACGATATCAATAATAAGATTTCAAGTAGCGGACAGATTACATCAGCAGATATACGCGCTGCGGGCGGCAAGGATATAGCTTTGACTTTCGGCGAAATGGAGTGGACTGTCACGCACCTTACTAAGGACACATCGGGCAACACTATTGCGACACTGTGGCTTGCATCGTCTACGGACACGTATCAGTGGAATACATGGTATGAAAACGTAACCAATGTTACATATCCGTCTAATGTATACGGTACGAGTTATATAAGGTCGATTGCACTCAATAGCGGAAGCGGTTACGTCGCAACTCAGGGCGCGACATCTCTTACGCCATCTTTGAAGAGCGCGTCGCATAAGTATGCCAAATTTACGATGCCCTCGTCAAGTGGTTCGCTGACAGACTTTATAGTTACCCCCGCTGCGGTGGAATATCAAAGCAACCAAAATCAAAACATAGGCGGCACAATAGGCAAAATAAGCAGCACGCTGCCTAACGAGGCATACGGTACGCCCCGCGGCACTGTTAACTGGTATTCCTACGGTAACGGAGCGATAATTAATTTCAGTACTTTGCCTACCAAGACTGGCTATAGCTCATGGAAAGACGACTACATATGGCTGCCGTCGGTGACCGAGACGGGAGCAGACGAAAGTACAAACGGAATATGGGAATTATCCAACAATCAGCGATCCAATTCCGTAATTTCATGGTTGCGCTCCGGTCACCGCAGCCACGCTATTTATGCGTACTTTTTGGATGCGGCGGGCAGCTCTATGAATAACGATTATGTAAATGTCGATTACGCTGTTCGACCTGCGTTACATCTCAATCTGACTGCGGCGGATAACGTCGCAGTGTATAGCGTGCCTAACTCTATCGATACCGTTTATGACGGCTCTACACAAAGTTTGCAGACTTTGCTGAAAGCTAAAGGCGTGTATTATCCGGAATTTATACTTGATTCCTCAACGCAGTTAAGCGGAATCAATGCGGATACATATGTAGCTAAAGCCACATTGAGGAGTCCGCTTAAATGGAGTAAAGACTACGGTTCGGGCGGCTGGACTACGGTTGCGGGCAGCTTGGCGCAAGACATAGAGTGGAAGATTAAGCCGAGGCAGCTCACAATTACTTGGTCGGGCATACAGAGCTCGTACGTATGGACAAGTACGCTGCTTGCAGACTTGCAGAAGTATAAGCCGGTTATAGGCAACGGCATGTCCATAGATAATCTGGGCGTTACGCTCACATACGACGGCAGTACGGATAATGATAGGTTAGACGTGGCGGGAGCGCATAAGATAACTGCGGAAATAATTACGGAGAATACTTCGAGCGGTGCGGGCGCATTGTTTAAGCAGAATTATATCATGCCGTTAGCAGGCAGCATGGAGTATACTTACACAGTGACGAAGGCGTCCCAACCTGCGCCATTATTGAGCATAGATTACATTAAAGAAGAGCTCATACCCGCCAATCCAACAGTCAACGGGCAGGATATAAGGTCGTGGCTGCAATACAAGGACGACAGCGGCAACTGGCAGGCTGTAGTAGATATGAAGATACCCGATGCCATTATGGTAGGCGGGGCAGTGAGCTTTAGATACAAAGTGCCCGCGTCGCATACGGACTATATTGAGGATAGCGGGGAGTACAGCCTGATTATACCTAAAAGGCAGACGGCGAGTGACATGTCTATAGACTACGAGAAGGAGAGTGTGAGCATAGGCGGCGGCTACAGCTATTATATAGGTACGAGCGCGCCTGCGGATAATGATAGTTACAACGTAGCGGGTACGGCAGTATCGCTCGACCTCGGCTCGGGCGGATATATAGCAGAGCAGGGACAGACGGAGAATAAGATATATTATTACGTATCGGCGATAGCGGGCACGGCATTCCGCAGCGATATAGAGGAACTGCTTATACCCGCGCGGAGAGCAGCGCCCGAGCTGAGCATCAATTACAAGACGGAGAAGACGGGGCAGCCTGTGACGTCTAAGATGATGTATACGATTACTGGCTTTGCCGCGCCGTTGCAAGGCAACGGCAACCTTGTAGACTTAAATCCTGATAGGACATCCAAGACGCTTAGGGTGTGGTATGCTGCGGACGCAAGCGCGTTCAAATCCAAAGAGGCGGTAATTACTATCCCCGCGCGTCCCGCGGCTCCCGTAATAGAGTACGATATAGACAGCGAGGAGTATCTTAACGGCAATGGACCTACGGATAAGATGGAGTACAGATCGTCTACGTCCACGGTATGGGATAAGGCTGATGAGAATACCAAGCCCAAGCGAGGTATGTATGTATTCAGATATACAGCGGTAGAAGAGGATAAAGACAGCGGTATAACGGGTGCATTTGCCTCGATAGAGAGCGCGGTAGTGGACTACGGCAATAAGACTATCAATGTAACGGTTAGGTGGAAGGACGAGCGCGGCGGAGAATTCCTAAGCGCATACGACTACAGCGGAGAAGTAATCAAGCCGACGGCGCTATTCTATACCTTAGGCGATAGCGGCGCGCAAGTACCCGTGCCGTCGGGGCTTATCAAGTATGTTATAACCAACTCGTTGGGCATGACGGAACTCAACCCCAAAGACGCCGATACGTACAAAGTAGTAGTCAGCATAACGGACGCGGCGTACACGGTAACGGACGGAGAGATAGAGTATAGTATTAATAAACTTAAGATATCCGTGCCTACGGTGGCAAGGCAAGCGGTATACAACGGACAGGAGCAGGATATAAGGCAGTGCCTCAGCAATTACGACCCTGCGTACACGGACGCGGCGGGATATACGGCTCGCAACGTGAGCATAGACGGCTACGTGCTCAACCTCGTACTTAAGAACAGTAATTACGAGTGGTCGGACGGCAGGCAGGAGAACTATGTCAATATAGATTGGAATATCGCGCCGCTTGA
>CAJTXS010000011.1 GCA_910583735.1 uncultured Christensenella sp. | reverse complement strand
GAGCCGCTCTTGCAGTAGTAGATATGTAACTCTGTCTTATCCGACGCCAAGCTGTCGCCCACTACCGTGACCGTAGGCGTCTCGCCTACCTTCCATGAGTTAGGCGCCGTTATGGTAATATTCAGCGGTCTCTTGGTGATAGTGATACTCACCTCGTATGACGCGCTGCTTCCGTCCGCCCATATAGTAGCCGCTCCGCCGTCCTTAAGCGCTATGCCTATCTTATACGTACCCGCATCTTTAACGTTAAGCGCGCCGTCCGCGTAAGTAACGCCGCTCGGCAGAGTCAACGATACGTCCGCAGTGACGCCCTGCAAGGTAAAGCTCTGCGCTACGCCGCTGTATGGCTTACTTACCTGCCCCGATAAGACGGGCTTAGCCACAGACTTCTTGTTTACTTTATATGTTACGGATATTGTACTGTTAGAGGTATCTATCTGATAGTTACACTCGTTAATTATCTTAGCAGTAGCCGTATATGTGCCCACTGCGGTAGGCGGCGTATCGCTATTATATCCGTTGCCCGTATACGTAAAGCCGAACTTAGGCGCCCTATCTCCAGTATCGCCGCTATACACATCTCCCGCATTCTTAAGCGTGACCGTAGGCAGCCCTCCGCTATCCAATGCAGCGGTTATACCTATCTTCTTCTTAGTTACGGTAAAGTTAAAATACCTTACCGTATCGCTCTCGCCCGCAGATGTGTCGGGAGTGCCCTTGAAAGTAAATCCGTCGGCAATAAATTCCGATTTAATCTCTACTTTTACTTTATATATACCTACGTCCTTTATATCGCTATCATAGCTGATGCTTAGCTTATCCGAATTAAACCATTGTTTTTGTTCTGCTGCAACATCATCCAGAGTAAGCGATGTACCTTTATACTGCACTGATACATCGGTAGGTTCCGTTAATGGAGTTCCTCCGCTATGCTGCGCCGCCAAGTCGAGATTCAAGTGAAGCGCGGGACGGACGGCATAATCGCTCATAACATTATTAATTCCGAAATACGAATCGCCTCGATCATGGATATAATATGCAATATCAGCTTTATTGCTACGACCGGACCGAGTCCACGAATACAAATTGGTTACATTGGATCTCTGTTTATTTGACAATCCCCAAATACCGTAAACTGTTTCATTCAGTCCTGTCTCCGTAACCGACGGCAACCATATATAATCGTCTTTCCAATCGCTATAACCGTTTTTATCAGTATAATTATAATTCGCGCCATCCCATTTTATAGTCCCCTCCGGCGTACCGTAAGCCTCATTGGGATATGTATATCCTATATTGCCGATTGTGCCGCCGGCAGTCTGATTCTCTGTCTCTTGATACGCTACCTGCGAAGGAGTAACTATAAAGTCCGTAAGCGAACCCTTTACAGACGGCATTGTTAACTTCGCATATTTATGGTCGGTCTTTTGCGCTACTTTCGTCAATGTAGTAGCGCCCTTTGTCGCTACATACCCGTTGCCGCCGCTATTGAGCGCGTCCGCTCTCACAAAGCTCGTACTGTACATGTTGGACGGATACGCATGCGTCGTAGCGGTATCATACCACGGATTCCATGTATGCGTAGTGCTCTCCGTAGCCTGCCACAGCGTCGCTATTGTATTGCCCGAGTTATCTTTGGTTAGGTGCGTCACCGTCCATTGCTGCCCGTCCATGGTAAGCACTATATCTTTATTACCGTTCTTAGCCCGTATATCCGCTGCTGTAAGCGTGCCGAGCGCAGTTACGTCGCTAATCTTTGACTTCGCCACATCTCCTGTCAACTTTGCATACAACGCTGACATAGCATCTTCATTAAATACCTTGCCGTCCGAGCGATCCGCGTAACCTTCCAGCAATATGTCGCCGACGTCTACCGCTCCGCTCGTTATATTGGTAGTCGTAAAAGCAAATACGTCATTGATATTATTAAATGAAATAAAGCAACAGCATAGCAATACCGCGACGATAACTATCGCCGCAGACAGCCCCGTTATTAACCTATATCTATTACTCAAAACTTAACCCTATATACAGTCTATAATCAATAATTCGCCATCCGACTGTAAATCTACGACAATGCGAAATTGTTCCGTTTATCTAATGTCGTGTCGATTAACGGCGAAAATATTTCCGTAAAAATGTACATAAATTAATATAATTGATGATCACGGACGGAAAAATTGCGAGGAAATATATGGATTTCCGCCGATTTCCGCGACATAATATTGACTTGTAAGGTACTTTGAGCTAAAATATTAATACAATTAACGGCTACAGTACGCAAAAATGATCATCAATTATATTAATACATGTACAAATAAGAGCGTAAAATATGCCGCTTGACTAACGATTACTATATCAGTAAAAAAGGACCTTAATCATAGGTCCTTAATTAATATCAGCCGAATTTAGACAAATTAGATAACGGAATACCGCTCCAGTATCTCATGTATACCGCGCAGATATGCGCCCGCGCTCTTATAGTCGCGCATGAGTGCGTTCATACCCGTCCACACCACCTTAATCATCTTAGAGCGGGAGAGCTCAAAGCTGTAGTACAGCCCGTCCAGCATGGTAAAGTACTCCTCTTTACACTCCTCGTCGAGGGTGTTGTCTGCTGCGACCAGCTCAGTAAGGGAAATAATCAGCGGTATAATCTGCTCCTTAACGCCCGCGCGTACAGGTCTGTTATCGTCCACAATCTCGCCGCTGTCCGAGTCGTCGTCATCGCCCGAGAGCACATTATTGAACGCCATGCAGTATGGAGTAATTACGCTCGTGCAGAACATATCGAAGCTGACGCCGATATCCGAACTGCGGTAATATGTCTTGATAAAGTTATGCATATTGACGCTGCCGCGGTCGAACTCAAAGAGCAAGCCCGTAATCAGTGCGACAATCTTACGCGAGCCAAGCGGCAACTTAAACGTCCCGCCCGCGAGCGCGGTATCGAGCGCGTTGGCATAGCCGAAGCCGTAATTGCACCTCTCTATCGCGGCAAGTAGAACGGGCTGCGACGCGATATACTTGAGCAACGCCGCTATTGTGTTGCCCGACATCACGTATCTGCCGTCCTTAATCTGTCTGCACAGTTCGCTTAAGCCGATATAAGCCTTGCAAGCAGCATCTTCCATGTCCACACTCCGCCGCGCGATAGTCGCGCCAATACAATACAGTTATATTATATTACTTGAGCGCGGTTTCGTCAATGAATTGTATGAGCAATCGATAACACGCCTTAAGCCCAAATCGATAACGCTTGCAATAGGGCGGCTCTTTGTAATATAATATATACATTAATCTCTAAAGAGGCATACGATGAAATCTGTAAGATTACTGCTCAATACGACGGACAGCGTAAAGTCATTCGTCAATCTGATATCCTCGTACGACTACGACGCTGACATAAGGTCGGGGCGCTACGTTGTAGACGCCAAGTCAATACTGGGGATATTCTCGCTCGACCTCAACAGACCCGTAGTGCTCGAGGTATACGACGATAACTGCGACGAGTTGCTAAGCAAGCTCTCCCCTTATATGCAAAAGTAATGGCTGCTACCGAAGAGCAATTCATTAATAAGCTGATACTGCTATACATCTTCGATCAATGCAGCGTGGCGCTGATAGAAGATATCATTGTCAATGACATCGCTACCGCCAACGGCTGGATATCTTACATGGATTGCAAGGACGCAATAGCCGACCTCATCAAGACGGACTATCTCGTCAATGCGGCGGGCAAGAATTCCGTACCCAGATACAAGATTACTCCCGACGGCAGAGAGTGCCTCAACTGCTTCTTCTACAAGATACCCGCATCCACCAGAGACGCCATCAAGGAACATATCAAGAAGAACATCATGTCCTACCGCAAGCAGCAGGACTATCAGTCGGATTACTTCCGCAACAACGACGGCACATATACCGTAGTGCTTAAGATAGTGGACGATACGTCCGTGTGGATGGAGCTTAAGCTGAGAGTAGACAACAGGACTAAAGCCAAGTGGATATATAAGACGTGGCACGATAAGGCAATAGACATATACGGCTATCTCAACGAGAACGTAATTGAGAACTGATTAAGCAGCGTCGCCGCATTTATAAGTGTGGCGACGCGCTTTTTATTATATATTGATTATTAATTATATTAATTTAGTGCCTATATAATATATTTACATTATTATCTATAACGATTGCATTTACCGCTTTATCTCAAGCATGCTCATGTGACATAAGGCTATGTCATTAAATTGCCATTACGCGCCGATGTGTCGATTTATACTTACGGCGTACTATCTACGATGATCTTATTTGGCTTGCAAGTCGGATATTGTCAAGATAAGAGCAATGCTTTACCGCAAAAGTTCTTTCGATTAAAAAGGGTTGATTTATATACAGTCAGCGACTTTTCTTAGATGCCTTATTGATAGGCGGCGCGGGGACAATGGGCACTCTGATTATGAACTTAGTGCCTTTGCCCTGCTTAGAGCGCGCGGTGATTGTTCCGCCGTGCTTTTCTACGATTTCTTTGCAAATATACAGACCCAGACCGCTGCCGCCGCGGTCGTTGTGCGCGCGGTAATATCTGTCGAATATAAAGGGCAGCTTGTAGGGCGAAATGCCGCTGCCGTTGTCCGATATATTAATGACATAATATTGCTTACCCTTATGAAAAGTTACCTTTATCTTACCGCCCTTGGGAGTATAACGCACGGCGTTATTGAGAATATTCTGCGCTACACGCTCCATCTGGCTCTTGTTGATATAGACGCCTACCGTCTCGCTGTGCCTGCTGTAGAAGCCCGCAAAACGAGGGAACTTACCTACTTGGAAATTAATCCCTCTGCTCTCGGCGATATCGGCATATCCCTTGAATAATACGTAAAAGTACAGACGCGCATTGGTAAATTCCTTAATGCCGAACATATCCGCAGTCTCTTTACCCGAAGCTACGGACACAGAGCCGATAATGCCCTGCAAGCTGCTTATCTTATCGATGATAAGCGACAGATAATCCTTGTCGCCTATTCCGTCCTGCAATGATTCCGCATAGCCGGATATAAGAGCCATCGGCGTCTTGAGATCGTGCAGCACGCCCGCCAGCGCAGTCTTATCGCTCTGAGCCTGCTTCTCTGTTATATAGCGCGCGGTAAGCATATGCAGCCTCAGCCGCTCGAGCGATGACATTATGCGCCTATTGCTCCTCGAGCCGTATATACGCACGGGCGCGTCTATTTCGTTGCGACCGAAGCGCTCTAATACGCCGAGGATATAATCGCTGCTTTTCAATCTTGCCATTTATATCCAAAACCCCACACCGTAGCTATACCGCTTACGCCGAGTTTCTCGAGTTTATCCCTAAGGCGGGATACGGTAACAGCTACAGTATTCTCGTCTATGTACTCGTCTATGCCCCAAACTTCGTCGATGAGCTTTTGCTTGGAAAATATGCGATTGGGATTGGAAGTGAGGAAATCGAGCAGTCTGAACTCCGTAGAAGTGAGACCTATCTCTTCGCCGTCCACCTTCGCCTCGAACCTGTCGGACGATATAGTAAGCCTGCCGTATGTGCGGAACTTAGCTGCCACGGACGTAAACTCGTAGAATCTGCGCAACTGCGCCGCCACTCGCATCACCATCTCCTTAAACGAGAATGGCTTGGTGAGATAGTCGTCCGCGCCGAGCTCGAACAACTTGAGTTTACTCTCCTCGTCCACTACCGCAGATATTACGATTATGGGAATATTCATGTTCTTACGCACGCTCTCGCACACCTCGAAACCGTCGCATACAGGCATCATTATGTCAAGAAGCATTAAGTCGGGGCGCACGCTGCTCGCCATCTCTATCGCTTGAAGTCCGTCGTATGCCTGATATACCGAATACTCCGCCTTGAGCAGATAATTGCGCATCATGTCGGATATCTCGGTGTTGTCCTCTGCTATCAAAATCTTGCGTTTATTCATATACTCACCCATTAAATTTTACTATACTTGCTATTGATTTTCAATACTATTGCCGCCCTTTCGGGAAAAATATCGCCTGTATGACTTATTGCACCACTTGCACAGCTCGCCGTCGCTCTCTTCTTTAAGCGAGAAGTCGTACGCGCCGTTTACCCTCCAAGAGTTAAGCAGCGATATATTAAAGGCGTCTTTAGGACAGTTGAACGAGCACCGAGCGCAGCCTAAGCACTTCTTGCCGAACACGAATTTTCCGTCCTTATATTCAATGTTGCCTACAGGACATGCATTGACGCACCGCATACACTTGACGCATTTATTCATGTCAACTTTATAATGCCTGCCGATAATGCGCATTCCGCCGTGCTCTATCCTGAACAGCCCCGATATCAACCTGTGGCGCGCATGCTGCTTGATATTGCCTCTCCTGCCATCGAGAACCTCGGCGGCATCGAAATCCGCAGCTTCCATAGCGCGACGCCACATCTTATCCACCATGTGCTGCTCGTGTCTGAAAATCATATTGTACGGCATTACATAATGGAATTCGTCGAGCATGATATAGCCTTTTGACTTAAGTATCGCGTTTAACTTAGCCGATGACGCCCTGTTGGCTTTCGCAGGCTCGCCGGAACTCTTAACGACATAATATGGCTTGCCATTCGCCTTAGGCAATTTCTCGGCAAATTGCGTGACTATTGTCGGAGCGTTGAAGCCGTGAACGGGATACGCAAATATCAGCGCGTCAAACTTATCGGGAGAGACTGCGTCCGTATATTCGTCCTCCATGTTATGACTTACGACTTCCGCGCCGCCGCCGATTAAGCGCTCTTGAAATAATCCGCACACCCTCGCCGTATTGCCCGTACCTGAAAATACATATATGCCTATCTTCATGCAGCTCTATCCTCCGTCTCTCTCCTGAATGTCGCTACGCCGTCCGCGTCGTAGTAGTATACGTATCTCTCGCCCTTTGCATGCGTATCGTACCACACCTGCGCAAAGAAGGGAGAAAACGCCGCCTGTCTGTCGAAATCCCATTCTCCCGGCTGACAGCATACGGGGCACCAATGTCCCGCCTTAATTACGGCATAAGGCGTCGCCTCGAATATGTGTCCGTCGTGGCATTGCCACTTGAGTTTAGTATACAAGTCGCCTTTTTTCATGCTCTCCGACAGGCACTTGCCGCCGCGGAATACGGCTGCCTTACGCATGTCGTCTATATCGAGCTCGCAATCGGGCTTGCTCTCATCATAGCCGTGGTCCAATCTGTAACCAAACCTGCGCACATTGGACACGTCGCGCATAGCTTCGTAATCCACGTCGCCCGCGACGACTCTCCCCTCCGCAAGCAGCGGGAACTCCTCCCAATTCATCGGCATGCAATCGACATTTTTGCCGCTGCCGAAGTACGCCTTGACCTTGCCTCTTTCTCCGTCTCTTATCCACTTGAGAGGCGAATTGTAATCGTCAAGCAAGCGCTGTATAACCAACTTGGAAATTACGGACGGCGGTACGAGACGGGCGAGCTTGTAAAGCGGATTAATCGCTCGCCGCCAAAATCCCTCGACCGTATCGCTGCGGAAGTGAAACATTTCCTCGAGCTCGTCCGAATCTTCGAACCATATGCCGTGAAAATTGCGGATAGAATGCCATATCGGCTTCATCACCTTTTTCGTATTGATTCCAAACTCCTTAAAGCAAGAGTCGAAGGTCTCATAGCCTGTATTCCTATTGCCGTCTCCGCCGCCAATGTTGTATACTTTCATCCAGAAATCATCCGCAGAGCCTGCCATATCCTTAATCAATATGTTGCGTATCAGCACGCCGCTGTCCCTGTCGCTGACCCACTCAAGAGGGACGTTGAGACAGGTGTGAAACATCAGCCCGTCGCCGATATTGCTCATAAGTAAATCCTTATACAATATTCCCGTCTGTCTCAGCACCGCCCAGCGCTTTACGCAGCTGTCCAACAAGTAGCGCTCCGCTTTAAGTTTAGCCGCAGCGTAGTTGTCGAACGGAGAGACGAGCAAAGGGTCGCCCACCCGTCCCCACGGATGCATATAATTGCGATGACCGTATACCGCCACCGTCGAGCAATGAATCAGCTTAGGTTGCCGCGCCTGCGCATTTACCGCGTCTACTATGTTAACCGTGCCAAGGTAGTTTACATCGTAACACCTGTCCGCATACTTATCCGCAGCCGGCGGAATAATCGCCGCCATATGTATCACGTAATCGCTGCCCTTCACCAATTCCGCGCAGTCGTCGTAATCGACTATGTCACCGTATATTACGCTTAACTTTTTACCGAAAATGCGCTTGAATTTGCGCCCGAATCGACGCTGGTCGGCACTGTCGAGGAGCAGTATCTTAATAGACTCTATCTCCTCGAGTTTTCTCAGCTCTTGCATTACCGCCTTGCCCATGTGTCCGCTCGCGCCGGTTATTGCTATATGTATTCCCATTGCCTTTGCCTCCTGTCTATTTGCATTATATCGCCCAACTATTTCAAGCGATTTACAAAATTATGACAATTTTCTTACATACGAAATTTTTCAGCTATACAAATGTAATCGGGACATTCACGACCTAACGCTCCGCCTTATAAATAAAATCCATCAACATACTATCATTCCTCCAACGAATTGGCTTACTATCATTTAACTCATTATTTTTATAACTTTTCGCTTATATCGTAAATGATGCGCAATTTACTTGAATATTTGTTTTATTTATGATATCATTTTAATGCTTTTTTGGAGAGATGTCTGAGAGGCCGAAAGAGCACGATTGGAAATCGTGTGTACGCTAATAACGTACCGAGGGTTCGAATCCCTCTCTCTCCGCCACATATTGCTATTTACAGGGTATATTAATACAATATATCCTGTAAAACTGAAAAATAAAGAAAATAAGTTTTGGCAAGAAAATATATGGTTTTATAGATGTACCAAATTTGTACCAAACCCAGTTACATTCATTATCTTATTACTGCAGTAGTGTTTTTTATGGATTTTTTGGCAGGGGCGGCAGGATTCGGATCTACGAATAACAGAGTCAAAGTCTGATGCCTTACCGATTGATTACGCCCCTATAATATGCGTTAAAAATTTTTTATATTATTTCTTTTGTTTATATTTTTCTATATTTTTTTTGATTAATAATTTATTTAAGAAATATACCCCGACCTAAAACTAAGTCGGGGTATGTAATTGTTAACTTGGAATCGTTAAGTCAATTAGAAAAGCTTCATAGCCTCTTCGGTACCGGAAGCGATAGCGTTGCCCTTCTTCTTAACGGTTACTTTAACGAGAGATTCCTCTGCTGCCTCTTTAGCCTTCTCATAATAAGTCTTGGCATCTTCGCTGCTGCCGAAGCATACTACGTTGATCATCTGACCGCCGCTGATGATATTCAAGCCCTCGCCGCCCTTTATAGCGGTAAAAGCATACTCTATCTTAGCGTCTTTGATGTCAAAGCCTTCTGCGGAAAGATCGGTTACGGCATAGCCTTCTGCCTTAAACTTTTCCTTAAGCTTGTCAAGTTTGGGTGTGCATGCGCACAATGCTACGAGCGCGATGACAAGGCAAAGCGCAACTGCAACAACTGCTATTTTCTTTTTCATAAATGAACCCTCCTATAGGTTGTAATGCTTATTAAATATATTATAGCGCTATGTAAAATATTTGTCAAAAATATTTTACACTTAAAAATATTTTTTTCGACAGGCGTCAACCCATTAAATTATTTTCCAACAGTTCTTTAAGATTGAACGAAACGCTCATAATATAAGGGTTGACTGTAGACTTGGAAAATCTGCCGTATGATACGAGTACGAAATTGCCGTCCTCGTCCGCTGCCGTGCCCGCATAGCCGCAATCGAGAGACCCGCCGTAATTCTCCGCCAGCACAATATATGCATCCCCGCATCCCTTGGTCCAATCTCCCTGAGCAAGAGAGAGTAATACGTCCTCGTCTCCGACCCATGCGACCCAGCCCACTCCGTACAGCTTGGATGTAGACAATATATTGGGCTTGATGCCAAGCACTTGTCTGAAAGTAACGAGCCACTTACCCGTAACGGGGTCGTACTGCGCTTTATGTCTGTCGCCGGACAGTGCATTGGGCAAATAAGCAGGCTCTGTCCAGGTCTTGCCCTCGTCGTACGAAACGCAAGCCATGGAGGCATCGTGCTTATTATTACGCATCAACAATATGAGCTCGCTCTGCTTCACTCCGTCTACGAGCTTCTCCTGCGTCCTGATTATCTCGGGCTCGCAAAGATAGTTAGCTTGACAGATGTCGTTGTACTGCTCGAGTAACAGCTCGGGCTCCGACCACTCCATATTGCCGTATATATCAAACGATAAATATGACTTGTAGATATTGAACTCATGGTCGTGAAAAGTGCCGAGCCACTCGTTGACATAAAATCCGCGTTTCTTGACCTGCGTCAAAGAGGACATAGCGACAATACAGTCGTAAGGCTCCTTGCCTGTCTCCTCTGCCCACTCCTTACCGAACCAATTGGTGAACTCACTCCAATTGTATCCTCCGTCGTCGGAATAGGAGAAATTAAAGCCGTCTTGCTCTCCTTCCTTCCATGCGGGACAGCCCGATATCATTACGAGCTTCTCCTCGCCGCTATGCAACTTGATACTATAGATGGTAGGGGTCTCTTTCGACTCCTTCCAAGACTCGGGCGTAATCTCCTTGGCGCTCCAATTCTTACCCATATCGCTCGAACGTCGCATAATTACGTTGCCCTTGCCGTGTCCCTCGGGATACATTGTGATGAGCTCTCCCCTGTCGTTGAGCACAAGGTCGGGGTGTCCGAGATAATCGGCGGTCCTATCTACGGTAACGCGAGACGAATGATCGAGATATATGATAGGTATCTCAGTGACTTCGCTAAGTTCGACATAGGTGACGCGCCACAGTATAATCAATATTATGCTGAGTATTATAATAGTAGCAGAGACTGCCGAGACCGCCACGAAAATACCGCGACGAATACGTCTCTTACGCTCTTCCTTGTTATTTTCCTCAATTACTTCTTCAAACATATTAATATAATACAATATCGGAGGTAAAATTGCAATCTCAACGGATATAAAAAAAATTACCCTCCGTTAGCAGTAACGGAGGGTAGGAACAATATACGCTATTACTTCTTTACGCCGTAATAAGCGTTGAGATACATCTGCTTGATCTCGCTCATAAGAGGATATCTGGGATTGGCGCCCGTGCACTGATCGTCGAAAGCATCTTCGGTCATGCTGTCCAATCTTGCGAGGAAGTCCGCCTCGTCAATGCCGTAATCCTTGATTGTGGCCTTAATCTCGACCGCCTTCTTGAGCTCCTCAATCTTATTCATCAGAGCCTTAACCTTCTCCGCATCGTTCTTGCCCGCAAGTCCGAGAGCGTCTGCAACGCCTGCATATCTCTTCATCGCCTCGGGATACTTATACTGAGGGAAGGTACCCATCTTGGCGGGGCACTCGGCAGAGTTGAATTTAATGACCTCGTTGATCATGAGCGCGTTGGCGATACCGTGAGGCAGGTGGTGATAGCTGCCCAGCTTATGAGCCATGGAGTGGCATACGCCGAGGAAGGCGTTGGCAAAAGCCATACCTGCCATACAGGAAGCGTTGGCCATCCTCTCTCTCGCCTCGGCATCGTGACCGCCCAGCGAATATGCGCGGGGCAGATACTCGAATATCAGCTTAATGGCTTCCATAGCAATGCCGTTGGTGTAATCGGTAGCGAGCATGGACGCTATTGCCTCGAGCGCATGAGTAAGCGCGTCGATACCGGAAGCTGCGGTAAGTCCCTTAGGAATATTCATCATAAGGTCTGCATCGATAATAGCCATATCGGGCATGAGCTCATAGTCTGCAAGAGGATACTTAGTGCCGTCGTTCTCGTCGGTGATAACCGCGAAAGGAGTAACTTCGGAACCGGTACCTGCCGTGGTAGGTATAGCTATGAAGTAAGCCTTGTCGCCCATGTGAGGGAAGGTATATACTCTCTTACGGATATCCATAAATCTCATTGCAAGATCCTGGAAGTTGACTTCGGGATGCTCGTAGAGTACCCACATAATCTTACCTGCGTCCATAGCGGAACCGCCGCCGATAGCGAGGATTACGTCGGGCTGGAAAGCAGCCATAGCCTTAGCGCCCTCTTTAGCGCAAGCAAGCGTAGGATCGGGAGCTACCTCGAAGAATGTGGTGTGAGAGATACCCATCTCGTCGAGCCTGTCGGTGATGAGCTTGGTAAATCCGCTCTTGAACAGGAAGGAGTCGGTAACGATGAACGCCTTCTTCTTATTCATAACGTGCTTGAGCTCCTGCAAAGCCACGCCCAAGCAGCCCTTCTTGAAATACACCTTTTCGGGCGCTCTGAACCACAACATATTCTCTCTCCTTTCCGCAACCGTCTTAATGTTGATGAGGTGCTTGACACCTACGTTTTCGCTGACGCTGTTACCGCCCCAGCTGCCGCAACCGAGCGTGAGCGAAGGCGCGAGCTTGAAGTTATACAAATCGCCGATACCGCCTTGCGAAGAAGGGGTGTTGACAAGGATACGGCAGGTGCGCATCTTAGCTACGAACTTGTCTATCTTATCCTTGCCTGTCTCGGGATTGGTGTAGATTACGGAAGTGTGTCCGAGACCGCCGTCGTTGATGAGCTGCTCTGCTTTAGCGACCGCGTCGTCGAAATCCTTAGCCTTATACATAGCGAGTACGGGGCTGAGCTTCTCATGAGCGAAAGGCTCGCTGATATCTACGCTGTCGACTTCGCCTACCAATACTTTAGCGCCCGCGGGAGCGGTAAAGCCTGCCATCTCGGCTATCTTGGTAGCGGGCTGTCCGACTATCTTGGCGTTGAGCGCGCCGTTGATAAGGATAGTAGCCCTCATCTTATCTGTCTCTTCCGCGCTGAGGAAGTAAGCGCCGCGCGCCTGCATTTCCTTCTTGAATTCCGCATATACGTCCTTAAGAACTACTACGGACTGCTCGGAAGCGCATATCATACCGTTGTCGAAAGTCTTGGAATGGATAACGGAAGCCGCCGCCGTCTTGAGATCGGCAAGGTCGTCTATGAGCGCGGGGGTGTTGCCTGCGCCTACGCCTACAGCGGGCTTGCCCGAAGAGTAAGCCGCCTTAACCATGCCGGGACCGCCGGTTGCGAGGATGATGTCGGCCTCTTTCATTATCATACCCGAAAGCGGAACGCTGGGCTCGTCTATCCAGCTGATGATACCCTCGGGAGCGCCCGCCTTAACGGCAGCGTCCAATACCACCTTAGCCGCGGCTATGGTAGCCTTTTTAGCGCGGGGGTGAGGGGAGAAGATAAGCGCGTTGCGCGTCTTGAGCGCGAGCAACGACTTGAATATAGCCGTAGAAGTGGGGTTGGTGGTAGGTATAACCGCCGCGATGACGCCGATAGGCTCGGCAATCTTCTTGAGACCGAAGCCCGCGTCGTACTCGAGCACGCCGCAAGTCTTAGTATCCTTATAAGCGTTGTAGATGTACTCGGAAGCATAGTGATTCTTAATTACCTTATCCTCCACTACGCCCATGCCTGTCTCCTCGACAGCCATCTTAGCGAGCGGGATCCTCATCTTGTTGGCAGCCATAGCCGCTTCGAAGAATATCTTGTCTACCTGCTCCTGTGTGTAAGTGGCATATTGAGCCTGCGCCGCTCTTACCTCTGCAAGACGCTGCAATAAGCTCTGCTCGTCGTTAACGATTTGTACCTTTGCCATAGTAACTCCTTATATAATATAAAATTAATTGCTTTTACTGTCGCCGTGCCCGACGGCTTTAGATTGTTAAATTTCTAACAATCTATTGCTATTCCATTATATGAGTATAGCGAGCGCGTTGTCAAGTAAATTCGTTAAAAAAATAACATTATTTTCACATTATCGCCCGATTACGATTTTATTATACTTGGGAATACGCGTAAAGCGACAAAATCACGCGTTCGTCGATATTCTTGCATTTGTAAAATCTATATGATAATATATAATGTAGATTAATTAACGGAGATATGTATGAGCGACAATCAGGTCAAAGAAAGCGACATCAAGACAGACGGTCGAGAAACCGACGGCAAGTCGGGCTACAACCGCAATGATTACGTGGTATGTCCCGTATGCGGACAGCCTAACCTGCGTCCCGTCGCCATATGTAAATACTGCTCCAACTATATGATGTAAACGGAGGACTTAATGGCACAAGGCAATCCCGAAATTTCATCTAACGACAAGCTGCACGTCTCCATGCTGGCAAGGCTGTCCGATTTGGACGCCGGTTCGCCCTCGGACAGAGAGGATATGCTGCAATGGGTACGCATTAATTACGAGAACTTCGTAAGACTGCCCTATCCGGACAAGCAGTACTTCCCTGCTATCTGCCGCATATTCGTATCCAAGAGACTGGAACTTACGGACAACCTGTCGTCTGTGACGCGCTTTTCGCTGTCGTTAAAGAAGTTCCCTTGCGTTAAGCTGGACTATGTAACCGCGCGCAACGAGGAAATCGAATACTACGACAAGGAGCTGGAGATAGTCACCTATCTCGAGAGCGCCTTCTCGCTGACATTCCGTATAGAGGACTCGCAGAGCCTGCTGCGCAAGCTGGACATCGCCGCATCCTCGCTCAATATGGGCACGGTGTACGAGACGTTCCGCTCGATAGCGCTCGAGTCTTGGTGCGAAGTCATAGCGGGGCTGGTCGACGAAAGCGGCGTGGGATACTACCACTTTGCCGCCAACTACAGCAAGATATCGGCGAAGATGGAGAGCGTGCTCAACGCCAAGCTGCTGCCCTACGGCACCGTAGCTACGGGTATAAAGATAGAGCGCATGTCTATCCCGCCCGCAGTGCGCGAGATGCTCAGGCAAAACTCGTACGACAGACGCACGGAGACAGAGCGCTTCAGAATAGACAACGAATACGCCGACATGTATCTCGAGCAGTACCGTAAAAAGGCGGAGATAAAGTCCAAGTACGGCATAGAAGAGAGCCTTACCGAGCTAGAGAAAGACAAAGCCCTCGAGAGATATCTCAAGCGGCTCAACAACGAGCGCCGAAGCGGCATAGAGGAGACCAATCTCATGGACAGAGAGGACTCCTACGCCGACATGATGCCCGTCAAGCCCGTCAAGCCGAGCATGGTGAGACCGGACCCTCCCGCTCATGCGACATCGTACTCCTTGTCGATAATCATGATAATAGCAGCGGCGGTCGCGCTCATTGCGGGAATAGTGCTGGCGATACTCAAGTTAATACCCGCGGTAGGCGCGTACGTGCTGATAGGCGCGGGAGCCCTGTTTCTGGTAGTGGGCGTCGCGCTCATGATAGTGCTGCGGCATAAATTCGCCAATAAGTACAACGCGGAACTGGAGAAATATAAACGCGTATGCAAGATATACGACGAAGCTCATCTACAGTACGAGAAAGACCTGCGCAAGTACGAAATCGCGCTTGCCGAGTATCTCAAGAAGCATCCCGAGGCTCTGCCTCCCGACGATTACAACAAGGTAGTTAAAGCGGTAGCCATGCAGGAAGTGGCAGCCGTAGCTCCCGCCCCCGCGCCTGCTGCGGCGGAAGAAGAGCCCGCGGCGGAGTAACTCGATACAATCGCTTATTATACAAAAACGGACGCTTGAAAAGGCGTCCGTTATTTTTATTAAAATGACTTATCTTACTTACGCGTCGCCCTACTCTATAATAGAGACGGACGAGGCATTTTACTTCCTGTCTTCGGTATAGATACTCCTGATAGTGACAGGCTCGACGGGCTTATCCATATATCCCGTAGGCACGGAAGCAATCTTGTCCACAACTTCGATACCCTCTATTACCATACCGAAACCTGCATATTTACCGTCGAGGTGAGGGGAATCCTTATGCATGATAAAGAATTGGCTGCCCGCGCTGTCGGGGTCCATAGCGCGCGCCATTGAGAGCACGCCGCGCTTGTGCTTGATATTGTTCTGCACTCCGTTAACCGCAAATTCGCCCTTAATGCAGTAACCGGGACCGCCCCTGCCGTTGCCGAGAGGGCAACCGCCCTGAATCATAAAGCCGCTGATGACTCTGTGAAAGGTCAAGCCGTCGTAAAAGCCTTCGGAAACGAGCTTATCGAAATTAGCTACTGTGATAGGCGCCTGATCGGCATACAATTCCGCTTTAATCAAGCCCATATCGGTATCGATAACGTAAATCTTATCCATCGAATGCAACTCCTTAGTTAAATTATTAATTATATACTATCATTAATTAATAGAAGAAATCAACGCTAATACGAGCGTGACCGCGCCTATTAACTCGAAAAAAAGCCGCTTACGACAGTTAATGCCCGCATATGCGTATTACGGTCAATAAAATCTGCCTCTCGCAGGATATAATACGCCGTCATTACTTACAACCGATTATAATCCTATCATCGGCTAAGCCTATTAACTATAATGAGAGTTTGCGTCAGCGCTTGCGCTTATACTTGCGCTCTACACTCGCGTCGTCTATGAGGTTGTGTAATCCTTGCCAATGCAGCACTCGCCTGCCGAACCACGCCTTCTGCAAAGCCCCTCTCAATCCGCAAGGATTGGCTACGCGCATAGGCGATACCTTGTAGCCCTCTCTCCTGAGATAGCGCGCCACAGGCATGAGTCTGCGCTCGAACTCCGCATAATCCTTATCGCCCTTAAGCCACATAGCCTCCGACAGCGCGCACGTCCTCGGAAGCAGCCTTACGCACGCCGTCTTGAAGTTAGGCACATATTCCGTCCACAGCGTGAGCTCCGCTCCTACGAGCTTATCCTCGGGCAAGCCGGACGGCATGGGGTCAAAGGCGTAGCTCTTCTTAAGCGAAGTCGTGCCGTAAGGGAAATCGATGTAAGCATACTCGGAATTGCTATTGATATATCCGCCGCTCTCCCCTGCGAACTTGCGGACCAACTCGTCCGAGCCGCCCTGCTCGTCGCTCCAATACTGCCACACCGCGCTCTCGTGGACGCGCTTGTCGCAGTCGATGCCGTTCCACACTACGGGGATATAGCCCTTGCCTGCAACATAGTCGCACACGCGCGACATGAAGTGCGCCTGCAACTCCTGCTCGTCCTTAAGCCCCTCTTTCTCAATCGTGGCTTGACAATGGGGGCAGAAGCTCCAGCGATGTCTGAACACTTCGTCGCCGCCTATATGAATGTACTTGGTGTTGCCGCCGAACAGCTCGATAATCTCGCCCAGCACGTCGAATACGAACTCGTACGTGCTCTCCTTGCCCGCGCACAGCACGTCGTGCTTTACGCCCCAATGCGTAGCCACCTTGAGCTTACGCCCGAAGCAGCCCAGATAAGGATAACAAGCCAGCGCCGACTGCGTATGTCCGGGCAAGTCAATCTCGGGGATAACCTCGACGCCTCTGTCGTTGGCATAGCGGATAATCTCCCTTGCGTCCTGCTTCGTATAGTAGCCGCCGTGCGACCTTATGCCGAAGTTGGTGTGCGACCTGCGGCTGCCCTTTTCGGTAAGGAGAGGATACTTATCTATCTGTATTCTCCAGCCCTGGTCTTCGGTTAGATGCCAGTGCAGCACGTTTAATTTATGATAATAGCACAGGTCGATGAGCTTGAGCACGTCCTGCTTGGGATAGTAGTATCTGCCCGAGTCGAGCAACATGCCCCTGTACTTAAGATAAGGCTCGTCGTCGATGCGGCACAGCGGTAAAACGCCCGCATAATTGTGCATAAGCTGCCTCAGCGAACACAGCGCGTACCGTATACCCGCCTCGCTGCATGCTGATATATCTATGCCGTCCTCTTTGATATCTATCGTATAGCCCTCTTTATCGAGCGCAAGCGCGGGATTGAGCGAGTAGCGGATTGCGACTCCGTCGTCCGCCGCGCAATAGCCCAGTCCCGTTATGTAATCGATGAAATCCTTAGCCGCAAAGCAACCGTCGCCGACGAGCTTGACACGTCTGCAATCGAGCGAGCCGTCGTTGAGCTCGACATGTTTGGGATAAGGTATAAGCATAAGTCTGTTCATAATCGCACCGTAATAATTGATATATTGATTTAATTATAACAGATAAGGCGCATAAAGCGCAATAGCAATCCGCCCTATATCCGCTCTATATCCGCGCGCAATTGCAATTGACGTCGATAATTGCGCAGTATCGGACCTCTCTCCCTCTTATACGATTAACTTCCGATATCTGCAAGGCGCCGAACAAATACATATATCGCTACAGCGCGTCTAAGGCGCAGTCATCGCCCTATTAGGACTATAATAATCTTATAAAAGCATACTAATACCGCCCGATATAAAGCGGGTATTGTTAAAACCTTGCGATTATGATATCATATATTATATAATGCGGTGCAAAAATCCGCGATATCACATACAAGACGCAAGTCAAGGAGAAATATATGAGAAAGATAGTTGCCGTAGTAGGCGACGCCAAGATAGATTACGGGTCGCATAAATACGACCTTGCATATGCGACGGGCAAGCTGCTGGTAGACAACGGCTACAGAGTGCAGTCGGGCGGACACAGAGGCGTGATGGAAGCGGCGTTTGAAGGAGCGCACGCGTCGGAGAAATATCGCGAGGGCGACACTGTGGCGCTCTTGCCGTCCTTCGACGCGCATACCGTAAATCAATACGCCGACATAGTCATACCCACGGGACTGGACGTATTCCGCAACGCGATAGTCGCCAACGCCTCGGCGGTGGTGGCAGTGGGCGGCGGCGCGGGGACGCTGTCGGAGATGGCTTTTGCCTGGTCGCTCAAGAGGCTGGTCATCGGATATACGGGCGTGGACGGCTGGAGCGCAAGGCTCGCAGGCTGCAGGCCCGACTCCAAGCACCGCTACGATTACGAAGACGATATGATCTTCCCCGCGGCGACGCCCGAGGAGATGATAGAGATTATCAAGTCCAAGATAGACAAGTACGACGTATATCATCAGGGCATACAGTTCGGTCTGTAACGGCTTGCAAGCGGCGCAAAAATATCGTATAATGACGATATGAAAATATTGATAGTATGCTCGTCCAACATATGCCGCTCGCCTTACTGCGAATATATGCTCAACCGCATGAGAGAGAGCGACGAGGGACTTAAATCGAAAATCACCTGGATACAGAGCGGCGCCGTATTCCACCAATGCAAGCGACTGCACCCCAAGGCCCGTGCCGCGCTGAAGGCGCAGGGCTTTAGCGACGGGGAGCTGGATATGCACCGCCCCGCCTATGTAAGGAGATTCCCCGCCAGGTTCGAAGAGGCGGACGTGATAGTGGGGATGACCAAGTGGCATAAGGCATTTATCCCGCGCAAACTGAGATATAAGTATATCAACTTGTCCGAATTTGCGGGGCATGAATACAAGGCGGTCCCCGACCCCTTCCTCGAAAAGACGCAGGAGGGTTACGACAAGGTAATGCGCATAATCGATAAGTACCTGGAAGAGGGCGCGCGGCGCATTAAGTCGGGCGAGTTCGCGCCTCCAAGCCGCGATAAAAAAGCATAGCGTCAATCGCTTATTAAGGCGCGCATATCCATTAACAGGCTTAACGGCATAAAAGCAAGATATACGGCGGATTAGCCGACCGATAGATTGAATGCAAGCGTCCCTTATCAGGCGCCCTATCGGGAATACTTATCGCAATCGGAGCGGACATTATTAAGTAATCAATGCTATATATAAGTCAATAGACGCGTCGCAATTACGGCGCGTATTTATTTACCTGACACCGCCGCGGAACGCTCTGTTATGTATCACGAAGCGCAGCCTTACGCTCCGTCGCTTATCCGTCGCAATGACGAGAGCGCAGCCTATCGCCAAATCAGTACGGATTATCGATATAATCGCTCCGCTTTGCGAATTGGGTTAAAATTAATATTCGATAATACGAAGTATTGCAAGCGCGCCGCTGCTATCTGTACCATGCCGATAAATTATCCGAGGCAGAAACAGCCAAACAACTGTACCGATTAATATATAAAATAGAAAGGCGGCTACTTATAATTAAGTAACCGCCTTCCTATATGATAAGGGGGAAAATTATGAGCTATTTATGCCGACTGCCTATCGCCCGAGGGCGCCTCTCAAATCGACATTAATAATATATCATTACAAATTAAAGAAATCAACAAAATTTCACAATATTTTTGTAAATTATATGTAAAGTATAATATTGTTCCGTACAGCGTTGCTCAACCGATACGGAGACAGGCAAGATAAAGAATAATACAGGCTGAAAAGCATTGTTAAACGCGCCAATAATGCAGATTAATCAATCGCTCATAACTAATCAAATAATAATTATGGGTAAAAAAAATACTCCCGAACTTAATAATTCGGGAGTATCCTATACCGCTAAGCGCTCCGCGAGGGCGAAAGTGATTATCTCTTAATGCGGATATTATATTGCATCATATATAACGCCTACTCGCCTCTTCCCTCGTCATAAGGCGGACGGGCGTCGTATCGGTCATAGCAGTCGCCGCGGGCGCGTCTGCCCGCGCGGTACTCGTCGTCATCCTTTTTCTTCTTCTTAATCTTAGCAAAACTATCCCAATCTATACGCTTAGTCTGCCAAGCAATTACTCATATATAGATAACCTATGAGATTGGCAAGTAAGATACTGCAATTAATAATTACTGTACGATTAAAGATATATTTTTTAATTTCTCTGCCCGCTCGCTATGCCCCTACCCGGCAGCAGTTAAACCGAATAAAAAGACGCCGACTCGCAGCATTCAGTCACGATTGGCTTATACGTATCAGGCAATCGGATTGCGATATATAAAGAAAAAGGGAGCGAGGCAGCAGCGCCGTACAACCCGCTCGCCTTACTCCGATGTTACTGCAACGTATCGAGATACTCTTCGTAAGTGGTGAGCTTATCGAATACCTTGGTATCTTCTATCTCGATTATTCTGTCTGCAACAGTCTGCATTAGCTCTTGGTCGTGAGTTGCGAACATAAGCGAACCCTTAAAGTTGATCATGCCCTTATTGAGAGCGGTAATCGACTCCAAGTCAAGATGATTGGTAGGCTCGTCGAGTATGATAAAGTTGCCGCTCTCGAGCATGAGTTTAGCGAGCATGCAACGCACCTTTTCTCCTCCGCTGAGCACTCCTGCCTGCTTCTTGGCCTCGTCTCCGGAGAAAAGCATCCTGCCCAGCCAACTGCGCAAGTACGTCTCGGTATGATCTTCCGAGAAGCGGTCGAGCCACTCTACGAGAGAGAGCTTGCAGCCGTCGAAGTAATCGTCGTAATTCTGCGGCAGATATGTAGGCGTGATGGTCTTGCCCCACTTAAAGGTGCCCTTATCCGCCTTTTCCTTACCCATAAGCACGTCGAAAAACATGCCCAGCGAAGTAGTCTTTTCGCTGATGAAAGCTATCTTCTCGCCGCGCTGGACGGTAAATGATATATCCGTAAAGTATCCGCGCTTGGTAAGTCCCTCGACCGTAAGCACGTCCTTGCCCACCTCTTGAGTAAAGTCGAAGTTGATATACGGATAGCGGCGCAGCGACGGCTTAATATCGTTGAGCGTGAGCTTCTCCAATTCCTTCTTGCGCGACGTGGCTTGACGCGACTTGCTGGCGTTGGCGGCGAAGCGGGCTATGAAGTCCTGCAATTCCTTAGCTCTCTGCTCCGCTTTCTTATTGGCTTCCTTTGCCTGGCGTGCAAGCAACTGATTGGTCTCGTACCAGAAGTCGTAATTGCCCACATACATATTGATTCTGCCGTAATCGACGTCGCATATGTGAGTGCACACCTTGTTGAGGAAGTGACGGTTATGCGATACGATAATGAGAGTATTCTTAAAGTCCATTAAGAAATTCTCCAGCCATATCACCGACTTTGCATCGAGGTTATTGGTAGGCTCGTCGAGTATGAGTATGTCGGGATTGCCGAATAGCGCCTGAGCAAGCAATATCTTGACCTTGAGCTTGGGGTCGAGCTCGGACATGTAGCGCTCGTGATACTCTTCGTCTATCTTTAGCGCGTTGAGCAAAGACGCCGCTTCGCTCTCCGCTTCCCAGCCGCCCATCTCCGCGAATTCGTTCTCCAGCTCCGCAGCGCGCTCGCCGTCCGCCTCGGTAAAGTCCTCCTTGCAGTACAGCGCGTCCTTCTCGTCCATTATCTCGACAAGACGCTTATGTCCCATCAGCACGGTGCGCATTACGGTATAGTCGTCGAAGTCGTTCTGATTCTGCTTGAGCACGCTGATACGCTGATTTTTACCGTAGCCGACCGTACCTCTCGTAGGGTCGATGTCGCCGGAAAGCACCTTTAGAAAAGTAGACTTACCCGCGCCGTTAGCGCCTATTATACCGTAGCAGTTGCCGTCGGTAAACTTGAGATTTACCTCGTCGAACAGCTTGCGTCCGCCGAATTGCAGACATAAATCGTTGACCTGTATCATTATCCCTCCGATACGTTATACGGCGCGCCGAGCGCTATGCGATAGCCGCCGAAGATTAAATATTTTTCTCCGCTCGCCTGTACTCGAAACAATACATATGCCGAGCCGTCCGATACCGCCGTCCCCGCGCGCTCATAGCCGCGCAGACTGTCGGGACCGTCCGAGATTGCGGACTGTCCATCTACCGCGAGTGCGTCCGTACTTAGAGAGCCCTCTACGGTGAGAAACACCGCGCAGTATACTTTCCCCTCTCCCGCGGACTGAGAATCCAAAGACGAATAATACGATACACTATCCGCCTTAAAGGATATATCGCCGCTCTCTATCCTATCGCCTATAGCGACCGTGACGTACTCGGGCGGCGCGTTGCCCTTATCCTTCTTATCCACGAAGTATATCGTCAACCCTACAGCAAGCGCCACCGCAACGGTTAGCGCTATCAGTCCTATCAGCCTTAGGCGACGGACGCGAGAGGTATTGCTCACTTATTTCTTAAAAGTCCTCGAGCCGGGCTTGACAAGCTCTATCTTGCCCTCTTTGCAGATGGGGCACTCGTCGGGCTCGTAAGAGGTGACTTCCATGCTGATGAGATTAACGAACTTAACTCCGAAGTCCACCTTGCCGCTGCTCCTGTCCACCAAGGACGCCACCGCCTGAACTTTAGCGCCGCTTTCGGTGCAAAGCGCGATTACTTCCCTCACCGAGCCGCCTGTAGTAACTACGTCTTCCACTACCACGACTTTAGCCCCCTGGGGCAGAGAAAAGCCGCGACGGAATGTCATCACGCCGTCCTCTCTCTCGGCGAAGATATTGGGCAAGCCCATCTGGCGGGCGACTTCGTAGCCCATGAGTATGCCGCCTATCGCGGGAGAGACCACATAATCCGCCTCTATGCCCGCGGCGCTCAGCTTCTCTGCCAACGCCGAGCATACGAGTTCCGCCGACTTGGGATCGACGAAGAGCTTGGCGCTCTGCATGTATGTGTCGCTGTGTCTGCCCGAGGTGAGCCTGAAGTGTCCTTTAAGTATGGCGCCCGTATTTCTGTAGATGTCCAGCGCCTGCTCCTGTGTCAACATATATTTATTCTCCTTGATCCGACGGTCGCAAGACCGCGGTGATTAATCAGTTAAGTTGCAACGTGCCGACAAGCGTATTGATGTCGAGATCGCTTGCCTTACAATACTCTTCCAAGTCGCGCACTATCGTATACGCCGCATACGGGTCGGATATATTGGCTGTTCCCACCTGCACGGCGCGCGCTCCGCATATCATGAATTCCAGCACGTCGGTATAGCTCGTAATGCCGCCAAGTCCTATAATCGGTATCTTGACGGCGTTGTAGCACTCCCACACCATGCGCAAAGCTATCGGCTTGACGCAGGGACCGCTCAGTCCGCCCGTGTTGTTGGCAAGTATGGGTCTGCGTCTCTTGTAGTCCACAGCCATGCCCGTAATGGTATTGATTAGCGAAATCGCGTCCGCTCCGCCGTCCTCCGCCGCCTTAGCGTTGTCCGCAATGCAAGATACGTTGGGCGTGAGCTTGGTAATGACGGGCTTTACGCACACTTTCTTGACGGCTTCCGTCACTCTGCGCACGCTGTCGGGCTGCACGCCGAAGGCTATGCCGCCGCTGCGCACATTGGGACAGGAAATATTGAGTTCCACCATATCGGCGTTGCTGTCGTTAATCCTCGAGGCGATAGCCACGTAATCCTCCAGCTTAGAGCCCGCAATATTGGCTATTACCGCCGTGCCGATGCCGGAAAGCCATCCGTCGTATTTCTTGAGATAATACTCCACGCCGGGATTCTGCAATCCGACGCTGTTGAGCATGCCCGAAGGAGTCTCCGCAACTCTCGGAGAGGCATTGCCTTCGCGCTCCTTAATGGTAAGCCCCTTAGTGCATATGCCGCCGAGAGCGGATACGGGGTATAGCTCGTTATACTCTTTACCGAAGCCGAAAGTTCCGCTTGCGGTAATGACCGGATTCTTAAACTTAACGCCGGCTATCTCTACAGCTGTATTCATAGTATCACCTCGTCGAGTCTGAATACGGGACCGTCCGCGCATACGCGCAGATTTTTGTCCCCGTCTGCCGTGCGTATGCCGCATGTGCACACAAGACATGCGCCCAGACCGCAACCCATACGCGCCTCGAGCGATACGTATACGGGAATACCGTTAAAGGCGGGATTATTCACAATAGACTTATACATTACTTCGGGTCCGCAACAGAATATCGCGTCGGGCTTAATCGCCGCAAGATCCGCAGCCAGAGCGTCGGACACGAAGCCCTTTCGTCCGTATGTGCCGTTGTCGGTAGCGACCGTAGTGGGACACAGCGACTTCATGCGCTCTTCAAGCACCACCTTGGACGCGTCGGAAAAGCCCATATATGCGCAAAACTCGCACTCGGGATTGAGACGGGCGACGAGGGGTAACACCGCGCAGCCCAGTCCGCCGCCGAGCAATGCCACCTTCTTATATCCGTCCGCGCTCCAGCCGTTGCCGAGCGGATACATTGCATTGACGACATCGCCTGCTTTGAGCATTGACAGCTGTCTCGTGCCCTCGCCCACCACCGCATAGCACACGGTAAGAACGCCCTGCGAGTAATCGCATATGCACAGCGGTCTGCGCAGTATGCGCGAGTTGTCGCTCAATGCGATATGTATGAACTGTCCGCCCTTGAGCTCGGGCATGTCGGGAGCGTAAAAAGCCGCCTCGTACACGCCTTCGGCTACTTTACGGTTATCCTTAACGGTCAATGAGTAATCTTTCATAGACAAGCCTTTATGTCCTCTTTCATATCTATAGCAGCCATACGAGCCGCCTCGGCGAAGTCGTACGACGCATATTTATCTTTACGGTAAGCGCAGAGTATACCGCGCGAGCTGTTGACTATGCCGCCTATGCCGTCTCTGAAGCATACCGCAAGGTCCTCCGCTTTGCCTCCCTGAGCGCCATAGCCGGGTATGAGGAAGAACAGATGAGGGTGCGCCGCGCGTATGAGCTCCGCCTGACGTCTGTGCGTGGCGCCTACCACCGCGCCCACTCCGCTGTATCCGTACTTACCGATGAGCTCCTCTCCCCAAGCGTCGGTAAGTCCCGCCATAGAGTCGTACAGCGTCACGCCGTCGCTAAACTGCTTGTCCTGCAACTCTCCCGATGTGGGATTGGATGTCTTGACGAGTACGAATATGCCCTTGTCGTTAGCCTTGCATTGGTCTACGAAAGGCTTGACGCCGTCGCTGCCGAGATAGCCGTTGACGGTGATGAAATCGCTCTCGAAAGGAGCGCCCGGCACGAGATATCCCTTGGCGTAAGCGGACGCCGTGGAGCCTATGTCGTTACGCTTGACGTCGGCTATCGTCATCAGTCCCGCCTGATGCGCGTAAGCGAGCGTATCGCGGAACGCAGCCATGCCTTCCACTCCGTACTGCTCGTAGTAAGCTACCTGCACCTTTACCGCGGGCACGACATCCTTGATAGCGTCTATGAGCGCGAAGTTAAAGTCCGTAATGCGCTTGCCGCTCTCGCTGAGATTGACGCACTTTTCGCGCATGCCGTCGGGCAAATAATCCACGCAAGTATCCAGTCCTATCACGGACGGGTTGCCGTCTTTAGCCTTGATGGCGTCTATTAATCTGTCTATTACCATATCTGTCCTCCTAACGGCGCGAATACTTAACTTTTCCGCCGACAATCGTATATTCCACTCTGCCCTTAACGGCATAGCCGTTGAATGGCGTATTCTTACCTTTACTTAAGAACTCGGACGAGTCCACCGCATACGCTGCGTTGAGATCGACCAGCGTCAAGTCCGCTACTCCGCCTCTCTCTATCTTGCCGCAAGGCAGCGATAAAATCTTAGCGGGCGCATATGTCATCAGCTCGCTCAACTTATCCAGCGTGATATATCCGCAATCTACGAGCGCGGTATACGACACCGCAAAAGATGTCTCCAGTCCGCTTATTCCGCTGGGCGCGTCGAGATATCCCTGCGCCTTGTCCGCGGCGCTGTGCGGCGCGTGGTCGGTAACTATACAGTCTATCGTGCCGTCTACTATGCCGCGAATAATCGCCTGTCTGTCCCTCTCCTCTCTTATCGGAGGATTGACCTTGGCTGCGGTATCGTATCCCTCTAAGATATCGTCGGTAAGGGCAAAGTAATGGGGACATGTCTCGCATGTCACCTTGACGCCCCTCTTCTTAGCCTCGCGTATTAGCTGTACGCCGCCCTCCGTGCTGACGTGAGCGATATGGACCTTGACGCCGAGCGTCTCCGCAAGCACTATATTGCGCGCAATCTCCACGTCCTCGGCTGCGCGAGTAATGCCGGGCAAGCCGAGACGGGTCGCTACAGCGCCTTCGTTGACTACGCCGCCCGCAACCAGCGACTTATCCTCGCAGTGCTCTATTACCGTATAGCCGAACGTGCCCGCATACTCGAGAGCGTTGCGCATCATACGGCTGTCCGATACGGGCGCGCCGTCGTCACTGAAAGCAACGGCTCCCGCTTCGCTGAGCGCGTTCATACGAGTGAGCTCTTTACCCTCCAAGCCTACGGTAATTGCGGCAATGGGGTACACCTTGACGATGTCCGCCTTCTTTGCCCTGTCGATAATATATTCGACTATATACTTATTATCGGTGACGGGCCTAGTGTTGGGCATACAGCACACCGCGGAGAAACCGCCCTTAACCGCCGCCATACAACCGCTTACGATATCTTCCTTATACTCGAATCCCGGCTCGCGCAAGTGCACGTGCATATCGATAAACGCGGGCATAAGCGTAAGCGCCGTGCCGTCGATTACGGTATCGCTCGCGCCCGCCTTACGAGTGCGCTTGCCTACGGAGACGATGACGCCTTTGTCCGCGACCACATTGACGGTCTTGCCCTTGTAATTAACATTATTGATTATCAATGCCATAATTCACCTCACAGCTCTCCGCCCGCAAGCATATCGAGCAGCGCCATCCTCACGGCAAGCCCGCTCGTGACCTGTCTGTCCTTGTAGCAGATGTCCGTATCGAGCACGTCGTACGCCAGTTCCACGCCTCTGTTGACAGGTCCCGGGTGCATGACCATGACGTCGTCCGCGGCGCCCGCAAGCACGGCGCGGTTAATACCGAACGCCTTGGAGTACTCTCCGAGAGCGGGCAGCAGACCGCCCTTCATACGCTCCGCCTGAATGCGCAGTGTCATGACTACGTTGCAATCCTTAACCGCCTCTTCCATGCTCGAACACACATTGCAAGGCAGCTGCTCTATGCCCTTAGGCATGAGCGTCGCGGGACCGTATACGTTGACGTCTATACCGAGCGTGCGCATGAGATAAATATTGCTGCGAGCAACCCTGCTATGCTTGATATCTCCGATGATAGCAGCCTTAAGCCCCTTGGTATAGCCGAACTTTTCTTTAATAGTGAACGCGTCGAGCAGAGCCTGAGTAGGGTGCGCGTGCAGACCGTCGCCGCCGTTGATGACGTGCGCCTTGACGCAACCCGCCATAGCGTCCGCAGTACCTGCCAGCGAGTGACGCACGACTATCACGTCCGCCTTCATCGCATCGAGCGTGAGCGCCGTATCGATTAACGTCTCGCCCTTCTGCACGCTGGACGACGCCACGGAGATATTGACTACCTCTGCGCCCAGATACTTGGCTGCGCTCTCGAAAGACGCGCGAGTACGAGTGGAATTCTCATAAAAAAGCGTGATGACCAGTTTGCCTTTAAGCTTATCGAAACACTTGTTACCGTTGTCCAGAGAAGTCTTATAATAAGCCGCTCTGTCCAATATGCTCTCGATTGTTTCGGACGTGAGCCCCCGAATTGCAAGTAAATCTTTCATAATACCCGTAAATACATTTTTTATATTCTATCATATTCGCGCGCGTTATATCAAGTATAAAGGGCGCAAAAAAAGAGCGGCTATAAACCGCTCCGTATGTAACATTATGGGCAATGATCCCAATAGATACATTTTATGGGAAATATCCCGCCATATGCGTCCCGATACGCCGCAACTGCCGAATATCGGACGTCCGTATACGAGAATTTCCTCAGCTATGCCGATTACTCCTGGGTAATCGTGCTGACGGGGCAACCCGCAGCGCAGCTGCCGCAATCGATGCACTTATCTGCGTCGATAACGTACTTATCGTCTCCCATGCTGATAGCTCCGACAGGGCAAGTGCTTTCGCACGCGCCGCAAGAGATGCAATCTTCACCGATACAATATGCCATTGTCCTTACCTCCATAACTTTGCGTTGACATTATTATATCACGGGCAAGACGGCTTGTAAACGGATTGAAGAACTTTTCATCTCCGAAAATTTACTTTGCTCTTGACGAATCCCCTGTCTATCATCTCGTCCCTGGTCATTGCGACGTTGTCGAATACCACTTTATTTTCTCCGTCGTCGCGCATTAAGAGTCCGTGCTTGTCCGCCATCTTGCCGATAAGCGTAAGCGCGCGCTTGAGTGCTCGCTCGCTCTTAATCTTTACGCATGTAGGCACGCTCTCGTATTTCTTTACGCCGCGCTTGTCCATCGCGTAATACTTACTCTCCACGCCCTCGTAGTCGAGCGCGAGATACAGCTTGATCGCATTGCCCGACACGGCAATCTTGGCAATGGCGCTCCTGCCGTATCCGAACGTCTCGCAGCTCCAACTCACGCGAGCGTGAACGCGCCTATATGCAAGCAGTCTCGCCTTAAGAGCGCAATAATATCTCTTGGTCTGCTCGCTGCTCATTATCAGCCTTGCGGTAAAGGAATTGCGATACGTCACGGATATTTCCGCGCCCAAGTCCTCCGCCTCCTCTCCCGCAATCGCGCCGTCGCCCAGCAAAAGCGGCCGCGTCGGCATGAGTTCTATAAACAACTCGTCGCAAGTAGCCAGAGCCTGCGCCTCGCTGCGTCTCCTGTCTCGGCGAGCCAGCATGACTATGGGCAGAATTATCATAGCTGCTATCTCTGCGATGAATATTATCATGCCCGCGGGATAAAACGCCGCAGACGCAAAGATAGGCAAAACGGCGCTCATGCCGTAACTTTCCGAGCCTGCCCTCTTCTTCCTCACTCTAAGGAGCACGATTAGCTCCGCCGCAATGAGCAACGCGCCCGCAATATCGAGAATAATCCAAATGTAATCGGTTACAAAACGCGACATCGCGGCAATCGGCTTGAGCGAGAAACTCGCCGTAAGCACGATGTCTCCCACGCTGCCCTTGGGGATAGACGAGATTATCTCTCCGCCCTCGGTGCGCCAACCTCCGAATTTGGAATCGGACAGCACGACATTGTCCGCCGTAGGCAATGTCAACTCGTCAAGCACGGTGTATGTCGCAACCGCCTTGTATCCGTCGCTCCACGCTGCGCCCGACAGCTCGTATGTAATGGTGTAGCGGATAATCTCATACCTGCCGTATATGACAGTATCCTTGCCCGCGCTGAGCGATGTGACCTTGTCTCCGCCCTCGCTTTGGGTATACCAACCGAGGAATTTATATCCCTTAATGCTGCCGTCCGCAAGCGGAGAGGAAGCATCGAGCGCGGATATCGTCGTCTTATCGCCCTCTACCTTAACAAGCAGCTTGCAGTTAATCAAATGCGACGCCCAGTCGGCATAGGAGTTATAGTCGTCGCCGGCGGTCATATCGAAACTCTTAAGCGCGGGATAACATCCCCAATTACCGTCGGTATTGCGATATGAGAAAGCGTCGCCGAGACGCATATTGTCGCCCGCCATGCCTTTACTCGTAAGTCCCGCCACATCGGTAATGACCGCCTCGCTCGCGGCTCCGCGCGCCCTGTCGGTCAACTCGTTGTTGTAGTAGCACGATGTGAGATTACCCCTACCGGCATAGCCCGCTATTCCGCCTCCTCCGACGCAATCCGCCTTGCCTACGTAATAGCTCCTTGCGACTATGCCGTCATACTCGTTGACGCCGACTATGCCGCCCGCGAACGTATCTCTGCCCGCAACGGTAATGTCCGCTATCGCATAGCATGAGTCTACAATTCCGCCGTCGCTCACGCCGACTATTCCGCCCGCGTAGTTGTCTGCGGTAATCGAGCCGCGATAATAGCAGGAATATACGTTGCCCTTGTAATTATATCCTACAACTCCGCCTACGGCCTGCTTGCCCGATATCTTACCCGCAACGCCCAAAGACATTACCTTGCCGCCGTCAAGATAACTTATGGGAGCGCAATAATCCGCGCCCGAGATATCTGCCGACAAAGTATGCCCCATACCGTCTAATATCCCCGAAAAAGGATTGTCCCTGCCGCCGATAGGACGGTCTATATCGATATCCGCTTCCAGTACCACGCGTACGCCCGAGAAAGAGTTGCCCGCCGCGACGTCGCTTGCAAGTTTCGCCCAGTCGGAAGAGTCGCGTATGTAAACGTCCTGCGACTCGTTATCCGCCTCCGCCAATGCAATAAGGCGGCTTGCACCTAAGTCATCGCCGCCCGTTACGAAGCCCAGCGCGCACGCGCCGAGACATATTGCTACAGTTAAAATACAAATAAGAGATTTTGTTTTCATACAGCCTCCTATATCCCCGTTAATTGCAAGCGGGATAGGGGGCTGAGTGCTTTAGTTGTCCTTCAGCTCGCAGGACGAATCATCCGAATCGTCCTCTTTGGACTTACGCGCCGTATCCTTGCGCGGCATCTCGAAATCTCCCAAGTCGTAATACTTTATCTCGATACCGCCGTCTTGATTTTCCAGACTGCCCCTAATCTGCCGCTTGAGCAAATCGACACTGTCTACTTTAACATAACCGTCCTTGGTTTTTACCTTACTGCCAACCTTCGGCATAAGTTTGCAAGTTTCGGCATAATAGTCGTTCTCATATCTGAGACAGCACATGAGCTTGCCGCACATGCCGCTTACCTTAGTGGGATTGAGCGATAAATTCTGATTCTTAGCCATGCGCACGGTTACCTTGTCGTAATCGTTGAGGTGAGTAATGCAGCAGCATTCCCTGCCGCACTGCGCCATGCAGCCGTGCAACTTGATATCGTCTCTCTCGTATATCTGTCTGAGCTCCAATCTGGTATGCAGCGCGCTCGCTATATCGCGCACCAAGTCGCGAAAGTCTACCCTGCCGTCCGCGGTAAAGAACACGGTCAGCTTGCTGCGGTCGAAGGAGTATTCCGCGCGCACGAGCTTCATATCCAGCTTACGCTTTTCCACCTTCTGTATCGCAAGCCTAAGCGCGTCTTTGCCCATTTTGACATTCTCTTCCGCTCGCGCAAGGTCCGCGTCGGTTGCTACGCGCAAGACCGGCTTGAGCGGAGAGCTTATCTCCTTGTCATCCACTTCGGTATTGGCTATGCTCACGCTTGCAAGCTCCTTGCCCGAAGCCGTCTCCACTATCACCTTGTCGCCAACTTTAAGCGTCAAATCCTTAGGATCGAAATAGTAGCTCTTACCGCCGTTATTGAATTTTATGCCCACTATCAGCGACATTTATATTGCACCTCCAAAATACCGAATAATAATGTGTCCGCCACGGATACGGGCGAGCAGTTGCTCTCCAAACGTCTGCGACAGTCGTTAAGCAGATACTCCGTCGCAGCCAGCGCGGCGTCCGTGAATTTAGCGGAAAGAGCGGCGATACCGCCCTGCCCGCAACTCTTGTCTCCGCGCTTATATTGCGACATGAGACGCAGTATGATCTCCAATATATCTATATATCCGAGCATGGAGTCCTTATCTTTCTTAAGGCTCTTCTCCTCTTGACACACTTGAGAGCTCTTTTGCATATCCCCGAGGAGCGCTATGAGCATATCGGTATCTGCGGCAAAAGCCGCGTCGCCCGCCATCGCGCGCGCCCTGCCTACATTGCCGTCGCAGAATGCCGCGGCTCTGCGCACTCCGTCCGTATCGGCGTACTCCTCAATCAATTGCTCAAGCAACAAGTCGGAATCCGCGCCTTCGAAATATAACTTCTTACATCTCGACTTGAGCGTCTCCGCCACCGCCGCGGGCTTGGTTATCCCAAGTACGAAAATCACGTTGTCCTCGGGCTCCTCGATAGTCTTGAGCAGCTTGTTCTGCGCGGCGGCGTTCATGGTCTCGGCATTGTTGATAACATATATTTTATTGCCGCCCGATACGGAATACATAAGAGCGTCTTCCACTATCTTGTCGGCTGCAGCCGCGCCCAAAGCCTCGTCGTATATCCTTACGTCCCCGTTGCAGCCGTCTTGCAGCATTGTGCAGGCAATGCACTTGCCGCAACCCGCATCGGGACATACGATAGCCTCTGCTATGAGATAGGTAATCTCCTTGCAGCAGTCTGCGTCGTCGGCAAATACGGCGTAAGCATGCGACAGCGTGCCCGCCGCCTTGTCGCGCCTTACGATATCCAGTACGGAACTGCCGTGCAGCAGAGCGCGGTAATCCATCAAACCACCCCTGCCGTCTTAAGCAATTTCACTATAGAATTATGGATTGTATCGGCGTCGAAAGATGCGTCTATACGCTTAAATCTATCGGGATAAGCCGCAGCGCACTTTAGGTAACCGTCGTACACTCTGCGGTGAAAATCTATGCCTGCGGACTCGAGCCTGTCGTCCGCGTCCGCTCCGCCCTTGCGCCTAAAGGCAGCCTCGGGCTCCAAGTCGAGAAAAATCGTAATATCGGGCGTTATGCCGCAGCAAGCTATGTCGTTGAGGCGAGTTATGACCTCCTCTCCCAGCTCGCGGGCGCAGCCTTGATAGGCGAATGTGGAATCGGTAAACCTGTCGCACACCACTATCCGTCCCTGCAAGAGCGCGGGGGCAATTACTTCCTCAATCAACTGAGCGCGCGCCGCCGAGTACAGCAACGCCTCGCATATGCCGCTCATGCCCTCGTTGGAAGTATCGAGAATGACGGACCTTATCTTCTCCGATATTTCGGTACCGCCGGGCTCGCGTAAAAACATTGCGTCGCAGCCTATACTCTCGAAATAATCTTTAAGCATAGCCGTCTGCGTGCTTTTACCCACTCCCTCGCAACCTTCTATAGTTATAAACGCGCCTTTTTTCATATCCTCATTCTACCACAACGACGCCGCCGCTTGCAAGCCCGAACAATCTGTCTTTATTATCCTTAATGAATTTAACGGCGCGCTCGTCCAATATATCTCCGGCGAATATCTCGGGCGTGCCCGGGGGATAAAATCCTATCGGCATGCAAGCCCTCTTGCCGACGCAATCGTCTATGCGCGCAACCCTCACCCTGCCGCTCACGCCACCGCTTGCAAGCTGCAATCTCTCCCTCTCATGCAGAGGCGCAGCCTTAATATCCGCGAGCGCTTTAGCAAGGTCCTTGAGCTTAAAGCGATTGTAAGGGGTGACGATGCACACGAGCTTATCCCCTATAGCCGCCTCGCAATATATGCCCCTATCCGAAAGCGCGCTCATTACGGAATGCGCGTCGCCCCCACAGCCGATAACTACGCGCGACATGTCGTCGGAGCCAATATGAGTATACGGCTCGGGCAACATCTTGGAAAACGCCTTGACCTCTCTTGATATATCTTGATAAAATTCCTCTCCGCGCGCCGTCCAAAGCGCTCTGCAATAGTCTACCGACGCCGATATCAGATACGACGGCGAGGTAGAGTGAATAAAACTGCGATTGACTCTTGCAATCTGCGAGAATGCTTCGCTTACGCATATAATCGCTCCGCCGCCGTACGCGCACATGGTCTTATGCTGAGAAAATACGGCGATATCGCAATTAAGTACCGGATTGACGGGAAGCAACTCGGAAAAGGCATAATGAGCTCCGTGCGCCGCGTCCACTATCAGCGGCACGCCGTACTCTTTACACACCGCATTGATGGATTTAAGATCGGCTGCATTGCCCAAGTAATCGGGCGAGGTAATGAATACGCTGCCCGCTCCGCCGTCGAGCCCCTTGCGCAGACCGTCGATATCGCACCTGTAAACCTCTGCGTTATAAAGCGTCGCGGCATGCCAAAAGGACTTGTGCATGTCGCCGATACATATTATCCTGCCCGCCCCTCTTACGCACAGCAGCGCTATATGTACGCCGCATGTCGCGCCTTGTGTGAGTATGAGAGCGTCCGACGCGCCGTACGCCTCGGCGGCAAGAGCCTCCGCCTCGGCAATCGCCCCGACGGGCGACAGCAAATTATCCAATCCATCAAGCTCGGTAAGGTCGTACTTAGCGCTTGCAAAAAAAGACGCGTCCTCTCCCACACCGCCGTGTCCCGGCATATGGAAGCGTACAGCGTCCTTATCAGCTACCGCAATCACCGCATTGTATAGCGGCGCGTCGATGCGGCGCATCAATCTTTCTTAAGCGGCTTCATGGTAGGGAAAAGCAATACGTCGCGTATATTGGACTGATCGGTAAAGAACATCACCAGTCTGTCTATACCTATGCCCAGTCCGCCCGTCGGGGGCAAGCCGTACATGAGTGCATTGACGTAATCTTCGTCCATCATCTGAGCCTCGTCGTCACCGTTGAGCCTATCCCTTACCTGCGCCATAAATCTTTCGCGCTGGTCTATAGGATCGTTGAGCTCGGAGAAAGCGTTGCCCATCTCTCTTCCCGATATGAAGAACTCGAATCTCTCGGTAAGTCTCTTGTCCTTAGCCTTCTTCTTGGCAAGCGGAGATACCTCGATAGGATAATCGAGTATGAATGTGGGAGAGATGAGTTTCTCCTCCACTTTTTGATCGAATACGCTGTATAGCAGTCTGCCCCAAGTAATTTCTTTAGGCAGCTCCACTCCTTGCGACTTAGCCTTAGCGCACAGCGCGTCGAGGTCCGTATCGGCGAAGTCGATACCGGTATACTCTTTGACCGCTTCCGCCATAGTGACGCGCTTCCAGGGCGTGTCGAGATTTACCTCTACGCCTTGGTGGGTGAATACTCTGCTGCCGAGCACGCTGTCGGCAATATGCTTAAACATGCGCTCGGTAATATCCATCATGTCGGTATAGTCGGCGTACGCCTGATAGAGCTCTACCGTAGTAAACTCGGGATTGTGCTTGGTATCCATACCCTCGTTGCGGAAGAGTCTGCCCACTTCGTATACCTTCTCGAAGCCGCCTACTATCAGTCTCTTGAGGAATAACTCGGGGGCTATACGCATGTACATGTCTATATCCAAGGTATTGTGATGCGTAATGAAAGGTCTTGCCGACGCGCCGCCGGGTATAGTGTTGAGTATGGGCGTCTCCACCTCGAGGAATCCTTCGCCGTCGAGGAAGTTGCGTATTGCTCTGATTATCAAAGAGCGCTTGACGAACACGTCCTTTACTTCGGGATTGGCAATCAAGTCGACATATCTCTGACGGTATCTCGTATCGGTATCTTTTAGTCCGTGGAACTTCTCGGGAAGGGGAATGAGCGACTTGGCAAGGAGCGTCATATCGCTGACATGCACGCTTATCTCGCCCGTCTTGGTAACGAATATCTTACCCTTTAATCCGTATATATCGCCTATGTCGCACTTCTTAAACGCGGCGTACTTATCCTCGCCGAGGTCGTCTCTGCTGACATACAACTGAATGCTGCCGCTGCCGTCGGTAAGCCTGGCAAAGCTCGCCTTGCCCATCACGCGCTTGGCGGTCAATCTGCCCGCGATGACGACTTCCTTGCCGTCATTGTCGGGATAGCCCGACTTAATAGTCGCGGCGTCGCTATTCCTGTCGTAACGCACTTGCTCGAAAGGGTCGGCGCCTTCCGCCGCCAAAGCCCTCAGCTTGTCCGAACGTATACGTATGGCTTCGTTAAGCTCTTGCTGCTCTGTATTGTCCATTGTCTGTACCGTAATATCCGATTATTTTTCTATCTTAACTATCTTAACGTCGTAAGTAGCCTGCGGCGTGCGCACCGTGACGACATCGCCCTTGCGCTTGCCGAGTATAGCCTGAGCAAGAGGAGACTCGTTGCTGAGCTTGCCGTCTCTGAACGACGCCTCGGTAGTGCCTACTATCAGCCACTCTTCCTCTTCGTTCATATCCACGTCGAGCAAAGTAACTTTGCTGCCCAATACGACCACATTCTTGGAGCCGCCGCCGTCTGCTATTATCTCCGCATTCTCCAGCTGCGCTTCTATCTTGCGGATATCCGCCTCTATCATCGCCTGCTCGTCCTTAGCCGCGTCGTACTCGGCATTCTCGGATAAGTCGCCGTACTCGCGCGCCTGTTTTATCCTCTCGGACGCCTCCAGCCTGCGCACGGTCTTGAGATAATTGAGCTTCTTCTGCAGTTCGTCGAACCCCTCTTGTGTCATAAAGAATTTTTCCACGATAACCCTCCTATGCCTTGTTATTCATATAGTAGCAAAGAACGTAAAGGCTTTCACTCATAGATATGTTCTCTACCACGACGCCGTCCGCAACAGATAGCTCCGTAGGCGCAAAATTCCAAATATTTCTAATCCCTGCGGACACCGCTGCGTCGGCAACGCTCTGAGCCGCCTGCGAAGGCGTAGCTATTACCGCAATATCCACTTTATTGCCCGCACAGTACGACGCGAGCTCGCTCATAGGGTATACGGCTACTCCGCTCGGCAGCGCAATGCCGTCCGTCTTGATGTCGAATACCGCGCTCACGCAAAAGCCGTCTCCGAAACCCTTATACCCCGCTAAAGCCCTGCCTATATTGCCGGCTCCGATAATAATCATATTATGCCGTCTGTCGAGCCCGAGTATGCTCTCTAATTCCGATTTCAATTTGGAAACGTCGTAACCGTAGCCTTGCTGTCCGAACCCGCCGAAGTTGCAGAAGTCCTGCCTTACCTGCGAGGCGGTAATATCCATCATCTGCGCAATGGCGCTGGACGATACTTTAGCCCTGCCCTCGCTGTCGAGATGAGATATAACCCGATAGTATCTGGGCAGTCTCTTGATGATTGCGGGCGATATCCTGTCTGCCATATTTCCCTCACAGCGTAATAGTCGTTTATATATTTTATATCAAAAGCCTTTCTTTGTCAATCATATTCCTTAGCGGATTTTGTTGTCATTTGACCGCGATAATCACATAGTTCGGACTGCGCAAACTTAAAGCTTATCGGCAATTGAATTGACTTATTATCCGTTGCGCAATATAATTAAGACTATGAGAATATGGGCTAAAGTCACGCGGAAAGATAAAGTAAAGAGGGATATGATTTACTCTACCGACATGCCGCTCAATGAAGATAATTTCCAAGCATGGCTGTACGAGATATGCGACAAGCTCGATATCCCCACGCCCGTGCTATTGCCCAATCATTTCCTGAACTTCGTCAGATTTCACAATTGCAGATTTTACGAGGGCGACTTTGTCGAGAGCTTCAGCTACGACAGGTTTATACTCGAAGACTGCAAGGATTAAGACCCTATACATATAGGCAATCGATATCAATACGCCTTACTCGGCTGCTTAAGCGCATTTTTTATAATAGTTGATTGCAAGCGAGAAATAATATCCGATTTTATATCAATGCTATAGAGCCATGGCAAGATTGATACCCGTCTTAAGTTAGGGGCTATACACGTATCGATTTTCGATTAACTCTCCTTTTTCGACTAAAGCTGCCAAGCGACATATTTTACTTTGAAAATTGGAGAGTATGTGCTATCATATTCATACTTACACTAATTTCAAGGAGGCGGGATATATGGCATTTTGCACGCTGTCGTCGCAGTTTTATTCCAAAGGTTTTTGCGCCATAGACAACTCGTTCATTACCGACTATATGTCCGACGCCGACGAAATACAGATTAAAGTATACCTGATGGGCATGTACATATCTACGCAGCCCGACACGGCAATCACCGACGCAGCCGCCATGGCGGAATATCTCGGCGTAAATGAAAGTCAGATTGTCTCTGCTTTCGAATACTGGCGCAGCGTGGGACTGGTGACAGTCAACTCGACGTCTCCGCTCAAAGTAACTTACAATCACCTGCCCTCTTTAGGCGGCAAGATACATAAGTTTAAGCAAGGACGCTTTACCGATTTCAACGCGCAGATGCAGGCGTTCTTCCCTCACCGCATGATTACCCCCAACGAGTACGAGCGCTATTACGAATTCTTAGACAGCAGCAAGATAAAGGACGAAACGCTCATCACCATAGCCGGATACTGCGTAGCCAATAAGGGAGACGGAATACGCAGCAATTATATCCTCGCAGTCGCGCGCGACTGGCTTAGCCTCGGCATACGGACGCCCGAGCAAGCGGAAGAAAAGATTAAGCAAGCGGAGGCGTGCACGCAGATATTGCGCGAGATTGCTAAGGCGCTCGGCAAGAAGAATCTGCCCGACTTTGAGGACAGACAGCTCTATCTCAAGTGGACGGGAAGCTGGGGCTTCAGCGACGAAGTCATCTTGCATGCGGCGGCATCCTGTAAAAACAAGGGCGGCATGAACAGACTCGACGATACCCTCGACAGCTACTTCCGCATGAGCCTATTCAGCGTAGAAGAGATAGACGCGTATACCGAGAGCAGAAGAAAGCTGATTAATACGGCTAAGGACATCGTGCGCATACTCGGCGGACGCTACGACAGCTACGATTACTTTATTGAAAAGTACGTTACGCCTTGGCTTGGCAAGGGCTTTGACAAGGACGCTCTGATACTGATTGCCGAGCAATGCTTTATCAAGGGCACAAAATCTCCCGAGGGCATGAACGCGTTAGTCAATAAGTATCTCAAAGAAGGCTGTCTCACATCGAGCGCGATTAAGGAACATCTCGCAGCTCTTGCCGACAGAGACAAAGCCCTCTCTCTGATAATAAAGGCTACGGGCAGCAGTCGCAGCGTCACCAACAACGACAGAGACCTGTATACGGTATGGTCTGTGGATTGGGGATTCGACGACGAAGTAATCGAATATGCCGCGTCTTTATCTGCGGGCAAGGCGCAGGCGATGAGCTATGTAGGCAATATGCTCTCAAAATGGAAGAGCGCAGGCATAACCGCCTTGGACGAAGCCAAGAAGGCAGGCGGTATATTCGCAGGATCAGGCAAGCAGCCAGATCGCAGCTACGAGAGACATTATACCAAGCAGGAACTGGACGCCTTCCTCGGTGACACGGAGAACTTCGATAATATAGAACTATGAACAAGCGCGCGATATATCTCCAACTTAATAATATCTTGCAAAACAGACGCAAAGACGCCGAGGCAAAAGCTGCCTCAGCCTATGCTCTTGCGCGAGAAAATAAGGAGTTTGCGGCAGCGGACGACCACCTGAGACAACTCACCTTCGAACTTGCGAAGGCAAAGGCATTCGGCAGGGATTACGGCGCGTTGCAGGAGCAGTACGACAAGGCAAAGAGCGCTTACGACGCAATGCTCTCCTCTCTTAAATTGGATTTTACGCCTCGCTACAGCTGCGATATATGCAACGACAGCGGTATGGCAGACAATAAGCCGTGCGCGTGCTCAGTACGTATCTATAACGAATTAGTGCGCAAAGCATGCCATCTTACGGGAGTGCCTAAATTCACCTTCGATGACGACAAGTCTCTGTCTCTGCGCTGCGCGCAATCGGACAATCTCAACAAGCTGTATGCCGCCATGCGCAAGTACTGCGATAAATTCCCCACATCGGATACCAAAGTCATATCCCTGATAGGTCCCACCGGCACAGGCAAATCCTGCGTCGCAGCCGCCGTTGCCAATAGACTGATAGAAAGAGGCTTTTTCGTAACGTACACCACAGCATTCGAGTTCAACAATCTCATGCTCAAGTATCACACCGCGCCTGTTGAGAATAAGGCGGACATCATCGACGGCATCTTGGATGCCGACGCCTTGTTTATAGACGACTTAGGAAGCGAAAATATATTCAATAAAGTAACCATAGAGATGCTATTCTCCGTGCTGGATACGCGTATACTCAAGGGCAAGGCGACATTTATCACTTCCAATCTCAATACGGAAATGCTGCTCGATCGCTACGGAGAGCGGACTTACTCGAGACTTACCAATAAGTCGTATTCCAAAGTATTCACAATCAACGGAGACGATATCCGCTATATAAAGGCGGATTGACCCGCAGCGCATTATTAATTAGAATTTGAGGAGGTGTTTTATGTTTAATGAAATATGCATATATGAAGCGAAATTAACCAAATTAGATGAAATAGAAGAACTAATGAAAGAAGTTGCCGAATTTTATTTACAACAAGATGGGGTCATTGATGTACATTATATAAAACGTACTCATCGACAAAAAGATTTTAATGCGGTTAAAGAGGGGGAATTGCCTGTTCGACTCACGAGAAATGTAGGCAAGGTAACATATGTGTTGTATTGGGTGTTAGAAAATGAAGAAGCTCATGCAAGAGTATCTAAACTTGGTATAGAGAGGTTTTACAAACGTTGGAACAGCTGTTTAACTACAATGCCTAATATAATTTTGGGTGAGAATATCGTCTAACCACAAATTCCAGTTTGTATGACGAATTTTTTCAAACAGCCTTATTGCATAGGAATGCCAAACAGATTATCCTTAAAGTAGGAGGTGGCAGAAATGGCAAACGAAGATAAAAAAGATTTTAATGCTATGTTGCACGATAATAAGGATATGCCAAAATTACAATTAAAAATCCCGAAAACTTTTAACTATAAAAAGCGGTAGTTCTTATCCGCTGTCATGTCGATGACAATGATATTCAATTAAAAACTTACAAAAAAACGATTAAAGTTTTAATAATCGATTGACGGCATTATCGCCGCATCTCGCTCACTATATGCTCGGCATATGCCGCCGCTATGTTGACGCCCGTAACCTTTTCCATCGCGGTAAAAAAGGCGTTGGAATTGACTTCGCACAATATCTCCGCCTCTCCGCCGCGTGAAAACAGCATATCTATTCCGCAGTAATCCAGTCCCAATACCGCCGCCGCTCTCTCGCATATTGCGGCGGTCTTATCGCTGAGCTCGTAAGGCTCGCCCACGCCTCCCAGCTCTATATTGGAGCGAAAATCGGAGCTCGACATACGGCGCATCGCAGCTACCGCCTTGCCGCCGACAACTATCACGCGCACGTCGACGCCCTCGCTGTCGGATATATATTGCTGGAATAAATGCGGAGTCCCCATTAGCTCAAGTGCGTATTGCTCGAGCTGCTCTCTACTGTCGGCTTTATATACTCCCTTGCCTAGCGAGCCGTAACATTCTTTGATTATTATGGGATATCCGAGTAATGACTGTACCTTGTCCAACGCTCTGCCGTTTAGCTTCGCGCTACTGTCATAACAGAGCAATCCCGTCAATGTGCGCGGCACCGCTATTCCGCTGCCTGCCAAGCCTATAAATGTAGCCGCCTTATCGTCGCATAGCCTTATCGCCGAGTGCGAGTTGAACAGTCTGAGCCCGGAGCGCTCGAGCATGGAAGATATATATTTATCCTTATCGAGATAGACGATAAAGTCATAATTGCCTGCTACGGATATCTCGCCGCTCTTATCGATATACGCAATAAAGCCGTCGTTGCGCAATATGTCCGCTCTTACGCCTCTAAGCTCGAGCTCGTCCTTAAGCCGAGTAGCCTGATACTCGCTACTCGCCATATATGTATAGGCGTTGACTATTATGGCGCATTTCATAATCAGCTAACTACCGTATTATTCTCGAGCGTTACGTTGCCGCAGTTCCTCAATTCGGTCGGCTGCGAGCCGCTGCCTAAAGGCTTGAACGTATTATTCCGTATTGCGATATCGCAGCTGTCTTTAGCGAATATCGCTCTGTCTGTGTCGTAAACGAATTCGTTATTTTCTATAGCGATGCCCTTATGTACATAGTCCGCAAATAACAAATTCTCGGGCATTACGCATATGGCTTGCTCCCCGCACTTTAAAAACTTATTACCCCTTATCGCGACGTCTCTCACCGCTCCGCTCTCATACCAGGACCCGGCGTCGTCGGAGATAAGTATACCGCTCATCTGCATATTGTCGAATACGTTATCCTCTACTACCGCCTTGCCGCGCGTAGTGATGAGCAATCCTCTCGTAGAAATCTTCACGCAGTAATTGCCCTTGAACGTCACGTCTGCGCACTTGCTGATATCCTCGATATATTTGCCGACTTTTGCGCCGTCGATATCGCCGTCCACTTCCAGTTGCAAGCGATACTTATCTACTACTTTTATAGATTTTACCGTAAGCTTCGCGTCTCCGATAAGCGTCTTGGCATCTATTACCTTAAGTATATCTCCCTCGTCGAAAGGCATAAAGCCGTATGCCTGCGGGTGCATAAACTTAACCGTTATTACCTGTCCCTTTTTTGCGATTATCCTAAAGTGAAAGCCGTGCGCATTGAACACGTCGTCGAATGCGCCCTCAAATCGGCTGTCCGTCACTTGAATATGTCCCGAGCACATCGAGCAATGCACACAGTCGGTCTGCGACGCGGCAAGTCTGCCGCTGTTGCCGTCGGGGGCGGAGGACACGCACTTGAGCGCTACGTTATGGCATGTCTGCAAGATAAACGCGTGCGAGTAATTGGACCGCTCGTGCAGATTGACGAGCTCGATATCTCTGCATCTATTGGCGTATATGCCTACCTCTTCTCTGTAGCGCGAATGCACATGATAGAACATGCCCGCCTTGCAGCTGTTGCCGGACAGATATTTGAGCTTAACCACACCGGGGGCAATCTCCTCCGCCTTAGCCCTTGCGAAGGGATTAACTCGCGTGCGGTTGATTATGGGCGATGACGCAGACTCGCTCTCTCCGTACCACCACACGATTTTGTCTTTATGAGGCGCGTAAGAGGAGTTGTCTGTCACGAATATCAGCCTGCCTTTCTTGATAATATATTTGCAATCGGCGTGTATCCTTATCGTAGCGCTTGACTTGGCGCGCTCCAGCACTTCCACTTGCGATACCGCAGGCTGAGCCCTGTCAATAATCAGATTCCTTATCTTTACCCTCTCGCAGCGCTCTAAAAACATATTGGACGACTTGCCGTGTATAATAATCTCGCAATCCGAGCCGTCGAAGTCCAAGTCGGATATATCCTCGAGATATAGCGGAACAACTCGCTCGGGCACCGCCTTCTCGCGCTCGGCAATAGTATTGGATATATACGTAACCGTCCTTATAGCATGGTCGCAATACAGGTCGTATCTACCCTTTTCCAACTTGACCTCTTTATCGCCGTCTATGTCTTTTAGATATGCGAAGAGCTTAAGGAAGTTGGCTGTCATGTCCTTGCCCGTATCGGGCATTATCGAGAATTGTTTAACATCTATCAACATAATATCACTCGATAGTTATTTTATCATAATTCACAAGCATTAACAAGCGCTATCCCCTTGTCCATCCTATAACTGTAATTTTGCGCTAACACTACATAATTTTGCTCACATATGCTTTTTATAATCATCATATAAAGGCAAACTCCTGCCGAAAATCTATAACTTAACGGCGGTTCAATCTCGACAAAAAGATTATTTTCTACAGCGCACTTTTTCGGCTGCAATCGACATTATTTTTCATAATACCTGCTTAGTTAACAAAATAGCATATTTGTGTTATAATAGTCCTATGAAAGATTGTAATCATTCGTCCGCTGCGCTTAAAGGCGCAATAATCGAGAATAAGTCATTCCCTTACGAGCGCGCTCTTTACGGCATATCCGATACGCTTGTGCGTAATTGCGCGTTTGCGGGAGAAGAAGACGGAGAATCCGCTCTTAAAGAATGCCGCGACATCCAATTGGACGGTTGCTACATGGATTTGAGATATCCTATGTGGCATACCGAGGGGCTTAAGTTAAACAACTGCGAGCTTACATCTAACTGCCGCGCCGCATTGTGGTACAGCGACGGTATTTATGCCAAAGGGTGCAAGTTCCACGGAATCAAGGCTTTCCGCGAGTGTAGCAATATCAGCTTAAACGATTGCGACATCGTATCTCCCGAATTCGGATGGCGCTGCTCCGATATTGCTATAGGCGACTGCAAGCTATCGGGAGAATATGCGTTCTTCGAAAGTAAAAATCTGAAAATAAGCAATCTCGACTTTAGCGGTAAATACTCCTTTCAGTACATAAGCGACATGAGTATATCCCGCTCCACTCTCAAGACCAAGGACGCCTTTTGGCACACGCATAACGTCACCGTAACAGACAGCGTACTCGAGGGCGAATATCTTGCCTGGTATTCTGACAACCTTACCTTGATCCGCTGCCACATAAAAGGCACGCAGCCGCTGTGCTATTGCACCAATCTTACCCTGATAGACTGCACTATGGAAGACACCGACCTTTCTTTCGAGTACAGCGATGTCACCGCAAGCGTCAAAGGCAGCATACTCAGCGTTAAGAATCCTAAGTCCGGTCTGATAGCCGCAGGCGATATTAAGGAGCTGATTATCGGCGACAGTCGTTACCCGTGCAATGCCGTTATCAAAAGCAGCGGTAAGATTATATATCCGTAATGTTTAACTGTTTGGTTACTCAATAAGATCAAAAGCGATGTTCACTACTCGGAACATCGCTTTTAATTACGTTGTTTTATTAACTTGAAGAGTTAGCCATTAATGGAATTACTGTCTACCCTACATGCCTTAAACGAATTCTATCGACCTGCAAACAAGTATTGCTTGCCTTTTATTAGGCAATAAGCTTTTAATTGTGCAACAAGTTTTTATACCGTACGGACTGTTTTATAATTATTAAATGCAGCTTACAGCTTACATTATCTTTTCAATTAACTTTATTTATTTGCCTTGCAAATTCTCTTAATTAACAAGCAATTTATTATCGATTGAATATCAAATCTACTTAACTGTTTAATTAAACGAAATCACCCGTTATGCTCAAAAAAAATTACTTCCGCCCTTACTAACTTGCGCCCGCATATAGCAAATATCTAAAGGCTAACTTTAACTTAAGCGAGTGCTTTTTATTTACTCGCCTTGTTTTACAGTAAAAATGCACCTCATCTCTTTGTATAAGAGTTTAGAGGCGCATCTTACTTGTAAACGCGCATTATTTGCGGTCTCTTGCTATAGCTAATCTATTCTGCTCGATTTTGCCTGCTAAACGCATTGAGCCGCGCTTTATTTTCCCAACAGTTTGAGAATGTTTTCCCTACTCTGCACACCGACTGTGGAAGCCACTACCGTCCTGTCCTTGACGACCGCAAGCATTAGACGCGTATTATTTACTATCTCTTTCTATTTTGCGCGATGTTGCCGATTAGCGAATTGACTGCGCTTTATTTGCCCAACAGTTTGAGA
>CAJTXS010000010.1 GCA_910583735.1 uncultured Christensenella sp. | reverse complement strand
ACGATATGGAGCCGGGCAGCTACTATTTCCGCGAAGTATATGTCAAGGATAAGTATGCGGTCAATGCGGAAGTGGACGGCAACAAGAGCTATAGATTCATGATGCCGTTGCACGGCATTGACCAGACGCCCGTAGCTAAGCCCACATTGCCTACCGACGGCAGCAAGGTAGTATATTACAACGGCAGCGAGCGCGCCTTCGACGCGGCAACGCTTGCGGAGCTGTTCGGTTTGACTGGCTTTAACGCCGAGTATATGGAGATAGTCTACGAGGACGCGGACGGTACCGCCAAGAGCGGCGAAACTAACGCAGGCGAGTACAAGATCAAGATACGCTTTACAAGCGGTCTTTACTGCTGGGACAACGGCGACGGTACTACGTCTACGGACGACCTTGAGCTCACCGTTAAGATTGCAAAGGCTCAACTGCCTTCGCAGTGGACGAGCGGCGGCAAGGTCCCTACCATATCAGTGCCCGAGAGCCTCGCGGACTGCTTAAGCAACGACGCGTTTAACTACACCTATACCGACGAGGACGGCAACACAGTTAGTAAGTCCGATATGGTTGCGGGTAAGAAGTATAATGTCAAGGCAACGCTTAAGCCCGAGTATGCGGCTAACTTCGAGTTCGTAGACGCGAGCGGCAACGTACTGCCCGACGCAAGCGTGAGCACTTCGCAAGAGTTCGACTACGTAGGAGAGGGCGGAGACGGCTCGTTGATAGGCAGAGAAGAGCTCGAGGAGATATTGGACGGCTACTTCTCGCGATACAACAATCTCATGTTCGTACTCATAATAGTGATGTCTGTTATGACGGCGTTCATCTTCTGCATAATACTGGTGGTAGCTGCGATACTCAGAAGAATAAAGGAGAAGGATAGGCGCGCCGCAGAGCGCGACAATACACGCGCGGATAACAGTGCGTCGCAAGACGATTAATTAAACGCCTATTTAAGGTCGAGCCGCCGCAATACCGCGACGGCTCTTTTGTATTCATAATAACTGTAATTAGCTTTACGCCAACCGTGCAAGTATACGGCGCTTATGACATATTTGCCGCATAGTATTGCTACAGATACAATTAATTGCAGAGCCCGATATATGTTGCTACGGTAAAAATAATGTAATTGGGCGGTTAATTGCGGCGCATATATTTACTTGACCCTGTAGCTGTGATATACTGAAATTACGAGATTTTACGAGGTGGAGTATGGAGCACAGTCCCCGCAAACGTCGTTTTGCCAATTATTTCGCAAAGCGCAGGCTATTGTGGGTATACAGGGGAATAAAAGCGTGTTGTATGTATGACGACAACGCGGCGAAGTATTGCGCCGCAATGGGAGATTGTACAATTCGTATACGCATATTGCCCGATGTTACGGGTATAGTCATCAGGGTCAAGGACGGCGCGACGCAGCTGCTCAGAGAGGACGAGTTGCTCGTCCATGCCGACCTCGATATATGCTTTAAGAATTTAGCGGGCGCAATGCCTGTACTGAGAGGCAGGAAGTCGGTCAAGCAGGCATACGCGGAGAAGCGTATCGTAATCCTCGGCGATATATCCAAGGTAATGATGATTAATAATATTATCCGTATTACTCTTGCCTATGTGCTCACAGACCCCAATGCTCGCAAGATGTACGGCGAGCCGGGCAATGTGCCGAGGGCTAAGATAATCAACGAGATGATAGTCGGGGACGGAAAATGAGATACGGAGAATTTGTCAATAAAGTTAAAGTCATATGCGGAGCCGGCAGTATAGATTCTCTTCCTCACGAGCTGTCGAGGAGAGGAGCGCGCAGCGTGCTGCTGATATGCGATGCGGCAGGCGGAGCCCTCGGGGCTATTAAGTCGGCTTTTGACAAGTGCGACGGTATTAAGATCAAGGCGGCATATACGGGAGCTACCGACTTCGCCGACAATGTATTGATCAACGAGCTGTATGATATATACAGTCTCAATCAATGCGACTGTATAGTCGTCAGCGGAGGCAGCGGCATCACCAACACCGCCAAGCTGCTCAGAATGATGCTCTCTACGGGCGTGAGGAATATAGATTCGCTCATAGGCATGGACTATATCCACGGGACATACAGCGTGCCTTTTATTGCCGTACCGTCCGTGCTCGACGTGGGCGTAGACGCTACCAAGATAGCGGTATATTCGTCGGGCAGGCGTATAATACAGCTCGTATCCGACGAGGCGACGCCCGATTGCTGCGTCATAGACCCCTCGGCGATGAAGGACGTAGCGACTAAGGAGATGGGGCTTAGCTGTATAGGCATACTCTCGTGCGCAATCAGCGCGTATATCGGAATGCAGAGCGGTATTCTCAGCGACGAGTTCGCTTTCGAGTCGGTCAAGATAATCGCAGACAGAGCGATAGAGGCGTTGGACGGCGACGAAGACGCTATCGGAAGGGTGGGAGAAGCAGCCGTAATGACGGGTATAGCCGTGTCCAACAGCATGGTGGGCTTTGCCGCGGCGATAGCGTCGTCTATCGCGTCTCATTCTCAAGTGAGACAGTCGGAAGCCACGGCGTGCGTGCTCGCAAATTGCCTGAGACTGGAGGCGGAGCGCCTCGGAGATAAGTTTTCCCGTTTGCTGTACTATGCGGCTGGTGGAGAAGCGTACCTGTCTACAGACGACAAGGACAGAGCCGACGAGTGCTGCAATCGCATAGATTCGCTCATATGCGATATCGCAGCTAAGTGCGGCATAGCGCTTAAGCTCGGCGAGATAGGCGTAGACGCGTCCGCTTTCCCCGATATAATCGACTCTGCGGAGGTCAACGGCGCGATACTCAGTTGCGCTCGCAATATAAGCAAGGCGGATATAGCCGACATACTCGATAAGTCGTATTGATAGGCGGTAATATATGGATTATACATTTATTAACGATACTAAGCTCATGGTCGGCGAGAGCGCGCTGGAGAATATCGCATACGAGATAAGGTATTGCGGATGCAAGCGTCCATTGCTCGTTACCGACGAGATATGCAAGAGACTGGGATATCTCAAGACATTTCTTCGCGCATTCGACAACGAGGATATAGTATTCAGTTCTGTCTTCGATTCCGTCAAGCCGGACGCCGATACGGAGACGTGTGAGAAACTGTTTAATCTCTGCACGCTCAAAGAATGCGACTGCATAGTCGCCCTCGGCAGACGCAATGTGCTCACCGCAGCTAAGATCGCAAGGATAATGGTCAAGGAAAATATCGGCAAGGTATCATCTTTCCGCGGCGTGGATCTGTCGGGAGATTATGACAAGAATATGCCGCTGTTCGTCGTGCCCGTCATTTCGGCATGCGGAGAAGAGGCTACTTGCAGAGCGGAGATATTCGACGAGATTTCCAATACTGTGTACTCTTTCGATACCGCAGCCGCGTCGGTCAACGCAGTGATAATAGATTACAGAATGACAGATATCATTCCGCCCGTCGCAATGGCTAAATTCGGTCTTTACGCTTTGGCAATGGGCGTGTGCGCATATCTTAACAGCGGCGACAATACCGTAGTCAAGATGTACGCAGGCGCTGCGATAAGGGATATTACGGGCAATCTCAATACCATTATCAACCGCAACGGTTCCAGACGCTACCGCACGCGACTTATGAGCGACGTGGTCATTGCGGGCATTGCCTTATCTTCCGTAGGGCGCAGCGTATGCGACGAGCTCGTCTTTTCGCTGGCGCAGTATAAGGGTATGGAAAGAGAGGATATGCTCGTTGCGCTTATGCCTTCGTATGCCATGACGTGCGACGAGGATAAGCTGGCGTCCGTGCTTCTCTATCTCGCGGGCGAGGAAGAGTACAGCATGTGCGTGCCTTTGGGCAGAGCTAAGAAGTCGATTGCCTTTATCGATAAACTCTATAACGATATATACGAGACGACAGGCATGCAACTCAAGCTGAGAGATTACGGCATAGATAAAGGCGACTTTACCGAAGTTGTCTCCTATGCGATAGGCAGCGCGGCGGGCAAAGGCTTGGATATGTCATATCTGCTCGAGATATTGGAGCGCGCGTATTGAAAGCCGACTTCAACGCCGAGATGGAAGAGATACTCGGCAGAGGCAAGCGTCTCAAGGTGCTGTTGCACAGTTGTTGCGCTCCGTGCAGCAGTCATTGCATATCCGTGCTCGCGCCGCATGCGGACGTAACGGTATTCTATTACAATCCCAATATCTATCCGCAAAGCGAGTATATGAGGCGTAAGCAGGAGCAGATAAGGCTGCTTGACAGCGCATTCCCGGGTGTGGACTTTATAGACGGAGACTATGACGTCGAGAGTTTTTACGATGCGGTTAAGGGGTACGAGAACTGCCCCGAGGGCGGAGAGCGATGCGCCAAGTGCTTCGAGCTGAGACTTGCAAAGACCGCCGAGCTTGCAAGGGAGAGAGGTTACGATTGCTTTGCCACCACATTGACGGTCAGTCCGCATAAGAACAGCGCCGTCATTAACGCCATAGGCAAGGGGTTGGCGCCGTCTTCAGGCGTGGATTTTCTCCCTTCCGACTTTAAGAAAAAGGACGGTTATAAGCACTCGTTGCAGCTCAGCTCGCTGTACGGACTGTATAGGCAGAATTATTGCGGGTGTGAGTTTTCTCGCGAGCGGCTTAAGCCGAATGATAATTGACGTCCGCGTTTTCTTTGATTTATATCCAATTGATTACATTATTTAATTTTCGAGCGTATACGGCGATATCCAAGTTAAGCGCAATAATTTAACGTTATCAAAGCAGACGGCTACTACATACGCACGGTTGAGTACGCGCTTGACCGCTTGCAACAGGCAGCCTTATACGTGCGTGTATGACGTGTAACGCGCGGCATTTGAGATTAAGAGTGAATATTTGACATATAAAGCCAATGGCGCGGCATATAATAAATCGCGCTTGATTGACATATCGATGCGTATTATGTAAAATAAATGTACAGACAGAAGAGCGGATATATGCCGCTTTACATAAGGAGCGCACCGCGTCTTAAGCGGTCAACGTGATAATGGGCAGACTTGCAGACTTCAGACTTAGGCGAGCGCGTGAAAAAAAGCGTAAGGAAAGTCATAAAATCAAGACGGCGGAAAGATATTCGCCCGATATAGCTACAGGTCTTACCGACAAGCAGGTGGCGGAGAGGATAGAGGATAATCTCGTCAACATCAAGCCCATCAACAGGTCCAAGTCTTACGGCAGAATAGTATTCGAGAACGTTTTCAGTTTCTGCAACATAGTTACGCTTACGCTTATGGTGTTGCTATGCTGTATCGGCGCGGCGGATTATGCCGTGTCGTCTTCGATAATTATCATCAGCATGGCTATAGGTATCGCCCAGGAGATTAAGGCGAAGAAGTCGGTAGAGAAATTATCTCTTACCGTAGAGTCTACCTGCAAAGTAATCAGAGACGGCGTATCGTCTGCCATATCCACAAAGCAACTCGTGCTCGACGATATATATATAGTCGAGGCGGGCGCGCAGACGCCCGTAGACAGCTCAGTCGAGGACGGATACGTAGAGGTGGACGAGTCCATTCTTACGGGAGAGTCCGCAGCGGTGCGTAAGGAGAAGGGCGATTACATCATGGCTGGCAGCATAGTGCTGGAGGGCGAAGCCGTCGTACGCGCCGACAGAGTGGGCAAGGATTGCTATATCGAGAGCGTGGCGAGAGTGGCGCGCAAGGTAGAGCGTCCCAAGTCTCGCATTTTCGTATCCATAGACAACTTTATTAAGGTAATTACCATCGCGCTTGCCGTACTTGCCGTGCTGCTCACGGTGTCGGACAGACTTGCGGCGGGCAGCGGCTCTTGGAGCAGCTGGCGCGAGACTATTATTACCGTGTCTTCAAGCGTACTGGGTATGATACCCGTAGGCATGTTCTTAATCACCTCCACAGCGCTTGCAGTGTCGGTGCTTAAGCTGTCGAGACATAACGCTCTGCCGCAGGACTTGTACAGTATAGAGATGCTTGCAAGGGTAGACACTCTTCTGCTCGATAAGACCGGTACTATTACAGACGGCAATCTGGAAGTGGCGCAACTCGATTTATTCGGCATCTCCGAAGAGGAAGCGGGCAAAGTCATCCGCACATTCTCTATAGCTACCAAGGACAAGAAGTCCACTGCGCTTGCGCTCGATAGGAAGTTCGGTGAGGGAGAGACGCTCGAGTACACGGACGTAAGGTCTTTCTCGTCCGCCCGCAAGTTCAGCGCGGTCACGCTTGCCGACGGATATAGCTATCTGCTCGGCGCGCCCGACTATATAGCGGTATGCGGAGAGAGGGAAGAAACCATATTGAGCGAGTGCTCCGCTAGGGGCAGGCGCTCTATTATGCTGGCTCGCTATAAGGGAACTATAGAGGAATTCGCAATCGAGCGCAGCGAGCCGCTTTGTATCTTCGCGCTGGAGGACACGTTGCGTACGGACGTCAAGGAGACGCTGGATTGGTTCCACAACAACGACGTCGATATCAAGATAATTTCCGGAGACAATGCCGATACGGTATCTAATATAGCCGCTAAGACGGGCGTATATAACGCCGACAGGCGCGTCAATTGCCGCGATATATCGGAGCAGGAACTCGACGCCGCGGTAGAGGATAATGTGGTATTCGGCAGAGTATCGCCCGAGCAGAAGTACGATATCGTCCGCTCCTTGCAAAAGCGCGGTAAGATAGTCGGCATGATAGGCGACGGCGTCAATGACGTCAAGGCGCTTAAAGAGGCGGATTGCTCCATTTCTTTCGGCTCTGCCAACGAAGTGGCGCGCAATATATCGCGCATAGTGCTCACGGGCAATAATTTTACGGAGCTGCCCCGTATAGTCAACGAGGGCAGGAGCGTCATAGGCAATATCGAGAAGGTAGCGTCGATGTATATTATGAAGAATATATTTATCATGGCGCTCACATTGATTTATGCTATTATCGGCTTTATTCGTCCCGATATAAGGATGCCGTTTACTACCAAGAATTGGCTATTGATAGAGTTCTTCGTAATAGGCGTGCCGTCGATAGCTTTTGCCATTCAACCGGGTACGCAGAGGCGTATTAAGGGCAACTTTATGCGCAACGTCCTCGGCAATGCCGTGCCGGCGGCTGCATCGCTGCTTGCGGCAACGGGATTTATATTAATAATCACTGCGCACACTGCCTTTACCGGCGTAGACGCGGCGGAGCAATATCACTATGCCGTGTCGCTTGCTACTATTGCAATGACATCGATGGGATATATATGTCTTGTCATTATCTCGATGCCGCCCAGCTTGTATCGCTCTGCGGTGACGCTTGTCATGATAGGAGTAGGCATTGCGGGCATCTATATGGATCATTACCTCTTTAAGGGCACATTCCTCGACTGTCTGCCTATCAGAGGCGGCGCGGAAGTGGGCTGGATACTCGCCGCGGTAGCAATAGGCGGCGCGGCTTACGCGATAACCAAACTCATACACATGGGCGTAGAGGGCAAGCTCGGCGGTAAGATGGACGAGTTGCTGCTCAAGTTGCATAATAAACTCAGATTTAAGTCCAAGTAAATAAATTCGCACATTACTCTCATTTAGCGACACGATACGACGTCCGAGCGCACGCGCCGTATGCTAATATCTCTTGTATGAGGGATTTCGGCGTTATATTCAGACGTATAGCATCTACGGTGCTATTGGGCTTCGCATTTTATTTGCTTGCGCGCGCGAGAATAATCAAATATATAATTCCTCTTTCCGCGGGGCTTTTCTCGGCTCTCATATATTGCAGGAAAAATTATTACATAATATCCCTAAGTTACGTCATCGCCTATCTGCTCGCCAATATGAATTATCTCGGGCTGATTTCTTCTCTTACTCTTATTGCGGTATTCGGTATAGCCAAGCTCGTTCATCATAAGCTGGCTGTGCCCATGCGCATACCGTTTGTCACTGTGTACTGCGCCGCGGCGCAGTTGCCCGAGTGTATATTACAGATTGTATTTAACGGCAGGATAGTGGTGGCGATAGCTTCCGTGGCGCAGAGCGCCATATTCTGCGTACTGTGTTGCTATGCATGTTACGCCTGTACTGTAAGGATGCGCTCGGGTAAATTTTCTTACGACGAGAAGGCGGGCATATTTGCAATCATTGCGGCAGTATCTTTGGGACTGAGCACTATATCGCTGTGGCAGTTTATGCCTTACTACATATTCCTCGGCGCAATCGTGCTTATATCCGCGCTGTACATGCGCAGATTGGCGGGTATAGGCGCGAGCGTGGCATACGCTTTAGGCGCTGCGATACAGTTCCGCTCTCTGGAGTCGGTGGGCGCCGTATTGCTTATTTGGGCGGCTGCGGTATGTTTTTCTTCGCTTAACAAGTGGCTGTCGGCGCTGTCGGAGATGGGAGTATTCGTACTGTGCGGATATATATTTAAGTGTTTTCCATCATTCGGGTGGCGCAATATGCTGTTATTTGCAATAGGACTTACGGGCGTCGTATTGCTCACAAAGTCGACTGCAAGACGCATTAAGTCTACACTGTCTCCGGATACGGACAGCGCTCTTAAGTACGCTTTAACAAGAGAGCGCGATATTATCTTTAATAAAATCAACGGTATGTCCAATATATTCCTCGATATGTCGCGCGCCTTCGGTAAGGAAATCTCCGCAGACACGGAGTACGAGAAGGCGATTTGCGAAGATTTGGAGCGAAAGGTATGCAAGGGGTGCGACAAGAGAGAGTCTTGCGTCAACTTATGCGAGAGAGACAATCATATCTTCCTGTCTATGGTCAGACGCGCGCTCTCGGGCTGCGTCCCCGTGCAGGACGACTTGCCCCTGTTCGTAGTCTCCAAGTGCGACAGGCTGTCCGACTTGACGCAGTGCTGCGCGGAAGAGGTCGGAAAGGCGGACGGCGCGGCGCTCAGGAGAGCGGATATGTCTCGCGGCAGCGCCGCGGTTGCTTCGCAGACGGAGAGCGTAGGCAAGCTGCTTGCCGATCTGGCGACAGACCTCGGCAGAGGCGGGGCGAGCGACGAGGTCCTGGCGGCGGCTATCGGCGACGAGCTGGGATATAACAATATAGCATGCCGTAACGTAGCGGTATTGGGACGCGAGGACGGGAGACAGATATCCCTGTCTCTTCGCAGAGGAGACGAGGATAAGAAGGCGCTCGTGCGCTCGGTGTCGAGACTTGCGGGCAGCAAGATGTGCATAACCGACTTATCGGACGAAAGGGACGGATATGTCAATGTGCTTATGGGCAGAGCGCCCGATTTCGACGTGATTTACGGAGTGGCGAGCGCCGTCAAGAGCGGAGAGGAAGCCGCGGGAGATACCGTATCGCTCGCTCGTCTCATGCGCGACAGGGTGTCTTGTATTCTGTGCGACGGCATGGGCAGCGGCAGGGCGGCGGAGAAGGAGAGCTTGCTCACATTGAGGAGCGTAGAGGGATTCTATAAGGCGGGATTCGACGACAATGCGGTGCTTGCTCTTATCAACAGATATCTGTCGGCGAGAGGTTCGGAGAAGTTCTGCGCTCTGGATATATGCATAATCGACCTTACCGACGGCAGCGCTCAATTCGTCAAGCTGGGCGGAGTGGAGAGCTATATAATCCACAGCAACGGCATAGAGGTAGTCAGCGGCAGCGCGTTGCCCATCGGCATACTCGACGAGGTCAAGCCTTATGTCAAGAAGGTCAAACTAAGGGACGGCGACATCGTAGTCATGGTCAGCGACGGGGTAATCGACGCCCTCACTCCGCAAGGCGCGGAGTACATAATTCGCTCTGTAGCAGGCGGCAATCCCCAACGTCTAAGCGACGGATTGCTCGCTTCCGCAATTAAGAACGGAGCGGGGGACGACACCACCGTTCTGGCAGTAAAAATATTTAATAATCGAGACTGAACCGTCATATCGTATAAAGAATAGCGGGCGTAAGTTATCCACACAAATATATGTTTATGTGGACAACTATGTGGATAACTGCCCCATTTTCGACTTTTCTAACCTAAAAAAGGGAATTTACGCTCTATGATAGTTTTGAGATGGAAGAAGATAATTGTACTTGCGGTAGCCGTTGTTGCGATTGTGTCGCTTAGCGTCGGAGCTTACGGCATAGCGGCAGCGGTGACACATCCCAAGCCGTTCGCAACTATAGTGTTGGATGCGGGTCACGGAGGTTGGGACGGAGGCGTAGTCTCGCACGAAGGACATAAGGAGGCAGACATCAATCTGTCAATCGTCTTTGCGCTCAGGAGCGAGCTGGAGCGTCGCGGGATAGAGGTCGTGCTTACCAGAAATTGCGACAAGGCGCTCGGCGACGACAAGCGCAGCGATATGAAAGCTCGTGCGGATATAATCAAGCAGGCTAATCCCTCTGCGGTAATCAGCGTGCATGTCAATAAATATTCGCAGAGCAGCAGGCGCGGAATACAGGTCTTTTATGACGACACGGGCTATGGCAAGGGCTTTGCGCTCACTATGCAGTCTGTGCTCAATACTTATATCAACGATAAGTATTGCAAGAGACAGTTCTCCGCGCTGGGAGGAGATTATTACATTACAAAGTGCGCGGATAAGGTGCCGTCGATAATTGTCGAGTGCGGCTTTATATCCAACGCGGAGGACCTAAATCTGCTCAAGAGCGACGGATATCGCAGAGAGCTTGCCGTGCATATGGCGGACGCAGTGCTCTCTTGCGTGTCCGACGAAGTTTCGACGGTTACGGAGTAGGGGCGGGCGGCATACAATGATACAGTATCGATTATACGGAGGTTAATAATGGACAATAATAACGGATATCCCGAGATAAGCGGCGAGTTGACTCTTGCGGACGCGCGCATACTTGCGCCACTGTATTCAGGCAGGGACAGCGAGACTACCGCCGTAATGCAATACATATACGACTGCTATGTGGCAAGCGACGAGCAGATTGCCCATACCATGCACACTATAGCGGTGCAGGAGATGAAGCATCACGCATTGCTGGGAGAGGCGATAGTCAAGTGCGGCGGCAATCCCGTAATAGGCGATTATCTCGGTTGGTGGAGCGGGAGAAATTTGTGCTACAACCGCAATATGCGCGGCATGATAGACGAAGCTATAAGGTCGGAGGAGTACGCAATAGCGGCATATTACAAGGCGTGTACGAGGCTTTCCAACGATTCTCTTATCGCGCTTATTCACGCTATAATAAGAGACGAAGAGATACATATAGTTATGCTCGGCAATCTTAGGGCCAAACTGTAAAAATTGTAAAAATCGCTTGATAAAGCAACTCAAGTGTGATATTATTATTTAGCAATCATATACGGAGGCGGATAAGTTGCTCGATTTTCTTTTAAGTGTAGACCGCGGCGCGTATTTTTACGTAGTTCAGGTATTACAGCCTATTTTGATGATACTCATGGCTTTGATGGGTATTGTTACTATCGTGCTGGTGCTTTTGCAGAAGGGCACTAACGATAATATAGGCGCAATCGGAGGCAGCGAGACCGACTCTTACGCAGGTAAGAATAAGAGCAGATCGAGAGAATTTAAGCTCAAAGTAGCTACTATGGTATGCGGAGTTCTCATGTTGCTGTTCTCGGTAGGTTATTTCGTAATCTATCTTATCTGGTGATGAGCACGCATTCGGCGGTTGAACCTTCCTCCGTGTGTACGGAGGATTTTTTTTAGGCGGAATTAATGGACGACATTAAGCTAATAGACAGCAATAAGAAGGCGTATCACGACTATTTTATCGAAGAGACCTACGAGGCCGGCATAGTGCTGGTAGGCAGCGAGGTCAAGTCGGTGCGCGGCAATCATATCAGCCTAAGGGATAGTTTCGTCATCTTTAAGGGCGGACAGGCTCTGCTTGTCAACTGCCATATCGCTCCTTACGAGAAGGGCAGCTACTTCAATACAGAGGCGCGGCGCACGCGTACGCTTTTGTTGAATAAATGCGAGATAGACAAGCTCAGAGGCAAGGTGGAGACCAAAGGCTACACCGTAGTGCCTACCAAAGCGTACTTTAAGGGCGGCAGGCTAAAGATAGAGATAGGTCTTGCCAAGGGTAAAGAGAATAGGGACAAGCGCAGAGACATCGCGGACAGAGACGCTAAGCGCGATATGGACAGGATAATCAAGCAGTACAACCGCAGATAGCGGATATAAGTATAAAGACGTCGTTTAAGCGGCGTAAGGAGATATATAACTATGGAATTAGGAACAAAATGTGTGCAAGAAGGTTATCAACCTAAAAGCGGCGACCCCAGAGTATTGCCGTTATTCCAAAGCACTACGTTTGTTTACGATACGCCCGAGCAGCTTGCGGATATATTCAATCTTACCGACCCCGGCTACATGTACAGCAGACTCGGCAATCCAACTTGCGACGCGCTGGAGCGTAAGGTCGCCGCTCTCGAAGGCGGCGCCGCCGCGATATCCGCGTCCTCAGGCATGTCCGCTATCTTGATGGCTGTCGCCAACGTATGCTCGGCGGGAGACAATATCATATCCATCAGTAAGATTTACGGCGGCACGTTCAATCTTTTCAACGTCTCGCTTCGCAAGCTGGGCATAGATTGCAGATTTATAGACAGCGATGCCTCTATCAATGAGATAGAGTCGCTTATCGACGACCGCACCAAGCTAATCTTCGGCGAGAGCGTATCCAATCCCGCGATGGAAGTACTCGATTACGCCAAGCTCGTACCCATATGCAGGAAGTACGGCGTACTGCTGGTAGTCGACAACACTCTTACCACTCCCATATTGCACAGACCTTTCGAGCACGGCGCGGACGTGATAATCCACTCTTCCACCAAGTATCTCGACGGTCACGCGAGCAGTATAGGCGGTCTTATCGTATGCGGCAAGCATCTCGACTTTACGGGCAATCCCCGTTATCCTATGTTTACAACGCCCGACGAGAGCTACCACGGCATGGTATATCAGAGCGCGTGCGGCAACGCTGCGTTCGTAGTCAAGATAAGAGCGCAATGCCTCAGAGATATGGGCTGCTGCATGAGTCCTTTCAATGCTTATCTTACCAATATGGGCTGCGAGACTCTGCATCTTAGGATGAAGAGACACAGCGATAACGGTCTCGCGCTCGCGCTTGCGCTCAAGAATAACGATAAGGTCGAGTGGGTGAGATATCCCGGTCTTGTCGACGACCCCGCCCACGAGCTTGCGGATAAGTATTTCGAGGGCGGATATTCGGGCATGATTACATTCGGTATCAAGGGCGGCAGAGCGGCTGCCAATAAGTTTATGAAGTCGCTTAAGCTCTTTAAGATAGTTACCCATATCGCCGATGCGCGCAGCTGCGTACTGCATCCCGCTACCACCACTCACAGACAGCTCAGCGACGAGCAGCTCATAGCTGCCGGCGTGCCCGACAATCTCATCAGGCTGTCCGTAGGTATAGAGGATGCGGACGATATCGTCGCCGACGTAATCAACGCTCTTAAATAAGCAAACTTTTCAAGATATCCGTAAGACAAGCTGTCGGACGGTATCTGTTGCGGCAGACAGGCTCGTATGTCATCGCACTGCCAAGCGTTTTGCGCGCCGTAAGTCTTCGCTTAAGTCACATATAAGCAATCGCCGTGCGCCCGTCTTATCGGCAGCGGCTCGGAGGAATTGCAAGCGTAATAATTAGCAGAGCAAATAATTGCTCGCCGCGTAATATATAGAGGATTGTACGCAATAACACACATAAGGCTTAACGACGGAGAGCCTTACGCTCGCAGTCGCAATGCATGGATATATCGACATGTCGTTTACAATTAAGCGACTTGCCGCGATAAGGAGGTGAAGTAATGCCTATAGTAATACCTAAGTCGCTGCCGGCGCACGACATATTGTCCGAAGAGAATATCTTCGTCATGTCGCACGCAAGAGCAAGCGAGCAGGATATAAGACCTATAGAGATTGCCATAGTCAACCTCATGCCTACCAAGGTAGATACCGAGACGCAACTCATGCGTTTGCTCGGCAATTCTCCGCTACAGGTAAACGTTACTCTCGTCAATACCGATTCGTACGTCAGTAAGAACACTCCGCCCGAGCATATGCGTAAGTTTTACAAGACTTTCGCCGAGATACGCAACAGGCATTTCGACGGCATGATTATCACGGGCGCGCCCGTAGAGACGCTGCCCTTCGAGGACGTAGCCTACTGGAGAGAGTTGCAGGGCATAATGGATTATGCGGACAAGTATATCACATCTACGCTGTTTATCTGCTGGGGAGCGCAAGCTGCGCTGTATCACTACTACGGCATAGATAAGACGGTCTTGCCCAAGAAGCTGTTCGGCGTCTACCGCGTGCGCGCGCTGGACGGCAACGAGCCGCTGTTGCGCGGTATGAACGACATCATGCACATACCCATGTCGAGGCATACTACTGTGGACGAGGACGCCGTATACGCGCATGACGAGCTCAAAGTGCTCGCGGCGGGCGACGAGTGCGGTATCTCGATAATAAAGAGTAAGGACAATAAGAAGTTCTTTTTCACGGGGCACAGCGAGTACGACAGATATACTCTGCGCAAGGAATACCTGAGAGATTTGGACAAGGGTCTCGAAATAGCTCCGCCTCTGCATTATTTTATCGACGGCGATACCGATAGAGTCAATATGAAGTGGCGTTCTACCGCTACGTTGCTGTTCAGCAACTGGCTTAATTACGTGTATCAAGTCACACCGTTCGATTTTTGCTGATTAGTTAAGCCGATTCTTTATTGAATCGGCTTTATAAATTTTATTAGTTTGTTGCAACTAACTGCTTGACATTGCGTTATAATTGTCGTATATTTTAACCGTAGATGGCGGCGACGGTCCGTTTTTTTACTGCGGTGTAGTTAGTTGATGCTAACTACATCTGCGGCACTATACATGTTGCTAAAACTGCTTGGAGCAGAGCATAAGCGATATGCGGCGCAAGATTACAGTATACGATGATGCGACCTATGAGGTATGGCAAAAAAAAAGAGATGAGCGGGTCATTACGGATGTCGATATGGCAATCTGAGTTACGGGATAGAGTTGAGTCGGGCAATATTGCCGCTCACGCTAAGTCGGCGTAATGAGACATATATCTCATTACGCGATGAAAATTATGTCGATAATTGATAAAATAACTTACATATTATTGACACGCAGTATATGACCGTATATAATAATATTAGAGTTAGCTATGTCTAACTCTAATTGCAGGGTTGCGGTTAGTATAATCTAACCGTTATGACAGGTTAGATAGCGAAATGTAAAATACTTGCGTAGGCAGCGCAATGTATAATATAAATATTTATTTATATACCGAGACCGCGGTAATTGCGCAGTTGCAATACTTCGGTCGGGGTCAAAGGGAGTATATGGATAGGATTCTCGGTAAATACCGCTCGGGAGAGAGCGGAGTAGTTAAGCAAGTGAGCGGCGTAGGCGCGGTAAGGCGCAGGCTGCTGGATATGGGCGTGACGCCCGGCGCTCGTATAATCATGCGTAAGGTTGCGCCGCTCGGCGACCCTATGGAAGTGACTTTGAGAGGTTATGAGCTTACTTTGCGCAAGGCGGAGGCGGACTGCGTCATTATGAAGGAGGACGACAATGCATAAATTCGCTTTGGCAGGCAATCCCAATAGCGGTAAGACCACGTTGTTCAACGCTCTTACCGGAAGCACCGCCTATGTAGGTAATTGGGCGGGCGTCACCGTCGAGAAGAGGGCGGGCAAGTATCGCAAGCTGGACGAGCATGTGGAGATAGTGGATCTACCGGGAATATATTCGCTTTCGCCTTACACGCCCGAGGAAGTCGTCTCGCGCAACTATTTGCTGCAAGATAAGCCCGATGTAATTATCAACATTGTTGACGCGACCAATCTGGAGCGCAATTTATATCTTACTCTTCAACTTCTTGAGACTGATATTCCTGTGGTAATAGCGCTCAATATGACGGACGTACTTAAGAAGAGAGGCGACTCTATCGATATGGGTAAGCTATCGGAGAGGCTGGGTATGCCCGTAGTATCGATCAGCGCGCTGCGCGGCGAAGGCATTCATGAACTGATGAAGATAGCTTACGCACAGGTAGGTAAGGAGAGAGTAGGCAACAGCGTTTTGAGCAATACTCGACTTAGCGAAGTCGTAGATAAATTCAGGTCCGTATTTCAAGATCGAGAGATACCGTCTCCGCTCTTCCACGCGATCAAGCTGATAGAGGGCGACGAAATAGAGTCGCAGCATGTAGCGGATATTATCGACGATGTCGAGGCTGTCAAAAAAGCGAGCGAGGACCAAGATTTTGGCGCCGACTGGGAGGCGCGTATCGCCGACTTAAGATACAGATATATTACCGATAACCTTTCCGAGTGCATAATCAGGAGCGAGTGCAAGGAGAAACTTACGCTTAAAGGCAAGCTCAAGGTACTTAAGGCTAAGATTACTCGCAGTCCCATTCCTTCCGACATCGATAATTATAAGTACAGAGACAACCTCACTGTCAGCGATAAGATAGACAGGGTAATGACAAGCAGGGTGCTCGGTATACCGATGTTCTTTGTCATTATGTTCTTTGTATTCCACTTCACTTTCTCCGAAGATCTCTTCTATATGAAAGCGCTTTACGGCGTCAATATCAACTGGTGGGTATTCGAAGATTGCGGCATTCCTTCGTTAGGCGTGTTCTTACAGTCGGCATTGGGCTGGTGTACGGATTCGCTTACCGCCGTCGTCTCGGATGCGCTGTCGTCAGCGGCTCCGTGGGTGAGATCTTTGATATGCGACGGTCTGTTCTCGGGAGTGTTCAGCGTACTGTCATTCCTGCCGCAGATAGCGCTGCTGTTTGTATTCTTATCCATTCTCGAGGACAGCGGATATATGGCGCGCGCGGCGTTCATAATGGATAGGGCTTTCCGCAAGTTCGGACTGTCGGGCAAGTCGTTCATGCCTCTATTGATGGGCTTTGGTTGCAGCGTGCCCGCAATGATGGCGACTCGCACGCTCGAGCACGATAAGGAACGCGCTATGACCGTGTATATGACGCCTTGGTTCTCCTGCTCGGCTAAGATGCCTATCTACTCGGCGATAGCGGCGGCGGTATTCGGAGGCAATGACCTTGCTGTCTACGGTATGTATGTGCTCGGCATAGTCTGCGCCGTATTAGGCTCGCTCCTGCTTAGGCATACGGCATTTAAGGGCGAGACGGCGCCTTTTATAATGGAACTGCCCAACTATCACTTGCCTCAGCTGCGTTCTCTTACTATTCACGTATGGGATAAAGTGAAGGAGTTCATAATCAGAGCGGGTACGATTATCGCAGCTTCCGCCATCGTGATATGGTTCCTCTCCAACTTCGACTGGAGCTACACCTACCTTGCCGGCAATATTGAGCAGAGCATTCTGCACGATATAGGCAGTATAGTGTCGTGGATATTCTATCCTCTCGGATTCGGAATCGGCAAGTACGGATGGGTATTCATCGTAGCGGCGTTTACCGGACTGATTGCAAAGGAGGAAGTAGTGGCGACTCTCGCCGTCCTCGGTACTGCGATAGGCAACCTCTCGGCAACCGCGGGCGAGGAAGAGGCTATAGCTACTCTGTTTCAGATTGCGGGTATAAGCGATGCTGCAGTCGTTGCGTTCATGGCGTTCAATTTGCTTGCTATACCTTGCTTTGCGGCGGTAGGCGCGGCGCGTAACGAGCTGGGTAAAGGCAAGTTGTTTAAGGGCGCAATCGCGTGGTGGGTGCTGTCTGCATATACTGTGTCCATGATTATTTTCCTTATCGGCTCTTGGTGGTGGACGTGCTTTATATTCCTTGCTGTCGTAGCCGTCGCGGCAACGTTAATCGTATTGCATAATAAGGGTAAATTCAATTTCCCGAGCGGGGGAATTAAACGGCTGCTGCGCCGTAACAAGGAGAAGGCTTAATGTCGACAGTGGAGATATCGGTTATAGTAATAGCCGTCGTATTCGTAGCCGCGGTAGCTATCGTGAGTATTTATCGCAAGATTAAGGGCAAGGGCGGTTGCTCATGCTGTAAGGGATGTTCGTCCTGTCGCGGGTGCGGTCATGCCAATGTATGCGATAGCTCTGCTGCCGATACCGAAAGCGATAACGGCGCGGACGGCGTTCAAGACAGCGCGAACTCGGAAAATAAAGCCGATTTTGAGTTGGGTAAAGGCGGAGAGCGCTGCGAGGATGTCGATAAATGAGCCTTCGGTAAGGAGAGTGACTTCTTTTGCAAAGCGACACCATATTGCAATATTGCTTGAATAATTTACAAGGCGTATCGCTTAGAGAGTGCTACGGCGAGAGATGTATTTTTTTCAATCCCGAGGGTACGCTCGAGCGCGGAGTATACGTATTGACTGTTAAGGATAACGACGGCGCTTGCGACAAGAGTTCTGAGCTATATAGGCAGGGCGTATATCGAGTTAACATCGGCATAAGACAAGAGACATTTATCGATATGTTTTCCGTCAAACCCGCGCGTCCCGCTAAGGGCGAGGTGGTAGATATGCCGTTTGACTTTGCCGCAATCGATGTAATCATGCCTCATCCGGTATACGCATGGATGAGTTGGATATGCGTTCTCAATCCCTCAGAGAATACTTTTGACAGGCTTAAGCCGCTTATTGACGAAGCGTATACGCTCGCAAAGAAGAAATACCTTAAGCGAATCCGCGCATAAGTTATGCGGTATTTATCGCCTTAACGAGGTCAATAAGTGCCGTTCTACTTGACATGCGAATATAATGTGGATATAATACAGTTACCTAAATATTGCGATAATCCGTCAAGAGTAGTACGCGTCGGTCGTATCAGAGAGAGGAGGTCGTCGGCTGTAAGCCTCCTTAACGCTTAACGTACGAAGTGCGGTCGGATTGCTTGCGGAGGAAATGCCGCACGGCAGGCGCCGTTATCCGCCGATAAAGAGGGGCGCAGACCGCGCTCAATCAAAGTGGAACCACGTAAGGGAGCAAGCGTCTTTGAGCGCATGCTCCTTATTTATTTCGAGGTGAATAATGGGTAAAATAAGACAGGATTTGCAGGCGGCGATGGATAAAGACCCCGCAGCTCGCAGTAAGCTGGAGATATTCTTTACTTACGGCGGGTTCAGGGCGCTGTACAGACATAGGCGCGCGCACTGGTTTTATAAGCATAATATGAAGTTCATCGCCAAGGCGATAGCGGCGCGCACTCGCAGACTTACGGGCGTGGATATACATCCCGCCGCGGAGATTGCGGGCGGCGTCTTTATAGATCACGGCGTAGGCGTGGTAATAGGCGAGACGGCGGTCATCGGCAGCAACGTACTCATATATCAAGGCGTTACGCTCGGCGGAACGGGTAAGGAGACGGGTAAGCGTCACCCTACGATAGAGGACGGCGTAATGATTTCCGCGGGAGCCAAGGTGCTGGGACCTATCACTATCGGCGCGCACAGCAAGATAGGCGCGGGCAGCGTAGTGCTTAAGAATGTGCCTCCGCATTGCACGGTAGTAGGCGTACCCGGCAGGATAGTGAGGCAGAACCAGATACGAGTGGAGGACGAGCAGGACCAGCTCAAGCTGCCCGATCCCGTGCTTGAGGAATTCGCGCGTATGAGAGACAGGCTGGACGCGCTCGAGGCTAAGAATGATATAGGTATTAAGAGCTACTGCATTGCAGACAACGAGATAATCGACAGCAAGGAGGACTAAATGCTTAAGATTTACAACACGCTTACAAGGAATAAAGAGGACTTTAAGCCTATCAGAGAGGGCAAGGTGTCCATGTACAGTTGCGGACCTACGGTGTACAATTACGCGCATATAGGCAATCTGCGCACATATATATTTATGGATATTTTCAGACGCGTGCTACGTTACGACGGCTACAAGATTAAGGGCGTCATGAATATCACGGACGTGGGACATCTCATGAGCGATGCGGACGACGGCGAGGATAAGATGGCTAAGGCTTCGCGCGAGCAAAAGAAGACTCCGCTTGAGATAGCGCAGTTTTATACGTCGGTGTTCTTCGAGGACCTAAGCAAGCTCAATATCGGCAGACCCGAAGTCATCGCCAAGGCTACCGAGCATATCCAAGATATGATATCTTACGTCTCCCAACTCGTAGATAAGGGCTACGGATATGAGATAGACGACGGAATTTATTTCGATATCTCCAAGTTCGAAGGCTACGGCAAGCTTTCCCGCCTCAATCTCGAGGAGCAGCAGGCAGGCGCGCGCGTAGAAGTCAATTCGCAGAAGCGTCACCCCGCGGATTTCGCGCTGTGGAAGAAGGCGGAGCCGGGACACATCATGCAGTGGGATTCGCCTTGGGGCAGAGGTTACCCCGGCTGGCATATAGAGTGCAGCGCCATGAGCCGCAAGTATTTGGGCATGCCCTTCGACGTGCATACGGGCGGAGTAGATCATATCCCCGTACATCACGAGAACGAAATAGCTCAGAACGAGGCTCTCACCGGCAAGCAGAGCGTCAATTATTGGGTACACGGCGAGTTTATGCTGGTGGACAACGGCAAGATGTCCAAGAGCTTGGGCAATACCTACAGGATAAGCGATTTGGAAGACAGAGGCTATCGCGCGCTCGACTTCAGATACTTCTGCTTAAATACGCATTACCGCAAGAAGCTCAATTTTACTTTCGAGGGATTGGACGCGGCTAAATCCGCCTATGCAAGGTTGCTTTCGTTGCTGTTTAAGCATAAGTCGAGCAACGAGCCTACGGATAAAGATTTGCTTAAGTCCTATGAGAGGGATTTCGAGGACGCCATTGACGACGACCTCAATATTCCGCTCGCGCTCGGGGTGCTATGGAAGATGATTAAGGAGAATAAGAGCAAGGATATCTACGAGCTTGCCCTTAAGTTCGATAAGGTGCTCGGTCTTTCTCTCGATACCGCGGCTTGCGACGAAGAGGAGCCGCGCGAGGATATCCCCGCCGAGATAGTCGAGCTGTGCGAAAGACGCAAGGCAGCTAAGGCGAACAAGGATTACGCAGGCGCCGACGCTCTGAGGTCTGAGATAGCCGAGCAGGGCTATACTGTAGTCGATACCAAAGACGGCTATAAAGTTACCAAGGCTTAATTATAGGGGACGCGGAGTTAATCCGCGTCCCTTTTTAGTGCAATTAAAAAATTGCAAGCGGATATCAGTTTGAAGTAATTAATTAAGTAATTACGGACCGATAACTAACTTAGAACCAAGTATAAAAAATTATACTTCATTGGCTTAATTATTGATTATTCTCATTAGATATTAGATAAAAGGCTCGCTTTACCGCGACTGCTTCTAATTATATTGTATTGGATATTTAACAAGAATGCCGCTTTTTGCTACAACATCGAGAGTTTGTATTTGCAATGCTTTCTTTCAACTGTGGTATTGACTTTAGACTTGCGTAATAAAACATTTATATCGATTGCAATTAGACTTATTTGCTCGCGCGGCAGACTTGCAAGTTATGCCTATATCGAGTTGTCCGTAGCATTTGCGCGGGCAATTATTCGGCGTGCAATGAGTATGAGAGCAGGTAATTATTTAATTGAAAAAATATTATTGTTGGTTAATTTATAGCGAAATGGTTAAAGCAAGCGATAATATACCAAATGGCATTTTTATTAATTGTAATACGGACGGTCAAGTGCTATAATATAGATGTTTATGCGATATTTGTTTTACGATGTAGAATGCTCCAACTGTTTCAACGGAGAGGGCAAGATGTGTTCTTTCGGATATGTGATAACCGACGCGGATTTTAACGTAGTCGAAAAGAAGGATATAGTCATGAATCCCGCCTCGCGCTTTTATCTTAGGAGGAAGGACGGCAAGCCCGAGATAGAGCTCGCCTATAGCGAGGAATACTTTAAGAGTCAGCCCAAGTTCGATAAGTTTTACGAAGAGATTAAGGAGATGCTCGAGTATCCCGACCAGATAGTCATGGGGCACTCCATACTCAACGACGTCAAGCACTTGGCGTATCAGTGCAAGCGCTATAAGTTCCCGTGTATCAATTACCGTTTCGGCGACAGTCAGCTTATATACAAGAAATTTATAAACGGCGGTCCGCAGGTGGGACTTGCCAAGATATGCGAAGAGTACGAGATAGAGCCGGAGCATCTACATCGCAGCGATGACGACGCGTGGGCTACTATGGAATTCGTACGCAAGTTCTGCGCCGAGAGACATGTGACTTTGTACAAGCTCTTGGACGACAATCCCGAGCTTACAGGCAATATCGAGGACTTCGAAGTGACTTTGAGCGGCGTCAGTGTTACGCGCAGTAAGAGATTTCTTCAGCGGCAACTCGAGGAATATACCAAGACGCTATCGCCCAATCAGGACGGATGTCTTAAGGGCAAGAGGGTGTGTATATCCAAGAAGTTCGAGCGGGATAACGCGGACTTATGCGGCTATATTTGCAAGCGCGTGTTTGAGTGCGGCGGCAGGTATACGCGCAATGCGATGCGTTGCAATATGTTCGTCAAGGCGGACGAGACGGCGTGCACGAGGGAGAATTCCATCATTGCTGACAAGAAACTCAAGTCGAGAGTGGACTTTATCAATCTTGATAGATTGAACGAGCTGCTCGGCATAGTCAGCGACGAGGATAAGAAGGCTGCCGCGGCATTCTCTTTGGACGACGTAGTAAAGCTGCCGCCCGTAGCGTACGGCAAAAAGGTAAAGATGACCGTCGGCGAGCGCGTTGTCAAGAAAGCTCCCGAGGAGGAGAAAGTCGAGGCTAAGCCCAAGAAGAAACGCAGACGCAAGCGCAAGAGCGCGCCTAAGACAGACGCGGCAGGACGCGGAGCAGAGAGCGTCGCGGGCGATACGGAGCAGTAGGGCGCGGTCGATGCCCACGATATCTGCGCGATTATATCGCGTTGATTATAAGACTTCATTGTGATATCATTAGACTATGGATTACGAGTTGCGTACGGGAGAGAGACTTGACGACTTGCAGTATCGCGGGCTAAGGCTTTTGCAACGTCCCGACCTATATTGCTTTACGTCCGACGCCGTCTTGCTCGCCAATATGGCGCAAGTCGACAAGGGCAGCCTTGTTGCGGATTTCGGCAGCGGCAGCGGAATAATTTCCGTATTGGTCGCCTTTAAGAGAGAGTGCAAGGTCGTTGCCGTGGAGATACAGCCGATTATGGCAGAGCTCACGAGCCGCAATGCCGCGCTCAACGGTCTTAGCGACGACATCGAAGTAAAATGTATCGATATAGCCGACGCGCCCAAAGTATTGGGTAAGTGTCGTTTCGACAGCGTGATATGTAATCCGCCTTATTTCCGCAGCGGAAGCGGAAGCGTGAGACTTGCGCCGGAGGTGGCGATATCTCGACACGAGAGCACGTGCGACCTCGGCGGCATAATAGCCGGCGCGGCTGCGGTGCTTAAGCCTAAGGGCAAGCTGTATATGATACACAAGACGGAGCGCATGGCAGAGGTTATATCTTCGGCGAGCGCGGCGGGGCTGGAGCCCAAGAGCATTACTCTAATATATCCGAAGGCAAATAAAGACGCCGATACCTTCGTCATATGTTGTGTCAAAGGCGGCAAAGCGGGGCTTAAATTGTCGTCGCTTATAGTATATGACGAGTGCGGCAACATGACGGAGCAGGCGGAGAAGTTGTATGGAAAAGAATAAGCGCGGTTCGTTATTTATAGTCGGTACGCCTATAGGCAATATGGGCGATATTTCCGCAAGGGCCGTGAGCGTACTCTCCGATGTGGGCGCGGTGGCTTGCGAGGACACGCGCCGCTCGCGCGTACTTCTCGATAAACTCGGCATATCTAAGAGACTTATCAGCTATCATAAACATAACGAGCAGTCGGGCAGCGAATATCTTATATCGCTAATGGACGGCGGAGAGGACATAGCCCTTATCAGCGATGCGGGCATGCCGTGCGTGTCCGACCCCGGCGCCGTCTTGGTCAGGAAGGCGAGGGAGAGCGGCATTAAAATTAATTGCGTGCCGGGACCTACCGCGCTCGCGTCGGCCGTCGCGCTCTCGGGCGTCGAGGGACCGTTCACATTCATAGGATTTTTACCCGACAAGCGCAAGGACAGGACGGCGATATTCGATGCGTTCAAGTCCGTGCCGTCCTCACTTATATTCTATTGCTCGCCTCATGACCTGTTACGCGATTTGGACGACATGTACGCGGCTTTCGGCGACAGGGGCGTGAGTGTAGCGCGCGAGATTACCAAGCTGTACGAAGAGGTGATCTGCGGACAATTGGGGGCTGTTGATGTGGGCGAGCCGAGAGGGGAGTACGTCGTGATAGTTTCTCCTCCTAATAAGGAAACGCCGACCGGCGACTTGCTAACACAGTTGCAGTCCGCCATTGCATGCGGCGCGGAGATGAAAGACGCTATCAAGAAGGTGGCAAAGGACAACGGCGTGCCCAAGGATGTAGTCTATAAGCTGTCTTTGGAAATCAAGGATTAAATATATCTGCACACCACGCATGCGACCACGGCGCCTATATATGAGGCGATGAGGCTTACGGGTATGGCGTAGCGGAGTTTATGCGCCTTGACGGTAGAGAAGTATACCGTAGCTATGTAGAATGTGGTCTCGCTCGCTCCCACGATTACGCTTGCGCAGCGCGCTATGTAGCTGTCCGCGCCGTGCTCGAGATACAGAGATTGCAGCAGAGCTATGCTGCCGTTGCCGCTGAGAGGTCTTATTATTAGCAACTCGCATAACTGGCTTGGTATGCCCAGCGCGGTGAACACGGGTTCAAGCAGTTTCTCAAGATATTTATTAAGTCCGCTTAGAGAGAACAATTCCACCGCTATTAGTATTGTGCAGAAGTAGGGCAATATCGATATCAGCAGGTCCATAGACTGTCTTACGCCCGATACGAAGCTGTCGTAGACGGGTACTTTTTTTAAGAACCCGACGATGATTACGCCTACGATGAATACGGGCAGAATGTATTTACTCACTTGTCCCCTCCGCGCGCAGGGTATAGCGGAGTTCCGCAAGATATTGCCTTGGATTTCTTTTGGGCGGCGATGGCGAGCGTATTGCTGCTTTTACTTAACGGAGAGTTGTTTAGCTTATTTCGCCTTCCGAATTTTCTCGATATCGCAGCGCACAGCTTAGACAGTATTACGCCGCACACGGTTGACACGGCGGTCGCAATCAGCGACGGCAGTATTATGTCAGACGCGGATGCGGAACCTGCGGCAAGGCGCATACCGATTACTGTCGCGGGTACAAGCTGTATGGAAGTTGCGTTGATCACCATGAGCAGCGCCATGTTATCGCTCGCTTTTTCCGAGCCGTCGGACATATTCTCTATCGCCTTGATTCCCATCGGAGTGGCGGCGGAGCCCATGCCGAGCAGGTTGGCGGACAGGTTGAGCGATATATATTCGAGCGACTTGTCGCTCTCTCCCTTAAACAATCGCTTGTTGATGGGCTTGAACATCTTATTAAGCTGCTTATTGAGCCCTATCTTGTCCATTATCTCCAAGACGGACAGCCATATCGAGTATATTGCAAAGAGCGACAGAGCGAGCTCTATCGATTTGCGCGCGCCGGATAGCATGACGCCGAACGCGCTGTCGGGGGATACGACTGTCAGCACTATCATGGATACTGCCACCATTAGGAAAAATACGAAATTCATCTCAGTTAAGCCTCATAGTATTCTATTAAGCATAGGCGCGCTTAATGCGCGATTGGCGGATGTTAAACGCATTTGCCTATTATTAATTATATAAGCTATAATATAATCGGTTTGGGCGCTCAGTCCCGATACGAGATAAAACGCGAGCAAATCAAGCGTATAAGGAGGCATTCGCAGTTGAATTACTATGATTACGACGCTATAGTTATAGGCGCGGGACCTGCCGGCAGTATGGCTGCATATAGGCTTGCTAAGCGCGGATACAGAGTATTGATTGCGGAGCGAGCTACGCTGCCGCGATACAAGTCTTGCTCGGGCATGATTATCGCGTCGGCTGCGCAGTTCATACGCGAGGTATACGGCAGAGATATCCCATCGTCTGTCATGTGTCGTCCCGCAGTTAATAAGGGCATGTACTTTATCGATTGCGATAATAGGGAGTTATGTTTTACACAGACGGGATGTAATGTGTGGCGCGATAAGTTCGATGCTTGGCTTGCGGATATGGCGCGAGAGGCGGGAGCGGTCATCGCGGAGCGAATGAGCGTAATCGGTTACGTATGCGACGGCGAGGGCGTAAGAGCGGACATTTTCGCGCAAGGGAGAAGGGAGAGCATAAGCGCGCGGTATATAATAGACTGTAGCGGAGCAGTCGGCAGGCGCAGAGGCGGAAACTGCGACTGCGTATACACCTATCAGATATATAACGAGGGCAGCATAGACTGCGACGATAGATACTTTTACGCCTTTTTGCAGCCTGAGCTATCGGGATACGACGCGTGGTTTAATATAAAAGACGACTTCATTGTTGCGGGCGTCGCGGTTAAGGCGGGCGACGGCGCTACAGATAGATGTAAGGCGTATTATGCGAAATTCATAGAATATCTGGGGAGCAAATACAATCTGCGTATCGATAAGGTACATAAAATAGACAAGTGGGTTATGCCTTATATCGACAGAGGTTACTATATAGACTGCGGCAACGGGCGAGCGCTTAACGCAGGAGAGCGGGCAGGATTCCTCAATCCTATGGGCGAGGGCGTGTCTTGCGCGTTGAGCAGCGGCTTGCAGGCGGCGGACGCGATAGCGGATAATTTCGATAATCCCGACGCGGCATTAAATATGTACGTACGGCGCGTAGAGAGTGTAAAGGCGTATATGTGTCGTCAATGGGACCTTGTAGGTCGTATGGCGAGCACATTTTCTCATATGCGATTGCAGCATTAGAGCAATTAATTGTTATATATGGATTGCAATTAATTATAATATTAAGTCGCGGAGCAATTTCGGTTATGTCTACGCGCGCTTGCAATTTTGTATTGTCGTATACGTCATAGCGGAAAGAAAAACCGCATTTGTGTCGGAGCGCCGGTCATAATATACAATAGAAACCTCGGCAAAAAGAAATAGGAGTCCAACATGCGTTGTGACTCCTTAGTTACATATAGGGGAAACTGTAACCGAGATTATAATATCATAACTTGTCGAATAAGGCAATAGTTATCATATTATAATTCGATAAATATTTCCAATTTCAGGCGTCAAAGTTTCTGTTCATAGACTTCATAACGCCTATCAATGCTTTTCGCTGCTCGCCCGACAGGGTATTCCAATGACTGATCAGCTCTTGTTGATCGGAGGTTAGGGCAAGCAGTTCGTCGGTGTCCATGAGGAAAGTAATAGGAGAAATCTCCATTGCTGCGCATAGCGCGTCGAGCATTGACAGCGTAGGCGACGACTTTCTGTCTCTCCAGTGATATATTGCGTTGGATGTAACGCCCGCGCGCTTAGCCAGTTCGTAGATAGTCCAGCCCTTGTCTTTTCTCAAAGAGTCGAGTTTATCGTATATTGCAGCCGAGTCCAGTAAGTCTATCATTTCAATACCTATATTATATACCTATGATTAGATTATAAACGGACGACAGTTCTAAATATGTAACCTATGAGTTTATAGATAATGTACTGTAATATGATATCGTTGTCTTGGCGCAGCGGAATTTGGGCGACTGTTACGCTTGCTTTTACATTGCTATTGTTGCCGCGCGTAGGCTCGGTATGATATTATAATTGCAGATAATGTAATGTCGGCGTCGCCTCTTGCAGAGCGGCGCTGTAAGCGGAGCGCGATGTCGGACTTTTTTCATTCTTCATTATATCAATTGCTTTCGGCGGGTTACGGCGAGACTACGGCGAGGGATATAGCGCGCGGATTTTCTATGCCGCGATGCGTTACCATGCGCGTCAATACCCTTAAGAGCGATGTCGAGTATATTAAAGGTCGACTGGACGAGGTCGGTATCGGCTATATAGGCGTACCGTGGTACGGCGACGCGCTGGTTATGCCTAAGGCAAGAGAGGACGACATACGCGCGCTCGACATTTACGCGGACGGTAAGATATATTTGCAGAATTTATCTTCCATGATTCCGCCGCTTTTGCTCGAGGCGGGAGAGGGGGACTGCGTGCTCGACATGACGGCGGCTCCCGGCGGCAAGTGCGCGCAGATAGCAGCGCTTACTGCCAACAAGGCGCAGCTCACCGCTTGCGAGAAGGATAAGATAAGGACGGAGCGGCTCAAGTATAATATCGCAAGGCAGGGTGTGCGCGCTTATGTCATGAACGCAGACGCGACCAAGCTCAGCGACATGTTCTCATTCGACAAGATACTGCTCGACGCTCCTTGCAGCGGCAGCGGCACCGTTCGCATATCGGACAGAGGCGTAAGCGGAGCTTTCTCAGACAAGCTGCTGCGCAATTCGGTTAGATTGCAAAAGGCGTTGCTTACCAAGGCGCTTACGTTGCTCAAGCGCGGCGGGAGACTGGTATATTCCACCTGTTCCGTGTTGGCGGACGAGAATTGCGGCGTGCTTTCCGCCGTGCTGCCGCGCTTCGACGCGGAAGCGGTGCCTGTGCCCAAAGATAGATTCGAGGGCGTGCCTTTGCTCCCTACCGAGATAGACGGCGCCATTACCGTGTGTCCCGACGGATTATACGAAGGTTTCTTTGCCGCGGTCATTGTCAAAAGGTAGCGGATATGAATTTGCAAGACGTATTAGATTATTGCCTTGATAAGAGATACGCGTATACCGATCAGCCGTTCGGCTTCGGCAGTATGCTTTTCAAGGTGGCGTCGCATTACTTTTGCATATTGTATGAGCTTAAGGGCAGGGAGGCTATAAGCGTTAAGTGTACGCCGCAAGAGGGCGAGATGCTGCGAGCTAAGTATGCTCCTTGGGTGGTGCGTGGCTATCACTGTCCGCCCGCGCAGCAGCCTTACAACAATACGGTTTATCTCGACGGCGATGTCCAAGACGAGGAGATATATCGCATGATAGATAGGTCATATGAATTGGTACTGTCCAAACTTACGCGCAAGGAAAGGATTAAATATAACATAGACGGCGAGCGTTAACTCAAGTCGTTAAATTGGCAATACGCGCCGAGACGGCGTTTATTCTGTAAAAAAGCCTTGACAGCTCGGTAAAAGGGGATTATAATAGTTTCACGAATAAGTCGGGACCGACATCGGTCCGGTACGGGACATGTCCGCGCAGTTAAGATCTACAGAGAGTTTCCCCTTTGGCTGGAAGGGAGACGTTCGGATAGCGCAGGGTACCGCCCTTACTCATCAGACTCGCGCCCTGCGTTACGGGACAAAGAGAGACGGCGCGCCCTGCGTCGTAAATAAGGTGGAACCGCGGTTAGTCAGACCGTCCTTATGCGGATAAGGACGGTTTTTTTATTTGATTGAGATAGTCTTGCGCCCTTTCGGGCATAAGATATATGGAGGTAGATATGTTAATTACACTTAAGGACGGCTCGATTCTCGAGTGCGAGGACGGAATTGCCGTTAAAGAAGTTGCCGCTCGCATATCCGAGGGACTTGCGAGAGTCGCGTTGGGAGCCAAGGTCGACGGCAAGGTGGTAGAGCTTTGGACTAAGCTCGATAAGGATTGCGCCTTGGAGATACTTACATTTAAGGATGCGGAGGGAGCCAAGATATACAGGCATACCTGCGCGCACGTTTTGGCGCAGGCGCTCAAAAGCATATTTCCCACTTGCAAGCTCGCTATCGGTCCCGCGATAGACAACGGCTTTTATTACGATGTCGATTTCACTACGCCTATCAGCATGGACGAGATGCCTCGCATAGAGGCGGAGATGAAGAATATCATCAAGGCAAACTATCCGATTACTCGCTTTGTTTTGCCTCGCAATAAGGCTGTCGAGCTCATGAAGAGCTTCGGCGAAGATTACAAGGTGCAGCTCATACTCGATTTGCCTAAGGACGCGGAGATATCTTTCTATCAGCAAGGCGACTTCATAGACCTGTGCGCAGGACCTCATCTGCCGTCTACGGGCATGATTAAGGCGTTTAAGCTCACATCTCTTACCGGCGCGTATTGGCGCGGCAGCGAGAAGAACAAGATGTTATCGCGTATATACGGCACGTGCTTCGATAAGAAGAGCGAGCTTACCGATTACCTTACCGCTTTGGAAGAGGCTAAGAAGCGCGATCACAATAAGCTGGGCAGGGAACTGGGAATATTCATGACCGACGACAATATCGGTCAGGGCTTGCCGCTGCTTATGCCCAAGGGCGCCAAGATAATGCAGATAATGACACGCTTTGTCGAGGACGAAGAGGAGAGGCGCGGCTATGTGCTTACCAAGACTCCTTATATGGCTAAGAGCAATCTGTATAAGATTTCGGGGCACTGGGACCATTACAGGGACGGGATGTTCGTGATAGGCGACGAGGCAAAGGACGACGAGGTATTCGCTCTGCGTCCGATGACGTGTCCTTTCCAATACACCATTTACAACAACGGACTTAAGAGCTACAGAGATTTACCCTTAAGATACGGCGAGACGTCCACTCTGTTCCGCAACGAGGCGAGCGGCGAGATGCACGGACTTATACGCGTAAGGCAGTTCACGCTCAGCGAAGGACACCTAATCGTTACGCCCGAGCAGCTCGAAGACGAATTCCGCTCAGTAGTCGACCTTGCGCGCTATATGCTCACTTGTTTCGGCTTGGATAAGGACGTGACCTACCGTTTCTCGCGTTGGGACCCCGCCAATACCGATAAGTATATCAACGAGCCCGACGTATGGGATAAGGCAGAGGATACGATGCGCCGTATGCTCGACCACCTCGGTATAGACTACGTCGAGGCAATGGGCGAAGCGGCGTTCTACGGTCCTAAGCTGGATATACAGATTAAGAACGTACACGGTAAAGAGGATACGCTCATCACAGTTCAGGTGGATATGTTCCTTGCCGAGAAGTTCGACATGAATTACATTGACGAGAACGGCGACAAGAGACGTCCCTACATCATACACCGCTCTTCGATAGGCTGTTACGAGCGCACGCTGGCGCTTCTTATAGAGAAGTATGCGGGAGCCTTCCCCGTATGGCTCTCTCCCACGCAGGTCAAGGTGGCGAGCCTTACCGACCGCAACGCGCCTAAGGCGAGAGAGATAGCTCGTCTGCTCGGCGAGCACGGCATAAGGGCGGAAGCGGACTGCCGCAACGAGACTTTAGGTTACAAGATTCGCAGCTGGCAGATGGAGAAGGTGCCGTATATGGTAATTATCGGCGATAAGGAAGAGGAAGAGGGCGTAGTAGCCGTTCGTCGCAGAGGCGAGGGCGACAAGGGCAAGATGTCCGTATCCGACTTTATAGCGACGGTTCGCGCCGACGTCGACAGCAAGCGTTTGGATTAATTGACAGTCGATTAAGTATCGGGCAGATACCGATTATACACTTCGGTATCTGCTTTTTTTTGCAATTTTGATAAATCGCTTGACATAGCTCGGCGATAGGAATAGTATTATTAACAATAAAAAAATGCAAGGAGGCAAGCTATGAACGAAATACCCTACAAAATTTATATAGAAGAAAAGGATATGCCCAAGGCATGGCTTAACCTCAAGGCATATATGAAGGAGCAGCACGATCCCTTTCTCAATCCCGTTACGCTTAAGCCGTGCACGGCGGACGATCTGCGTCCCGTGTTCTGCGATGCGGTGGTCGAGCAGGAACTTAACTGCACCGATAAGTTAATCGAGATACCTAAGAGCATACGCGAGTTCTACTATATGTACAGACCTTCGCCGCTGTGCAGAGCTTATTTTCTCGAGAAGGCGCTGGGCACTCCCGCGCACATCTATTATAAGTTCGAGGGCAACAATACTTCGGGCTCGCACAAGCTCAATTCCGCTATAGCGCAGGTGTATTACGCTAAGGAGCAGGGCATCACTTCCCTTACCACAGAGACTGGCGCGGGGCAGTGGGGCACGGCGCTTTCCATGGCGTGCGCGTTTTACGGCATGGACCTTAAAGTTTATATGGTCAAGGTATCTTCTCAACAGAAGCCTTACCGCAAGGAAGTCATGCGCACATACGGCGCCGATGTGATACCTTCGCCGTCCGACACCACCGATGTGGGACGCAAGATACTCAAGGAGTTCCCCGAGACTGGCGGCTCGCTCGGCTGCGCGATATCCGAGGCGGTAGAGGTGGCAGTATCCACTCCCAATTGCAGGTACGTGCTCGGCAGCGTGCTCGACCATGTGCTGTTGCATCAGAGTGTAATCGGTTTGGAGAGCAAAGTCGCGCTGGATAAGTACGGCGTGACGCCCGATATAGTTATAGGTTGTTGCGGCGGCGGCTCCAATTTCGGAGGTCTCATCGCACCGTTTATGGCAGAAAGACTGGAGGGTAAGAGCGATGTGCGCTTTATAGGTATAGAGCCTGCGTCGTGTCCTTCGCTCACTCGCGGCAAGTATGCATACGACTTCTGCGATACGGGTAAGATGACGCCTCTTGCGCGCATGTACACGCTCGGCAGCGGATTTATGCCTTCGCCCAATCATGCGGGCGGATTGAGATATCACGGCATGTCGCCGGTAATCTCCAAGCTGTATCACGACGGTTATATCGAGGCAAGATCGGTAGAGCAGAGCAAGGTGTTCGAAGCGGCAACGCTGTTTGCGCGCACGGAAGGCACTTTCCCCGCGCCCGAGTCGTCTCACGCAATCCGCGCCGCAATCGACGAGGCGCTCAAGTGTAAGGAGAGCGGAGAGAGCAAGAATATACTGTTCGGTCTTACCGGTACGGGATACTTCGATATGGCGGCTTACATGGCGTACAACGACGGTAAGATGAGCGACTATATACCTACGGACGATGAGTTGGCTAAGGGCTTTGCCACTTTGCCCGATATCGAGCAGAACAGATAAGCTATTAATAACTTAATCGTTAGGACGCGGATAATTCCGCGTCTTTTTTTGCGGAATGTTTGATTGAATTTAAGCGCGCCTTTAATCGAACGCCTTATCTTACGGCTATATTAATCGAACCGACTGCGATATATTCGTCATGTTGTAAATATTTTTTAATTAGGATAAGCAGTCGCTATATTGCTTTTACATTAAGCGCATATATGCGATATGCTCGTCATCGTTGTCAATAAAGCTACTATTATCAATAACAACTTTTATTGGATATAAGAATATCGTGCGTTAAATGATATCAATCCTTAGCTAATAAAAACGGCGCGACATAGAGCCGCGCCGCAGTCTGTCAATAATAGGCTAATCAGTTGTTGCCTTCTTCGGCAAGTTTCTTATAGCTCTCGTATCTTTCCTTAGCCTGCTGCTCGTTGAGCTCGAAGAGTTTAGCGGCTACTTCGGGCTTGGCTTTGCTGAGCTGAGCGTATCTGTTTTCGCCCATAAGGAACTCTTGATATCCGCCCTTAGGCTCTTTGCTGTCGAGTACGAAAGGATTCTTACCCTGCTCCTTGAGTTCGGGATTGAATCTGTACAGCTGCCAATAGCCTGCGTCTACGGCTTTCTTTTCCTCGGCGATGCTGCCGCTCATATTGATACCGTGGTTGATACAGGGCGCGTATGCGATTACGAGCGAAGGTCCGTCGTAGTTTTCCGCTTCCTTGATAGCCTTTACGGTCTGGTTCATGTTAGCGCCCATAGCTATCTGCGCTACGTACACATAGCCGTAGCTCATAGCCATCTTGCCAAGGTCCTTCTTCTTGGTTATCTTTCCGCCTGCTGCGAATTTGGCAACCGCGCCAGTAGGAGAGGACTTACTTGCCTGGCCGCCCGTATTGGAGTACACCTCGGTATCCAGTACGAGTACGTTGACGTCCTCGCCCATGGCGAGTACGTGATCGAGACCGCCGTAGCCGATGTCGTATGCCCAGCCGTCACCGCCGAATATCCATACGGACTTCTTTATGAGACAGTCCTTATTGGCTGCGATATCTTCGAGCAGATACTTGATTGCCGCGTCGCTCTCGCTAGCTGCAAGCGCGTCTATCTCCGCCTTAACGGCTTCGCTTGCGACGGTGTTCTTAGCTACGTCCTTATAGGTGTCGAGCCATGCGGTGAACAGAGCCTTAGCCTTGTCGGATACGCCCGCTTCGATGGCTGCCTGCATGTTGTCGGCTATCTTTACGCGGCGCTGAGCGTACGCGAGATTGATACCGTAACCGAACTCGGCGTTATCCTCGAACAAGCTGTTTGCCCATGCGGGACCGTGACCGTTGTCGTTGGTCGTGTAAGGGCAGGTAGGAGCGGAACCGCCGTATATGGACGAGCAGCCGGTAGCGTTGGCTACGACCATTCTGTCGCCGAAGAGCTGAGTTACGAGCTTGACGTAAGGCGTCTCGCCGCAACCCGCACATGCTCCCGAGAACTCGAAGAGAGGCTTATTGAGCTGGCTGCCGATAAGAGTATCTCTTGCGATAGGCGCGTCGGAGGCGGGCAGCTTGACTGCGTAATCCCAGTTCTCCTTTTCGCCTGCTGCGAGAGCTTCGGCAAGGGGCTTCATTACCAACGCGCCCTTAGCCTTGGCGGGGCAGGTGTTGGCGCAAGAGCCGCAACCCGTGCAATCGAGAGGGCTGACCTGCATGCGGAACTTATAACCTTTGATAAGTCCCTTGCTGTCCGCCGCGTCGAAGGTATCGGGCGCGCCCGCAAATTCCTTTTGTACCATGGGACGGATTACCGCGTGAGGGCAGACCAGCGAGCACTGGTTACACTGCAAGCAGGCTTCCTTGTTCCAGCAAGGTACGGTTACGGCAATGCCGCGCTTTTCGTACTGAGTGGTACCTGTAGGTACGGTGCCGTCCTCGTGTCCCTTGAATGCGGATACGGGCAGGCTGTCGCCTACTTGGTCGAGTACGGGGGAGATGAAATTCTTAAAGTAAGGGTCTTCGGTATAAGTTACCTTCTTAGCTCCCTCGGCAGTTGTCGCCCATGCGGCTGCGTCGTACTTGATTTCCGTAATTGCGCCTACCGCGTTGTCGATAGCGGCGAAGTTCATATTGACGACCTTCTCTCCCTTCTTCTTAAAGGACTTGACGACCATCTCTTTCATATACTTCTCGGCGTCTGCGTAAGGTATTACGCCCGACAGCTTGAAGAAGCACGCCTGCATCGCCGTGGAGATGCGGTTGCCCAGTCCTATCTCTTCCACTATCTTGATAGCGTCAATATTATAGAACTTGATGCGCTTTTTCGCAATGGCGTTCTTCATGGATGCGGGCAGCATCTTGTCCATCTCTTCTGCGCTCCAAGGCGAGTTGAGCAGGAATATACCGCCGTCCTTGAGGTCGGACACCATGTCGTACTTAGTCACATACGAAGGATTGTGGCAAGCTACGAAGTCGGCTTGGTCGATGAGATAAGACGACTTGATGGGCGCGTCGCCGAAGCGCAAGTGCGATACGGTTATGCCGCCCGACTTCTTGGAGTCATAAGCAAAGTATGCCTGAGCGTACTTCTCGGTATAGTTACCTATTATCTTAATGGAGTTCTTATTGGAGCCGACTGTACCGTCGGAGCCCAGTCCGTAGAATTTGCAGGAGATAGCTCCCTTAGGCGCCGCGTCTATCTTCTCGGTTACGTCGAGAGAGTTACCCGTTACGTCGTCCACGATACCTACGGCAAAGTGGTTCTTGGGATGAGACGCCTTCATATTCTTGTAGATTGCGTTAATCATGCTGGGATTGAACTCTTTGCTGCCCAGACCGTATCTGCCGCACAGCACGTCCGCTTTTCTGCCCAGCTCCGCAAGAGCCGCCACAACGTCGAGGTAGAGGGGCTCGCCTTGGCTGCCGCACTCTTTAACTCTGTCGAGCACGGTAATGTTCTTTACCGATTTAGGCAGAGCCTCTACGAACTTGGTCGCGGAGAAAGGACGGTACAGTCTTACCTTGAGCAGACCGACTTTGCCGCCCGCTGCGTTGATGTAGTCTACGGTCTCTTCGACCGCTTCTGCGCCGCTGCCCATTATGACGATGACATCGGTAGCGTTCTTGGCGCCGTAGTACTGGTAGAGCTTGTACTCTCTGCCGGTAATCTTCTTAACGTCTTCCATAGCCTCTTCGACTATAGCGGGCACTGCCTCGTAGTAGGAGTTGCATGCTTCGCGGTTCTGGAAGTATATATCGGGGTTCTGCGCAGTGCCCTTTTGCACGGGGTGCTCGGGGTTGAGAGCGCGAGACTTGAAGTCTCTTATGTATGGCATGTACTTAGCCGTTACGGTATCTTTGATATCCGCGTAGTCAATCATCTCAATTTTGCTCACTTCGTGCGAAGTACGGAAACCGTCGAAGAAGTGCAAGAAGGGCACTTTCGCCTTAAGAGTGGCAAGGTGAGACACGAGCGCGAGGTCCATGACTTCCTGTACGGAGTTGGACGCCAGCATCGCGAATCCGGTCTGGCGGCAAGCCATTACGTCGCTGTGGTCGCCGAAGATGTTGAGAGCGTGATATGCAAGAGCTCTTGCGCTCACGTGGAATACGCAGGGAGTCAACTCGCCGGCGATCTTATACATATTGGGTATCATGAGCAACAGACCTTGGCTTGCGGTAAAGGTGGTTGTCAGCGCGCCGGCTGCAAGAGAGCCGTGTACAGCGCCAGCCGCGCCTGCCTCGGACTGCATTTCGGCAATTCTGAGTTTCTGACCGAAGATATTCTTTCTGTCGGCTGTAGCCCATTCGTCGGCGTTTTCCGCCATAGGCGAAGAGGGCGTTATCGGGTAAATAGCCGCAACTTCGCTCAGAGCGTACGCTACGTGAGCGGCGGCGGTATTACCGTCAATAGTCATTTTCTGTGCCATACAATTTCCTCCGAAATAGATATAGTAGTTTTTTTTATCCGCTAAATATTATAGACGCATCGCCGCGTTTAGTCAATGCTTTTGCTCCGTCTTAACAAAATGCGCGTAAATAAAAGATTATATATAAGCATTACATATAAGCGTTTTGAATTGAGCACGGTATGTGTTATAATATAACGCGATAATTGCGGAGGTAACATGTCTACTGCTATCGGACTGTACGGAGTGAGTTTCGCCTACGACTTAGAGGAAGAGGGGTGTCAGTTCGCTCTTAAAGACGTGACATTGGAGATAGAGCAGGGCTCGTTCGTAGCCGTCGTAGGACACAACGGCAGCGGCAAGTCTACTTTTGCGCGCCTTCTCAACGGTTTGCTCATTCCGAGCGCGGGACGAGTTAAAGTATTCGGCTTCGACACCTGCGACGAGGACAGTATCTACGAGATACGCCGCAGAGTGGGCATGGTGTTCCAAAATCCCGACAATCAGATGGTAGCCTCCGTAGTGGAGGACGACATAGCTTTCGGACCCGAGAATTTAGGCGTAGAGCGCGAGGAGATCATACGCAGAGTGGACTCCGCGCTTGCAAGCGTGGGCATGAGCGAATACCGCAAGAGCACGCCTTTTCGTATGAGCGGCGGACAGAAGCAGAGGATAGCCATAGCGGGCGCGCTCGCGCTGTGTCCCGAGGTACTCGTGCTCGACGAGTCCACAGCCATGCTCGACCCCAAGGGCAGGGCGGAGGTGATGAGCGTCGTGCGCCGTCTCAATAAAGAGCGAGGCATTACCGTAATACACATCACGCATTATATGGAAGAGACGCTCGATTGCGACAGGGTAATAGTCATGGACGGGGGCAGAGTGGCTGTAGACGGCACGCCGTCGCAGGTATTCGGACGCGGCGAGGAACTTAAAAAATATAAGATATCTCCGCCTTACGTAACTTGGCTCGCTTGCGCCCTTGCGGATGCGGGTTTGGATATAGACAGGACGGTTTATACCCGAGAAGATATGGAGGAGAGCTTATGCCGATTGTTGTCAAAGGATTGAGCTTTGCTTACAGCAAAGGCACTCCCTTCGAGAAGAAGGCGCTCGACTCCGTGGATATAGAGATATCGGACGGTCAGTTCGTAGGCATTATGGGACATACCGGCAGCGGCAAGTCCACTTTCATACAGCACCTTAACGGACTTATCAAGGTGCAGTCGGGCGAGATAGAGGTGGACGGCATACGTCTTACCTCAGCAAGGCGTCCCAAGCCCGATTATAAGAAACTTCGCTCCACCGTGGGCATGGTGTTTCAATATCCCGAGTACCAGCTCTTTGACGAGACGGTCATCAGAGACGTCGCTTTCGGTCCCAAGAATCTCGGCTTGTCTAAGGAAGAAGCTCTCTCCCGCGCGGCGGAAGCGCTCAGGCTGGTGGGGCTTAATCCCGACGAGATAGGCGAGCGCGCTCCTTTCGAGCTGTCGGGCGGACAGAAGAGGCGCGTCGCGATAGCGGGCGTGATAGCCATGCGTCCCAAGATATTGATACTGGACGAGCCTACGGCGGGTCTCGACCCTTACGGCAAGGAACAGATAATGTCTCTGATATGCCGCCTTAAGAGGGAGTGCTCGCCCACTGTAATAGTGATATCTCACGACATGGACGAGATTACGCGATATGCCGACAGACTTATAGTATTTTCCGAGGGCAAAGTTGCCTTCGATATGCCCATGGACGAGCTTTTTAGACACGGGCAAGAGCTCGAAGCTATAGGGCTGGAGCTGCCTTCGTGCGTATCCATAGCCGACTCGCTCCGACTCAAAGGCATAGAGCTCGGAGATGACATAGTCAATATGGACGGCTTGGCAAAGGCGATTATAGACGCCGCAAGGTCGCGCGGCATAAAGTGCGGCGATGTACGTTCCGTGCGGTGGTACAAGGAGGATGAGGAGCTGTGAGAGACGTAGCTTTCGGTCAGTATTATCCAGTATCCTCTCCCGTCCACAGGCTCGACCCTCGGCTGAAGATAGTATTTACGCTGCTGTATGTGGTAACTATGTTCTTCGTGGCTTCGTATACGGCATATGCGGTTATACTGATATTCTTGCTGGCGCTGTGCGGACTCTCGCACGTGCCGCCGTCGGCTATGTTCAAGAGTATTAAAGGGATAATTATCCTGCTCATTCTCACATCCATACTCAATCTGTTTTTCTACGGCGGTGAGACGAGCGTTGTGTGGCAGTGGTGGATATTCAAGGTTTCGCCCGAGGCGATTGACTCCGCGCTCAAGCTGATGTTCAGGCTGATATTGTTGATTATGGGCACGACTATGCTCACTTTTACTACGGGCGCGACAGAGCTTACAGACGGCATAGAGAGCTTGCTCAAGCCGCTCACTCTTATCAAGGTGCCCGTAAGGGACCTTGCCGTAATCATGAGCATAGCGCTCAGATTCATACCCATACTTATCGACGAGACGGACAAGATAACCATGGCGCAGAAGTCGAGGGGCGCGGACTTCGACAGCGGCAATATTTTCAAGCGCGCCAAGGCGCTTTTGCCCGTGCTGATACCGCTTTTTGTAGGCGCGTTCCGCAAGGCGGACGAGCTGGCGGACGCGCTCGACGCGCGCTGTTACAACGCATCTCCTAAGCGCACGAGGATGAAGAAGATGACCTTCGCCGCGCGCGATTTGGTCGCTTTGGTAGTATTTGCCGCGCTGGTGACTTTCATATTCCTCGACAAGTATCTTATAGGCGGTACGGATCAATATATTGTTTCGCTTTTCAATAACGCGGTGGACTTTTTCAAGGGGCTGTAGATGAGATATAAGATGGTTTTGCAATACGACGGCGGCGACTTTAACGGCTTTCAGCGTCAGAGGTCGCACCCTTCCGTGCAGCAAGCGGTCGAAGAAGCTATATCTCTTAAGTTGCAGCGCCCCGTTACGATAGTTGCCGCGGGCAGAACCGACGCCGGAGTGCACGCTTTGGGGCAGGTAATTCATTTCGACAGCGACGGGCCATTGCCCGCCGACTTTCATTACCGTATCAATTGTTTGTTGCCCGATAGTATAGCGGCTCTATCTTGCGAGCCTGTGCCCGACAACTTCAGCGCGAGATTTTCCGCAGTGCGCAAGACTTATCGCTATGACATATGTCTGTCCAAGATACACGTTCCGCTGCTGCGCAGGTACTGTCACATATGCGTATACGACCTCGATATCGACGCGATGCGCAAGGCTTGCGCATATCTTATAGGCGAGCACGACTTTCGCTCGTTCGCGCTGTCGGACAGCGTAAAAGATAAGAATACCGTACGCGCCGTATATGACGCCCATATAGAGGAAAGAGATAATAATATTATCTCTTTTTATATCACGGGCAACGGCTTTTTGCACAACATGGTGCGCTCTGTTGCAGGCACGCTTATAGATATAGGCAGGGGCAGGTTTTCCTATCTCGACATGCCGAATATAATCGCCGCTGCGGACAGACGCCGCGCGGGCAAGACGGTGAGCGGTTGCGGGCTGTATCTTGTTAGTGTGGAGTACTGATTGCGGCTTGTCTAAATGTCGTAATTTTGCTTGACATCGTACTTGCGTTTGTATAAAATAATTAAGCGTATGATACTGTGCCGATCGGAATTAGCCCTTCTACTCGGACGGTCTCAATCAATTAATTCGGAGGATATATATGAAGTCATATATGGCTAAAGCCGAAGAAGTAGTTCGTAAATGGTATGTAATAGACGCCACAGACTTGGTGCTTGGACGTCTTGCCAGCAAAGTTGCGAACATTCTCAGAGGTAAAAATAAACCCACCTTTACTCCCAATGTGGACACGGGTGATTTCGTTATAGTCGTTAATTGCGATAAAGTAAGACTTACGGGCAAGAAACTCGAGCAGAAGTATCATTATTACCACACCGGATATGCGGGCGGACTTAAGAGCATACAGTACAAGCACCTTATGCAGAACGACCCCGCCAAGGCAGTCACTCTTGCGGTTAAGGGTATGTTGCCCAAGAACATTTTGGGCAGACATCAGCTCAAGAGACTGCGCGTATTTGCCGGAGCTTTGCACAATCACGAGGCGCAGAAGCCCGAAGAGCTTAAGATCTGATAAGGAGAGGACACAATGGCTACCAAGAAAGTTAAGAAGAAGATTCAGTATCTCGGCACAGGCCGCAGGAAGAAAGCTATCGCCCGCGTAAGACTTCTCCCCGAAGGCAACGGCGCTATCACCGTCAATAAGAGGAGCTTGGACGAGTACTTCGGTCTCGACACTCTCAAGCTCATCGTCAAGCAGCCCTTGGAGCTTACCGGCACCGCATCGTCTTTCGATGTGATAGTCAATGTAAGCGGCGGCGGTTTCACCGGTCAGGCGGGAGCTATCCGTCACGGTATCGCCCGTGCGCTCGTAGTTGCGGACGAGGCAAATAAGCCCGCGCTCAAGGCTGCAGGCTATCTCACGCGTGACCCTCGCGCTAAGGAGCGTAAGAAGTACGGCTTGCACAAGGCTCGTAAGGCTCCTCAGTTCAGCAAGCGTTAATCGTTTGTATATCGACCAATACGCAGACGCGCTATACGGCGCGTCTGTTTTTTTTATGAGCGAAAGGCGGCTTTCGCCGTCATTATTATGATTATAAAGTTATGAGCTTATATATTGTATTTCGGTTAGTATTATTGCAAGCCTCTTGCGGTAAGCGAGTAGAGCTTTCGCTATAAATAATACACAGTGCGTAATATTAAAGGAATTATCAAGCGAAATATAGCGTCGATATATATGCGCGTATTTTGTAATGGCGCGTTGCGCTATTTATCAATCGATACATGATTGTCAATACTCCAAAGCATTGCAAAAGCGAAAAATACAGATACATATGCATGCGTACGTCGCTTAAGATATAATACCAATATCATATTTGAACAATATCTATTAACTGTTTACGATTAAATATTTATATAAATAAAAATCAATATTATAAATAACGATTTTACTATATTATTACTTAGCTTAAGTATAGTATATAAATATTGTAAAATGTTGCAAACTCAACAAAATTCGTATTGACATCGGCATATTATGTAATTATAATCTACTCATATGAGCGACAAGGCATACAGAGACGCCCTTATAGACAGGTGCGACTTCTTTACATTTTCCAAGGTAATTATGCGCAATCTGAAGAGCGCGCATAAAGAGGCTGAGCAATATTTAAGGCAGTGCGACCTTACTCCCTTTCACATCGGGCATATGATTACTCTATACAGAGCGGGAGAGGGCGGGTTAACTCTTAAGGAGTTGTCCGACAGCGCGGTATGCGACAAGTCGAACACCTCTCGCGTAGTCAGCGACCTCGAGAGTAAAGGCTATCTTGTGCGGCTTAAAGATAAGGACATATCTATTAAGAAGTATTCCGTAGCGCTTACTAAGACGGGCGTAGAGATAGCTCGGCAGGTCAGCGCACGACTGCGCGCCTTCACGGAGAGCGCGGTGCGCAATCTCGATGACCGAGACCTAAAGACTTTCATATCTCTGATAGAGAAGATGAGCGCAGGCGCCGAAAATGGACTGCGTCGCTCGCAAGATAATGATTAAGACAAGGATAGGTATATATGAGTAACAAGGCTGCATCTATGGATAGGAAGAATGACGGCATAGGCGTAATCATGCGCTACTATTTGCGCTACGCATTATGGATATTGCTTGCATTCGGCTTTTTGGTATGCGAGGCGCTGTGCGAGTTGGAGTTGCCTTCGTACATGTCTAAGATAATCACCGACGGTATAATGGCTGTCAATATGAAGCAAGTCTTTACCGTAGGCGGCATAATGCTGGGCATATCCTTGGCTGCGTGCGCGTCGTCGATAATTGTCAGCTTCCTTGCCTCGCGCGTCGGCTCCATGCTGTCGAGAGACATACGCAACGATTTATTCGATAAGGTAACTTCATTCTCGTCTGCGGAATATAACAAGTTCTCCGTATCGTCTCTGATTACGCGCAGCACCAATGACATTACGCAGATACAGATATTTACGATTATGTTCCTGCGTCTTGTGCTGTACGCTCCGATTATGGGCGTAGGCGGAATAATTAAGGCGGTTGGGGCTAGCAGCGGAATGTCGGCTCTCGGCATTGTCATAGCCGTGGCAGTAGCAGCGGTAATCGCGGGTATTATAATACTGCTCATCGCCGTTCAGCCCAAGTTCATAAAGATGCAGAAGCAGATAGACGGAGTCAACCGTATAGCGCGCGAGGGCTTGAGCGGTATGATGGTAATACGCGCGTTCAATACCGTGGATTACGAAGAGCAACGCTTCGACAAGGCAAATAAGGAGCTCACGGCAACCAACCTCTTCGTCAATAGAGTAATGGCTCTGCTCATGCCTATGATAACAATCGTAATGAACGGCGTAAGCATCGCCACGGTATGGGTAGCGTCGTACTTTGCGGAGAGTTACATGCAGGTGGCGGAGATGATGGCTTTTATGCAGTATGCAATTCAGATAGTCATGTCGTTCATGATGATAAGCATGGTATTCGTATTGCTGCCCCGCGCTTCCGTATCTATGCGCCGAGTGTCCGAGGTGCTGGGTACCCGCGTCAGCATAGTCAATAAAGAGGGCAAAGAGTCGCCTACAGGGGTTAGGCTCAGAGGCGATATCGCATTTAACGACGTGTCGTTTAACTACGGCGGCGACGAGAATGCAATCGAGCATATATCCTTCGAGGCGCATAGGGGCGAGACGACTGCGATAATAGGCTCGACGGGCAGCGGCAAGTCCACGGTAATCAATCTCATACCGAGGCTTGCGGACGTGAGCGAGGGCAGCATTACGATAGACGGAGTGGATATCCGCGATTACAATATCGAGGACTTGAGGCGCAATATAGGCTTTGTTCCGCAAAAGAATACGCTTTTCTCGGGTACAATAGCTTCCAACCTCCGCCTCGGAGACGAGGATGCGGACGATATTGCGCTCGAGAGAGCGGCGGACATAGCGCAGGCGCGCGAGTTTATAGAGGATAAGCCGGATAGATATGCCGAGCCCATTTCGCAGGGCGGAACCAACGTGTCGGGCGGACAGAAGCAGAGACTCGCCATTGCAAGAGCTCTTGTCAAGAACGCGCCCATATATATATTCGACGACTCTTTTTCCGCGCTCGACTTTAAGACGGACGCGCAGCTGCGTAAGTCGCTGGGCGAGAGCATGGCGGACGCGACGCTCATAATCGTCGCGCAGCGCGTAGGCACTATTATGGGCGCAGATAGGATAATCGTGCTCGACGACGGCAAGATAGTAGGCATGGGCTCGCACGAAGAGTTGCTTGATAATTGCGAGGTATATCGCGCGATAGCGATGTCTCAGCTCAGCGAGGAGGAACTTGCGTAATGGGTAGCAACAACAGAATGCCGCGCAGAGCGGGACATATGGGCGGACCTATGGGAGGCAGAGGCATCGTAGGGGAGAAGCCAAAGGACTTTAAGGGCACGCTTGTCAAGACGCTTAGGTATATGCGCTCCAATCTGCTTGCCATAATCGTAGCTTTCGTGCTCGCGATAGGCGGAGTGATAGCGACCATTTTTGTGCCCGAGATAATGGGCAAGGCTACCGACGAGCTCATGACGGGCGTGTTGCGCAAGCAGATGTACGAAGCGGCTCACGGAGTCGGAGCAATAGTTACGGATAATATGACAGAGGCGGCGGCAAGCTCTCCCGATATGACGCTTGCGCAGTATTACTATCTCTATCCCGAGGAGCTTGCGGGTATTAAGGACGCGGCTGATGCTGCGGGGTCGGATTCATTGGACGTTAAGTCGATTACTATAGGGCAGCTCTCGGCAGCGCGCTCTCTTTTGAGCGACGACAGCGCTGTGCTCGGCGACTTCTTCGAGGTATTGGGACTGGAGAGCAAGTTCGCCGATATCTCCAAAGAGTACTCCGACGCGCTGTATTCCGCGTCGCTTACAGGCGGGGCGCAAGGCGTAGATGTGAGGGCTGTGGTCGATATCCTGATTAAGACGGTCATACTCGTGTGCGTGTCGGGCGCGCTCATGTACGTGCAGGGCTTTATCCTCTCCACCGTGGCGCAGAATATCTCCTATCGCTTCAGACGCGACATATACGCCAAGATAGATAAACTGCCGCTCAAGTACTTCGACGGCACCACTCACGGCGAAGTGCTCAGTTATCTGACCAACGACGTCGATATGATATCCACGTCGCTCAATCAGTCGCTGGCGCAGCTCGTCACAGCCTTTACCACGCTGATAGGCGTTATGGTAATGATGTTCCGCATTAACTGGATAATGACGCTGGTGGCGCTGCTTATCATACCCGTATCGCTTGCGCTCGTCATGCTCGTAGTCTTTAAGTCGCAGAAATATTATCTAAGACAGCAGCAATATCTCGGTCACGTCAACGGACAGATAGAGGAAGTATTCGCGGGGCAGACGGTAATCAAACTGTTCAACGGCGAGGATAAGAGCAAGAGCGAGTTTGGCAAGCAGAACGATAAGCTATACGACTCGGCATGGAAGTCACAGTTTTATTCGGGACTTATGATGCCTGTCAATAAGTTTGTGGGCAATCTCAGCTTCGTAATCACCTGCGTGCTGGGCGGATATATGGTAATCAGAGGCAGCCTCATGGTCGGACAGGTGCAGGCTTTCGCAACCTATGTCAAGCAGTTCAATCAGCCTATAGCGCAGATATCGGGTATAGCCAATACCATTCAGTCCACTATCGCCGCGTCCGAGCGTGTCTTTGCTTTTCTCGAGGAGAAGGAAGAGGTCGAGACGGGAGAGGAGCAATTGGAGCAGACGCAGGGCAATGTCGTATTCGACAATGTGCGCTTCGGCTACAATCCCGACAATATAATCATTAAGGGATTCAGCTGCGATGTGGAGCAAGGTAAACGCATCGCGATAGTAGGTCCTACGGGCGCGGGCAAGACTACGCTTGTCAAGCTGCTCATGCGCTTTTATGAGCTTAACGGCGGAGCTATATACGTCGACGGCAAGGATATCACTTCAATCAAACGCGATGCTCTCAGGAGAGAGGTAGGCATGGTGTTGCAAGATACTTGGCTCTTCAACGGCAGCATACGCGACAATATCGGCTACGGCAGGCAGGGAGCGAGCGACGCGGAGATAAGGCGCGCCGCGGCTTGCGCGTACGCGGACCACTTCATTAATACCTTGCCGGGCGGATATGACTTCGTAATCAATGAGGAAGCGGGCAATATCTCGCAGGGACAAAAGCAGTTGCTCACTATTGCAAGAGCGGTGCTTGCCGATCCCAAGATACTTATTTTGGACGAGGCGACATCTTCCGTCGATACGCGTACCGAAGTATTGATACAGCAGGCTATGGATAAGCTCATGCAGGGGCGCACGTCCTTTATAATTGCGCATCGCCTTTCTACAATTAAGGGCGCGGACTGCATACTCGTACTGCGCGACGGAGATATAGTCGAGCAGGGCAATCACGAGCAACTGCTTGCTAAGGGCGGCTTCTACGCCGAGCTGTACAATTCTCAATTCGATTGCGCTTGATAGCCGTATTGCGCTTGCGCAGTTACTTTCGGTTATTCTTGGCAGAGTGTATCAATAAGGATTGTTTAATTATATAGATATCGGGACGCTATGTAGCGTCCCGTTTAATATAATTTAATTTGTACATGTATTAGCATAATTGATGATCATTTATGCGGGCTATTGCCGTCAATCG
>CAJTXS010000009.1 GCA_910583735.1 uncultured Christensenella sp. | reverse complement strand
ACGCCTTTACGAGCGGAGGCAGTCTCGCATTTAACGACGCGGTGCAGCATCCCGTTGTCAAGATAAAGGACGGAGCGGGCAACATAATAACGGACGCCAATGTGACGTATGCGGATAAAGACGGAGGCAGCGTAGCGTCCAAGTGGACGGGCAACTACAGCGTAAAGATAAGCATAGATACGGGTAAGTACGCCATAGACGGGGCATGCTCGGAAGTATGCGATTACGTGATAGCGGTAAATAACGAGGGCAAGGGCGAGTACAAGATAATATCTATCGAGATAGGCGGCAACTATAAGAAGAACTACGCAATAGGCGAGAGCTTCGACAGCTACGGCATGACGGTGTACGGAATATATCCTGACGGAGAGAGGGCAGAGCTTGGCAGTAACGACTACAGCTATACGGGCGGCGAAGAATTGGTCGAGGGCGACAACACTGTTACGGTAAGCTACGGCGAGCTGAGCGCAAGCATAACGGTAAAGGCTGGCGAGCTCGTAGAGGGCGGAATACTGTCGCTTGACAAGTATGTCAGTAAGAAGTTGTATTTGATTACGATAATTGCGGTAGGAGTGCTGCTGCTTGCATGCGTAGTAATGGCGGGCGTGATAATCGGCAATAATAAAAAGACGCGCGATTATCTGCATGAGATAGCGGATTTAAGGCGCGGCGGCAGTGAGATAAATTCATCCGATAACGCTTATAATAAAGGCGCGGACGATGTCGAGGATTGAGCGTATAGCAGTCATTATTATAAGCAAGTCACATTAGAGTTGTGTGCTTCTTTCAAGGCAAATTTTGGGGTGATTCAATAGGTCGGATTGCCCCTTTATGCGATATTTAAGCGTTGCTTTTGTATAGATTTCACTCATATTTTTGCTTAATAAGACGTCAATCGGGCAGATTATTTTTAATTTCAAACCAAATATTTTGATTGATTTATATAATAATAGGTTATCGGAAATTATATAATTGTAAATAATTTATCAAGATATAAGTCTTATATTTCAGCTCTCGGACAGGACGGCGAGCTCCCTTGCGATATCTCGATGTCTCAATATAGGGCAATATATAAGATTTCAGCATTAAATGTCGGTAATTTTCGACTGAGCTACCTGTATGGCTATTTGCAAAAAAAATGCTTGCAAATAGCCGCTATATTTATTATTATATATTTAATATATTTTGGAGCGTCACAATGAAGACTCGTAGCCGATTGATCTTAACCATCGCGATATGTCTTACGCTTGTATCTTTAGTAGCTGTCTTTGCCGCGTGCGGCAAGGATGCTTTGGTATCGGGCGGAGACTTTGAATTTGCGGAATTTGCTTCCTCTCCTTGGGCATTGTCCGAGAATGCAAGCAACAACGTTACCGTCGTTAGCAACGGCAACGACGACGCGACCGTCAACAACGGCACCGCTCACAGTATAAGACTTACCGCAAGCTCGTCTTGGAATTATATTCATCAGAAGGTAAGGCTTACTTCGGGTAAGTATTATAAGCTGTCTGTAAGGGTAAAGATTGACACGCTTACCCCCGGCGGCTCTTCGGACAATGAAGTAGGTTTCGTAGTAGGATTTTTGGAAGGTAAGAATTTTTCCGGTCTCAATATAACAGATAACAAGCAGATTAGAGAGCAGTGGGGCAATCCTTCGGGCAATAGATGGGTAGAGTGCTATGTCTACTTTAAGAGCACGGCGAGCACTGAGTTTACGCTGTTTGCGGGCATAGGTAACGCTACGGAGAATGCGAGCGGCACGGTGTATTTCGACGATATAACCATCAGCGAGCAGTCCTCCGCGGTTGCGGGCGAAGCTCACTACATCGGTATGCTTAAGGACGGCAATACCTATTCGCTGGCGGGCGCAGCATCTTATGTCTATGTCGTGCTGCTGGCGCTGTTTACGATAGTAGTAGCTTATGCGGCGGTGCTTGCGATAAGATATGCGCTGAGGCGCGATGCGCAGGAGCCTCTGTATTCGGAGACCACTCCCGACGCCGACGGCGGGGACAAGCCCGTCGCGCAGGCGAGCGCGGCTAAGACGAGTAAGAAGAGCATTTTTACATCTCCTCTTGCGCTGTTCACCTACGCTATGGCGGCGGCTCTTATTATCCGCTTTATCGTAGTGGTGACGACATTCGGCTTCGGAAAACTCACTCAAGATTATTACAACCTCTTCACATCTGTCAATTCGGGCGGTTGGAAGAGCGCATATACCGCTATGCCGGGCGTTCCGTCCATGTCTGCGTATGTGACGTGGCTATTTGCCAAGCTTGCAACCTTGCTCGGCATTGAGGGCGGCTCTATGGCTCTCGGCATTACAATGCGAGTCCCTGCGGTGCTTGCCGACATCATCGTATGCTATTTTATATTCACAATCGCAGAGAAGTATTGCACGCCTCGCGTTGCGGCTTGCTACTCCATGGTATACGCGCTTATTCCCGTATTCTTCACATTCAGCTCGGTGTACGGCTCATACCTCACGCTCGCCATGCCTTTTATCGTGGCGATGGTAGCGGTAATTCTCAACGACGGCAAGTGGAGCGGCGTTATAGCCGGCGTGCTGTATACGGTAGCTTTGACATTCAGTAATTGGGTGCTCTTGCTGCTCCCTCTCATAGCGCTGTATCAGATAGCGCTGATAGTCAAAGACAAGCGCAATATTCTGCCGATAGTTATTCAAGTAGTACTGTGCTTCTTTGCAGTATATCTCTTATCTTTGCCCATGTCTTTGGCAGAGATTAAGAATAAGAATGTATTCTACGCGTTCAAGCAGATGTACGCTTACTTCAGACAGTATGCGTTCATGTCCAACGACGCGTTCAATCTGTACGCAATGTTCGGACAGGGCAATAAGGGCATAACCAATAAGGGACTGGAAGTATGCACATGGCTGTTCGTGATAGCTATGGCTGCGGTGATGTTCGTCAATTACTTTGCCAACGGTAAAAACAGATTGGATACAGTGCTGCTGTCCGCCGTGTCTGTGATTGCTTTCGCAGCTCTCGGTACGGGCATTACCGTCGAGGTAATGACGCTCGGCTTGCTCTTGCTGCTGATATATATCATACTCGTGCCCGATGTGAGACTGTTCGCTGTGTTCGGCACGCTATCGCTCACGCACTTCCTCAACATCGCGCAGCTTGCGGCAAGGTCGGGATATATCAATTCGGATAAGGATATGGAGTATCTCATGTTCCCCGCGCTTTCGCCATTTGTGATAATATTCAGTATTGTCACGGTTGTTGCGGCGTTCGCTCTGATATATATCGCGCTCGATATTTGCTATTACAACAGAGAGTATCCGCTCACTCCGCTGAGGCGCAGTGTCAAGGACCAGCTCGCTGCCGACGCTAAGTTCAGTTGGGTAAAGGATCTTATCGAGAAGAGAAAGAACAGTAAGGTAAGCAAATAATGCTTGCCAAGGTTAAGAGTTATACCATAGAGGGGCTCAAGGGGCTTGCCGTAGATATTGAGACGGACGTGGGCAACGGTCTGCCCGCATACGAGACGGTAGGCTTGCCCGATACTGCGGTCAAGGAATCGCGCGAGCGCGTGCGCGCCGCTATTAAGCACAGCGGATTTACATATCCGCCCAAGCGCATAACTATCAACCTCGCGCCGGCAGACAGCAAGAAAGAAGGTTCGCTGTTCGACCTTGCCATAGCGGTAGGTATACTGGCTGCAAGCGAGCAGTTGCCCTATCGCAGTTATAAGGATATCGTATTCATAGGAGAGCTGTCTCTCGACGGCACGCTGCGTAAGGTGAGCGGACTGATGCCTATTATGATATCTGCAATGCAGGACGGCAACAGTACGTTTATCGTTCCCAAGGACAATGAGAGCGAGGCTTCGTACGTGTCTGGCGCGCAGGTGTACCCGATGAGTTCTCTTGCGGACGTATGCGCATTCCTTGCGGACAAGTCGACTTGCGCGCCTATCAAGACGCGCGCTTTCGTGCCTTCGGCCGCTGTCAACAAGTATAATGTAGACTTCAGCGAAGTGCGCGGACAGTACGTCGCAAGACGCGCAATCGAGATAGCCGTCGCGGGCGGACATAATATACTGATGATAGGCTCCCCGGGCTCGGGCAAGACGCTCATGGCTAAATGCGTGCCTACCATTATGCCGGATATGACCTTTGAGGAAGCTATCGAGGTCACCAAGATACACTCAGTTGCGGGCGTGCTCGACAGCGGAACGGGCATAGTGTCGTGCAGACCTTTCCGTACGCCGCATCACACCGCTACAGTACCGGCGCTTACAGGCGGCGGAGCCGGCGCAAGACCGGGCGAAGTGTCGCTTGCGCACAACGGCGTACTGTTTTTAGACGAAATGCCCGAGTATCAGCGCCGTACGCTCGAGACTCTCAGACAACCTATAGAGGACGGCTGCGTTACCGTTTCCAGATCTAAGATTACCGCGGAGTATCCGGCTAAGTTTATGCTCGTTGCGAGTATGAATCCCTGTCCGTGCGGCAATCTCGGCAGCAAGCGTCAGCAATGCAGATGTACGCCTGCGGAGGTGAGGAGATACGTCAACAAGCTATCCGGTCCTCTCCTTGACAGGATAGATATACATATCGAAGTGGACGGAATAGGCTACGACGAGTTGCGCGGCAGCGACAAGGCTGAGAGTAGCGCCGATATCAAGGCGAGGGTGGAGCAAGCCCGCGCCGTGCAGCGCAAGCGGTACGAGGGCAGCGGTATATACGTCAACGCCCGCATGACCAATGCGCAGATTAAGCGCTATTGCGATTTATCGCCCGAGTGCGAAAAGGTATTGCGCGCAGCGTACGAGAGACTCAATCTTACGGTACGTGCGAGCACGCGTGTGCTTAAAGTCGCTAGGACTATAGCGGACCTTGCGGGCAGCGAAGATATCAAGCCCGCTCATGTTGCAGAGGCGATACAGTATCGTTCTCTCGATAGGAAGTATTGGGACTGATGTACAGCGACAAGAGGAGAGCCTATATAGCGGCAAGCTGCGAGCAGTCATTCAAGAAGCGCGCGCTTGCGGTAGACGACGTGATGTCGATGTACGGAGACAATCTTTCTATTGCCGATGCAGTAATCGACAAGACGGAGAAGATAGGCGCATACATAGTCACATACGAGGACAGCGAGTATCCTGATACTCTGCGTAATATTTATGCTCCGCCGCCCGTGCTGTATGCAAAAGGGGACATATCGCTGCTCAAGAGCGAGAGCGTAGCGGTAGTAGGCTCGCGCAGACCTACCAGATACGGCAGAGATGTGACGACCAAGTTTGCTCGCGCGCTGGCAATCAACGGCATAACCGTAGTGAGCGGCATGGCGCGAGGCGTAGATACTATAGCCCACACCGTAACGCTTGATAACGACGGCAAGACAATCGCGGTTGTCGCCTGCGGATTGGATAAGGTATATCCGCCCGAGAATGCCAATCTCATGCGCGAGATAGAGCGGCGCGGACTGGTGATATCCGAGTACCCTATAGGGACGCTTCCGCTCGGCTTCAGGTTCCCCGAGCGCAACAGGATAATCAGCGGACTGTCCCGCGGCGTATTGGTGACGGAGGCGGGACGCAGCAGCGGCTCGCTGATTACGGCAGACTACGCAGTCGAGCAAGGCAAGGAGTTGTACTTGGTTCCGGGCAGCATATTTTCGCCGATGAGCGAGGGATGCAACGAGCGTCTCAAGGAGTGCGGAACTCTCGTGACGGATATAGGCGATCTCATATCGTGTAACCGGGCTACGGAAAGCAGGGAAAAGGTCGCGTTGCAACTCAGCTTCGAGCAGCAGAGCATAATGGATATGCTGCGGGACGGCGAAATGCACTTTACACAGCTCATCGATAAGTGTAATATTAAGACTGACGAGCTTACCGTATTGCTGTCCGAGATGGAATTGTACGGTTTGATAGAAAGGACGAGCGGCAATTATTACTGTATTGCCAACGGATAAACGGAGTATATATGGATTTAGTTATAGTAGAGTCGCCACATAAGGCCAAGACGATAGCCAAGTACTTGGGCAGGGAATATCAGGTACTTGCTTCTGGCGGTCACGTTAGAGACTTGCCCGAGCACAGCATGGGCGTGGATATCGAGCACGGCTTTAAGCCCGAGTATGTCGTCACCGACGGCAAGAAGGCTACGATAGATACTCTCGGCAAGGCTATTGCCAAGGCGGACAGAGTATATCTCGCTACCGACCCCGACCGCGAAGGAGAGGCTATATCTTGGCACCTTGCGCAGGTATTTAATTTGCCCGAGGACGACATCAGGATTGAGTTTAACGAGATATCCAAGAAAGCTGTGCTTAACGCGCTAAAGCGCCCCAGACACATCAATGACAACCTCGTCGACGCGCAGCAGGCGCGCAGAGTGCTGGACAGATTGGTAGGCTATAAGCTCTCGCCTATCTTGTCGAGGAAGATCAAGAGCGGCTTGTCCGCAGGCAGAGTGCAGTCCGTATCGCTCAAGATGATAGTAGACAGAGAGCGCGAGATACTCAACTTCAAGCCCGAAGAGTATTGGAATATATTCGCAATGCTCAATAAGGGCGGCGACAGCGCTATTCATAAATGTGAGTTTTACGACATCGACGGCAAGAAACTCAAGGTTGATAACAAGGAGCTTGCGGATAGCATTGTTGCGGGCAGCAAGGCGGGCGAGTGGTCGGTAGAGAGCGTCAAGCGAGACACATCAGTCAACCGTCCCGCGCCTCCGTTCACAACTTCTACGATGCAGCAAGACGGAGCGTCCAAGCTCGGACTCACTCCGCCTAAAATAATGCAGATAGCTCAGCAGCTATACGAGGGCGTCGATATCCCGGGCATGGGGCATACCGCGCTCGTGACGTATATCCGTACCGACAGCGTGAGAGTGTCCGACGACGCGCAGCGCGAGGCTATTGCGCATATCAAGAGCGTATACGGCGATGCCTTCGCTCCCGATAAGCCCAATTTCTATAAGACAAAGAGCGGTTCTCAAGACGCCCACGAGGCGATACGCCCCATATCGTTGGAAGCCGATCCCGAGGCGCTCAAGGACAAGCTCGAGCGCAACGTATATAAGCTGTATAAGCTGATATACGACAGATTCGTAGCCAGCCAGATGGCTCCCGCGCAGTACGACACGCTTACAGTAAGGGTAGTGTCGCACAGCGATAAGGAGTACGGTTATCTGCTCAAGGGCAGGACGCTTAAGTTCCTCGGCTGGAGAGCAGCATATACTCCCGCGGGCGCGGAAAAGGAAGAGAAGGACGCCAAGACGCTTCCCGACATCTCAGAGGGAGAGCGCTTTAAGCTTAAAGAGATGAAAGCGGAGCAGAAGTTCACCACCCCTCCGCCGCGCTATACCGACGCCACTTTGGTAAAAGGAATGGAAGACAACGGCATAGGCAGACCGAGCACGTACGCGGCTACAATTACCGTGCTGTCCAAGCGCGCCTATATCGATAAGGACGGCAAGTCGATTGTCCCCACGCAGCTGGGCGAGACGGTGTGCGACATGTTGGTCAAGTATTTCCCCAATATCATGGACGTAAAGTTTACGTCGGATATGGAGCTCGATCTCGACAAGATAGAAGAGGGCGGCGTGCAGTGGCAGAAGATACTGCAAGACTTCTATCCCGACTTCATAGACAAGTGTCACGCGGCTCACTCCGATTCCCTCAAGATGAGACCCAAGGCGGAAGAGAGCGACGAGATTTGCGAGAAGTGCGGCGCAAGAATGGTAATAAGGGAGAGCAAGTTCGGCAAGTTCTTGGCATGTCCCAATTACCCCAACTGTAAGTTTACCAAGCCGTACGGCGGCTATGCCGCGGTATGTCCCAAGTGCGGCAAGGGTATATTGCGCAAGGTATCCAAGAAGGGCAAAGTATTCTATTCTTGCTCGGGCTATCCCGATTGTGACTTTATCTCGTGGGACTTGCCCGCGCCTCATTTCTGTCCGCAGTGTAAGTCTACCATGCGCATATCGGGCAGCGGAGAGAAGCGCAAGTATGTATGCGTAGATAGGAACTGCGGCTATATCGAGCCCGCTCCCGAGGCCGAGACATCGCAAGAGAGCGAGGAATGAGAGTTAAGGTAATCGGCGGCGGACTTGCAGGCTGCGAGGCTGCATATAGGTTGGCTGCGGACGGTTTTGAGGTCGACTTATACGAGATGCGCGGCAAGGTAAATACGCCTTGTCACGCTACAGACAATCTTGCGGAACTCGTATGCAGCAACAGTCTTAAGTCGATATCCGACGACACCGCTTCTGGCATGCTTAAGAAAGAGCTCGAGATGCTTGGCTGCATGAGTTTACAGTGCGCATATGAGACGGCTGTGCCGGCAGGCGGAGCGCTTGCGGTGGACAGACTCGCTTTCAGCCGCGCGGTGGAAGAGCGCATCGCCTCAATGGATGGCATTAGGGTAGTGCGCGAGGAAGTTACGTCAATCGACTTTGCCGAGCCTACGGTTATCGCGAGCGGACCGCTTACGTCCGACGCTCTGTCCGAGGCGATGAGTAGGCGTTTCGGATGCGCGTTACACTTTTACGATGCAGTCGCTCCCATAGTGGACGCATCTACCGTAGATTACGATAAGGCGTACTTTGCGGCAAGATACGGCAGAGGCGACGCGGACTATCTCAACTGTCCTATGAACAAGGACGAATACTTGAGATTTTACAATGCGCTTATAGGCGCCGAGAGAGTGAAGCTGCACAACTTCGAGAAAGCAGAAATATTCGAGGGGTGCATGCCTATAGAAGTCATGGCGGCAAGGGGTGAGGATACTCTTAGGTTCGGACCTCTGCGCCCCGTAGGACTTCGTACTCCCGACGGGGAAAAGCCCTATGCGGTAGTACAGCTTAGGAAAGAGAACTTGAGCGGCGAGGCGTATAATATAGTCGGATTTCAGACCAATCTGACATTCGGGGAGCAGAAGAGGGTATTCGGTATGATTCCCGCGCTCAGGGATGTCGAGTATCTCAGATACGGCGTAATGCATCGCAATACATATATAGATGCGCCGAGATTGCTGAATTGCGATTTTTCGCTCAAGGACGCTCCGCAAGTTTTTGTTGTGGGACAGCTGAGCGGAGTGGAGGGATATGTGGAGAGTATCGCCTCGGGATTGATAGGCGCTATCAATATGTCGGCTAAGCTCTCGGGCGCAGGCGCTTTCCTTCCGCCGCCCACCACGATTACGGGCGCGCTGTGCAGGCATGTATCTACCGAGTGCGGTAATTATCAGCCCATGAACGCCAACTTCGGTATTTTACCTCCGTTGACGGAAAGGGTAAGAGATAAAAAAGAAAGGAAAAGAGCATATACCTTACGCGGCATATCGGATATGTCCGCATACATATAAGGATATGAGTCTATAAGGAGAAAATTTATGGAATTCAGAGGCACTACCATCTGCGCCGTAAGGCGCGACGGAAAGATAGCCGTTGCAGGCGACGGACAGGTGACGCTTAGCGAGAGCGTTATATTCAAGTCTAACGCAAAGAAGGTCAAGCGCATATATGACGATAAGGTGGTTATCGGGTTTGCGGGTTCGGTCGCGGACGCGTTTACGCTCAGCGAGAAGTTCGAGGGAATGCTGCAAAAGTATTCGGGCAATCTCATGCGCAGCGCGGTAGAACTCGCTGAACTGTGGCGCAACGACAAGGTGCCGCGCAAGCTGGAAGCAATGCTGATAGTCGCGGATAAGGACAATCTCTTTATCGTATCGGGCAGCGGCGACGTAATCGACCCCGACGGCGACGCGTGCGCTATCGGCTCTGGCGGCAATTATGCTCTGGCGGCTGCAAGGGCGTTGCTTGCCGAGACTGATCTGCCTGCCGATAAGATAGCGTATAAGGCTCTTAAGATCGCAAGCGAGTTATGCGTATTCACTAACGACAATATCGTCGTCGAGGAGGTATGATATGGAATTTACTCCCAAGCAGATAATTGAGCAGTTGGATAGATATATAATAGGTCAAGGCAACGCCAAGCGCGCGGTGGCTATCGCGCTTCGCAACAGATATCGCAGGTCGCGTCTCACTCCCGAGCTCAGGGAAGAGATTACGCCTAAGAATATAATCATGCAAGGACCTACCGGCGTGGGTAAGACAGAGATAGCACGCCGCCTTGCCAAGCTCGTCAAAGCGCCTTTTGTTAAGGTGGAAGCGACTAAGTTCACGGAAGTGGGATATGTAGGCAGAGACGTCGAGTCGATGATCAGAGACTTAGTCGAGGTATCGGTGAGACTTGTAAAGGAAGAGAAGTTCAAAGAGGTAGAGCGTAAGGCTGGCGACGAGGTAGACAAGATACTTCTTAAGCACATAACGCCGCTTCGTAAGAGCGTATATCCCGATATGAGCGCGGAGCAGCTGCACGATAAGGTATATGAGGAGTATAAGAGCGGAGCGCTTGACGATATGGTAATCGAGATAGATATGCCCGAGTTGCCTAAGCCTCAACAGCTCATGCCCGGTTCGGGTATAGAAATCAACATGGGAGAGCTGCTAGGCGGCATGTTGCCGCAGCGCAAAAAGAGACGCAAGATTACCGTTAAGAAGGCATACGATCAGCTCTTGGACGTAGAGTCGGAGAAGTTGATAGACAATGACAGTGTCAACGCGGAGGCGATCGCCAGAGCCGAGAACGAGGGCATTATCTTCATAGATGAGATAGATAAGATAGCCTCGCGCGCCAATACAGGCGGCGCGGATGTGTCCCGAGAGGGCGTGCAGCGCGACATTCTGCCCATAGTAGAGGGCAGCACTATCAATACCAAGTACGGTTCGATCAAGACGGACTTTATCCTCTTTATCGCGGCGGGAGCGTTCCACATCTCCAGCGTATCCGATTTGATACCCGAGTTGCAGGGCAGATTCCCTATACTCGTCAAGCTCGACAGTCTGTCTAAAGATGATTTCGTGAGTATTCTCACTCAGACGGACAATGCTATACTCAAGCAGTATACCGAATTGCTTCGCGTGGATAACGTAGAGCTCAGCTTTACTAAAGAAGCTATCGAGCAGGTCGCTTTGATTGCCGCTGCGGAGAATGAGAATAAAGAAGATATCGGCGCGCGCAGGTTGCATACCATCATGGAGACGCTGCTCGACGACATATCTTTCAACGCAGGTTCGCTTACGGAGAAAGTCGACGTCAAGGTGGATAAGAACTATGTCGAGAATCATCTTTCCGCAACATTGAAGTCGCAGAATTTGAAAAAATATATATTGTGAGGAGCCTATGATAAGCATACCGAAAGGGACTAAAGACGTAACGCCCGACCAGTCGTATAAGTGGCATTATATCGAGAATGTACTCAGAGGAGTAGCCGGGGATTATTGCATCAACGAGATACGCACGCCTACGTTCGAGCATACAGAGCTTTTTGCAAGAGGAGTTGGCGATACTACCGATATAGTCAATAAGGAGATGTATACCTTCGAGGATAAAGGCGGAAGAAGCATGACGCTTAAGCCCGAGGGAACTGCCGGCGTGGCAAGGTCTTATATCGAGAACAGTTTGGCTTCCTGTCCTCAGCCTGTCAAGATGTACTATATGACTCCCGTGTTTAGATACGAGAGACCTCAGGCGGGCAGATTGAGAGAGCACCACCAATTCGGCATAGAGGTATACGGCTCCGCCTCGCCTCAAGCGGACATAGAGGTCATCTCTATCGCGAGGGCAGTATTCAAGAGATTGGGCATAGGCAACCTTACGCTCAATATCAATTCTATCGGTTGTCCCGAGTGCAGGAAGAAATACAATGCGGCTCTGCAAGCCTATTTGAGCTCGCATATAGCTGATATGTGCGATACCTGCAAGGATAGACTTAATAAGAATCCTTTGCGCATTCTCGACTGCAAGGAGAAGAGATGCAAAGAGATTACTATTGGCGCGCCCGTAATACTCGACTATCTGTGCGACGATTGCAAGGCGCATCATGATGCGGTCTGCAAGGGACTGGAAGATATCGGCATCGATTATAAGGTCAATCCCAATATAGTAAGAGGACTGGATTACTACACACGCACGGTCTTTGAATTCGTGTCCGAGACGATAGGAGCGCAAGGCACTGTCTGCGGCGGCGGAAGATACGACAATCTTGTGGCGGATGTCGGAGGTAAGTCCACTCCCGCGGTAGGATTCGGTATGGGTATAGAGAGGCTTATACTTACTATGGAGAGCATCGGCGCGCCTGTAGGCGAGCCTTACGCGCCCGAAGCGTTCGTGGTGGATATGGGCGGTGAGACGCTTTCCGCGGCGGCTGTCCTTACGGAAGAGATGAGGAGCAACAACATCGCCGCAGAGAGAGATATATCGGGCAGGTCTGTCAAGGCGCAGCTCAAGTACGCATCTAAGATTAATGCGAGATACGCATTGATAATCGGACAGGACGAGCTCAGAGACGGCAATATAACTGTCAAGACAATGTCTACGGGAGAGAGCGCTACGATAGCGCGCGGCGACATCGTCAAGTTTATTAAGGAGGCTAAGCAATAATATGAGCGAATTATTGAACGGACTTAAGCGTACGCATATGTGCGGAGCGCTTAGAGGCGGAGATTGCGGCAAGCAAGTCGTAATCATGGGTTTTGTGGCTAAATTCAGGAATTTAGGCAATCTCATATTCGCCGATGTGCGCGACAGGACGGGCATCGTACAGGTCGCATTCGACGGCGAGACGTCTAAAGACGTATTTGCCAAGGCGGAAGGACTGCGCAACGAGTATGTAATATGCTGCGCGGGCACCGTTCGCAGCAGAGGCGGCAACATCAATGCGGCGCTTGCGACGGGCGAGGTGGAGATATTGGTCAGCGATCTGCGCATTCTGTCGGAGGCAGAGGTCCCTCCTTTTGTAATATGCGAGGATATAAAGGCCGCCGAGACATTGCGTCTTAAGTATCGCTATCTCGACTTGAGGCGCGCTTATCTTCAGGACAAGCTCATTGTCAGAGACAAGATCACTAAGGCTGCAAGGGACTATCTGTCCGACAACGGATTTTTGGAGATAGAGACTCCTTTTCTCGGCAAGTCTACTCCCGAGGGCGCAAGGGACTATCTCGTGCCTTCGCGCGTTCACCCGGGCGAGTTTTACGCTTTGCCGCAGTCGCCGCAGTTGTATAAGCAGCTGCTTATGATTTCCGGACTCGACAGATATTATCAGATAGCAAGGTGCTTCCGCGACGAGGACTTGAGAGCCAACAGGCAGCCGGAATTTACGCAGATAGACTTGGAGATGAGCTATGTAGAGGACAGCGAAGACGTAATGCAGTTGGCTGAAGATATGATTAAGACAATCTTCGGCAAGTGCCTTGATATGAAGTTCGATTCCGCATTCAGGCGCATACCTTACAGCAAAGCTATGTCCAGATGGGGCAGCGATAAGCCCGATACGAGGTTTGCTCTCGAGCTCAACGACATTACAGCGCTTGTCAAGGACTGCGGTTTTGCGGTCTTTACGTCGGCTGCGGATAAAGGCGCAGTCAAGGCAATCAACGCCAAGGGATTGGGCAAAGTGATGACGCGCAAGGATATAGACGCTTGCTCGGATTTTGCCAAGGGATACGGACTGGGCGGGCTTGCTTTCGCCAATTACAAGAGTGACGGCGTGACCGCGTCTTTCTATAAATTCTTAGACCAAGCAACAATCGCCGCTATCGAGAAGCAGTTGGACGCGCAAGAAGGCGACATATTATTCTTTGCGGCAAGCGATAAGGCATCGCTCACTACCGATTGTCTCGGCGGATTGAGATGTTATCTTGCCGATAAGTACGACTTGTATGACAAGAGCAAGTACGACTTCTTATGGATAGTCGACTTCCCTTTGCTCGAGTACAGTGAGGAAGAGGGCAGATACGTTGCCGTTCATCATCCCTTTACGAGCGTTAAGAGCGAGGACTTGCACCTGCTCGATACTCATCCCGAGCAGGCAAGAGCCAATGCGTACGACCTTGTCATTAACGGACAGGAAGCGGGCGGCGGCAGCATAAGGATACACGACCCCAAGATGCAGGAGAAGATGTTCGGACTGCTCGGCATGAGCAAAGAGGATATCGAGGCGAGGTTCGGGTTCTTCGTGGACGCGTTCAAGTACGGAGCGCCTCCGCACGGCGGACTTGCTTTCGGACTTGACAGACTGGTCATGCTTGTCAGCGGCACGGATAATATCAAGGATGTAATCGCATTCCCTAAGGTGCAGAATGCGTCGTGTCTCATGACGGGAGCGCCTGCGGAAGTTGAGGACAAGCAACTTGCGGAACTCAATATCAATATTAAAAAATAAATACAAGAGGTTATAATACATATGGTAGATCTTAAACTCATTAAAGACAGCGACCCCGAGCTCTATGAAGCGTTCGACTTGGAGCTTCGCAGACAGAGAGGTAATCTCGAGCTTATCGCGAGCGAGAATATAGTCAGCCCTGCGGTAATGGCTGCGATGGGCACATTCTTCACCAATAAATATGCGGAGGGTTACCCCGGCAAGAGATATTACGGCGGATGCGAATACGTCGATATCGCGGAAAAGCTCGCTATCGATAGGGCAAAGGAACTCTTCGGCGCAGGATATGCCAATGTGCAGGCTCACAGCGGCGCGAGCGCTAACCTCGCTGTATTTTTCGCGCTTATGCAGCCGGGCGATACCGTGTTGAGCATGAATCTTGCTCACGGCGGACATCTCAGTCACGGCAGCCCCGTTAATATATCCGGTAAATACTTCAATATCGTGCCTTATGGCGTAGAGAGGGAGAGCGGCACCATCAATTACGACGAGGTGGAGAGACTTGCTCTCGAGTGCAAGCCTAAGGTGATTCTTGCGGGCGCAAGCGCTTATCCGAGGATAATCGACTTCAAGCGTTTCAGAGAGATAGCAGACAAGGTAGGCGCTTACCTCATGGTAGATATGGCGCACATCGCGGGCTTGGTAGCTGCGGGTGTTCATCCCACTCCCATACCTTACGCGCATGTCACCACAACCACCACGCACAAGACTTTGCGCGGTCCCAGAGGCGGACTTATCCTTACCAACGACGAGGAGCTTGCCAAGAAAATCGACAAGGCGATATTCCCCGGTATTCAGGGCGGACCGCTCATGCACGTGATTGCGGCTAAGGCTGTTTCCTTTAAGGAGGCGATGAGCGAGGAGTTTAACGAATATCAGCGCAGAGTAGTAGCCAATGCGGCAGCTCTTGCTAAGGGTCTTATCGATCGCGGAGTGGATTTGGTCTCAGGCGGAACGGACAATCACCTCATGCTCGTAGACCTTACCGCTAAGGGCAAGACGGGTAAGGAAATCGAGAAACTGCTCGACGAGGCTCACATCACCGTCAATAAGAATGCCGTGCCTTTCGACACGCAGAAGCCTTTCGTAACCAGCGGTATAAGATTGGGTACGCCCGCTACCGCAAGCAGAGGTATGCAGCCTGAGGATATGGACGAAGTCGCAGCTTGCATCGTAGATATTATCGACAACGGCGAGGCAGCAGTCGCAAGAGTGAGCGAGAAGGTCGCGGCTCTTTGCAAGAAGTACCCTATCTACGAGGGCGATATCAACTGCTGATTTCATTAAGCGGCAATATTTGAGCGCGCCGCCGCGAGCGGCGCGTTTATATATAAAGCTATCTTTAATTGCGTCTGTCGATGCGCTTAAGGCTCGCAGTCTAAAGCATTTGTTGATAAACGATGCTTGTATATGGCAATTGAAGCGTAAGTATGTGCAATGCTTTGACAATAATTACGGTATATGCGGATAAATTATTGCCCGTATATCGAAAGATAGCAATCAAGTTAGATACATCAATACGTATAGCTCGCTTTATATAGCGGTTAAATAAGCAAGGAGGAAGATTTATGCTTGTATATGCAGACAATGCGTCTACTACGCAGCTTGATAAGCGCGTGTACGCCGCTATGGCGCCGTATTATACGGATATATACGGCAACGCGTCTTCCCTGCATGTAATGGGTAGGAAGGCTTTGGCTGCGGCGGACGAGGCAAGGAGCGAAATTGCTCGCTGTATCAATGCCACTGCGAGCGATATATACTTCACTTCGGGCGGTACGGAGAGCGATAATTGGGCGATTACTGGCGTTGCCCGCGCGCTCAAAGATAAGGGCAGGCATATCATAACTACCGCAATAGAGCATCCCGCCGTACTTAATACCTGTAAGGACTTGGAATCCGAAGGTTGGGATATCACATATCTTACAGTAGATAGCGACGGATTGATCGATTTGGCAGAGCTCGAGCGCTCTGTCAGAGACGATACAGTACTTATAAGCATTATGTGGGCTAACAACGAGATAGGCTCGATTATGCCAATATATCAGATAGGTCGGATTGCGCGCGAGCGCGGTATATATTTTCATACCGACGCCGTTCAAGCAGCAGGCTGCTTGGCTATTGACGTAGAGAGATGCAACATCGATCTGCTGTCTTTGAGCGGACACAAGCTGTACGGACCCAAGGGGATAGGCATATTATATAAGCGCAGAGGCGTAAAGTGCCTTCCGTATATGAAAGGCGGAGAACAAGAGCGCGGGCAACGCGCAGGCACGCTCAATACTCCTGCTATTGTCGGCATGGGCAAGGCAATGGAGCTTGCTTGTAGCAGCATGCAAGAAGATAGCTCACATGTGCGCTCATTGCGCAATTATTTTATTACTAGGGTGCTTGCCGAGATACCTGATGTGGTTTATAACGGACCTAAAGACGACGAGTTAAGACTGTGCGGCAATGCCAATTTTACTTTTAACGATATTAAGGGCGAGGCGTTGCTCGCTCGGCTCGATATGGCTGGTATATGCGCGTCGAGCGGCTCGGCGTGTTCGTCGGGGACGACGGAGCCGTCTCATGTTTTGCTTGCGATAGGCGCGACCGAGGATGCTGCGCTGTCCACGCTAAGATTCAGCTGGGGCAAGTATAATACGATTGCTGAAGTCGATTACACAGTCGATAAACTTAAAGAAATCTCAAGCGAACTCAGGAGCGCCACTACGTTATTTAAGCAATTTCACGGAGACGATAAATACGTCTGATTATTGAGATTTTACTACCAAGCGAGTACTTATTGCTTTGATAATTAACGCCGATTCTCATTTTAATTAGTTAGTATATTGATATAGCTAATAAACGTAAAATCAATTATTTAACCGATTGATTGATAATCCGGATTGTATATACTGTTGGTATCGATTTATGTTAGAGCATATAATATTTTATAGATTTATTTCGAATGCAACTTATTTTTATTTTACGTAAAATCAGAATGACATAGTATATGCTTGCATGATGATGTTTTAATGATATATATCAAGTTGAGAGCAGATATTTCGGCATTATCTGCGTTTATCTGTCAGACGAATTATTAACCGGCAATATCGCTTAAAGTACGTTCGATATACACTCTTGAAGAAAACTTTTATATTTATCGCAACAGCATGGAATAGAGCGGTAAATAGATTGAATAATTATAGCTTTTATGCTAAAATATATTAATAATAAATCAAGAGAGATTAATATGGATTATACTACTTTGCTCAATGCGGAGCAATTGTTGCCTGTTACCGATACGCAGGGCGCTGTACTTGTCTTAGCGGGCGCGGGTTCGGGTAAAACGCGAGTCCTTACATACAGGATAGCTTATCTTATAGATAAGTGCGGAGTTTCTCCCCACAATATTTTAGCGATTACTTTTACCAACAAAGCGGCGGGCGAGATGAGAGAGAGGATAGCCGATGTCACAGGCTGCGAAGGAATGTGGGTAATGACATTCCACTCTTTTTGCGCAAGGGTGCTCAGGAACGATGCGGACAAGCTCGGTCATGACAGGAATTTTTCCATATACGGAGAGGCTGAAACAGACCGCATTCTCAATAGGATATTCAAAGAGCGCTTTCCCGACAATACCGATAAGAAGAGGACGGTAAGATGGCATATCTCCGCCGCAAAGAGCATTGCCATGCCTCCCGATCAGTATGAGAGCCGTATTAAGGACCATCCCGACAGCAGATTGATCAGCGAGGTATACGCAATATACGAAGAGGAACTCAAGAAGAACAATGCCTTCGACTTTGACGATCTTCTGCTCAAGACATTTATGCTCTTTGCCATGCACAAAGATATATTGGAGAAGTATCAGGACAGATTCCGCTATGTGCACGTGGACGAGTTTCAGGATACCAACAAGATACAGTTTTTGCTCGTAAAGATGCTTGTGCGCAAGTACGGCAACGTATTTGTGGTTGGCGACGACGACCAGAGTATATACGGATGGCGCGGCGCAGACGTGAGCAATATTCTCAACTTTAAGGATACATACCCCGATTGCAGGATATATAAGTTGGAGCGCAATTATCGCAGTTGCGCTAATATTCTCGATGTAGCCAACAAGGTCATAGCGCACAACAACGGTCGCATGGGTAAAAAGCTGTGGACAGAGACCGAGGGCGGATCCAAAGTGGAGTATCGCAGCATGAACGACGATAAGTCCGAAGCAGAATTCGTGCTGGAGCAGATCAGCAACATGGTGCGCTACGAGGGCTACAGCTATAAGGATTTTGCCATATTGGTGAGGATTAACTCGCTCACGCGCCTATTTGAGGACAAGATGGCTCTATACAGTATGCCTTACAAGGTGATAGGCGGATTTAAGTTCTATGAGCGAAAGGAAATTAAGGATTTTATCGCCTACCTTCGCATGGCAGTCAATCCGTATGACAGCGAGGGCATTACGCGTATTATCAATTTTCCCAAGAGGGGCATAGGCGACGCCTGCGTCGAGGCGTTTATCAATGCTTGCAATAGGGCGGGTTTGTCGCTGTTCGAGGGATTAAAGCATCTTGACGAGCTGGATATTACGCCTTCTTACGCCAAGAAGATAGGCGTGTTCGCTTCGCTTGCATGCGAGCTTGCAGACAATGTGAGCATGCCGCTCGACGAGTACGTTACGTATGTATTCGACAGAGTGGACTTCTATTCCGCATACGACATAGACGATCCCGACGGACGCAATAAGCTGGAGAATATCGATCAGTTCATCACATCTGTAAAGGAGTTTGCTAAAGATAATCCCGACATAGGTCTCGACGAGTATCTGCACACGCTGTCACTGCTTACCGACCTCGACGAAGTAGATGAAGGCAACTATATAACCATAGCTACTGTACACGGCGTAAAGGGCTTGGAATATAAGTGCGTGTTTATCGTAGGCTTGGAGGACGGCATATTCCCTTCGTTGCGCTCCGATACCACGACTGCGGACGTCGAGGAGGAGAGACGCATTATGTACGTTGCTATTACGCGCGCGAGAGAACGTCTATGGCTTACCAATGCAGGCAGGCGTTTCCGCTTCGGCAAGACGGAGAGCTATCCCGTAAGTCGATTCGTAAAGGAGAGCGGTCTGATTGCCGCAAGGCGCAAGGAAGTTATGCCTGTTGTCACGCATACGGTCAACAAGGCTCTCAGAAGAGAGATGCCGGTATCGCCGCTTAAGAGTAATAATGTCTCCGCGTTTGTCGATAATATGATAGTGACGCATCCTAAGTTCGGTAAGGGACGCATTGTCGAGATTACGGGGGAGAATGCTAAGATAGATTTTGAAAATATAGGCGTCAAGATACTCAATCTCAGACTTGCTCCTTTGCAAGCGGAATAAAACAGGGGATATTAATGGATAGAATAAGAGAGCTGGTCGATTTACTCAATAAGTACGCTTACGACTATTACGTGCTTGATAATCCCGTAGTATCCGACGGCGAGTATGATAGATTATATGACGAGCTCAAGGCGCTCGAAAGCGAGAGCGGCGAGGTATATTTCGATTCTCCCACGCAGAGAGTAGGGGATAAGCCGCTCGGTAAATTCGAGCAGGTAAGCCACAGAGGCAGACTGTTCAGCTTGGATAAGTGTCAAAGCAAGCAAGAGCTCATCGCTTGGCTGGAGAGGATATCCGCAGACGGCGTCTTGCCTGCCTGTTCGGTAGAGTATAAGTTCGACGGATTGACGGTCAACTTGACATATGAGGACGGTAAATTGATTCAAGCTGCCACTCGCGGCAACGGCGCGGTGGGCGAAGTAGTTACGGAACAGGTCAAGACCATAAGGAGCGTCCCGCTCTCTATTCCGTACAAGGGGATTATCGAGGTGCAGGGCGAGGGAATTATGACCTTATCCGCCCTTGAGAAGTATAACGCAAGAGAAGATGTCGTCCCGCTTAAGAACGCTCGCAACGGCGTGGCGGGAGCTATTCGTAATCTCGATCCGAAAGTTACCGCGGAGCGCAACCTCGATCTCATATGCTACAACGTCAATTATATAGAGGATAAGGATTTTTCATCGGGCAGCGAGATGCTCGACTTTCTGCATCGCAACCGATTTAAGATGAGCAATTATTGCAGATATTGCAATACCGCGGACGAAGTAATATCCGCAATCGACGAGATAGAGGCGCAGAGAGACACTCTCGATTTCCTTATCGACGGAGCGGTAATCAAGATAGACAGCACGAGGATAAGGGACGACCTCGGTTATACGCAAAAGTTTCCTCGCTGGGCTATAGCGTACAAGTTCGCAGCGCAAGAGGCGACTACCACGGTCAAGGATGTGATATGGCAAGTCTCGCGTACGGGCAAGCTCAATCCTCTTGCCGTGCTTGAGCCTGTCGACCTTGCCGGCGTCACCGTCGGCAGAGCGACGCTCAGCAACATATCCGAGATAAGGCGCAAGGACATCAAGATAGGCTCGAGGGTGTTTATCCGCCGCTCCAACGATGTCATTCCCGAGATTACGGGCGTTGCCGAGCATACGAGCGATTCTATAGATATTCAGCCTCCCGCTTACTGTCCCGCTTGCGGCGCTCCGGTAACTATGGACGGCGTATTTATTAAGTGCAGCAATGTTAGGGCTTGTTCCAATGCTATAGTATCGGCTCTTTCGCACTTCTGCGGCAGAGATGCTATGGACATAGAGGGCTTGTCGGACAAGACGCTCGAGTTGCTCTACGGGCTCGGTAAGGTTAAGAGCTTTGCCGATATCTACAGATTGAGAGAGGGCGACTTCGAGGAAGTCGAGGGCTTTAAGGACAAGAAGATAAGCAACCTATTAAGCGCAATCGATAAGAGCAAAAAGGTATCTTTGGATAGATTTTTATATGCGATAGGCATACCCAATATAGGTAGAAAGGCTGCAAGTCAGCTTGCGGATGCTTTCTACACTTTGGACGGCGTAATAGCAGCTAAGAGTGATACGATAGCTTCGCTCGACGATTTCGGCGCAGTGACGGCTCAGTGCGTGTTAGATTATTTTGCCGACAGCAAGCATATGTCCGACATTAACGACTTGCTTGCACAAGGCATTTGCTTTGAGGAAAAGCAAGTTCGCACGGGAGTATTCAGCGGCGAGAGGGTTGTACTTACGGGCTCGCTTACATCACTTAAGCGCTCCAAGGCAAAGAGCGCTATAGAGGACAACGGCGGCAGTGTGTCGGACAGCGTGAGCAAGAGCGTTACACTCGTAATTGCGGGCGAAGACGCAGGCTCTAAGCTCGACAAGGCAAAGAAGCTGGGGATAAGGGTCATTGACGAATCGGAATTCCTTCGTATGCTCGGTATGGATTGATTGCCGCTGCAATTAAGCGATGCAATCTTTATAAATATATAGCGCGCTACATATAATTGTATTTTGCGCGCGTATATGCTATAATAACGGAAATAACTTTAACGCGAGGACTGTATGAAGAGTATGACTGGCTACGGCAAGGGAATTGCCGAGGATGCCGAGAGAAAGATATGTGTCGAGATTAAATCGGTCAATCATCGATTCCTCGACCTTAACATAAAATTGCCTCGCAATTTCAACTTCGCCGAGGATACGTTGAGACGCGCCGTCAAGGGTAGAGTGGAGCGAGGGCATCTCGACATTTACGTCAGTTACGAGAGGCGGGGCAATACCAAGCTGGTGCTCAACGAGGAGCTTGCCAAGGAGTATTGCACGCTTGCTGCCAAGTCTAAGATGAAGTACAATATCGGCGATGACTTCGGGGTGTCCGTCTTATTTAAGATGCCCGAGGTAATCACTTCGGAGGAAGAGGACGACGACGAGAGCGCGGTGCTCAAGTTGCTCGAGGACGCGGCTAATTCCGCTATAGACGCCTTAGAATCTATGCGCGTGAGAGAAGGAGAATTGTTGCAGTCCGATATCGTAAGTAAGGTAGTCAATATCGGCGCATTCGTAGATAAAGTAGAGCAGCGTACGCCCATAGCTGTGGCAGAGCATAAAACCAAGATGACGGAGCGTATCAACGAAGTTATATCGGGCGTTGCATTCGACGAGGCGAGACTGCTCAACGAGATAGCTTTTTATACGGACAAGGTGGCAATTGATGAGGAAATCGCCCGTCTTAGGTCGCATATATCGCACTTTAATCATATATGCAGCGGCGGCGGAGCCATAGGAAAGAAGTTGGACTTTATCATCCAAGAGATGAACAGGGAGACCAATACCATAGGCTCCAAGTGTTGCGACTCGGAAATATCCGCAGCGGTTATAGATTGCAAATGCGAAATCGAAAAGATTAGGGAACAGATTCAGAATATAGAGTAACAATCAATGGATGACAAAGGTTTATTAATAGTACTGTCGGGACCTTCGGGCGTAGGCAAAGATACGGTATTCAAGCTCGCGGCAAGTCGCAATCCCAATCTAAAGGAATCGGTGTCCGTGACTACGAGAGCGCCGAGAGTGGGAGAGACAGAGGGCGTCAATTACTTCTTTGTAAGCAAGCCCGAGTATGACGGTATGCTTGCTCGCGGAGAGTTCCTCGAGGCTCAGCATGTCCACGGTAACGATTATGCCACTCCGCGCAGATATCTGGATGAGATAAGAGGCAAGGGCTATGACGCCGTGCTTGTGATAGACGTTCAGGGTGGACTGGAGATCAAGCGCAACGACCCCGAGGCAAATTTGATATTCGTCTTACCGCAAGATATGCAGACGCTTAAGGCTCGTCTTACAGGCAGAGATACCGACAAGATAGAGGTGATAAGGGACAGGCTTGCGGCTGCGCCCAACGAAATCGCCGCGGCGACGCAATACGATTATGCGATAGTCAACGACAGTCTGGAGGAGTGCGTCGACAAGTTTCTTTCGATAATTAAGGCTATAAAGCAGGGCGGTAACGCCCTATCTTACGCGGAAAGATATTTATCGCGTAATAATTTAGATAAAATAAATACGCTTATACACGGAGGTATATAACTATGATGATAGATCCACCTATCGATAAGTTGATTAAAAAGGCAGAGTGCCGTTACGCGCTCGTTTGCGGCGTTGCCAAGAGGGCAAGGCAGCTCGATTCGCAGTATCCCGAGGTGCTGGACGAGGCAGGCGTTAAGTCTATCAGCTACGCGGCAAAAGAGATATACGACGACAAGATAGTCGTCAGGAGCGAGAATATCTGATGTCCGAGATACTTGTCGGGCTGAGCGGCGGCATCGCTTGCTATAAGGTATGTTCCGTTGTGTCGGGACTTGTCAAAGCAGGCGATAACGTCAATGTCATTATGACCGATAAAGCGACGCAGTTCGTATCTCCGCTTACGCTGGAGACACTCTCGCGCAATCGTGTTGTAGTTGATATGTTCGACAGGGACAGACCGTGGGAGGTCGAGCACATCTCTCTTGCAAAGAGAGCCGATGTGTGCGTAATTGCTCCGGCTACCGCAGATATTATAGCAAAGCTTGCGGCCGGTATCGCCGACGATATGCTCACTACCACGATACTTGCGACTAAGGCGCCCGTTATCGTGTGTCCTTCTATGAACAGCAATATGTACGACAACGTAGCCACGCAGTCCAACATAGCGCTGCTCAAGCAAAGAGGATATGTTATCTGCGAGCCGGACGACGGCTATCTTGCATGCGGCGACAGCGGCAGAGGGAGATTGCCCGAGCCCGAATCTATAATATCCGCAGTAAGGGAAGCGTTGCATAAGGATTTGACATTCGCAGGTAAGAGATTTTTGATAACTGCCGGCGGTACGAGAGAGAGTATCGACGGAGTGCGCTACATTACCAATCGCAGCAGCGGCAAGATGGGCGTTGAGATAGCCAAGGCTCTGCTTAAGCGCGGCGCGGATGTAAAGCTCATTGCAGGCACCGTCAGCGTGGAAATTCCCAAAGATATCGACTGTGTCAGGGTTACTTCGGCCTCCAATATGTATGAGGAGTGCCTTAAGTATTATCCCGAGTGCGATTGCGCCGTCATGGCTGCGGCTGTGGGTGACTACAGCGTAGAGAGCAATTATCCCGATAAGATTAAGGGCGACGAGATAACCCTTAAGTTGAAGAAGAATAAAGACATTGCCAAGGCTCTCGGTCAAGTCAAAGGCAATAAAAGGCTTGTAATATTCTGCGCGGAGACACAGTCTCTAATTGATTCCGCGGCGGATAAGCTGCGCAATAAGGGCGCGGACATGGTGATTGCCAACGACGTTTCCCGTCCCGATTCCGGCTTTGAAGTAGATTACAATACTATCTCTGTACTCAAGAGCGACGGATATCGCTCGGATTATCCCAAGATGGCAAAGAGAGATGTTGCAGAGGTAATAGCTCAAGAGATAGCGTCGCTATGGTAGCCAGCGTAATCGTAGATATCAGTTCGTCCGAAGTAGATAAAATTTTCGAGTATTCTATTCCTTCCTGTTTGGACGTAAAATTGGGCGACAGAGTGTCGGTCCCGTTCGGACACGGCAGGGTCGAGGGATTTTGTATCGCTATAAAAGAAGCTGCCGATACGTCCAAGGAACTTAAAGAGATAATTTCCGTATTAGATACATACAGCGCCATTACGCCCGAGATGCTCGAGCTGATGGATTATATGCGCGGCAAGTATTACGTGCGCAGAGTGGATTGCTTAAGGCTGTTTATTCCGTCTAAGATGAGAGGCGGCAGAGTAGGAGAGCTCAATCGCCGGTTTATAGAATTAAACCCCGATATTAATTACGACGATATACTCAATGCTGCAGGCAATAAGAGCCAGCGCAGCGTCATAGAGAGATTGAGAGATGGCGGAGAATTTTTATCCGTACTCACAAGCGAACTTTCCGTATCTTCCGTCAATACGCTTATTGGCAAGGGATTGATTGTCAAGTCTGACAGACGCGTCTATCGCAGACCTGCGGGCATATCGGGCGCGGACTCTGCGGCTCGCAAGCTTACGGCTTCGCAGCAAGCGGCGTACGATAGAATCAGCAATACTCCATACCGCACTATTTTGCTCTTCGGTGTGACAGGCAGCGGTAAGACAGAGGTATACATGCGCTGTATAGCCGATGCGCTCGCTAAGGGTAAGACGGCTATTATGCTGGTGCCCGAGATATCGCTTACGCCTCAGACTTTGCGAGTATTCAGGGCTCGCTTCGGCGACGTGGTGGCTATGCTGCACAGCGGACTGTCCGACGGCGAGAGATTCGACGAATGGCTTAGGATAATGCGCGGAGAGGCAAAAGTGGTCGTTGGCGCCCGTTCGGCAATATTTGCTCCCGTTAAAGATTTGGGTATTATAATCGCGGACGAGGAGCATGATGCGTCGTATGTGAGCGAATCCAATCCAAGATATATTACGTCGGACATAGCGGCGTTCAGAGCCAGATATAACGACGCAAAAGTTATTTTAGGCAGCGCAACGCCGTCGGTGGACAGCTATTTGCTCGCCAAGCGCGGAGAGTACGACCTTGTAAGGATGGACGGGCGCATAAGCGGCAACATGCCTCCTATCGAGATAGTCAATATGACGGAGGAGATCATAGGCGGTAATATCGATATCTTCTCGGGGCGCCTTAAGGAAGAGTTGAAAGGCGTAATATCGAGAGGCGAGCAGGCAATTATATTCCTTAACAGGCGGGGACATTCTTCCTTTGTCATGTGCAAGAAGTGCGGCTATACCGCAAAGTGTACCGACTGCGACGTAACTCTTACCTATCACTCGTCTGAGAACGTGCTTAAGTGTCATTACTGCGGCAAGAAGTATCGTATGCTCGATTGCTGCCCCGAGTGCGGCAGTACCGATATTAAGTACGGCAAGGTGGGCACGCAGCGCGTTGTGTCGGAATTACAGGCTCTGTTGCCGGGCGTATCTATCTTACGCATGGACAACGAGACAACTTGCACAAAGACGGCATACTTGGATATATTGAGCGAATTTTCATTCAACCAGGCGCAAGTGCTCGTAGGCACTCAGATGATAGCTAAGGGGCATGATTTCCCCAATGTGACACTCGTGGGAATACTCGATGCGGATATGAGTCTGTATTTCAGCGACTACCGCAGCAGCGAGCGCACTTTTCAACTTATTACGCAGGTGGCAGGCAGAGCGGGGCGCGCAGATAAAAAAGGTAAAGTTATTCTACAGACCTATTCGCCCAGACACTACGTATTCAGATACATCACCTCGTATGATTACGACGGATTTTTCGATAAGGAAAATAACACGAGACTTGTATCCGACTTCCCACCCTATACGACGGTTATACGCATCATGATGACAGGTAAGGAAGAGGAACGCGTGGTCTCATGCGCACGGAAGCTCTATAGCGACATGCGCAGTCTCGCAGGAGGATATAGATTCGACTTTGTATATATGCAGGCAATGAAGAGCCCCGTAGCGCGTATTGAAAATAAATTTCGATATCAAATTCTCATGCGTATCAAAAGGGAAAAAGAAGCTGTAATAACGGCTAAAATATATGATATAATGGATAAGAATAAGGTGAGAGGCGTGAGCGTCTTTGCCGAGTTCAATCCTCAGAGTATGAATTAGGAGCATGATATGTCGCTAAGAGATATAGTAAAAGATAAAGATCCTATCCTAAGGACAAAATGCAGGAGAGTGGAAGTATTCGACGCCAGACTGCATAAGATTATCGACGATATGAAGGAGACGCTTTTCCATGCTCGCGGAGCAGGACTTGCCGCGCCTCAGATAGGCATTGCGCGCAGAATAGCGTTGATACATGCCGACGGAGTATATTTGGAGTTTGTCAATCCCGTTATCGTTTCATCTTCGGGCTCTCAGATAGGGCAGGAAGCATGCTTAAGCGTAGATAACCGCTCGTGTATAGTCGAGCGTCCCAATAAAGTGACTGTCGATTATTACGACAGGAATGGCAATGCTTGTACTTACGATGCTATGGGATTTGTCGCAAGGGCGTGCTGCCATGAGATAGATCACTTGGACGGAATATTGTTTTACGATAAGGAATATACCAATGTCTATCGCAGGGTAATAAGATGAGGATAGTTTTTTTCGGAACGCCCGATTTTGCCGTGCCGTCATTGCGGGCAGCGGCGGACAGCGGTCACGAGGTAGTAGCCGCGGTCACTCAGCCCGACAAGGAGCGCGACAGGAGGAAGGTATCCTATTCTCCCGTAAAGCAAGCTGCTTTGGAAATGGGGCTTGAAGTGCTGCAATACGACAGAGTTAGCAAAGAGGGCGTGGACAAGCTCAAATCGCTCGATGCGGATCTATTCGTAACTTGCGCTTTCGGTCAGATTCTGTCTCAAGAGATATTGGATATACCGCCGCTCGGCACTATAAATGTGCACGGCTCGCTTTTGCCTAAATACAGAGGCGCCTCGCCCATACAGCGCGCCATAATCGACGGGGAAAAATATACGGGCATTACTATAATGCGTACCGCGCTGAAAGTTGACTCGGGAGATATATTGCTACAGAGTGTCTTAGAGATAGGTAAGCGTGAGAACGCAGGTCAGCTCTTCGACAGAATGGCTTCAGAAGGCGGTAATGCTCTTAAGGAAGCGCTTGAGTTGATTGCAAGCGGGCGCGCCGTATATACGCCGCAAGACAGCGCTGAGGCTACTTTTTGCTCTATGCTTAAGAAGGACGACGGCAGGCTCGACTTTAACATGGCTGCCGACAGATTGGACTGTCTCATTAGAGGCGTAACGCCTTGGCCGTCCGCATATACGTTTTTGGACGGTAAGAGGCTCAAGATTTTATCCGCAATACCTTGCGAATATAACGGCGCGGGAGCAATAGGCGAGGTGATAGATTTCGACGGTAATGTTATTGTCAAATGCGGCTTAGGCGCCATTATTCTGGAGGAAGTTCAGCTCGAGGGCGGGAAAAGGCAAGATATAGCTACATTCTTGAGGGGACACGATATATTCGGTAAGGTCTTGGAATGAAAGAGGATTTATACGTATACGATACCCTGTGCATGATTTTCAGAGACGGGAGATGGGGAGACAGAGCGCTGGCATCCGTGAGAGAGCAATCTCGCGCGTTTGTTACCAATGCGGTATACGGGATTCTCGACAGAAACATTACTTTTGATTATATAATTTCCGCTTTAACTGTTAAAAAGCCGAAAAATCAAGTTTGCATTTTGCTTAAGATGGGTCTGTATTATATAGACTATATGGATTCCGTACCCGATTATGCGGCAGTGGATAGGATAGTAGAATGCGCGGCTCGAGTAGGCAAGCGAGAGGTAAAAGGCTTTATCAACGCGGTGCTTAGGAAGTACATAGACGTTGGGGTGGCTTATCCTAAAGATGGCGCGGAGCGTATATCTGTCGCTACGTCTACGCCGCTATGGCTTGTTAAAAAATTTATCGAGCAGTACGGCGAAGAACAATGCGAGCGATTTTTAAGCGTTACTAAGTTTACAAAGCAACATATAAGACCCAATTTTAGGATGTTATGCCTCGACGAGCTTTATTCGCATTTAGATAAGCAGCATATCGATTATATTAAGACTGATAACGGTTGCTTCGTCGATTGGGGGCGAAATCATTATGATTTATTCGATAAAGGTCTGATTACTATCCAATCGCGCACATCCATGGCGTGCTGTGAGAGCGCGCAGGTCAAAGACGGTATGCGGGTATTGGATATGTGTTCGGCGCCGGGCGGGAAAGCTATCTATTTGAGCGAGCTTGCAGATATAAGCATTAAGTGTTGCGATAATAAAGAGCATAGAGTGCATTTAATCGAATCGTATGCCGAGCGTATGAAGTCGCGCGGTTTGGATTGCATTGTCGCAGACGCAACCGTATATCATAAGGGATTAGGAAAGTTCGATATAGTGCTGTGTGACGTTCCGTGCAGCGGCTTCGGCGTAGCGAAGTCTAAGCCCGATATATATCTTAGAAGAAAGGAGAGCGATATATCTGCTCTTTCGGCAATACAGTCTAAGATATTGAGCAATGCCTCCGGGTACGTAAAAGATGGCGGACGGATTATATATTCGACATGTACGATTTTGAGAGAAGAGAACGAGGATATAGTTGCAAGATTTGTTGAGCAAAGCGATGATTTTAAGCTGATTTCGGAGAAGAAATATCTTCCGGACGGAAAAGGCTCTGACGGATTCTATATCGCGGTGATGGAGAAGAGTTTATGAGATATTTGCAGGATATGACCTTTTCGGACGTCGCCAAGTTGATTAAGGAGATGGGGCAGCCTGCTTATAGAGCCGTACAGCTATATAAGTGGATTGCTCAAGGCGCGCTGTATAGCGAAATGACCAATGTGCCTAATTCCTTGATTGAAAGCCTCGTTGGCGAAGGATACGGCGACTGTCCGATTAAGATACTTGATACTTTTACATCGAAGATAGACGGGACAATCAAGTTGCTCTACGCATTGGGAGACGGCAATATCATCGAAGGCGTACTCATGAAATATAAGTACGGCAATACGTTGTGCGTATCTACTCAGGTAGGCTGTAGGATGAATTGCGCTTTTTGCGCTTCCGGATTGGACGGCTTGGTGCGCAATCTGTCATGCGGGGAGATAATCGGACAGATAATAGCTGTCAATAAGCTGTTCGGCAACGGCAGAAGCGTGACCAATGTCGTATTGATGGGGAGCGGCGAGCCGCTCGATAACTATGACAATACGGTTAAATTCCTCACCGCAGTCTCCGAGGACGAGGGATTGAATATCTCCAAACGCAATATATCGCTGTCAACATGCGGGCTATGCGATAAGATTTATAAGCTATGCGACGACGGCTATAGTCCTACGCTTACAATTTCTCTCCATGCGCCGAGCGATGATATCAGAGCTAAGATTATGCCCGTTGCGCACAGATATCCCATTGGAGAAGTAATAGACGCGGCTAAATATTACTTTAATGCCACGGGTAGAAGAGTAATATTCGAATATTCGTTGATAGACGGTGTCAACGACAGCAAGGACTGCGCGCTGGAATTAGTTAAAATTACAAAAGGCATGTCATGCCATATAAATTTGATTAGGCTCAACAGCGTTAAGGAAAGAGGGTTAAAGGGAACAAGCGATATTAAGGTTAAGGCATTTCTAAAGGTCCTTACAGATAAAGGCGTCAGCGCCACTATCAGGCGTACGCTCGGCTCTGATATCGACGGCGCTTGCGGACAGCTCAGAAGAAGGTATATAAGCGAGGGCGGCAATGTCTAAGAAGCATCTTACAGGCAGAGTTATTAAAGGCGTAGGCGGAGTATATACCGTATCTTCGGACGGCGAGCACTATAAATGCTTTGCCAGGGGTAAGCTTCGGCGCGACGGAGAAATATTCATCGGAGATATAGTAGATATCTTGTATGATAGGGAAGGCATAATCGAGAGAGTACACGAGCGTAAGTCGTGTCTTGTCAGACCATACGTGTCCAATATGGATATATTGCTCATTGTAGTCGCTGCGATTCCTGCGCCCGATATGCTGCTGTTGGATAAGCTCATTATAGGAGCGGACAGCCAAGACGTAAGATGTATAATTGCCGTCAACAAATGCGATCAAGACGGCTCGGTGCAATTAGCAGACATATTGAAAAGAGATTACAGAGATGTTGCCGAAATAATTAAAATTTCCGCGCATACCGGGCAAGGATTAGACGAATTGCTTGCCGTATTGCGAGGAAATTACGTATGTATGGCGGGACAATCGGCAGTGGGCAAGTCCTCATTGATCAATGCGATAGTAGGAGACGCGATAAGCGAGACGGGAGAGTTATCTACAAAAAGTGCACGAGGCAGACATACAACGAGACATGTTAAGATATATGAGCTTGACGGCGGATTGCAGATAGCCGATACATGCGGTTTTTCAATGCTCGAGATGCCGATAGTGAGCCCCGCAACTCTTAAGAATTATTATCCCGATTTTGCGCCGTATGCAAGAGATTGTCAATACGGCAATTGCAATCATGCTGCGGAAGAGGATTGCGGAGTAAGGCGCGCAGCAGAACAAGGATTGATATCCAAGAGCAGATACGACAGATATCTGACGTTATATAATGACAATGTTAAAAGGTGGAATAGTAGATATGACTGAGATTAAGATTTCCCCGTCGCTTTTATCGGCGGATTGGATGAATATAGGCGATGAAGTCGATAAGATATTCGAGATTGGCGCAGATATGATACATTGCGACGTAATAGACGGGATATTCGCTCCCAATATTACATTCGGGATGCCTATGATATCCGCTCTTAGGGGGCGTAGCAAACTGCCGCTGGACGTTCATCTTATGATAGTCGAGCCCGAGCGATACATAGACAGATTTATTTCGGTAGGCAGCGATACTATAGCTTTTCATCCCGAAGCAAGCAAGGACCCTCACGGCGTTATAGCAGCTATTAAACGCGCAGGCATTAAAGCGGGTATAGCTCTTAATCCCGATATAGATGTCGAGACGGCTAGAGAGTTTATAGGCGAAATCGACTATATTTTATTGATGGGAGTATTCCCGGGCTTCGGCGGACAGAAGTTTATCCCCTATGTAATGGATAAAATAAGCGCTGCTAAGGCGCTTGTCGCCGGAATAGACGTGTATATCGAGCTTGACGGCGGCGTTACCGTTGATAATATAGGCGAGATGAAAGCGCGCGGCTTGGATGCAGCTGTGGCAGGCAATGCTGTACTCGCTGCGGATAATCCTAAGGAAGCGGTCAAACTGCTTAAGTCTTGTTAATCGCAGCGGAGAGAAATGTAATCGATATTGCTATCGGCAATCGATGTTCAATAGCTTTAATTAATTATATGGCGCCGCGAGCTTATAGCAATTATAAATGCTTATTTTCTCTATCAAGCGATATAATGAAGTATGTCGAGGATGATTGTTTATAGACAATTATCCTCGATTTTTTATAAATAATCGGCGAATTGAATTGCAAATATTTATACTTAATGGCGGTTGACGTCGTATAACCGACTCGACGTTAAATTGATATTTTACAAGATAGTAATCGCACTTGATTAATACTTTGTCTTATATCAGAGCTAACGGTGTCTTATAAATAGCGGATTATACTTGATATAATGCGCCGTAACGGATATATTACATTCGGCATATAATGTGAGCAGGGAGGACGGTATATGGTTATTTGTTGTATAAATCCGCCGAAATTAATTAAGCGAATGCTTAGGATTTTTAGGAAAAGAGCAGATTAAGTGCGTAAAAGATACATATTGAGACAATAAAAATACACCGCCGATAAAGCGGTGTATAATTTTACCGAATTAACTGTTAAGCTCTCTTAACCTTGCCGCTTTTCTTAAGGCACTTGGTGCATACGTAAACGCTCTGAGTAGATCCGTTATCGTTGAGAACTCTGACCTTTTGTACGTTCACTCCCCAGCTCCTTCTATACTTGCGGTTAGAGTGACTTACCTTATTACCGCTGAGTTGTCCTTTATTGCAGATGCTGCATACTCTTGACATTATCGGTTACCTCCCGTAAGATGTTGCGCTATATATAATAGCATTAATTTGTATATAAATCAACAAAAAACAGGCTTTAAGCTACAATTTTTTTTGTATTGAAAGAAGAGTTACGGCTATAATATTAAATAATAAATATAATTACTTGCAAAAGTATTATTATGTGGTGTAAAATCAATACATATGGCAGTAAAAACGTCTAATTATTACGGAAAAATTACCGTTACGGATAACGCCGTTGCTATGGTAGCGCACTATGCCGCTATGGATTGTTACGGCATAGTCGATCTGGTTTCGCGCAGATTGACAGACAGTATCATTGAGTTGTTCAATAAGTCATCATCCGGTAAAGGCGTACGAGTAGAAACTGTCAATAATAAGATTGTTATCGACCTGTTCGTTATACTTAAAGAAGGAATTAATATAGACGCCGTCAAGGAGTCTATTGCCGCTACGGTTAAGTATAATGTTGAAACCTACACGGGCATGAGAGTTAGTAAGATAAATGTCAACGTGGTAGGCGTAAAAGTAAAGTAGGAGTTAATTAATGAAGATTATAGAAACAGCTCTGCTTGCGGATATGTTCCGCGGCGGATACAAGTTTCTCGCGGTTAATAAAGAATATGTAGACTCGCTTAACGTATTTCCCGTGCCCGACGGAGATACGGGAACAAATATGAGTCTTACTATGTCTTCCGCCGTTAAAGAATTAGATAGTTTAGAAAGCGGCTGCGACAAGTCGGATATATTAAAATGCATTGCAAGGGGCACCTTGAGAGGCGCAAGAGGTAACTCGGGCGTAATCCTATCTCAGATAATGAAAGGACTCGCAACAAGTCTCGAGGACGCGCCTCAGATAACTACGAAGTCTTTTGCAAGAGCATTGCTATCCGCTCGCGAGATGGCATATAACGCGGTGACCAAGCCTAAAGAAGGCACGGTTTTGACCGTAATAAGATATATGGCGGAGAATGCGCCGAGCATCGCCAATAAAAATTCCGATTTTATCACATTTTTCGATTTATTATTAAAAAAAGGCGAAGAAATACTGCAAAAGACGCCCGAGATGCTTCCTGTTTTGAAAAAAGCGGGAGTAGTTGATGCCGGCGGCAGAGGACTTTTGTGTGTATTCACAGGCTTTTACAGGGTGATTGCAGGTTTAGAGATAGAAAATGCGCCTGTAGAGCCCATTGCCGCAACGCCGGCTACGATTAATGTCGGAGCGTTCGGAACAGACGAGCATGATTACAATAATATTAAGTTCGCATATTGCACCGAATACTTTGTAATCAATTTGAAAAGGCATTGCACAGAGGAAGATGTCAATAAGCTCAGAGATAAACTTATGGGCATCGGCGACTGTGTAATAGTTATCGGCGATATTTCGCTTATCAAAGTGCATGTCCATACTAATCAGCCAAACAGAGCGTTGGCTTTTGCACTGCAGCTCGGCGAACTGGATAAAGTCAAGATAGAGAATATGCTTGAGCAAAGCAGAGCTATTCAAGCCGAGCGCGAGCGCAATAAGAAGCCTTTGGCTATGCTCGCGATATGTTCGGGACAGGGATTGGCTAAAGTATTCACAGACTTCGGCGTAGATAAGGTCATAGAGGGCGGTCAGACTATGAATCCGAGCGTTGAGGATATTCTCAACGCGGTAGAATCCATCAATTCCGACAATATTATCATACTTCCTAACAATAAAAACATTATCATGGCGGCAGAGCGCGTAAGCGAGCTTACGGATAAGAATGTATACATTGTCCCCACCGTCGAGGTTGCTCAGGGCGTGCAGGCGGTGCTTAAGTTTGACGAAGAGAGTTCCCCCGAAGATAATTGTAAGAAGATGAAACGCTCGCTGAATGCACTCAAGTGCGCAGAATTGACACATGCGGTGAGGAGTACGGAGATGGACGGTTTGCAACTTGCAGAGGGAGATATCATAGGTATTCACGGCGGTAAGATTATTTGCAAAGGCAATGATATAAGCGGCACGCTTATAGATGTTATAGATAACATATCCGACGAAGAATCCGAATGTATTACGCTGTATTACGGCGAAGATGTGAAGAAAGAGGATGCAGACGCTATTGTAGAGACATTGGAGGAGAAGTATCCCGACTGCGACATAGTATGCTATGACGGCGGACAACCTCATTATTATTATCTTGTATCTGTAGAATAATTGTTAATGGATTTACTGCAAATTAAGGGTATAGGTGCCAAAACTGTTGAGAAACTCAACAAGTTAGGCATATATACCCTTTTTGATTTGATAGATTTTTTACCACGTAAATATTGGGATATGACCGAGATATCCGATTTGGACAATGTTCCGGATGGCGAATATGCTTTGATTAAGGGCGTAGTCATGTCTGTTACCAAGGTGCAGTACATAAGGCGTAGCATGAATGTCTTTAAGGCGCACATGCAGGCTCAAGACAAGAGAGTGACATTGACCTGGTTTAATTCGCCATACCTTAGGGATAGGCTTAATGTGGGTGTCGAATATTTGGTTTGGGGTAAAGTTTATAGAAACGCTCGCTCCGTTTTGCTCAGTAATCCCAGTTTCGAAGACGCATCGGACAGTACAAGGCTGAAAGGCATAGTCCCGATATATCCTCTTAAAAATTATGTTACACAGCCTGCTTTTGCAAAGTATATATCACAAGCATTGCAATTAATCAAATGCGATTCGTTACTCGAATTGATCGATAATAATGCCGATATATCGTTGTCCGATGCTTACGCAGCCGCTCATAATCCGACTTCACTATTTGAAGCCGACAGGGCGAGGCTTAGGATAGATAAAGAGAAGTTGACAGCTCAATTAATAGCTTATAAATTCAATAAGCAGGGAGAAGAGCGCATTGTTAAGCACTATACTTCAGCTCCTGACATAATCGATAATTGTATTGATAGGCTTCCGTATGAATTATCGGCGTCGCAGTCTGTTGCGCTGCAAGAGATTATCGATGATATGATGCGTTGCGACAAGATGAACAGAATGCTCTCCGGCGATGTGGGAAGCGGCAAGACGGTCGTGGCGCTGCTTAGCGCGCTGTATGCTATTAAATGCGGCTATCAGACTGCTATTATGGCGCCTACCGAGATTTTGGCTAAGCAGCACTATAAGACCGCGCAATCTGTCTTTGCGGAGGAAGGATTGAGCGTTCGACTGTTGACGGGCGAGAGCAGCGCGGCGGATAAACGCAGTATATACAAAGACGCGGCAGATGGCAAGATCGATCTGCTGATTGGGACGCATGCCGTTGTTTCCGACAAGATAAAGTTTAAGGATTTAGGATTAATAGTTATCGACGAATTACAGCGCTTCGGAGTAAGGCATAAGTCTGCACTGGAGAATAAGGCTAAGTCGGTAGATGTGCTTGTAATGAGCGCGACGCCTATTCCGAGAGCAATTGCCTTGACGGAACTGGGGGACTTGACTCTTTCGTCTTTGCAGCCTCGCGGCGATTTCAGTAAACGCATTACAACGAAAGTTGTGCGCGACAGTGATCTCGATAAGATATATATGTTTATTAAAGAGATTGTCGGAAGGGGAGAACAAGCGTACATTGTGTGTCCGCTTGTGGAGGATAGCGAAGGCTTGGAGCGTATTTCGGTCAAGAAACTATATGCCTCTTTGGTCGCAGATAAGCTCAGAGGTGTCAATATAGGTTTGGTATATTCGGGTATGAAAGATGCTATCAAGAACAAAGTTATGACGGATTTTTATGACGGTAACATCAGCGTGTTGGTTGCTACTACTGTAATAGAGGTCGGCATCGATTGCCCGAATGCTACTGCCATGATTATACTTAATGCGGATTGCTTTGGACTCTCTACGCTACACCAATTGAGGGGTAGGGTTGGCAGGCGAGAGGGGCAAACGGCGTATTGCTTTCTTCATACTTCGACTAAAACGGGGAGCGAAAGGCTTGGCATATTGGAGCAGATAAGAGACGGATATTCTGTTGCCGAGGCGGATGCGGAAATGCGTGGATTGGGTGATTTTATCGGTTTGAGACAGAGCGGCGCAGGCAATATATTTACTATGATAGATAAGGATTTTATACATCAGTGCAGGGTAGCTGCCGACGAGATATATGCGCAAAATCTTGACAAAGCATTGAGTCATCGCAATGTTGAAAAATATATAGATTTATCTAAACAAGTGTCTTTATCATAAATATAATTACAAAATAAGCACTATTTAATAATAATCGAGAAATATAGCGGCTAAAATTAATGTAAATCAATAATTGCGGCTTGTGCTACTCGATTTTCACTATGTCGTATCGATGTAGTAATTATATTCGTCTTATATTCGCATTTAATTGTTAATCTAATGCTATGATATTTAATTATAATTAATGAAAACACAATTGAATGCTGTAGCAATTAATTTGAGATTATACTTGCTTTGCGAAAAATTCTGCTCTAAGATAATTATATTAATTTCTGCAAAATCCTTGTCATATTATGTTGAGATTTTTTTATTCTTATTATAAAGATTGACTATGCCGGCAATTGGTTGTCGGATAAATTTCAGCGAAGCCCGTCAGTTGTTATATGCTTAATCTGTTCCTTTACATGGCATATAGCACAATCGTGATCATCTTTTAGCCTCTGTTCTGTTTCCGATATATAATTAATGTTTCGTTAATAATTTTTTTATCGGTAGATTACGAAGCAATAGGAGTTGTCACGGCTACGGTAGAGCGTTTAGCAATGCTATGTGGAAAAGATATATTTATTGGAAAAATAACTTGCAGTTTGTCGGTTATCAAAATTCTATAGTATAGGCGCATAACGATTTTACAAATAATTTTCTTGGTTATATTAATCAAGATTAATTTATTTGTAAAGCAAGCTGCGTAGTTACAAATTTTTTTCAACAAAATACTTGCTGTATTTATATTAATAATTTTACCTGTTCTTTCCGATTATCCGTCGAAATTCTACTGATATATTTTTAATGCGCAGGGAATGTTTTGGAAGCGACATGGCTTTTAACGGGAGTAGCAATATTTATTTCAATATCTTTTATCGTGTCTCCGTGCGTGGATTTTTCTTGTCATGCGACGAATTATGTATATTTTATTATTTTAACGGTATCGATATGGATCGCGGAGGAGAGTTGAGTTTTATTTATCGATTAGATAAATATACACATTAATTCCCATACTTGAGCTACTTGTTATTTTGTTATATTTTTGGTCAATGTGTATATCGTTAGATGTGATAAGTAACTTCTGCGCCTGTTTTCTGTATAAAGATAACAAGTGTCTATTCGATTGATTGACATTTATATTAAATTATGCCTTATATGGCGATTTTATAAATATTTATTTTTATGGAGATAAAGATATATAATGCTGTCGGAATATGAAAATCGGTGGAAAACCGTAAGATTTTTCCACCGATACGCTTGGTCGAGGTGACGGGATTTGAACCCACGACCTCATGGTCCCGAACCATGCGCGCTACCAAACTGCGCTACACCTCGGCGTAAATGATAATATCACACTGGATATAATTTATCAAGCGATATATGTAATTTTATGCGCATATACGCTTTTTGATACATATAATAATTGTAGTAGTGCTTCAGCGTCAAAAAAAGTTGTATTGCAAGCAAAAAACTCTTTACAACGCAATAATTTTTTGATATATTATATAAGCGTGGCGCGGGAGCATAGCTCAGCTGGGAGAGCACCTGCCTTACAAGCAGGGGGTCACAGGTTCGAGCCCTGTTGTTCCCACCACGTTATGCGGGAGTGGCTCAGTTGGTAGAGCGTCGCCTTGCCAAGGCGAAGGTCGCGGGTTCGAACCCCGTCTCCCGCTCCAAATTTTTTAGTAATAATTCTTACGGTATGGCACCATAGCCAAGTGGTAAGGCAGAGCTCTGCAAAAGCTTAACCCCCAGTTCAAATCTGGGTGGTGCCTCCAGAAAAGGGCTCTTATAAAAGAGTCCTTTTTATTTATAACAACTTATGCCGCTGTGGCGAAACAGGCAGACGCAAGGGACTTAAAATCCCTCGGGGGAGACCCCGTACCGGTTCAAATCCGGTCAGCGGCACCAAGTTGTCGGTTTATATGTTCGATTGCATATAGACCGATTTTTTTATAGAGTTACTATTTTAACGATTAATCGGATTATTATTAGTCAACTATACATTAATTGACTTAAAATATTAATTATGTTTATTAAATATTCGAAATGCAAAAGCTTAGCCGGTAGGGAATTTATAAATAGATAAAATTCAATTAATAGGCTCTTATAAATTTAGTAAACGGATTTCACTACATGCAATATTATGATGATTCGGATTATAATTATTTCTTAAAATTTGTTCGCTGAATTCACGCTATAAGTCTGTCGACAATATTAATTAATTTGACGAGCAGAGCGATGACAACTGAATTACGAATAGTTTAATAGGCGAGTGTAAAACAAAAAATAATTTAGCCAATAAAGAATATTATTTAATATTTATTTTTATATTTAATTAAAATCTTAGCAAAACTTCGACTTATTTATTTTATCATAATTTGACAATAAATTTATCCCTCGATATAAAATTATAACGGCAAGATTTTTGTAAATTTTTTTATTTATAATTATTAAATTTATACTTATTATTATATATAATACATACCAAGAAATTAATATTTGATTTTTACATTTTTAATACAAAATGAGTTAATTTTCAGATAACATGAGCATTGAAAATATTTGCTGATAAGCGAATAGCATTGTATTAAGACTTCTGTATCATAACAATTAAGTTTATTAATCTTAATTAGTATGTTAAATTCCCCAACTTTAGATGTGATTGGATAAATTTCATATAAAATGCCGCCTATTAAATTAAAAAATAGCTTGCATGCAAAGACGAAAGCACCACGGCTGTTAGTTCGATATTAAAGACTCGGGAGTAAATTGTTTAATCGCTTTAATAGCAAAAAATTTAATCATAATATGGCGCATTATTATTATTGTATATATATATTATTATAATTAATATAGAATGATAATATTATTATAAAAAAGTGCGGCAGACTTATAGCCGTAAAGCTCGATATTAATGCAGATAATTATGTAAAAACAAACGATATTTTCGGTGTAAATCATCCTTGAATATTTATAATTGAAATTTGCTTTTTAATGAAATTTTTATGATAAATATTGAGCGTTTTGCATTTCTGTACCGATTATTTCATTTTTTTCTTCAAAAAATCGATATGCTCGAAATGTCGAAAACAGGCAAAAAGTGCAGTCGGCATATCAGAGATATTCTATTTTGTTTCCATAATAGATAGCGCAGGGTATTGTTGGAAAAGAAAATCAATACGCGGAGATATGTAGCACACGGTGAAGCAAGCGAATAAAAGATAGACATATGGCGATAGCGGATGATTGCGCGCTTCCAATTAATTTTATTGATAATATTTGTCGTCGAACCTTTTAATTCGGATGGATGCGGACGTATAGATAAAATAATAAAAATCAGATGAATTCTTACGTTAAACGCGCAGCTCTCGTAAACGCGATATAAGCTGCTATTAATATAAAATGTCCGATTTTGTATGTATAAGTCACATATAAAAATAATGAAAACAGCTTAAAAATTAATTATTGACCGATATAAAAATATTTTATATTAAAACAAAAAAATAGAAATATTAAAAAATTATTAATATTATAAATCGATTGATAAAAGATACGAAACATGTTATCATTAAAGCGTATCTTAGCAGTTATTGCAAGTGAGGTTTAACTAATGTCTGCATCAGGCGACGGCAGTGGAGGCAGTTTGCCACCGGTATCCATCGCGTTAACGCATTTTAATAGTTTTGTTAATTGTTATTCATCTTTGAGAATAATGAATAATATTTTTTATATGCAAATCGACACACGGAGGTTGAAGTAATATGCCGTTTTTCGAATCAATTTTCAGATTTGACGGTGAGGGCGCCAATAATATGGGCATAATTGCGCTGGAAGGTGCAAGAGAGCTCGGCAGAGAGGTAGATAAGTATCTTGTAAATTGGTACAATACCGAGGCCGAGAAAAATGGGAAGAAGTGCAGAGTGGAGACCTTCCTTATCTCCAACTCGTGTCCCAGGTTCACTACCGGAGACGGTAAGGGATTGATAGCCGAGTCTGTGAGGGGCAAGGATATCTATATCGTATCCGATGTGGGCAACTACTCGGTTACGTACAATATGTTCGGAACGCCGCATCGCATGTCGCCGGACGACCATTATGCCGACCTTAAGAGAATAATATCCGCTATAGGCGGTAAGGCTGCTTCGATAACCGTAGTCATGCCCATGCTTTACGGCGGCAGACAGCATCGTCGCAACTCCAGAGAGTCGCTCGATTGTTCGCAGATGCTGAGAGAGCTCGAGACGATGGGCGTACAGGACATTATCACGTTCGACGCTCACGATCCCAGAGTACAGAATGCGGTGCCGCTCATGGGCTTTGACAATTTCTTCCCCACCTATCAGATACTCAAGGCATTGTTGCAGCATTATTCCGAAGTGAATATGAGCAAAGAGCAGTTTATGATAGTAAGTCCCGACGAGGGCGCTATGAGCCGTAATATCTATTATGCTTCGGTGCTTGGTACCGATCTCGGAATGTTCTATAAGAGACGCGATTACGCAAATGTTGTCAACGGACGTAATCCTATAGTAGCGCACGAATATATCGGCAACGACGTGAAAGGAAAAGATATCTTCGTCGCCGACGATATTATAGCTACAGGCGATAGCATGCTTAAGCTGTGTATAGAGTTAAAAGAGAGAGGCGCGGGTAAAATATTCTTGTCTGCCACTTATGCTCTGTTTACGGAAGGCTTGCAGAAGTTCGAGGACGCTTATAATAAGGGGCTCTTTACAGCGGTATTGAGTACCAATTTGACCTATTGCATGCCCGAGCTGCTTGAAAAGCCGTGGTTCGTGCAGGCGGATATGTCTAAATTCTTAGCGTATATAATTGCCGCGTGCAATCAAAAGAAATCAATAACAGTCCTGCTGGACCCTCATGACAAGATACATGAGCTTATTGAGAAATTCAACAGCGCAAAGCCGATGCAGCTGGCGCTGGATATAGAGGAGTAATTATGAAAATCAAATGGTTGGGACATTCTTCCTTTATGTTGGAGGAATCGACCGGCACAACTATCGTAACCGATCCTTACGACAGTAATTACGTAGGCATTAAGTATCCAAAGGTCTGCGCGGACATCGTAACAGTCAGTCACGGACATGAGGATCACAATAGCGCGGATTCGGTAGGCGGTACGCCTATCGTACTGGACTCTAAGGGCTATTGGGAAATCAAAGGCACATATATTACCGCTCTCGAGAGCGCTCACGACTCAAGCGAAGGTAGCTTAAGAGGTAAGAATCTCGTATTCAGATGCAGACTCGACGGTGTTGAAGTAGTGCATATGGGCGATATCGGCGAGGAAATTACGCCTAAGCTCGGAGAGGCTATCGGCGCTGTAAATGTATTGCTTATACCCGTAGGCGGTACGTATACCATCGATGCCGAGCAGGCTAAGGAATATGTAGATTTTCTGATGCCCGACGTCGTAATTCCCATGCACTTCAAGACTCCTTCGTGCGAGCTTGATATCGATAAAGTTAAGGCATTTTTACAGCTTTTTGACGACGAACAGATCGTAAATGTCGACGGCGACACCATCGAGCTTGCCAGAGACGATTTTGACGGAGAAACTACTAAGGTCATTGTCTTTGACGGAGATAAATTTTAGCATTATAAAGCTTTCTAAGGATAATCGGCACGCGCCTATGTATGGTGACGGCATTATATAGGCGCGCTTAACTGAGTTACTTTCAAGATGAGTAAGTAAAATCGTTTTTTATTTTTGAATTCTGTACTTAAGTCGAGCATAGGGCTATGTGTATCCTACATAAAATAATTTATCGGGAGTATTTATATGACTGAATATTTTGATGAGAGAGAACTTGCGAAAATGAGCATTTTTCAATTAAGGACCGCCGCGAGAAAGATAGGTGTTGCTTCTCCTACTACTAAGAAAAAGGATCAGCTTGTCAAAGATTATCTTGATATAGCTTCGGGCAAGACTGCGCCGAAAATAAGCAACAGGGGAAGACCTCCTAAGCCGGAAGTCAAGTCAATGAACGCCGATGAGCCTACAGCGACGCCTGCGTCGGAGAGGAATTATTCCGATAGATACGATAGAAGGGATTATGACGCTATGGACGGCATAGGTAATAATAAATCTTTTCCTACAATATCCGAATTGTTGTTAAACGACGACTGCGAAAGCAAGAGCGGCGTTCTGGATATTCTCCAAGAAGGTTACGGATTTTTACGCGCGGAGAATTGTGAATACAGCAATAAGGACACATATATATCGGCAAAAATTATTAAGAGTCTCGGCTTGAGGATGGGCGATATGGTTGTCGGCGTCGCCAAGAAGAATGCGGAAAGCTCCCGTCCGCCTGCATTGATAGCCGTCGAAAAAGTCAACGGTCATAAGCCCGATAATCTTAGGCAGAGACCGCAGTTCGACAGTCTTGTGCCCATATATCCCAATGAGAGATTTAAGCTCGAGAGAGACAACGCAAGGAGCGATTTTGCGATAAGGAGCATAGATCTCATATCTCCTATAGGTAAAGGACAGAGGGCAATGATAGTGTCTCCTCCTAAGGCAGGTAAGACAACTTTGCTCAAGAAGATAGCAGGCTCTATCGCGGAGAATTATCCCGAAGTATTGCTGTATGTATTGCTTGTGGACGAGCGTCCGGAAGAGGTTACGGATATGCAGCGATCCATTAAGGGCGAAGTAATATATTCTACCTTTGACGAAATGCCCGAGCATCACTGCAAGGCGGCGGAGCTGCTTATTGAAAAAGCTAAGCGCAATGTAGAATTGGGTAAGGACGTAGTAATAATAATGGATTCGCTCACAAGGCTTGCAAGGGCGTACAATCTTACGATTCCGCCTACGGGACGCACGCTGTCGGGCGGTATCGACCCGGGGGCATTGCATAACCCCAAGCGTTTCTTCGGTAGCGCGCGTAATATCGAGAACGGCGGTTCGCTCACTATTATCGCTACAGCGCTTATCGATACGGGCAGCCGTATGGACGACGTTATATACGAAGAGTTTAAGGGTACGGGCAATATGGAGATACATCTTGACAGGAAGCTTTCGGAAAGGCGTATATTCCCCGCTATCGACCTCAATCGCTCGAGTACAAGAAGAGAGGATTTGCTCTTGTCGCAAAAAGAGCTCGAGGGCGTATTCGCTGTGCGTCGCATGATAGCAGGCGACAATGCCGACGCGACCGAGCAGATGCTCAATATGCTTATGCGTACCAAGACTAATGCGGAATTTATTGACAATATGGTGCTGCATATGCGCGCTTTGGAGAAGGGCAATTTCAAGTTTACCGGCGGTAAATAATCAAAATAGCTCTGCTTGTCTATATCGCGATACAAATGTTATCTGTCGATGTACGCTGGACATGCAGAGCGGAAAGTGATAGTATAATTAATAGTTGCGGGCGTAGTTTAGTGGTAAAACATGAGCTTCCCAAGCTTAGGTTGTGGGTTCGATTCCCATCGCCCGCTCCATTTCTTTATATTCAGATTATTCAATATTCTGGTCTATCCGTAATCAATTGTAGAAGTTTGATTATTTTAATTGCTTTTGCAGTGTTAAAAAACCTTATTTCCGTAAATTAAATGCTATAATAATGACAATGTACAGGTTGAAAAGTTACAATAACACCTTAGCTGCGAGTTATATAGGTTATGTAGTGCAGGCAATTGTAAATTGCTTCGTACCTCTGTTATTTATCAGATTTACGCAAGAATTTTCCATAGATTTTACTAAGATAACGCTTATTGTAACGCTCAACTTTATTATTCAACTTTCGGTAGACGCGATAGCAAGTAAGTTGGTAGACAAAATCGGCTACAGAATATCTATGATAATAGCTCACGTATTATGCGCGGCCGGCTTGTCGGGGCTGGCTTGGCTGCCAAATTTAATCGGCGGCAATTATGCGGGTATCTTGATTTGCGTTGTAATGTATGCCATAGGCGGAGGCTTGATCGAGGTCTGTATCTCTCCGATAGTCGAATCCTGTCCTACTAAGAAAAAGTCCGCAGCTATGAGCTTACTTCACTCATTTTATTGCTGGGGAAGCGTGGCGGTAATTGCGCTCTCAAGCGTATTTTTTATAGCTGTCGGAATAGAAAAGTGGAGATTGCTTGCCATTATATGGGCTATCATTCCTGCCTTCAACGCAGTATATTTCATATTCGTGCCGCTCGTCAAGTCGGACGAAGATGGCGAGAGATGTAAAATAATTTCACTTATGAAAAACAAGATATTTTGGCTGACGGCAATATTGATCTTATGCGCAGGCGCGTCGGAGCTTGCCATGAGTCAATGGGCGTCGGCATTCGCAGAGAAGGGATTGGGGGTATCCAAAACAGTAGGAGATATACTCGGTCCGTGTCTCTTTGCCGTATGTATGGGTATTTCGAGGGTAGGATATGCGAAATTAAGCGATAAAATCAATCTTACTACATTTATGATGATAGGCGCTGTATTGTGCGTAATATCCTACTTGCTGGTAGTATTTTCCCCGATACCTGCGCTTTCTCTGGTGGGATGTTCTCTATGCGGCTTTTCCGTAGGCATATTTTGGCCGGGCACATTCAGCCTTGCCGCAGACAGCATTAAGGGCGGCGGTACGACGATGTTTGCTTTATTAGCGCTATTCGGCGATATGGGCTGTATGCTGGGACCTACGGCTGTCGGCGCTCTGTCGAGTGCGCTCGGCGATGACTTAAAGGTCGGATTATCGCTGTCTATAGTCTTTCCGACAGTAATCATAATCGTAGTTACAATATTGAATTTATCTGTTAAAAAGTCAAAGAAACTAATGCCCAAAGAGCTCGACGACGGCGCAGTTAAGAAATAATCTTATCAGATATTTTATTATCTACACATATCCGGCTATGAATAAAATTTTGTCGAATTGAGCGGTATTAATATTAATTATTTCCAATAAAGTAAAACAATTTTAAGCATTAAGAGTAATCAGTCATATATTCGAATATAATAATAAAGTCAAATTGCGGAGGTGAATATATGGCTGTTAATATTGCTATCGCTGCATTGCTGGCAGTTTCCGTTGTGGGAATAATTTCTGCATGCAACAGTTGCGACAGATATCTGATTATTAATTTCGACAGCAGGGGAGGCAATGCAATAGACAAGATTACGGTATCCGTAGTAGAAGAAGAGATAGTATTGCCTATGCCGTCGAGGGAGGGCTATAACTTCGTAGGCTGGTATATCGAATATTCGGGAGAAGAGTTGCTGTTGGATAAGAATTCTATTGCTAAGGTCGCTCAGGACGGATATTGCAATGCGTATGCGAAGTGGAGCGACGCTCGATAAAGGTATTTGAATAGCGGATGATCTAAATATTTACGTTTAATTATAGCTTTAATAATTGCAAAATTGTATATTAATAAAGCAACTATGTATACAATATCACAAAATCATATTTACAAAAGAATTTACAATTTTTAATAGCCTATATTAATATTATCCATGTCGATTCAGATATCAATAGATAAAATATGTATGTTGCATGTGCGACATATATTGCTATAATAATTATTATATAATAATTGCTAAGACAGCGATTACTTGCTATAATTAAAAGTACGAGAGCTATTAAGGAGGATTGCTTATGCATTGCGTAAGAAGGATATCCGAGGACACTTTTTGGATAGGCGGCAATGACCGCAGACTTGCATTATTTGAGAATGTTTATCCCATCCCTTCGGGAGTATCTTACAATTCATACATTATTATTGACGACAAAATTACAGTGCTCGACACCGTAGATAAATCGGTCTCTTCGCAATATTTTGAGAATATCGCGTATGTGACGGGCGGTAAGGCTCCGCACTATCTGATCATCAATCATATGGAGCCCGACCATGCTTCTACGGTAGAGGAGTTCGCAATGCGTTATCCCGATACCGTATTGGTAGCCAATGTCAAGACAGTTGCTATGATGAAGCAATATTTCGGCTTCGATGTCGACAGCAGAGTAAAAGTTGTTAAGGAAGGCGAGATTCTCGATATCGGCAGGCATAAATTGACTTTCGTCAATACCCCCATGGTGCATTGGCCCGAAGTTATGATGACGTATGACGCTACGGACAGAGTATTGTACTCGGCAGATGCGTTCGGTACTTTCGGTGCTATAGACGGCAGTATATTCGCCGACGAAGTGGACTTTAAGCACACTAAGCTGGATGATGCGCGTAGGTATTATACCAATATTGTCGGTAAATACGGCGTGCAGGTTCAGGCTGCGCTCAAGAAGGCGTCAACTGTCAAAGTAGATATGATATGTCCTTTGCACGGCTATGTGTGGAGAAAAAATATTAATTGGTTCATTGACAAATACAACAAATGGAGCACTTATACTCCCGAAGTGTCCGGCGTGTTGATTGCATATGCTTCCGTCTACGGCAATACGGAGAATGCAGCGAGCATCCTTGCCAATAAACTCAGCGAAAAGGGCGTTAAGAATATAGCGATGTACGATGTGTCTGTTACGCATGCGTCTTATATAGTATCGGAAGCTTTTAAGTACAGCCACATAGTATTTGCATCTACTACGTATAACGCCGGCATATTCGTTAATATGGAGAATCTTATCAACGATATCGTAGCTCACAATCTCAAGGGCAGGAATATCGCATTGATTGAGAACGGCTCTTGGGCGCCCACATCGGGAAACTTGATGAGAGAAGCGCTGTCGAAATTGGGCGGGACGCGCTTTATCGGCGATACGGTTACTGTAAAGTCGTCGGTTAAGGAAAGTACTGAGTCCGCTCTCGAGCTTCTTGCCGAGACGATAGCTGCGGAATTCAAGTCCGAGCCTGTTGTCACATCCGATAAAGTTGACAATAATGCTATGTTCAAGATAGGCTACGGTCTTTATGTGCTCACGGCTAAGACGGATAAGCACAACGGCTGTATAGTCAATGCTGTAGCGCAGGTTACGGACACCCCTAAGAAGATTGCCGTTACGGTCAATAAGAGCGGCTATACTCACGATCAGATAAAGCAGACTAAAGAGTTTAACCTTTCTATCCTAACTGTTAACGCGCCCTTTGAGACATACAAGGACTTTGGCTTTGTCAGCGGAAGAGATGCGGACAAGATAACGGGCAGGACGGATATATCCTATTCGGATAACGGACTTGCTTATCTTAATAGCAATGTCAATGCAATGATATCGGGCAAAGTTATCCAGAGTATAGATTTGGGCACGCATACGATGTTTATTGCGGAAGTGACAGAGGCTAAGACGCTTGGGGCGGAGAAGTCTGTGACATACGATTATTATTTCGACAATGTCAAGCCTAAGCCCGCGGTCGCTGCCGAAAAGAAAAAAGGTTATGTATGTAAAATATGCGGATATGTATACGAAGGCGATAGCTTGCCGAGCGATTATATTTGTCCGCTTTGTAAGCACGGCGCAGATGATTTCGAGCCGTTAAAATAAATTAGGAGGTAATAGATATGAGATATGTATGTGAAGTATGCGGCTATGTGTATGACGAGTCGGTAGGCGATCCCGACGCAGGTATCGCTGCAGGAACTGCATGGGCAGATGTCAGCGATGACTTTTTGTGTCCTCTTTGCGGCGTAGGCAAAGACAGCTTCGTTGAGGAATAATTATACGATTTTACTTAATCGGTACGGCGGTCTAACCGCCGTATTTTTCTTTATATTATTTTATATATTATAATAATTATATTAATTCATATAATATTTACAGATATATTGTTTTATTTACATAATTATGTATAATTTTACATTTTTATGACATAGACCAAGGTTTCGCTTGACAAGGGGCGGGGATCAGTCTATGCTGATTATAAAGGGAGGAAAGTATTTTATGACAAAAAATGTAAAAAAATTAGTTTTATTCACGATTTTAGCTATATTCGTTGTAGCGCTATGTGCGTGTAATAAGACGCCTGCCGATGACACTACTCCTGTCATAACAGGGCTCGATACCGTGTTTATGGATAGAGAGAGCGAGTCGTTGGACCTTTTTGCGGGAGTAAAGGCTACGGATGTGGACGGCTCGGGCAATGAGAAAGATGTCAGCGCAGGTATTGTTGTAGACTTGCCGTCCAATGTTAACAGAGTAGGCAATAAAATTACTTTTAATCAGTGCGGAGACTATGAGCTTGCTTATAAGGTTAAAGATGCTGCCGGCAATGAAGGCATGTTCATGAGAAAGGTTGAGGTACGTAATATTTACAATGTCTATTGCGTCAACGCGACTTTGCCCGTCTTGTACTGTGCCTTGGATATGGCGAGTAATAATTACAAATCCATCTTAACTTTCACACGTAAAGACACTATCAATATGGATGCGCTCGATAAAGATAGATTTATATATTCGGAGAACGGCGCGGAAGATATCAATCTTACCTTTGCAAAAGGTATGGCTGTAGGTATAGCTAAGAACTATCAATACAGCTATTTCAGACTCTTCCTCAACGATGCTTTCAATCAGATAGAGCTCTTTACATTCGTACAGCATAATATACCGAGCGACCGTTATGAGGTTAAACTCGTATCCGACGGCTCGTGGACATATAATACTGCATTCCCTTATAGAGAGAACGGCGCGTGGAGTATATGGGAAGCCAACCGCAAAATTTATGACGGTGTAACGGAGAAGGCTGTCGCAGGTGAATACGTGCGCGAGGATAACGGCAGATTCTATATTGAGTATGAGGGCACTAAGGTCGGCTCGCACTATTACGGCGATGCCCAGTTTTCGCAGATGGCTATTATGGCGGCGCAGCGCGACAACACCGAGCTGTGGTGCGCTTATCCCGAATCGTTGCGTTCCGAAGATGCACGCGTGCAGGCAGAAATCGATAAGGCTCATATGCCCAAGATGGAGCCCGACGAGATGTATCGTAAGCTTAGCGATGAGCAGAAAGCCTATTTCTTGGAATTAGTCAACTTCGATAAAGCGGAGTTTGATACAAAGTACTTTGACCAAGAGGGCGATTATCTGATTATTACCGGCACCAATCCCTTTACGGGGTCCTTTACCGACGCGGAGTTTGCTGATCTGTTGGCTCGCATAGGCAACGAGTATCAGGGCTATAATCTCTTATATAAGCCCCACCCCTCGGCTGCATTGCCTGCGGAGGGTTCGCTCACCGCTAAGTGGCTCAGCGACAACGGCGTTAAGATTTTACCCGGTAGGCTGCCTATGGAAGTTATTTCGTGGGTATATTCCGATGTGGCTATGGGCGGATTTGATTCCTCGCTGTTCATGTCCGTACCGCAGGGCAATACCAAGTTCTTTATAGCTAAAGATGCGTCGTCGCTGTCTGTCCTTACTAAGCAGCTCTACGACAGCGGAGTATTCGGAAGTCCCAAGTTCTTTTGGAAGAATGTTCAATAATTAATTGATCAATATTAAGAGGCGCTCTTTATCGGGGCGTCTTTTTTTATTTCCTTATATAAAACAAAGATGCAATAATGATAAAGCATTTGACTTAATTATAATTGCAGGTATAGACTATAGGTTATATTAGAGGTGCTTATGGATAATATTATAGAGATTATAGATTTACATAAGAGCTATGGCAACGTCAAGGCTGTGGACGGGATTAGCTTTAATGTTAAGCGCGGCAGTTTATTTGCTTTTCTCGGGCTTAACGGGGCAGGCAAGTCCACCACCATCAATATAATATGTTCCATTATTAAGAAAGATAGCGGCATGGTCAAAGTCGACGGCTTGGATATCGACAGTCATGTCGAAGATATCAAGAAGATTACAGGCATAGTATTTCAGCAGTCGGTATTGGATGAGAGACTGAGCGTTAAGGATAATCTCAAGTGTCGCGCTGCGCTATACGGCATCACAGGCGAGAAGTTCAGAAGTACATTCGACTTTGTAACTAATGTATTATCGCTCGAGGACATCATCTCGCGTCCGTACGGCAAGCTCAGCGGAGGGCAGAAGAGACGCGTCGATATCGCAAGAGGCTTACTTAACGAGCCCAAACTCTTGATACTTGACGAGCCGACTACTGGACTTGACCCTCAGACGAGGAAGAGCGTATGGTCTGTTATAGATAAGCTGCGCAGCGAGCGCGACATGACGGTATTCCTCACTACTCATTATATGGAAGAGGCCGGCGGAGCCGACGATGTGATTATCCTCGATAGCGGATTAGTAGCTGCAAGCGGTACGCCTGTCGAGTTAAAGAACAGGTATTCGGGCACATATATCAAGATATATTCCGAAGGCGAGGGTATAGAGAGTAAAGTTCGAGCGCTTTTCCCTCAAGCCGAATATGTCAACAACTGCTATAGGGTCAAGATATCGTCTGCGGAAGATATTAAGAAATGGGTTAATTCCTGTCCTAAAGATATGGAAGATTACGAAATTATCAAGGGCGATATGGACGACGTATTCCTTAACGTCACGGGTAAGACACTGGCGGGAGGCGGATTATGAGAGGAAGATTATCTTATGGCGCTAAAGTGACGGCGCAACTCGTTACAAGGAATTTTAAGATATTTCTTAAGGACAAGATGCTCGTATTCATGTCCCTGCTTGCTCCGTTGATTGTGCTGCTGTTGTATGTACTGTTCCTTGGCGATACGCAGAAGGAATCTATTATATCCATGCTCCCCGAAGGCAGTATAGATATTAAGGCAATCAATGCCTTCGTCAACGGCTGGATGATTGCTGGCGTAATGAGCGTGTCGTGCATCACGGTCGCGTTGAGCTCCGCCACCATTGTCGTCGCGGATAAGGAGAAAGGGATAATCAACGATTATGTAGCATCTCCCGTGCCTAAAGCGCTTATTAAGACAGCATACTTGATATCTACATTCGCAATTACGACGGTAATCTGTCTGATAGTGGAGATGATAGGATTAATCTATCTTGCGGCGACTGGCTGGTATCTTACGGTATTGGATGTGTTCGCCGTATTGGGCATTACGGTATTGTCGACTTTGTCCGCTTCTATTCTTATGAATTTGATACTCGCGCCCTTTAAGTCTACTAACGCCGTAGGAGCATTCACAGGTATTATCAGCGCGGCAATAGGCTTCTTTATGGGCGCGTACATACCTCTGCCCATGCTTGGCAAAGGTGTAGAATATGCGGCATGCTTTATCCCGGGCACATATTCGGCAGGAGTGTTCAGAGACCTGTTTATGGGCGGAGTGCTCGAATATGCAGGGGACTATCTGCCCGAGGCTGCCGTGAGTGAACTGGCAGGGGGCTATTCCGTCAAGGTAAATTGCTTCGGCAATGCTATCTCGGCGCAGACGTCTGCTGCAATACTTGCAGGTATTACCGTAGCGATACTGCTCGTGTGGCTCTTCGCGCCTATGCTTATACGCGTCGTTAAGGGTAAATTAAAGGCTAAGAAGCAGTAATCTGCATTCATTAACGCGGCGATAACAAGTATATAATTGTCTGTTATATGTGTCGGAATAGGTTAATTTATTTTGTTTAATCGATAGATTACTGCTTAAATTTTAATATATAAGGCGGCTTGTCAGCCGCCTTAATTTTGTACATGTATTAGTATAATTGATGATCATTTTTACGACATGTAGCCATTAATCGTATTAATATTTTAGCTTAAAGTCCTCTATAAGTCAATATTATACCGCGGAAATAGGCGAAAATCCATATATTTCCTCGTAATTTTTCCGTGCGTGATC
>CAJTXS010000008.1 GCA_910583735.1 uncultured Christensenella sp. | reverse complement strand
ATGATCATCAATTATATTAATACATGAACATTAACCGCCAAGGCGGTAACGAGGGGCACCAATTAAACGCAGACAATTAGCACGGATATCCCGTGCTAATTTGCTACATGGTTCCCCTCGTTTACACCCCTCCGCACTCCGTTAACCGCCAGACGAAACACTCGACGAAATAAGCAATATTTACGAGCAAACTTATAGTTCGTCTCGTATTTGCGGTTACTTAAAAAGGACACCATCCATTATAAGGACGGTTTCCCCTCTTTTTATGCGCAAAGTATATGATAGCACATGTAAGAGCGGCGCATAAAAATTCACCCCTTCCACTTAAAAATGCGCCCGCGCATTTTAGAGGTTACGCTTGCAAAAAGCGTGGTTTTTGCTCGCTATTCCCTGCGGGGCATTGATAAACGATTTCTTCTCTTTTTATGCGCATAGTTTCGTTTAAGCGCAATTATCTTAGCGCGTAAAATTCACTCTTTCGGGTATAAAGATACTTCGCTCTTAACCGCTCGTATTTTTCGCGGTGACGCCCCGCAAAAAACGTCGTTTTTGCGCGCTCAAAGATTAACATTGCGCCACTGTTACTGCGCGAAGATATTTAACCAATATACTATAAAGATATACAGCCAAGCATATCCGAGAGTAAAAGGACCCGCGTTATAGTCCCCTCAATCGCAATATATTAAGATGAACCGAATTAAGATAAAGTATATAAATGAATAGTATAAAAATATCCGCCCAATCAATGGGCGGATATATCTTATATACTCAATCGTATGTTACTGCAGATTACTTCTTAGCCTTATCGGAAGCAGGTTTCTTGCCCTTGCTTGCAGGCTTTTCTTCCGCAGCGGGCTTCTTGGGTTTAGCTTCCGTCTTAGCTGCCGCGGGCTTCTTATCCGCGGCGGAGCTCGTCTGCTTTGGCGCCTTGGTTTCGGATTTTGTTTCCGCTGCCTTTACGGGCTTAGAGTCTGTCTTATCTTCCGCCGGCTTAGCGGGTTTAGTATCCGCTTTCACTTCTGCCTTGCCTTGAGCTTTGTCGGTTGTCTTGCTCGCCTTAGGCTCATCCTTAACGTCTGCGCTCTTGGCGGGCTTAGCCTTCGCCGACTTACTGTCTGACGCCTTATCCGCCGTCTCAGCCTTATCTGCTTTCTTCTTAGGCTCGTCGTCTTTAGGCTCGGCTACGGTAGCTGCGGTCTTCTCTTTCTTCTTCTCCTCGCGCTTAGCCTTACGCGCTGCGTTGCTCTCGCTGATGTGTCTGTCGAGGGAGTCGAGCGCTTTACTGCCTAACATCGCCTTACGTATACGAGGGATGAATACCAGCATCAACAGAAGCGCAAGTATAATTACGAATAAGACTATAAACACCGCAAGCGCGATGATAAGAGACCTCTCCAAATAAATATTGGGCGCGTTAAGCAAGTCGGAAGTATATGTAATACCGAGACAGTTAACCATGAATTTGTCCGAAGACTGAGTGATAAGTTCCACAGTATGCTCCTTATTTTCGAGTTTATCAACAAAATATACAAGTTTACGCAGCGAGCCTTCCTTTTCGTTAAGGTCTATGCTGCCGGTAGTTTTGCCGTCGACTTTGACAATCGCGCTGCCGTAACCCTCTCCGGTAGCGGCATAAATGGCTACAGTATCGCCGACGAAGCGGAAAACGAGTTTCTCATTCTTATGCTCGGCAACGATACATCCGTTAGGCTCGTCGACTATAGGCTCGGACGGTCTCCAGCCCTTGGTCGTGTACAACTTAGAACTGGTAGAAGCCACAACGCGCTGCGTCTGCGACATTACGCCTGCGTCGAACTCCGCAATGACGGAGAAGTTGCCGCCCGTAGTGGACTTAACCAAAAGACGCAGGTAGCGACCTTGAACGGTATCGAACTTAAGCGTTGCGACGGTGCCGCTGTACTCCATCTTTTCACCCGAAGATATAGTAGTCCATCCGCCGTCGGCAGAGTCGGATATCTGCAATTCGTATGCTTTAATATACGAATTGGGATTGTTGCGGGTAGTCACGCTGAAGTAATTGAAGCTCTGCTTGCGAGACGTGTCGATAATGAACTCGTGCGGGTTCTGCGCGGTAATCTGCTTGTCGTTATGGGTATATGTGGTATGCAGCAGCGTACCTGCCTGCCCGTCGATAAGCCATGTCCACTTATCCGTCTCTATCTTATCATACGGCTTACCCGTCTCCAAGTCGGTTAGAGTCTCCACGTGTATCCTGCCGTCGACAATATTCTCGGGCGCCTTAACCATAATCCACTCGCTCTTATCCGTACCGGAGTTGTTGAGCTTAATATTATCCTTCTTGGATATGAGGAATTGGGGCTCGAATACATACGTCTCCGCTGCCTGACCGAGAGGATAGTCGGTATGGAATACCTGTTCCGAGGGTATGGCTGCCATTGCGTCTTGCTCATTAGCCATGCCTACGGTCGCGCCGCCGTTGCCGCCTCTGTTGACATTGAGCACTCTCACCGCATAATAGTTGCCCTCAACCACATTAACGGTATACCTATGATTATAATTGGCGCCGCCCGTATATATCAGATTGGTACGCTCGAGCGACTCGAAGCTGTCTCCGAAGTACAGACACAGCCCGTTATTTCCCTTAATTGCCAAGTCTACGTCTCCGCTCTTGGGCGCTCTCCACCAGAAGTCTGCTACCCTTACTTCCCATTCCTTAGACGAGTAATTAGGCACTCCCGCAAAGGTGGAGTTGGAATAAGTAGGCGTAGCGCCCGCTATCTGAGCCTCGAGAGCGTCTATCAGAGCGACGCCGTTCTTATTGGGATTCTCGACCTTGTAAGTACTTACCCTCGCGCCACTGTAGCTTATCCTCAATGTAATGGTGAATCTGTGTACTATACCGTCGGCAAGCCTCACGTCGAATGAAAACTCATCGAATACTCCCGTATATTTCTTATTGAAGCTGTATGCCCACTTGCCTCCGCCTATCTCGCGTATCTTGCCGTGCTCGGGCTTGCCTACGGAAATAATCTCGAAGCCCTTAGCCGTCTCGGTATCGAGACTGCAGATAGTATTTTTAAGCAAATCGAATTCTATATCGCTGCCGAATCCGACAATATAATCTCCCGCAGTCTTTACCCCGTCTATCGTACCCGCATAGTAGCAGGAAATGGGCTCGTAGTTGGGCAGACCGTTGATAAACGCAAGCTGCTCCGCGCTGAACATATCGTCCGTAATGTTGGCTGCGTAAAGCCTGTTGAAATACTTATTGAAGTTCATGCCCATTATAAGCGCGCAGCGATAGGAGAAATCGGCGCGTTTATTGGCGGCAAAAGACGCAGTTTCTTTATACGTATACAACAGCTCGTAAAACTTCTCCGCGCCGAAAGAATGCATGATATTGGCGTACATGCTGAGCGCTTCGAAATATCCGTTCTGATTATAGTCGGTCTTCTTACCCCTCAAGGCTATAGATAGAGATAGCGACGTATAAGGATTGGCGTACTCGCCGTGTTCCGAGAAACCGCCGTGTCTTATCGTCGTGCCCACGTCGCAAAGCATGATATATGCGAGCAGATTGAGCGCGTTGTTCCTTACTTCGCCGTCCTGCTTGCCTGCAAATCCCCATATAGTGCCGTAGCTTGCGCCGTGATTGTGACCTATCTCGTGCAACGTACCCCATGTACCGCGCGCAAGCAGACCTCTGTAATTCATCGCGTCGCCGAACCAGCCTGTCGGACACGCATACGAGTGTCCTCCGAGCGCCACCGCCGCGCCGGCAGGCACGTGATGGTCGAACATGACTCTGTTATACCTGTTATATATACCGCCCGTAAAAGACTCGTTGACTGTAAAGAATGAGTGCCATAGCATGGCGAGCTTATCTATCTCTTCCGTCTTGACGCCGCGCATATACGTCGTGGTACCCATTACTCCCGTAGGAGAGATAAGTTGCCCGTTCTCGGTATCGAGCACGCCTACGACGCCGGGGGCGTTGCGCAGATATGTATCAAAGTATTCGGGCGTGGTGCTGCCGAGTATGTAGTGAGGCGTCTCAACCGCTCCCCTAATGGTAGTCTTAACTGCCGAATAGCAATTCTTGGGGTCAAGGTGCATGATGCCGCCCATAGGAGTGCCTATCTCGTACTCGCCGTCTTTATCGAAAGTAAATTCCGCAAACATCCAAGGCGCGCGATTGTTCTGTCTTACCCACTGACTTTGCAAAAAGGGCGTAGCGTTAGTATTATAGTCGAAGAACTTGCCCGTAGCGGTTATGATATCCGCCTTCTTAAAGAATAAGTCGGACGCCGAATCGACAAAGTCGACGCTGCCTATGCCGTTAGTCTCCGCCGCGATATCATGCTCTGCCGCGGCAGGAATCTGTCCTCTCCATGCAAGCGAATCCTGCCTGCCGATGAACATCGACACCCTTTCGCCGGGGGCGAGCCCCTCTATCTTTACGGTTACCACTTCGCCCGCGGGCAAGTACAATCCCGTAGCGTGCTGCGCGCGGTAGATGGGGTCGAGTATAATCTGCTTCTCTACGGCATTATTCTCGCCGAGTACCGCTCCGTACTGCAAGTCTGCGGCGGGGTGCTTCTTGAGCCATCCGCTCAAGGAATTCTCCGCGCTGCGCGGCGTATTGTCTCCGATATCTCTGCGAGACTTAACCGACCTCCTCGCAGCCTCTGTGGCAAGGTGCTGACCTTGCGTAAGCAACATGTATTTATAGTAATTGAAATAAGCATCCGCGCTCTTGCCTGCAGCCTCCGCCGCGGAAGCATAAGCCGTCTTATAAAATTCCGCTTTGCCGTCTCCGCCGCCCGCTCTGCCGGGATAAGGATAGGCATCTTTATTAAAAGTAATCGACGCGGTCTTAAGCTTGTCGGTAGAATTGACTATCGCATACTCTGCGCGCAGCTGATTGGCTTCCGTGTCGTAGACAAGCGAGAAATCGTCTCCCAGCATCTCAGTCTGCGCTCTGGGGAGATTGCGTTTAGTCACGGTCATTACGTCCGAACGAATCGTAACCTGAGAATCGCCGAGACTGCCGTAATCATACTTCTGAAGCGCGAACAGCTCTTCCGTAGGCAACGTCGTAGCAGGCGCCTTAAATACGGGGTCCGGCTTGCTCCTTAGCACAATAGGCAATACTATGCAAAGAATAATAACTATAGCCGCAGCAGCCGCAATAAGCGCTATCGCAGGCTTACTCAATCTCTTTACGGGGGGGGGATTAACAGCCGCCTCCGTCGCCGAATTCGATTTTACATTTTTACTCTTTTTCATAACCAATCTATCCGCTATGTTTTTAATCTATATTATGATACTAACATATTATTGAATTGTCAATTTTTTTGCAATCTCTCTTACGTTTAGCTGTAATTTGTCTTATTCGATTTTTTATAACTTTAAGCGCCGCAGAATATAATTATCCAAAGTATTGAATTTCACTTAAATACTTCTGCCGATTTTTGCTATTTTGCCGTTTAACGCTCAAAAAGAGGGCGGATAATCCGCCCTCCCAATCGATTAGATTACGCCTTAAGGCAAAGGTCAATCGAGTTTCTTAACCGTAAGCGACGCATTGACTCCGCTACCAAGCGTTACGCCGAGAGCTAAAAGCGCCGAGAAGGCCATGTCTATCACGTCTCCCGCCGTAAGGTTGATTATTATACTGCCCGCAAACGGCGACTCCACTCCCGCAGCCAAAGTCCTCGTCTTAGTAGCAGACGGTATATTGGTACCGTTACGACGAACAGCCAAGGTCAAACCTGCGCCTGCTGCAACCGACGCAATCGTATTGTAATCAATAGAATACGTGCCTGCATTGGTTACGGTAATGCTGTTGGCAGGCGTATAAGTGACATCGAGCGCAGGCATAGTCGTAGCCATAGGGATCTGCGTGCTGCCGCCGATGGTCAGGTTAAGCGTCTGAGGCACAGTGCTGTACACTCCGCCGTAGGCAGACAATCCGTTGGCAGGACCAGTCGGACCTGTAGGACCTATTGCGCCGGCTGCTCCCGCTGCGCCCGTTGCTCCTGCGGGGCCTGTGGGTCCGGTGGGACCTGTCGGACCTACTGCGCCGGCTACTCCCGCTGCGCCCGTCGCTCCTGCGGGGCCTGTGGGTCCGGTGGGACCTGTCGGACCTTCTGCGCCGGCTGCACCTGCTGCGCCCGTCGCTCCTGCGGGGCCCGTGGGACCGGTGGGACCTATCGGACCTGCCGCGCCCGCTGCACCTGCTGCGCCCGTCGCTCCTGCGGGACCCGTGGGACCGGTGGGACCTATCGGACCTGCCGCGCCTGTTGCGCCCGTTGCGCCCGTGGCGCCCGTCGCTCCTGCGGGGCCTGTGGGTCCGGTGGGACCTATCGGACCTGCCGCACCTGCCGCTCCCGTTGCGCCTGTTGCGCCCGTCGCTCCTGCGGGGCCCGTGGGACCGGTGGGACCTATCGGACCTACTGCACCTGTTGCTCCTGTTGCGCCTGTGGCACCCGTCGCTCCTGCGGGACCAATGGGACCGGTGGGACCTATCGGACCTGCCGCGCCTGTTGCGCCTGTTGCGCCTGTTGCGCCCGTCGCTCCTGCGGGACCCATAGGGCCTATAGGACCCGTAGGTCCTGTGGGTCCCATAATCGATACGCTTAAGCCTCTCGGTCCTGTCGGTCCGGTAGGACCCGTCGGACCGCGCCATGCGCCGCATACGCATACGGGATCGTTGTCGCAACCGCAACGGCGAGGGAAGCTGCCGCAACCGTTATTACATCTATTATCTGACATTATTTCCTCCGAAAAATCAGCGAATTATTTTATCTTATCCGCAATCAGTCTGCGATTATTGACAAGACGAGCATCATTGCCGCCGAGCGACAGCGCGGAGTCGGCTGCGCTCAATGCCGACTTATAGTCTCCGAGATAGTACAGCGCAACGGCAAGACAGTCGTAAGGCGCGTATCCCCAGGCGTCGGGCTCGTTGATATACGACATGGACCTATCTTTGATTGCCAGCGCCTTATTAGCGCAAAAACACGCTCCGTGCCAGTCCTTGAGGTTAACATACATCTTGGCGGCGTCCACCCAAGCCTCTCGCGTATGCGGAGCTTCCGCGGCAGCGCGGAGAGCATACCTTTCTGCCTCGCGGTTATTGCCGAGAGCCGAATAGCAGCGCGAAATGTAGCGCATAGACGCCGCTCGCTCGTCCTCCCAAGTGGCTGACGGCAGGCTCAAATGTCTTTTAAGCGTCTCTATAGCCTTGTCGTACATTCGGTAATACATATACTCTCTTCCGAGATAATGCACATTGCGGTCGTCATCGGGACGCTCCTTAACGGACAACTCGAGGAGAGGAAGATAGCTGCTCCGCGGCTTGCTCGAATCGGGATAATGATTGAGCTGCACGCCTACGGCATACGCCTGCAGCGGCTCGCCGCCCTCAAACTCCAGCACCTCGTGGACGGGATGCACCCATCTAAAGCCGCGACGCGCATGCGTCTTGCCTATCCAGAATACATATCCCTCGCTTCCGTCGTCCGAAAAGCTCCAAGTATATCTGTACTTGAGAGTCTTGACGCCGTCGCGCCACGCCTTTTCCATAGCGGCGCGCCATCCCGGCACGAATACTTCATCCAAATCGGTACATACGCATATATCGGCATCCTCCGCCACCATATCCATAGATAGATTGCGAGCGACATCGAATCTGAACGGCTGCAGTACCGCGCTCTCCACTCGTACGCCGCACTCTTTAAGCAGCCTTACGGTATCGTCGTCGGAGCCGGTATCAAGCACCGTAATCTCGTCCGCCTCGCGCATAGAATTGACCCAACGCTTTACGAATTTACTCTCATTCTTGGCAATGGCATATACGCAGACTTTCATGTTACATTGTATGATTGCAAGCGCTCCGCCGTGTATGAATTACTCTAAATAAAACAGCTGCGACAATCTACATGCCGCGCCTCGTCGCCTGCATATGTAAGGCTTAAATCTGTCTAAACATAACGTGTCAATGGGTAAAATAATAAATATCTATATTAATAAAAACTGAGCGAGGCTTACTTGCCTCGCTCAATCGAAATATTACCTATCCTATGTCAATATTAATACATTGTCGATAAGCGCAGTCTACACTACGCGTATAACTATACCGATATTATATATCAAAGCATGCTCTTGCGAAGCTGCTCGGGCGCAAGAGGAGAAAGGTACGCGGGCGGTACGTCGAGCACGGTGACGCATCCCGTCTTGCCCTCTTTACTCATGCGGTACACTGCTCTTGCGTACGCAATGAGCACTGATGAAGTAAACGCGGGATTGGAGTCGAGCTTAAGCGAGTACTCGATGACGTTGTCGTACTCTCCGTTAAGTCCCGTCTTGCCACTCGATATCACAAAGCCGCCGTGTGGTATGCCGCCGTGCTTTTCTTTAAGCTCTTGCTCGGATATAAAATTGACTGTCGTATCGTAGTCGGAGAAATAATTGGGCATGGTAACTATCTCCCTCTCGATGCGCTCCTTGTCCGCGCCGTCCTCTACTACCACGTAGCACTCTCTGGTGTGCTTCTGCCTCGTGGTAAGCTCAGGATTCTCTCCGCTGCGCACTCTGTCCAATGCTTCGCTTACGGGCACGGTATACTGTCTTGCATCCTTTACGCCCTCTATCCTGCGAATGGCATCGGAGTGCCCTTGACTTACGCCCTTACCCCAAAAGGTGTACGTTGCGCAATCGGGCAGCACGGCGGACGCGTATACTCTGTTGAGCGAGAACATCCCGGGGTCCCAACCGCAGCTGATAAGTCCCAATCTTCCGTACTTGTTTCCGCTCGCGTCGACCGCGTCGAAATGCTCGGGAATATTAGCGTGAGTATCGAAGCTGTCCACTACATTGAACAAGCGGATATATTCGGGCGTCTGCTTGGGCAGGTCGGTAGCGCTGCCTCCGCACAGTATTAGCACATCTATATCGTCCTTATGCGCCTCCGCCTCCGAGCAATGAAACACGGGGACTCCCTCAGTCGCTATCTTAAGTCCGTCGGGACTGCGTCTTGTAAATACCGCAGCGAGCTCCATATCGGGATTGTGCGCTATTGCCGCCTCTACCCCTCTGCCGAGATTGCCGTATCCCATTATGCCTATTCTTATCATGTAAATTCTCCTTATGCGGTATACCGCCGCAACTGTATAAATTATACAAAAACTAAGCTTAAATGTCTATAATACTAATTTATAAAATCGCATATTATGCAAAAAAATAATCGATGATTTCCGCATCGAAACAAAGCGGGCGGCTGCCTATAGCAACCGCCCGCGACTGTAATGACTTACCGTATTACTTGAGACCTCTCTCGATATACTTTGTGTGAAGGATATCGTGTGCCTTATGGCTGTTGGGCTTGCCCAAATACTCGTCGTATATAGCCATGATTGCGGGGTTCTTATAGCTCTTACGGTATGCGCACGCGCTGTCGTTGGCGTATATCGCCTTGGCTCTCAGTGCGGGGATATCTACGTTGCGTCTTGTATCCGCGTCATGGATAGGCTGACCGCCGCCGTTGACACAGCCGCCGGGACAAGACATTACCTCTATGAACTGATAAGGACTGTTGCCAGCCTTGATCTCTTCCATGAGTACGCGCGCATTGGCAAGCGAGCTTGCGACCGCTATCTTAATTTCCTTACCGCCCAAAGTGAGCGTAGCGGTCTTGATGCCCTGCTGACCTCTCACATCGTGATAGTCTACATCCTTGAGTTCCTTGCCCTCGACAAGGTCTGCAACAGTACGCAGAGCCGCTTCCATAACTCCGCCCGTAGCGCCGAATATTACACCCGCGCCCGTAGATACGCCCAAAGGCGCGTCGAACTGCTCGTCGGGTAAAGAGTTGTATACGATACCCTGTCTCTTAATGAGCCTTGCAAGCTCTCTCGTAGTGAGTACGGCGTCGATATCGGGTACGCCCGCCGCGCTTTGATTGGGACGCGTTTTTTCGAACTTCTTGGCGATACAAGGCATGACGGACACAACGAATATATCCTTGGGGTCGATATTCATCTTCTCGGCGTAATAGGTCTTAACCGACGCGCCGAACATCTGTTGAGGCGACTTGGCGGTAGACAAATGACCTATCTGCTTGGGATAATTCATCTCGCAGAACTTGACCCACGCGGGAGAACAAGATGTAATCATAGGCAATACGCCGCCGTTGTTAAGTCTGTCGAGCAGCTCGAATCCCTCTTCCATTATGGTGAGGTCCGCCGCGAAGTCTACGTCGAATACCTTATCGAAGCCCATACGTCTGAGCGCCGCAACCATCTTGCCCTCGGTGTCCGTACCGATGGGATTGCCGAACTCCTCGCCGAGAGCCACTCTTACCGAAGGAGCAGTGCCTATCACCACATGCTTGGTAGGATCTCCGAGCGCAGCCATAACCGCGGGAATTTCGTCCTTCTCCACGAGCGCGCCCGTGGGGCAATTGACTACGCATTGACCGCAACCTACGCAGGCGGTATCGGCTATATTCTTCTCGAAAGCGCAGCCTATCTGCGTATCGAAGCCGCGATTGTTGGCGCCGATGACGCTCACCGACTGCACTTGATCGCATACCGCTACGCAGCGACGGCAAAGTATACACTTGCTGTTGTCTCTGACAAAACACACGGACGACTCGTCCTTGCCGCACTCGTTCTTGGCTCCTGCGAATTTAGCCGCGTCGCAGCCCAGCTCATAAGCCAGCGTCTGCAACTCGCAGTTGGTATTGCGCGCGCAGCTGAGGCACTTCTGGTCATGGTCGGATAGGAGCAACTCGACGGTGGTCTTACGGCTCTCGATGACCTTGGGGGTATTGGTAAATATCTCGGTGCCGTCTCTGTCCAATGGATAGGTGCAAGCCGCTACCAGCGACCTTGCGCCTTTGACCTCTACTACGCATACGCGACATGCGCCTATACAATTAATCTTCTCGAGATAGCATAGGGTGGGTATCTTGATACCCGCCTGACGGCAAGCCTCGAGTATTGTGGTTCCGCTTTCTACGGTGTAATCTCTGTTGTTGATTTTAATATTAATCGTTGCCATAATCTTACTCCTTAACAATCGCCTTGAATTTACATCCGTCAAGGCAAGCGCCGCACTTAATACACTTATCGCGGTTGATGACGTGCTGCTCTCTCACATTGCCGTCGATTGCGCCGACAGGACAGTTGCGCTTACACAGCGTACAGCCCTTGCACGCGTCGGTAATGGAATATGTAACCAACTTCTTGCACACGTGAGCGGGGCACTTCTTCTCCTTGATATGCGTCTCGTACTCGTGACGGAAATACTTGAGCGTGGAAAGCACGGGGTTGGGAGCAGTCTGTCCCAAGCCGCACAGCGCGTTGTCCTTTATGTAATAGCACAGCTTCTCCATCTTATCGAGGTCCTCGAGCGTAGCGGTGCCGTTAGTGACCTTATCCAGCATCTCCAGCAAGCGCTTGGTGCCGATACGGCAAGGAGTGCATTTACCGCAAGACTCGTCTACGGTGAACTCGAGGAAGAACTTGGCTATATCTACCATACAGGTATCCTCGTCCATTACTATAAGTCCGCCCGAGCCCATCATCGAGCCTATCTCTATAAGCTTGTCGTAGTCGATAGGTATGTCGAGGTGCTGAGGAGGAATACATCCGCCGCTGGGTCCGCCCGTCTGCGCCGCCTTAAATTGCTTGCCGCCGGGGATACCGCCGCCGATATCGTAGACAATCTCTCTCAGCGTAGTGCCCATAGGCACTTCCACAAGACCCGTATTGACTATCTTGCCGCCGAGGGCGAACACTTTGGTGCCCTTGGACTTATCCGTACCCATAGACGCGAACCAATCTGCGCCCTTGGTGATAATCTGAGTGATGTTGGCGTACGTCTCCACGTTGTTGAGCAAAGTAGGCTTGCCGAACAGTCCCTTGTTAGCGGGGAACGGAGGACGGGGACGAGGCTCGCCGCGGTTGCCCTCGACCGATACCATGAGCGCCGTCTCCTCGCCGCAAACGAACGCGCCCGCGCCAAGACGTATGTCTATATCGAAGCTGAAATCGGTACCGAGTATATTCTTACCCAGCAGACCGTACTCTCTTGCCTGCGCAAGAGCTATCTTACAACGCTCAACCGCGATAGGATACTCGGCGCGCACATATATGTAGCCTTGAGTACCGCCCACGGCGTAAGCGGCAATCGCCATAGCCTCGAGCACCGCGTGAGGGTCGCCCTCCAACACAGACCTATCCATGAACGCGCCGGGGTCGCCCTCGTCGGCGTTGCAGCATACATACTTGACGTCGCTCTGCGCGTTGTGTACGAACTGCCACTTCATGCCTGTAGGGAATCCCGCGCCGCCTCTGCCGCGCAGTCCCGACTGCTTAATGATGTCGATAACCTCTTGAGGACTGTACTCGGTAAGACACTTGATAAGAGCTTGATAACCGTCGAAGGCGATATACTCGTCGATATTCTCGGGATTAATAACGCCGCAGTTGCGCAGCGCAACTCTCGTCTGACGTCTGTAAAACTCGGTATCGGTAAGAGACTTGACGGGAGGCTCGCCATCCTTCTCTTTATGTAGCAGTCTCTCTACGAGTTTACCTCTGATGAGATGCTGCTGGACGATGTCGGTGACGTCGTCGACTTTTACATTGCTGTAGAATGCAGCCTCGGGATAGACGATAACAACGGGACCGCTCGCGCATAGACCGAAGCAGCCCGTCTCCACTATCTGAACGGTGTCTTGAAGATTGTTGTCGCCAAGTTGCTTCTTGAGTTCCTCTCTGATTTTACGGCTGTTATTGGAAGTACATCCCGTTCCGCCGCATACCAATACGTGACTTTTATACATAATCTATCTCCCTTCTCCTTTAAGCGTTAACCGTATAAGCCGCGACGGGATTGCCGCCGACTATATGCTTATCCACTATCTCCGCCGCCTTGGCAATATCGACGTTTACATAAGTGACCTTAGGCTGTCCGGGCACGTAAACCTCAACCGTAGGCTCCAAATCGCATCTGCCCATGCATCCGCTGCGGTATACTCTCGTATTCTTGACTCCGCGCGAAGCCACATCCTCTATCATAGCGTCGAACACCTTGTCCGCGCCCGCGGCAATGCCGCAATCGTCCATACCGACGACAATACGCGTCTCTACGTGATCGTCCTTGTTGTCGCGGATAAATATGTGCTTAGCCATATTCTCCTTAATTGCCTGTATATCGGCGATACTCTTCATATTTCTCCTCCCGAAAATATTAACATCAATTATACAAAAGAAAAGGACGGTAAGAGCGCGATACGCCGCCTAAGGCGCAACAATCGACGCGACCTTATAATCCTTACTTAATGCGCTTATTATATTTTATCATAAAGACAAGCAAAAATAAATACATTTTCAAATAAAATGACGAATTTACAAAATTTAACTCGGTTATTGCGCCCGATTAATTATGCGCAGACGATTCAATGCGCCTGCTCTCTCCGCTCGCTCGCATACACGAAAATCCGTTATTACGGCGACACAACCGCTTATCGGTAATTTACGCGAATATACCATCGCCGCAATTGCCCTCAATATTCTGATTTAGGTAAGCAATCCAAGTTTATACGCTTCGGCTGTGAGCTCTTCTCTAAACTTGGGATGAGCCACGGATATAAGCATCTTGGCGCGCTCTCTTATGCTGGCGCCTTTCAGACATACTGTGCCGTACTCGGTGACAACGTACTCCACGTCGTTGCGCGAGAGCGAGACCGCGGCACCCGCCTTGAGACAGCCGACTATCTTGGACGTTTCTTCCCTCTCGCCCGTCTCCGCGTTACGCACATTGGCGGTGGAATACAGCGCGATAAAAGAGCGTCCGCCCCTCGACTTCTGCGCTCCGATAACGGTATCCGCCTGTCCGCCCGTGCCGCTGTATTGCACAGAGCCTATCGCCTCCGAGCAGCACTGCCCCGTCAAGTCCACTTCCATAGTGGTATTGATAGACACTTGATTGTCGTTGCGGGCAATGACGTCGGGGTCGTTGACGTAATTGCAGTCGAATACTCTCACCGACGGATTGTCGTCGACGAAGTCGTACAGCTCCTTATTGCCCATTATAAAGGACGTAACTATCCTATCCTTATGTATCTGCTTATGCTTACCTGTGACGACGCCAGCCTTAGCAAGGTCCATTATGCCCGTGGTGAGCATCTCGGTATGCACTCCGAGGTCTTTTTTATCCATAAGGCTCTTTGCCACCGCGTTGGGTATACCGCCTATGCCCAGCTGTATACAGTCTCCGTCGTCAATGCGCTCGGCTATCATGCGCCCTATAATCATATCCTTATCGGTGCACTCCACAAAGGGCAGCGTGGGGAGCTCGTAATCGCTGCGTATGACGTAGTCTACGTCGCTCAGATTAATCTCCACATCTCCGAATGTGCGCGGCACATTGGGATTGATCTCGAGTATTACTATAGACGCGTTCTCAATACTGCGCTTCTCGTAAATATTGCTTAAAGAAAGCGATACGTAGCCGTGCTTGTCGGGCAAAGACGCCGCGCCGACGTAAATATCTGCGTTGCGGTAAAAGTTGCGTTTGACGCCGCACTGATGCAAATGATTGGGAATATAAGAAGCGTTGCCCATCTCGTGAGCCTTGCGCATGACGGGAGAGTAAAACAGACTTTCGCAAAAAAAGCTGCCTCTGTATTCCGACTGCGAATACTTATAGCTGAGAAGCGGCAAGCAATTGGTAATTGTGACGTCTTTCACCCTATCCGCAACGCTATGCAACGAGCTTAAGAAGTCCTGCGGCTCTACCGCGCCCATAGAAGCTATAATGTGACAACCGCTTTTTACCAACTCGAGAGCTTGCTCTACATTTATAAATTCAGCCATAATTACCCCGTGAATCCGTATCGAAATATATTATAACATACAAACTTAATCTTTAACCACCAATCTTAAATATTAAACTCTTACCGCGGCAAATATTACATTGCCCATAAGTTACTCCTCTACTGTCTAACAATACGCGTTCAACGCTTAGCCGCCCGCTCATATCGGTCCCGCCGACGGGAAAAAGAATAACTTCGGCTCGCGCCATTGTCGCTTATTTTCTTGTAAAGAAGTCGAAGCGTGTGATATACTGTCAATATAAGGACGATAGGATAGAAATAATATGAAAAAGGGCTTCGATTGCGAATTATACACATCGCTTCAGACGGAAAAAATACTCGAGAGAATCGATAAATTCAACAACAAATTATATCTCGAATTCGGCGGAAAACTCTTCGACGACATGCACGCGTCGCGCGTCATGCCGGGCTTTGAGCACAACGCCAAGATAAATATCCTGCGCAAGCTCAGCGACAAGACGGAGATAGTATTCGTAATAAGCGCCATCGACATAGAACGCAATAAGATAAGGGCGGACTGGGGCATTACCTACGACATGGACGTACTCCGCCTCATCGATAAGATTCGCAAATTGGGCTTGAGCGTAAACAGCGTCGTCATCACCCAGTATAACGACCAGCCCGCCGCCGACGTGTTCCGTAAAAAGCTGGAGCGCAGAGGTCAAAAGACATATATACATCGCAAGACCAAGGGCTATCCCACGGATGTGGACACGATAGTCAGCGACGAGGGCTACGGAGCCAATCCGTATATCGAAACCACTAAGCCTCTCGTAGTCATCACCGCGCCCGGTCCGGGAAGCGGAAAGCTCGCAACGTGCCTATCTCAGCTGTATCACGAGTATAAGCGCGGAGTTAAGGCGGGATATGCCAAGTTCGAGACCTTCCCCGTGTGGAATCTCCCCCTCAAGCATCCCGTAAACATAGCTTACGAGGCGGCGACGGCAGATCTCGGGGACGTCAACATGATAGACCCTTACCATCTCGAGGCATACGGCACGTGCTCGGTCAACTACAACCGTGATATAGAGTGCTTCCCTATAGTCAAGTCGATACTCACCAAGATTACGGGAGACGAGAGTCTCTACCGCTCGCCTACGGATATGGGCGTAAATATGGTCGGCTTCGGAATAATCGACGACGATGCGGTGAGCGAGGCCGCAAGACAGGAGATCATCAGAAGATATTACAAGGCGGCGTGCGATTACAAGCAGGGCTTAAGCGATACGGAAGCCGTACAGCGCATTCAGCTGCTCATGAACGAGCAAAAGATATCCATAGACAGCCGCAAGGTAGTCAAGCCCGCTCTCGAGAAATCGGACAAGTCCAAGCAATCGGCTGTAGCGCTGGAGCTCAGCGACGGACGCATAATAACGGGACGCACCACGCGGCTTATGACAGCGTGCTCCGCTTGCATACTCAACGCGGTGAAAGCGCTTGCGAAAATCGACGACGATATGCTGCTCCTTCTGCCCATAGTACTGGAGCCTATAACCAAACTGAAAAAGGAAATCTTCTGCGTCGATAAGGATAAACTCAATCTATACGACGTGCTTACCGCGCTGAGCATCTGCGCGGCGACCAATCCAATGGCGCAAGCTGCGATGAATCAGCTGTCCAATCTCCGCGGAGTGGAAGCGCACGGCTCTTGCATACTCAACGACACGGATATGAGCGTGCTCCGCAAGCTAGGCATACACATCACATGCGAGCCTGAATTCGCATCTAAAGACTTATACGTGTAACACCGCGTACAGCGCGATAATCGCTATAATCATAGCCGAAAACAACGCAAGTAAAACTATACGGCAGGCAAAGCCGTATTTTTTTAATATTTTTTTAAGGCGGGGATATTCGCGCCTGCTCTCGTCATCTACATTGAGCGTATCGCATCCTATGACGACGAGCTTGTCGCCCTCGAAGTCGAGTATCACGTCGCCGTCGATTACGCCGCTAAGCTCGGCGCGATATTTTATCCACCCCTGCTTGACGAACATCTCGCCGAATTCGCTCGAGAGTATGCCGAAAAGAAAATCGAGTATCACCATAATGAATCCGTACCACTCGGTAAGATAGAGCTTATTGGTAACCACTATCCTGTGCTCGCCTTTAGAGATACAATCCTTACGATGATTTAACTTCTTGCCGTCGACGGTGACGGTAAAGTCCGCGCCGCCTTTGAAAGCTATGCGGCAGCCGTCGGTTACGCCCGATTTATTCTTCATACCATACTCCTTAATTATGCCGACTTGTCCCCGATATTTATTATTATCACATACAAATGCGTCGATACGATACTATAATATACCTTCTTGCCGCTTATTGCAATATTATAGACGGCTATAATTACATACCGCACCGCAATGAGACCCCACATTGACACATCGCGGTAAAATTGCTATACTTTACAAAAAGATTTGACGGAAGCCATGAAAAATCTATCTTTATCCCCACAGTTGTAATTTTGATATCGGCGGTAGCTCTGTGCTGCGCGCTGGGCGCATGCGCGCACTCACTCAATATCAAGGATTATCCCGCCGCGCCGGATAAGTTGATGTACGAAGTAGACAACAGTATACCTCTCGCAACGGACGCGAGCGCGTATACCGACAACGGCAGCAGAGGATTTCGAGGCGAAACATATATTACTCTGGGACGCGACGAGGCATACCCCGGTAGCGGAGAGGGATATATAGACAAGTTTGAGTACGAATTGCGACGCCTATCGCCCGACGGCATCAAGGTCATGCAAGTATACGTATATCTGATAGAGTATTACAATACCGACATACCCTCCTCCGCCCTCGAGCAACTGAGAGATTACCTTGCCATGATAGAGAGCAAGGACATTAAGATACTGTTACGCTTTGCCTACGAAATTACCGAGGGACAAAAGACGGGACCGAGGACTAAGGACATAGAGCGCCATTGCGCCACACTCAAGACTTTCTTCCGAGACAATCTCGAACTGTTCAACCGCACCGTATATGCGATGCAAATGGGCATGATAGGACTGTGGGGAGAAGGACACGGCAGCGCGCACCGTATAAATACGGGCAAAGTAATCGCAGCCGTCGCCGACATGACGCCTATCGGCACGCCGATAATGATAAGGACGTCGGAAATGCTCAGCGAAGTACCGTCCGAGATAGAGAGTCGCTTCGGTCTGCACGAGGACTACGTAATCGGCTATAACGACCCTTGGGTAGCGATACAGACTGACAGTCCCTACTACGGCGCCGTAGTCAACAAGTGCAAGCACTCCGTAACCGACGGCGAAATGCCTTGGGGAAGAGCCAATCTCAAAATAGATATGTTGGGCTGTATAAAGACATGCGTGGACTTCGGCTTCACGAGTTTCTCCCTTGCGCATAACTATACCGAAGAGGGCGTATATCATCTCAAGCAGTGGCAAAGCGAATACTTGAGCGAAGATACGCTTAAGGAAAACAAATTCCCCTACAACCCTGCTCTCCTTAAAGACGGAAGTATAAGCGTGTTCGACTATCTAAAGTACCACCTCGGCTATCAGCCGGTGGCATCCAATCTCGTAATCGGTCAAGACAGCGCATCGTTCATGCTTACCAATTACGGCTTTGCCGCGCCTTACGGATATGAGTTGAAGATATATGTCGACGGCAATATAGTTAATCCGACTGCTTCGCAGGACTGCAACGACCTAGTTCAATTCTCGCAGCAGATATACACCGTGCCATATACTTGCGGTGAAATATCGATAGCAATCGTCAATAAAAGAGACCCGTCCGATTGCATAAGATTGCTTAACGATATACCTTTTACCGACGGACGCAACGTAATATTGACAGGCGCTACTAATTAATGCAAGCATATTGCAGCGCAGAAAATATGACAAGCGAAATCGCATCGGCAATTGCAAATCCGATATTGCGAAAGCTAAATATAGACTATCCGATAGAATGTAATAAACATAGAAAAAGGAGCGAAGAAATTCGCTCCTTAACGCTTCATCTACTCCTATTCTAAACTATCTCTGTCTCCGCTCCGACGGCTGCAAGAGCGCCCGCAATGCCGTCCGCGTCGGACCTGTTCACGCCTTTTGCAATTACAGACGGGATACCGTCGATAAACTCTCTTACATCTGCAATAGCTTCGCCTATCACACTCCTAAGCGCCTCGATTACGGCGGGCTTATTCTCTCCGACAGACTTAAGCACTACGCTGAATGAACCTTCGGGAGCCTCATCCGCCGCGCACTCGCAGGCTACATTACAGCCAGCCGCTTGCTCTTGAGCAATCGTTACTTCGCTGCCTTCGACTGTCTCCCGGCAAGAAAGTTCTTCGCTATCCGCTTTCTTTTTCTTTCCGCCCCAGTTGCGCATTACAAGGAACTTATTGCCAAGGAAGCTGAGCACCCAAGCCACGACGGAGCCGACCAATTTGCCCGCGTATCCGCTTACGACTTCCGCCGTCTCTGCGCTCGCGCCCGACTTAATCATCGACTGGGACGCCGCAGAGCCAATCACTCCGCCGAGATAGGTATTGAGAATAATTATAGCGATTATTACTATCGCGAACATTATGCCCGATATCACTACGTTATTGGTTGCCTTGAACGTTTTCTTTCTGTTGAGGACGAATGTCGCCGCCTGAGCGAGGATATTGGATACCAAGAATGCTACGAAGGCGCCCTTACCTCCGCCCGATTGCGTATAGTGGAATAAGAACCAGTCAAGCGGCTCGTTATACGACTTGAGACAAAGCTGCAATATCGTAAAAGAGATGTACTCAATCGCAAAGCATATCAGCGAAAAGAGCGTAAACAGCACAAGCTGCCTGATATTCTCGTGAGTTGCGAAGAAATGCTTAATCTTCTTGATTTTCTCACCTTTTACCTTGACCTGCTCTTCCATAATTCCCTCCTGCGCTGCAACTATATTGTATAACCGCTCGTGCAAAATGTCAATACGCAACATCTAAAGGGCCGCGTCGATTATTTCACGCAAATTAATAAACCGAGTTTTACTAATTTAACAACTTGTCTATTGCGTTATATCCAAAAGACAATATTAATTTTTAAGCCAAGCGCAACGCTTGAAATAATAATCGACCCCATATAAAATAAGGCGCGGATTGCTCCGCGCCTAATCTGATTGGCTTAGATTACTTCTTACCTGCGAGCACCTTGTTAAGACGGGCAAACCTGGGGAGTCCGTCCTCCAAAGGAGCCTTACAATCGCCCTGAATGAGGGGCATTGCATAATCGACATATTCCTTGGAAAGCATCGTACCGTCGTTGACAATCCACTCCATAGGGACCTTCTTCTCGGTATTGGCTGCTTTGGCGACGCTCATTACGCCCATCTTGCAGCTGTACTTACCGTTCTTCATCTCTCTCTTGAAATAGACCATCTTATCTGTGGTGCCGCGCACTGCGTACTTGACTGCGGTAGCGCCGGCCTTAAACGCCTCTTCGACGTCGGTCTTGGAAGCAAGATGCGCGCCGCATCTCTGCATAAGGCTGAACTCGATAGCTCTCGTCTTGCAACCGAACTTGTCCTTGCACATATTGGAGAGCATAGCGCCTACGCCGCCGAGCTGAGCATGACCGAAGCTATCCTTAGCGAGATTGGTGCCCAGCTTCTCTGCGATAAGCGTGCCGTCAGCATCGGAAATACCCTCGGATACAGCCACCATGCACTTGCCGCCGTTGCTCTTCATGACCTTGTCAACGTCCTTAATGAACTTGTCCGTATCGAAGGCTACTTCGGGCAGATAGATGAGGTCGGGACCCAAGCCCTTGTAAGAGGCGAGCGCGGAAGCGGCGGTGAGCCAACCTGCGTGTCTGCCCATTATCTCTACTACCGTAATCATAGGGGTGTCGTATACATTGGCGTCGAGCTTGAGCTCCATCATGGTGGTGGACACATACTTCGCCGCGCTGCCGTATCCGGGGCAATGGTCGGTCACATCGAGGTCGTTGTCGATGGTCTTGGGCACGCCCATGACCCTGCACTCGTAACCGCTCTTCTGCAAATACTTGCTAACCTTATTGCATGTATCCATAGAGTCGTTGCCTCCGTTGTAGAAGAAGTAACGGATATTGTATTTCTTGAATACCTCGAGCAGTCTCTTGTAATCCGTCTCGTCTACGTTAGCCGCCTTGAGCTTATAGCGAACGGAACCGAGCGCGGAAGAAGGCGTGTTCTTGAGCAACATCAACTCCTTAGTATCTTCTTTACGGATATCGTAAAACTCCTCTTCGAGTATACCTCTGATACCGTGAGCTGCGCCGTAAATCTCGGTAATGCAATCATGCTTCATCGCCTCGATAAATACGCCTGCGGCGGACGAGTTGATAACGGACGTGGGACCACCCGACTGTCCGAACATACAAGCTCCTACCAATTTGTTCATACTTATATTCCTCCGATTATATTTAATAATTACTGTCCCAATATATTGGCGCAGTTATACAAGTCCTGATTAAACTTACGGGGTATAGCTAAAGCCTCCGTGGTGTCCATATCTATAATGGCGTTGTTACGGATACCCACTACTCTGGAGCCCTTGCCCTCTATGAGCACGTCTACTGCCCTTACGCCGAACTGCGCCGCAAGCACTCTGTCTTGCATGGTAGGCGCGCCGCCGCGCTGTATATATCCCAACTCGGTTGTCTTAATGGACGAATTGATACCGTTGGCTCTCAATTGCTCCTTAAGGTCGCCCGCTCTGCAGAAGCCTTCCGCAAGCACGATTATATCCGACGACTTACCCTTGCGCTTGTTGATAGCGATGCTCCTCGCCACTTGAGATATATCCGACTTGACCTCGGGCACGAGTATCACCTCTGCACCGCCGCAAAGTCCCGCGTACAGAGCTATATCGCCGCACTTGCGTCCCATCACTTCCACAATGCACACTCTCTCGTGAGAGGTCATGGTATCGCGCAAGTTGTTGATGGCAGACAGCGCGGTATTGACCGCAGTATCGAAGCCGAGCGTGTAGTCGGTATAAGCCAAATCGTTGTCGATAGTGCCGGGTACACCGACGGTAACTATGCCGCAATTATCGGACAAGTCCTTAGCGCCTCTGTACGAGCCGTCTCCGCCTATCACGACGACGCCCTCAATACCGTAGGCCTCCAAGTTGTCGGCGGCTATCTTCTGATACTCTACATGTTGAAACTCTTCAGAGCGCGACGTCTTGAGTATCGTACCGCCCCTCTGCACTATATCCGACACCGAACGTCTGTCCAACTGCCTGATTTCGCAGTTGATAAGACCCGTATAGCCTCTCTCGATGCCGTAAACTTCCAACCCCTTATATATAGCGTATCGCGTTACCGCTCTTATGGCGGCGTTCATTCCGGGAGCGTCTCCTCCGCTGGTCAAAACGGCAATTTTCCGCATATATGTTCTCCTTATTACAAAAAGTTCTTATCGATTATATCAAACGCGCCCCTGCTTTGGCTATCTTTTGCGATAGCTTTATGCACTTTATTTTTTGCGCGGCTTGCGCAGCACGCATTTTTCTCCCAACGCGTAGTTGAGTTCGTATATCAGTCCGGGCTTGATATTGACCCTGTATCCCGTGTCATACAGTTTGCCGTCCAACTGCATAAAGACCCTGCTGTCGCCCGGTCTGTCCGCAAGAGCCTGTATAACTTTGCTCTCATACGTCTGCCTGTCGGGCACTTTGATATACAAGTCGTCGGCAGCAACCTGCGTCTCAGCCTTCTGCTCGCTCTCCTGCCCGTCGAGCGTCCACTCTCTTAAGCCTCTTACCGTTATGCTCGCGCCGTTGTCGCCGATATTGAGCACGCCTTCGGCAACGACTATCTTATCGCTTACGAAAATATCTCTGCAGTTTGCAAATGCCTTGGGGAATACCACGACCTCTATATCGCCGTACATATCCTCAAGCCTCGCATACGCCATGAGTTCGTTGCTCTTAGTGACCTTTTTCTCCACCCCGTGCAGCAATCCGCCCAGTACGACACTGCTCTTGTCGAACTTATTGATAAGCTGAGCAATAGCGTCGTCTTGCACCTCTTCGTCCGAGTCGTCGTCGCCCCTTGCGCCCAGCAAGTCCTTAATCATGCCGAGATTGAAGTCCATCTGCTTGTACTGCTCGGCATAATCCTCGAGAGGATGCCCCGACATATATATGCCGAGCACCTCTTTCTCTTGCAACAGAATCTGCATTCGAGTGTACTCTTTGAGCTTAGGCATGTCGTCTTGGATATCAGAATTGTCGTCGAAAAAGTCGAAGAAAGACATCTGATTGCTCTCGCCGTTCTTCTTGATCTGCTGCCACTTGAGCATAATACTCTCATAGCTTGCCGCAAGCGCCGCGCGCGTAATGCCGAAGCAATCGAATGCGCCCGCCTTGATTAAGCTCTCCACAAGACGCTTGTTGAGCGTGCCTGCGGGCAATCTCTTTAATATCTCATTGAATGTGGTGAAAGGTCCGTTGTTGTTCCTCTCGTCCACAAGCGTCTGCATTGCCGCGGCGCCCACGTTCTTGATTCCGTTGAGACCGAAGCGCAGCCCCTTGCCCTCGACCTTGAACTCGACGAAACTCTTATTGATATCGGGCGGATAAATCTCGTAACCGTTCTGCCTCAAGTAAGTTAAGTACTTCTCGACTTCGGGAGCATTGGTTATACGGTTGTTAATTACCGCCGCGATGAACTCTATATTGTAATATCTCTTAAGATACGCCGTCTCGTATGCAAGCACGGCGTATGCCGCAGCGTGCGACTTGTTAAACGCGTATTTTGCAAAGTCCTGCATGTCTCTGAATATTACGTCCGCGACTTCTGCGGGAACTCCGCGCGAAACGCAGCCTTCCACAGCCGGCTCCGCCTTATGCTTGAGCGTACCGTCGGCGTAATACTCGGCGTCCTTGGCAGGTGTGCCGTGTATGAACACTTCCTTCTCCGCGTTCATTATATCCAGCTTCTTTTTACCCATCGCGCGGCGCAATATGTCCGCCCTGCCCAGCGTAAATCCGGCAAGCGACTGCACTATCTGCATGACCTGCTCCTGATATACCATTACGCCGTACGTCATGTTGAGAATGGGCTCGAGCAAAGGATGGAGATACTTGATATTGGCTGGATTGTGCTTGGACGCGCAATACTCGGGTATCTTCTTCATAGGTCCCGGACGGTACAGCGATATGCCTGCTATGATATCTTCCAGATTCTCCGGCTTGAGCTTGCGCATAAAGTCTTTCATGCCCCCGCCTTCGAGCTGGAACACCGCGTCCGTCTCGCCCGTACTGATCAGCTCGTACACATTGGGGTCGTCGTAGCCCAACTTCTCGAAGTCGATATCCACTCCGTAATCTTCCATTACATATTGCTTTGCCTTGCGGATATCGGTAAGCGTCTTGAGACCGAGGAAGTCCATCTTAAGCATACCCAGTTGCTCTACCTCGTCCTTTTGGAACTGAGTAGTGATATCATCACCGTTCTTCTGCAACGGCACATAATCGGATATAACCTCTTTACATATCACCACGCCCGCCGCATGCTTGGAGCAATTGCGCGGCATACCCTCGATCTTGAGCGCCATATCTATGACCTTGTGCATCTCGGGATTGCTCTCGTATATCTCCACCACTTCGGGCGAATAAAACGACTTGGCGTCCTCGCCCTCTTTCTTCTCGTTCTTATCCTCGAAGAGCACCTTCTCCAGCGTGACGCCGGGAGCGTTGGCGATAGCCTTGGTGCAGCGATTGACGAGCGCGAGCGGTATGCCGTAAATACGCGCCACGTCCTTAATAGCGCCCTTTGCCTTCATCGTACCGAGGGCAAGTATCTGGCACACCTTGTCGCTGCCGTACTTTTCTATGACGTAATCGATTACTTCGCCGCGCCTTTCGTAACAGAAGTCTATATCGAAGTCGGGCGCGGAGACGCGCTCTGGATTGAGAAATCTCTCGAATAGCAAGTTATACTTGAGCGGATCCACATTGGTGATGCCGATGGAATATGCGATAATACTGCTCACGCCGCTGCCGCGTCCCGCTCCTACGGGTATGCCCTTGTCCTTTGCGTAGCGAATAAAATCCCATACTATGAGGAAATATTCCGCAAAGCCCGTCTTGATGATTATGCCCAGCTCATACTCCGCTCTGTCTATCAATTCTTGCGTGAGACCGTGATAGCGTCTCTCCAGTCCCTCGAATGATATCTTGCGCAGATAGTCGGCCGGCGCGGAGCCGTCGGGCGGACGGTAAGGAGGCATAAGGTCCTCCCTTTTGATCTCCACATTGCACTTATTGGCTATTTCCGTCGTGGTTGTAAGCGCCTCGGGCGCCCAAGAAAAGAGCGCTTCCATCTCCTTAGGGGACTTCAGATACACCTCGTCGGTACTGAACTTAAGACGCGTAGGGTCGTCGAACGTCTTACCCGTCTGAATACACAGCAATACGTCGTGCATCTCCGCGTCGCTCTTGTCTACGTAATGCGCGTCGTTGGTAGCCACTATCTTGACGCCTATCTCTTTAGCCAATCGCACGAGGTCGGGATTGATAGTCTTTTGCTCGCGCATGCCGTGGTCTTGCATCTCTATGTAGAAGTCGCCGTCCGCGAACATTGACTTGAGCTTAAGCGCGTACTCCTTTGCGCCCTCGTAATCGCCTTGCACCATCAGCTCGGACACCCGTCCCGACAGACACGCGGACATACATATTACTCCCTCGCTGTGACGTGAGAGCAAGTCCAAATCTATGCGCGGCTTGTAATGAAATCCCTCGGTGAAAGCAAGCGAATTCATCTTGACGAGATTGTGATATCCGATATTATTCTTCGCCAGCAAAATAAGGTGATTGCGATGCCTGTCCGTGGTATCGTGCATATTGTCGCAGGTATAGAACTCGCAACCGATAATAGGCTTGATACCTAGGTCCTTGGCTTTCTTATAGAAAGTGTAGGCGGCGAACATATTGCCGTGGTCGGTAAGCGCCATTGCCTGCATGCCTTTAGCCTTTACCGACTCGAGCAGCGGAGAGTGCTTGCCTTGCACCAGTCTTGCCGCGCCGTCGAGAAGCGAATACTCGCTGTGTACGTGAAGATGGACGAAGCCCTCCACCTTAGGCGCGCCCTTATCCTCTTTCTTCTTGGCAGACGCGGGCTCCGCGCCCTTATCGCCCGAAGGCGCAGCCGTAACCTTATCCTTACCGTCTTTAATATCCGAAGCGGCTGCCTTAACGTCGATATCGCATGCGGCAGGCGTCTTAACTTCTTCACTCATCTCTCATACCCTCCGACTTGGCAATATCTATCGCCTTTTGCAGTCTTCTGAAAACTTTGCTTTTACTCAATCCCAGCATTGCGGCTATCTCCGCGGAGGAAGCGGTACGGTTATTCATTCTACACTCCAGTATGCTCCTATCTTCTTCCGAAAACGACGCCGTCAATCCCCTGTCCGCAAGATACGTTATCGCCTCTGTCTGCTCTACCGCGCTGTCGACGGACTTCTGTAGATTGTGAATCTCGAAGTTGGAGCGTCTGTTGGCAAGAGCGCGCGTATCTTGCTCGAGCATCAGATTCTGCAGAGCGAGCGCGCTGTCCGTAGCGCCTATGAGCACGAGCAGATTGTACGCTTCTTCGCCCTTGCGCGTACTGAGTACGCTGTCCGTCTTGCGCTGAGTCAGTTCCATCGCCACGCCTACACGGTTAAACGCCTCGCATGCCGCCGCCGCGCTGTCGGGGTCCCACATCCTGATTTCCGCAAGGTAGCCCCTGTCTCCGTCCTCCGACGGCGCGCCGAGAGTCCCTCCGCCCACGAACAAGCCCCTCGCATAATCGCAAAAGGAGTGACCTATATAGTAGCCCTCGGCATCGTATCCGTCTGTCTTATCGGGTTGAGACATGCGCACGCAACAGAGCGTATCGTCAGCGGCGGCTCCCTCGAGCGTAAAGTAATAATAGGGCTTGTCCACGCTCTTTCTGCCGATATCGACTGCGCAATCGAGCAAATCTTTAATCATGCCCGCGGCGTGACTCACGACGGCGCCGTACATGCTGTCTACGGTAAGATACTCCTTGCCGGCTCTGTAACTTATTTCGCCGCGCTGCCTTAGGAGCGCGTACAGATAAGCGCACTTATCGCCTATATCTTTATCGGTTAACTCAGCTATTATATCCGAAGTAATATTCACGAGCGCGACCTCAATACCAGCGGATTGTCTCCGCAATTGACGATACGCTCGCACGGAATACCCACTTTGCGCGCAAGCTCGAGCGCGTAGTCGCATACGCCTACGTTCTCAACCTTATGCGCGTCGGAATTGATTACGAATCTTACGCCCGTATTAAGCAGCTCCTCGAGCCCTTGGGCATCTGGCGTCTTATGTCTGCCCGATATCTCCAGATGTGTGCCGTAATCGGCGCACGCCTTGCCCAGCTCCGTCCAGTCTACGTCCAGCCAAAAGCCGGGGTGAGTGATGATATCTATAGGATAACTCTTAATACAGTTGATATACGCCTTGGTATTGCGGGCGCGTTGCGCCTTGGAAGTAGCGGACAGCTTGCCGCTGACGAGATTGAAATGCAGTCTGAAAACATCCGATACCTTCTCTGGAGCAGCCGACGCATGAAAGCCCGCGAGTATAATATCCAGCTTGGAAATATCCTCGCGCTTGACGTCGATTGCTCCGCTCATTCCGTAGATATTGGCCTCGATGCCGAGCATTACGTCAATGCCGTATTTGTCGGCGCTCTCTTCTATATCCTTCCTAATCTTCGGCAACCTGCTCGGCTTAACGCCCACAAGCGGATGTCTGGGACCGTGATCTGTAATTGCTATGCATTCCAAACCGCGGAACTTGGCCGCGCGGACATTATCCTCCACGCTTCCCTTGCCGTGAGAATATGTAGTATGAGTATGCAGATCTGCGTATAATTCGTACTTGTTGTCCATTACTGTAATATTATATTATTAAGAGCTTTCAAAGTCAATCTAAACTCCGCCTGCGACGTAGACGTATTTCCCCTTATGACCTGTTAATTCGAGACAATCCTATCTCGATTCCATGTCTGAAAATCCTGTTCAAATTAATAAAACAAAAAAATTTTATGTAAAAAAATATGCCGCGCTGCGACATATTCAATATAACGATTAATCCGATAATTTTTTTTATGACCTATATTATCGAGAGCCGCATCATCAGCCTTTATTGCTCGAAATATTAAAGGAGGCTACAATTTCACATTAAAACCGCGTATCGCCTTAAATGTATTCGATTAATTATATCGAAGCAACGGCGCTCAGCCGTGCCATTCCAATAGCGAGCGATTTTAACAAAGATATGAGTTAAAGCGACCGTTTAACGTTTATATGCCGAGTTAATAGAAGCGTAGAACTCCTTAATCCTTCTGCAAGCCTCCGATGTATTATCACGACTTGAGAAAGCCGTAAGGCGGAAATAGCCTTGACCGCCTTTGCCGAAGCCGCTGCCCGGTGTGCCGACAACCTGCGCGCTCTCGAGCAGTCTCTCAAAGTAATCCCATGAGTCGCACCCGCACTTGAGCCAGATATAAGGAGAATCTTTACCTCCCCAATGCGGCACTCCGGCATCGGCAAGCGTGGCGGAAATAATCTCGGCGTTGCCGCGGTAATAGTCGATATTGACGTCAATCTCCTTTCGTCCCTCGCCATCTATCACTGCTTGAGCGGCGCGCTGCACGATATAAGGCACGCCGTTAAACTTAGTACACTGTCTGCGCAGCCACAGACCGTTGAGTTTTACGCCCTCTTTCTCGAGCGCATCGGGGACTACCGTCCAACCGCAGCGCGTGCCTGTAAATCCCGCCGTCTTGGAAAATGAGCAAAATTCTATCGCGCACTCCTTAGCGCCCTCTATTTCGTAAATGCTGTGGGGCAAATCGCCCGATATAAATCTCTCGTATGCCGCGTCGAACAAAATAATTGCGCCTACCGAAAGCGCGTAGTCCACCCAAGCGCGAAGCTGCGCGGAGTTGTATACGGCGCCCGTGGGATTGTTGGGAGAACACAGGTAAATCACGTCTGCGCGCACACTGTAGTCGGGCATGGGTAAAAAGCCGTTGTCCTCGCAAGCCTCGGCGTAAATCACCTTATTGCCCGCCATTATATTGGTATCCAAATAGACCGGATAGACGGGGTCGGGTATCAAAGAAGTTATCCCTTTTGCGAATATATCGAGTATATTTCCCAGGTCGCTCTTTGCGCCGTCCGAGATGAAAATCTCATCGATATCGAGCGACACGTCTCTGTCCGAGTAATATCGGGCTATGCTTTCTCTCAAGAATAAGTAGCCCTGCTCGGGTCCGTATCCCCTGAATGTTTCCGCTCTCCCCATCTCCGCAGCAGCCGCCTCGATAGCATTGACGGCGCAGCGAGGAAGCGGTCTCGTAACATCTCCTATGCCGAGCGATATCACGCTATTACCCGAAGAGCGAATACCGTATTCCTTGACTCGCCTTGCCACTTCGGCAAAAAGATAATTGCGCTCGAGCAACAGAAAGTTATTATTGATTACACTCATTGACTTACCTCTTTTTTTATACGGGCGTTTTGCCTCTTTAATATATTTTTAATCGGGCTATATCCCGTTTTGTCTTTAACCCGCCGCTCTTTTACCGTAACGCGATTGACTTTACGGTACGGTTACGGTCAATAGCGAGCGGCTAAGCAACCTGCGCAGATACGGCGGCAGTTTAATAATGACAGCTCATACGGCGTGACTTATCTAATACAGTTGCCCGCGCACGCGCCTACAAAAGCATTAAAGAGCGGATGCGGTCTGTTGGGACGTGACGCGAATTCGGGATGAAACTGTACCCCGATATAGAAGCCTTTACCGTGCGCCTCTACCGCTTCCACCAATCTGCCGTCGGGAGAAATGCCCGCTACCGTCAATCCGCTTGCCTCGAATTGCGCTCTGTATTCGTTATTAAACTCGTATCTATGCCTATGCCTTTCCGCTATCTGCTCTCTGCCGTATGAGCGAAACAATATGCTGTCTTGCTTCAATACGCAAGGATAAGCGCCCAGCCTCATAGTTCCGCCCTTGGAACTGACGCCCATCTGGTCGGGCATAAGATCTATTACCTTATGTTCTGACTGCTCGTTGAACTCCGCCGAGTCTGCATCCGAATATCCGAGTACATTCCTTGCATACTCTATCACGGCTATCTGCATGCCGAGACATATTCCGAAGTAAGGCTTGCCGCTTGTGCGGCAGTACCCTGCGGCGGCTATCATTCCCTCTATGCCGCGCTTGCCGAATCCCCCCGGGATAAGCACGCCGTCATATGCCCGCAACTTTTCCTCCGCGTTGCCGCTGTCGATATTCTCCGAGTCTTCCCAGCCTATCTCGACATCTACTCCTATCGCCCAGCCCGCGTGTCTCAACGCCTCTGCCACGGACAGATACGCGTCGTGTAACCTTACGTATTTACCCACTATGGCAATTCGCGCAGTCCTGTCGCATTTGCTCGACCTTGAAACCATATCTCGCCATTCGTCAAGCTCGCACCCGCCCGATTGCAGTCCCAATTTACGACACACAATATCGCTCAATCCCTCTTTCTCGAGCATCAACGGGACTTCGTAAAGCATGGGGCAAGTCAAATTCTCAATTACGCAGTCGCAGTCGACATTGCAAAACATGGCGATTTTATCTTTTACATCGCGCGGCAGACTTTTGCTGCAACGCGCCACTATGATATCCGCGCTCAGTCCCAAAGACTGCAATTGCTTAACCGAATGCTGCGTAGGCTTAGTCTTGAACTCGTCCGAGCCGTCTATAAAAGGCACTAAAGTGAGGTGAAGCAGCAGACAGTTATCCCTCTTTACCTCAAAGCATATCTGCCTTATCGCCTCGAGAAATGGCAAGCTCTCTATATCTCCTATAGTACCCCCTACCTCGGTAATGACTATATCAGCATCCGACTTTTCCCCGACAGAATATATAAATCTCTTTATTTCGTCCGTGATATGAGGTATCACCTGCACCGTTGCGCCGAGATAGTCGCCGCGCCTTTCCTTCCTAAGTACATTGTCGTATACTCTGCCCGTAGTGAGGTTGGAATAGCGATTGAGGTCCTCGTCTATAAATCTCTCGTAGTGCCCGAGGTCCAGGTCTGTCTCCGCGCCGTCGGAAGTGACGAATACTTCTCCGTGCTGATAGGGGCTCATAGTGCCCGGGTCGACATTGATATAAGGATCAAGCTTCTGCGCGGCGACCTTGTAACCCCTACTCTTGAGCAATCTGCCTAAAGACGCCGCCGTTATACCCTTTCCCAGCCCGGATACGACGCCTCCGGTCACAAAAATAAATTTAGTCATACCTCTCTCCTTAAATTCAACTTTACTTATATATTCGTCTGTAATCAATGCCGCTCCAATCGGCAGCGCCTGCGCCTGCCTCAACATAATCGCTTAGCGCAATATCGATGACACTGCGCTAACGGGCTGCATATCTATCCGATGTATATTGCCTGCGACGCCGACCTATCGGTCATATACATATAGCATATCGACAATACTTCTTAAGACGGTTGCCGTCGCTGCTACGCTCGGCAAAATATATTTCGTATAGATATTACAATGACCTCAGTCAATGCTTACTTAAGTGATAGCTCGTTACCTTGTCCGCAAATCCGTCAAAGAGGAACTGCGTATCGTGAGGTCCCGCGCCTGCTTCGGGATGAAACTGCACGGAGTAACTTCCGTCGTCGTACGCCGCGCCCTCGCACGTTCCGTCGTTCATGCTCACACACATGAGCCGTGCGCCTTTGGGTAAAGACTCCGACATGACCGCATAGCCGTGATTTTGCGATGTGACATATACTCTGCCGCTCTCCGTAAATTTTACGGGCTGATTTATTCCCCTGTGTCCGTACTTGAGCTTATGAGTAGCCGCCCCGTGCGCCAAGGCAAGCAGTTGGTGTCCGAGACATATCCCGAATATAGGCACTCCGACGCCGAGCAAGCTCTTTAGCTCCTTGATTACCCCTGTATTTTCCATGGGATCGCCGGGACCGTTGGAGAGCATGATGCCGTCGGGATTTAACGACAGTATTCGTTTTGCGCCGTAATTATAGGGCGCGCATATGACATTGAGCCCTCTTGCGGCAAGATGTCTTACTATATTGCCTTTCGCGCCGAAATCCCACAATACTACCGTAGGCGCGCGGCTGTCCGTCACAAGCGACTTCTTGCCCGAAGACACATTGGAGACGGCGTCCTTGACTGAGTAGCGACTTAGCATATCCAGTATCCTCGGCATGTCCGATATATCCGATACAATCGCCGCGTTCATAACGCCCGCCTCTCTCACCTGTCTTGTGACAGCCCTCGTATCTATTCCCTGCAAGGCGGGGATATCGTACTTGATTAGCATATCTTCCAGTCCGCCTTGGCTGCGGAAGTTGGACGGAGTATCGCACAGCTGTCTGACTATATATCCGAATGCGTAAATCCTATCGCTCTCGAAGTCCTCTCCGCACACCCCGTAATTCCCGACAAGAGGGAATGTCTGCATGATTATCTGTCCGTAGTAGCTCGGGTCGGTAAGAGTCTCGCAATATCCCACCATAGCTGTGGAAAAGACGAGTTCTCCTACGCTGTCCCTCGTGCTGCCGAACCTTTTACCCTCGTATACTTTACCGTTTTGCAATACAAGATAACCTTTCATTTACACTCTCCCGCGCATAAAAAAGGCGTCCGCAAAATGGATAAAAATACCATTCTGCGGACGCCTTTGTCCAACAGCTAATATTGTACCGCTCTATGCGTAAAATGTCAAACCATGCGACGGTTATTTTTTAATTTTTAGGCGGTATGGGATAACATCCGTCAAAGCACGCCTTACACAGCGCGCGGCTACAACAGGGGATTGTCTCTTCCAACCTATTTACATCCAGAAAAGTGAGACTGTCCGCGCCGAGCATATCTCTCATCTGCTCTACAGTGTATCTGTTGGCAGGCAGCTGACTCTCATCGGGCACGTCCGTGCCGTAATAACACGCATATCTAAACGGCGGAGAGGTAATCGCAAGATGTATCTCTTTTACCCCCGCTCGCCGTAACATCGCAATTATCCTGCGCATTGTCGTGCCTCTTACTATAGAGTCGTCTACGAGCACTAACCTCTTGCCCTCTATTTCATTTTTGAGCGGCGACAGCTTGAGCCTGACTGCGCCCTCTCTCATATCTTGAGTAGGCTGAATAAACGTCCTGCCTATATATCTGTTCTTTACCAAACCGTTGCAATAGGGGATACCCGATTGCGCGGCATAACCTTCCGCTGCGGGCAAGCCGCTGTCCGGGACTCCGACAACCGCGTCGGCATCGGGAGTAAACTGCTTGGCAAGCGTAACGCCGGCAAGATATCGGCTGTGATAGACGCTTTGCCCGTCGATAACGCTGTCCGGACGGGCGAAATATATATATTCGAATGCGCACGCAGCGCCTTTGGCGGCGCTGCAATAAGACCTGCTTTCCACCTTGCCGTCGCGTATGATAACAAGCTCGCCCGGGTCGATGTCTCTTATCACTTTACCGCCCGCGCCCTCTATCGCGCAGCTCTCTGACGAGAGCAACACACCGCAGGAGTTGAGCTGTCCTATACAAAAAGGTCTGAATCCGTACGTATCGCGCGCAGCGACCACTTCGCGCCCGTCTGTAACCGCTATGCAAAACGCGCCCTCGAGCAGAGACAACACATGCTCCACCGCCTTATCGAGCTCAGCATATTTCACCTGCGCACGTGCTATCAGACATGCGATTAGCTCGGTATCCGCCGTACCTTGAAAGATTGCGCCGCTGTCCTCGAGCTGTCTGCGCAGTAGCCGCGCATTGGATAGATTGCCGTTGTGCGCCAACGCCAGTCTGCCGCGCAGAGTATTGACGCATATGGGCTGTACGTTTGCCAAATTATTGCCCCCGCTCGTCGAATACCGCACATGTCCCACGGCAATATCGCCGACAGGCATGATTACGTCCTCTCCGCCGAATACTTCCGATACAAGCCCGAGACCTTTGACACACTTGAGCTTGCCGTCGCAGCCTGCTGCTATACCCGCGCTCTCCTGTCCCCTGTGCTGAAGATGAGTAAGACCGCACACGACTGTGCTTGCGGCATCCGCCACATTAGCCGCGACGAATACACCGCACTCCTCGCCGATTTCTTCCTTAATATATTCCTCAGTTCTCATACGTCTTAAGAACCTCTATTGCCACTTCGTATCTGCTTCGACGCGTGTCCATGGCTTCTTTTTCGATATACTTATGCGCTGCGGCTTCCGTTAAGCCCAAGTATTGCATAAGCACGCACTTGCTCCTGTCTATGACTTTGATCTCATTGATGCGGCTTTGCAACTGCTCCGCCTTTCTCTTCATTCCCTGCATACGATTGGATGTGGCAAGCACGAGTCTTACGCTCTGTCTTGCGTACTCGACAGAGCACGGCTTGCCTAACACCATGACGCCGTAAGGCTCCAGCTTATGCACCGCCATATCGTATGAAGCGGCTTTCACGAGCAACATTACGCCCGCGCTCGTGCGCTCCGTCGCATGCATAGCCAGCTCCCCGCCGTATTCGTCCTCGAGCGGAGTATTGACGATTATCAGACTGAAACCGTCCGACATCATCAATCTGCGAGCCTTAGCCGCCGAAGTGGAAAAAATCAATTCATTTTGGGCGCAGAAATCCGCTCCGAGCAACTGTCGGATGTCCAAGTCGGATAATGACGCTACCAAAATTCTGCTCATCTTATCTGACGCCGAGATAATCCGCGACGGCTTTCTCTCCCAATACTCTTACGACGAACTTGCTCGAGCCTGCAAGCTCTTTAGCTTCTTTAAGCGTGGACGGCAGCGCTTGATAATCGCTAAGCGGCTTATCGTAAGCGTTCTCCATACTCTCCTTAGGCAATGTCTCCGCATTCTCTATACCGTCGAGTCCCGCATTAAGTATGAGCGCAAAGGCAAGATAGGGGTTGCAAGCGCAGTCGGGGCTGCGCAGTTCTATGCGTTTACTTTCCTTGCTCGCATAAGGTATACGTATGAGTTGACTGCGATTGCCTCGCGACCATGTCACATAGCGCGGAGCCTCGCATACGCCCAGCCTCTTATACGATTGCTCTTTAGGATTGGTAAATGCGCATATCTCGCGTACTCTATTCAAAAGACCCGCAATAAAGTGCTCCGCCTCGTCGCACAGTCTGCCCTCGGTAAGCGAATCGTCGAAGATATTCTTCCCGTCCTTAACCATGGATATATTGACGTGCAGTCCGTTACCGCTGCGTCCCTCGATAGGTTTAGGCTCGAACGAGGCGTAAAGTCCGTTACTCTGAGCAATGGTTGCAACAGCCCAGCGGAAAGTAATTAAATTGTCGGCGGTAGTAAGCACGTCGTCGTATCTGAAGTCAATCTCATTCTGTCCCGGACCCTGCTCGTGATGCGACCGCTCGGGGTTGATACCCATCTGCTCTAATGTAAGACATATCTCTCTGCGCACATTCTCGCCCTTATCCAGCGGGAATACGTCGAAGTATCCGCCCTCGTCCAAAGGCTCGCTCGTCGGTCTGCCGGCGTTATCCAAGGGAAAGAGATAGAACTCGCATTCGGCGCCGATATTGCAGGTATAACCCATAGCCGCCGCCCTCTCCCTCGCCTTTGCAAGCAGGTATCTGCACGAGCCGTCGAACGGCGTACCGTCGGGATTGAATATATTGCACATCAACCTTATCACCAGCCCGTTCTGCGAGCGCCAAGGCAATATGCACATTGTCTCGGGCGCGGGGCGCAGGAAAAGGTCGGACTTGTCCACTCCGAGGAATCCTCTTACCGCAGAAGCGTCGAAAGATATTCCGTGCGAGAATGCCTTCTCCAACTGATGCGGCATAATCGATATATTCTTCTGCACGCCGAATATATCGCAAAACGCCAATCTTACGAACTTAACGTCCTGCTCTTTTACAAAATCCAATACGTCTCTTTCCGTCAATGCCATAATATTCTCTCCTTATTCCCACTCGATAGTCGCCGGCGGCTTAGATGTAATATCGTATACTATCCTGTTGACGCGCGGCACTTCGTTTACTATCCTGCTCGACACCTTAGACAGCACATCGTAAGGGATATGCGCCCAATCGCATGTCATACCGTCCACCGCCGTAACGGCGCGCAGCGCCACCGTGTACTCGTAAGTCCTCTTATCGCCCATTACCCCTACGCTCTTAGTGTTTGTAAGTACGGCGAAATACTGCCAAATATCCTTAGCCGCTCCGCAATCTTCCAGCTCTTTCCTGAATATACAGTCGACGCGCTGCAATATATCTATCTTATCGCGAGTAACGGCTCCTATGATGCGTATAGCGAGCCCCGGACCGGGGAACGGCTGTCTCTCCACCACGGAAGCTGGCAAGCCCAGCTCATAGCCTACCTTACGAACTTCGTCTTTGAATAGGTCTCTTAGCGGCTCTATGATTTCGTCGAAGTCCACTATATCGGGAAGTCCGCCCACATTATGATGACTCTTGATAACCGCGGATTTATCCTTACCGCTCTCTATTACGTCGGGATATATTGTGCCTTGAACGAGATAATCCACTTTGCCGATTTTCTTAGCCTCTCTCTCGAATACTTTGATAAATTCGGCGCCTATAATCTTACGTTTGCGCTCGGGGGACCTCACGCCCTCCAGCTTGCTTATAAAGTCGTCGCTTGCATCCGCCTTGACGACATTCATGCCCATATCTCCGGCGAACACTCTCATGACTTCGTCCGCTTCTCTGTATCTCAGCAGACCGTGATCAACGAATATGCACGAGAGATTATCGCCTGCCGCTCTGTGTACCAATGTAGCTGCCACTGCGCTGTCCACGCCGCCCGAAAAAGCGCACAGTACCTTTTTATCCCCGATTTTTTCCTTGAGCGCGCAGACTTGGTCTCGCACAAAATTACCCATCGTCCAATCGCCCGCGGCGTTGCAAATCTTGTACAGGAAATTCTCGATAATCTTGCTGCCCTGTAAGCAATGCGCTACTTCGGGATGAAACTGTACAGCATACAGTTTCCTGCTCTCGTCCGCAAAAGCCGCCGCAGGACAGCTGTCCGTGCTCGCCGCTATTTCAAAGCCTTCGGGCAATATATCTACATAATCGGTATGGCTCATCCAACACGTGCTTTCTTTGTCCATACCGCTGAAGAGCGAATTGTCGCTATAGCGAATATCTCTTCTGCCGTATTCTCTGACCGGAGCGGATTTGACCGAGCCGCCCAAAGCGTACGCCATCAGCTGCGCGCCGTAGCATATGCCGAGAATAGGCACGCCTGCGTCATATACCGCATCGTCCACCTTAGGTGCGTTGGGCGCGTATACGCTGTTGGGACCGCCTGTAAAAATCACTCCGATAGGCGCCGTCATCTCTATCTCTTTAGCCGCCTGAGAATAAGGGACAAGCTTGCAATATACATTGTGCTCTCTTACTTTTCTGGCTATCAATTGATTGTACTGACCGCCGAAATCCACTACTATTACCGTCTGATGCGACATAACTATCTCCTTTAGACTCTTTCATTATATACCTGTACGAGCGCGCAGGCAAACGCAATGTATAACTATTTCTCGACGCAATTTGAATAAGCTATACAATACTACACGATATAGCCGCGCTATTCTCTTGCAACTATGACGCAAGGCAATCCGACATCCGCTTCCGCGACTTGCTCTACTCTGTCGGCGCGCCGCAATCGCCGCCGCATAGGCTATCATTACGCCTATTGACGGCAGCGCAATTATAGCCCATCAATTATTGACATACAGTCGCTTATACGGATTACGTCCGGCGGGCTCTATTATCCAAGCGGCGCGACTAACTATATCGTCATACTCGCGTGACGTTAAGGCGCAGAACTTATCTATATACGCCGCCAACTCATCGATATCGCCGCTCTCCGCGCCCCTTACTCTCGCGCCTCCCAACGACTTGGGCTCGCAGTCGGTAAAGACAACTATCTTGCCGCCGTGCATGCCCGTAGCATAATCATCGCCCAAAGGATTAACGACTCCTTCCGTATTTACTACTATAATCAATCCTCCGGCCTGATACTCCCCGAGATAATCACCGGCAACGCCGCCTATTACGAGCACGGGCTTGTCTAAACCGTACTCTTTCATATGAATGCCCGCCCTGTATCCGACGTCTTTGCCGATATATATTTCTCCGCCGCGCATCGCATATCCCGCCGCATCTCCGCACATGCCGGATATAAATATTTCGCCGCCGTTCATAGTGTCGCCTATAGCGTCCTGCGCATTGCCGCGCACTATCAGCTTGCCGCCGTCCATGTATGCGCCCGATGCATTGCCTGCTATACCTTCTACCGTCACGGTCTTATCCTTCATGGCGTCGGCTATAAATCGCTGACCGTTGACATGGGTAAAAGTAATATTATCGTCGCGCTCTCTGCGAATAATATCGTTGATATCTCTGCCGCTCAGACCTACTGCGCTGTATGTCGTCATATTCTACTCTCCCGCATGAGATATGCCGAGTATGCTCAGCTCTCTGTCATTAAGCCCTATGCCTCTGAGCATAAGTCTGTTGCCCCTAAGCGCCTCTATGGCATTGATGCCCATGCCGCCCATTATCTCCTCCGCCTCATGCGTCCATGCATTGACAAGATTGACAAGTCTCGCCGCTCCCTTTTCCGGGTCGAGCCGCTTTGTAAGCTCGGGATTTTGCGTAGCGATACCCCAACTGCACTTGCCCTGTTGACACGAGCGGCACAGATGACATCCCAAAGCGCACAGCGCGGCAGTGCCTATATATACCGCGTCCGCGCCGAGCGCAATAGCCTTAATCATATCCGCGCTGCTGCGTATACTGCCGCCTGCTATCAGACTGACATTATCCCTTATCCCCTCGTCTCTCAGCCTGCTGTCTACCGCTGCCAAGGCAAGTTCGATAGGTATACCTACATTATCTCTTATACGTGTGGGCGCTGCGCCCGTGCCGCCTCTGTATCCGTCGATTGCTATTATATCCGCGCCGCTGCGAGCAATCCCGCTTGCTATTGCCGCAATATTATGCACGGCTGCAACCTTTACAATAATAGGCTTTGCATGCGCGGTAGCCTCTTTAAGCGAATCGACGAGCTGTCTTAAGTCCTCTATGGAATATATGTCGTGATGCGGCGCGGGCGAAATTGCGTCGCTGCCGACGGGAATCATCCTCGTTGCGGAAATATCGCCTGCAATCTTCTCCGCGGGCAGATGTCCGCCTATGCCCGGTTTTGCGCCCTGTCCCATCTTAATCTCTATCGCGGCGCCTGCGTTGAGGTAGTCTGCATGCACTCCGAAGCGTCCCGAAGCAACCTGCACTATAGTCCTGTCACCGTAGCGGTAAAAATCCTTATGCAATCCGCCCTCGCCCGTATTGTAATACGTATTCAACTCCTTAGCCGCCATGGCAAGCGCGGCGTGGGCGTTGTAGCTTATGGAGCCGTAAGACATTGCGGAAAAAAGTAACGGAACGTCCGATGTAAGACCCCTTACTGCCTTAGGCGCAATCTTTCCGTCGCTGCCTCTTGTTATCCGCCTGTCCTTTCGTCCGAGAATAACCTTTGTCTCCATAGGCTCGCGCAGCGGGTCGATAGGAGGATTGGTCACCTGCGATGCGTTGAGCAGCATTCTGTCGAAATAAGAGGGCATTGGATTGGGGTTGCCCATAGACGAAAGCAATACTCCCCCTGTAGCGGCTTGCCTGTGTATCTCTTCTACATATCTGTCGCCCCAATTGTCGTTAGGGTGAAAAGTGTTGCGGTTAAGCGCGATTTTCAACGCGCCCGTAGGACACGTCTCCACACACCTTTGACAGTCCACGCACTTGCAGTCGCTTGCGCGCAATCTCCCTGACTCGTCCAAATAGTGCGCTCCGCTTGCGCATTCCCTTACGCATCTTCCGCAGCCGTTACATCTATCCGTATCGCGCAATATTTCAAAGCGCGCGCGTATGTATTCCATATTATTCCGCCTCCGCAATAACAGGCTGTCCGCCTTTAGGCGCGTATACCGTATCGGGATTGCTCTCGATGGCTCTGATAGCGCACTCTTCGCTTGCCATATACACAGTCTTTCCCTTTTCCGCGACTACCATCGAGCGCAATTTCAGCCTGTCGTTGATACCTATCAATCCGCCCTCGTATCCGACTATAAGCGAGAAGGGTCCCGTAATCAGCAGGCTGTCGAAGTTGCGACGCAGATACTTGCAGTATTCTCTCTCCTTAATGTCCATCGCCTCGATTTTATTCCAAAAAGGAGCCGCAATCACATCGCAAGCTTCCTTGTAGTTCATGCCTGTCTTGCGCACAAGATAATCGAAGATATACGTAATTACCTCGGTGTCGGTCTGTAAGTTGCATTTATATCCGAACATCTCTATCTCTCTGCGATTGGCGTCGTAGGAAGAAATCTCGCCGTTGTGCACTACGGCTATGTCAAGTAGGCAGAAGGGGTGCGCTCCTCCCCACCACCCGGGCGTATTGGTGGGATATCTGCCGTGAGCTATCCAACTGTACCCCGCGTATTCATCCAGTCTATAGAACTCGCCTACGTCCTCTGGATATCCCACGGCCTTAAACGCGCCCATATTCTTGCCGCAGGAAAAGACATACGCGCCCTTTATATAGCTGTTAATCTTAAATACGCACTTGACTGTAAATTCCCGCTCATCCAATTGGCTGGAAGCGAGCTTTGTGGGAAGAGGCTTAACGAAGTATCTCCATATGAGCGGCTCGTCGATTATCTTAGGCGTCTTGCGCACGGGTATCTTGGAAAGATTGACAATGTCAAAGTGCTTGTCGATGAACTTCTCGCATTCCGCCTTGACATCCGAATTGTCGTAAAATACGTGCAACGCATAATAATCTTTATACTCGGGATAAATTCCGTAAGCTGCGAATCCTCCGCCCAAGCCGTTGGAGCGATCGTGCATACATGCTATGGACTTAATAATGCGCGAGCCGTCGGTAAGCGATCTGTCCCTATTAATAAATCCGCTGACGGCGCATCCCGAGGGTATGCGTACTTGACCTTCGAGCATAGCTACACTCTCCTTTTTGCATAAAAAAAGACGCTCGCAACATGGGGCACTAAGCCCTTGTTACGAACGCCTTTGTTCTGCTCTCTATGATATCATAAGCAACTTATAATGTAAATTAAACGGACTGACTTTATCGATAATATTTTTGTCCGCTTGATTATAGAGCAATAGACCTCTCAATTTATAAAAAAAGAAATCCGCATAAACTCATATGAGCATATAAAGCCCGAAGATATGCGTCGTAGGCTTCGCCGCTCTGTCCGCTCGCAGCTCGATGTATTCTTTAACTTAAGGTAATTCCGTTAAAACATGTTATACATAAGTTATCCGTCGCATTGCTTATCGCTCCCGCGTGCGGCTGATATATTCGACGCCCCTCTTATCCGCTAATCCGAATATCATTACGTCAATAAAGACTCTTAAAATTAATCCGTTTTACTTATAATGATAACTAATCAATCGATACTAATTTTTGCAAACGAATATCGCAATGCTAAAGTTACTTATATTGCAGCGCGCATATGACGTGCGATTTTCCATACATGTATGAGTTTTCGCCGAGAAAAATTCATACATGGTAGTACTTTTAAGAAAAAAACATGAAAAAAATCACGTCGTATTAAGCGTCTGAACCGACTATGCTTTTAAGAGTTGTACGTTTAAGTTTAAGCCTATAGACATACAGTATCAATTCGTATACAAGCGCGAAAGATGCCGCGGATATTGCCAGCGCCACCCAATCGAAATTAAATTGATTTACACCCTCTACGCTCTTGAATATTACTTCTACGGCAATCTTTAGCAAGCCGTACTGATAGCCGCTGCCTATCGCAAAACCCAACCAAGCTACAGGTCTGTACGCGCCGATCAGCGCCCTCGAACAATCGGTATAATTCCAGCCGCAAGCGTTCATAACCGCAATGTCCCGAGCATGATTTTTCACGACAGAGCTTAGCGACATTAACAATGTCATGAACGCGAGCGTGAGTCCTATAACAAGAATCATTACGGAAAACATAACGCCGCTTATATCCGTCATACTTATCGACATCTGCGTCATCGACGAGAAGCAGAAAGAGGAAAACGCCATAAAGAATACCAGTCCTTTATTGCAAGCAAGCGAATTGAGCGCAAGCTGCATGAGGAAAGATTTGCACAACTTATTACGCGAGCGAATCTTAACTTTTACATTGCGCCTTTCTTTGAGCAAGTCTACGACAGGCAACCTCATTTTGCGATAAGCCCACAGTATAGCCAGCGCGGAAAATACTGTCGGCGGGAGCAAGATAATGAGTAAGGTGATGGGATTAAAGCTAAATGATAAAGATATCATATCCTTGCTCTGCGCGGCGTAAAAAGCAGGCATAAGCGCATAGGACAGGGCGTAACCTACCGCGCAGCCGAGCAAAGCGCTCAAGCCGAATATTGCAAAGCGCGATGCTATCTGAATATCGGTATAGCCCATAGCCTTAAGTATACCTATATCCCTTGCCCGCCTCTCCACATATCTGCCGATATAGAAAAAGAGCGTAATGACCGTAGTGATGATAAGACATCCGCCGCTAACCGCGCAGACGACTTTAGCCGTCGCTACCTGCGCATTATACAGCGCAATCATCGAGACGTCGACAATGCTATCCTCGATAGCGGATACATCTATGAGATAATTGACGAACAGGTTGCATACCAATACGGCGCAACATGTCATCACTGCCACCCCGATTAACTTAAAAGAATCTTTAATACTTATAATCATTACCTATCTCCGATATACCTGCAAGCTACGATTTTTATATGCTCAACGCTATAGCTACCGATATTAAGCCGTTGATATACGTCAATTAATGGTCTGCGGCATTGTGCACAATCAATAGCGGCACATTATTAATAAAGATTTAACCTCTACGACGCTTTAATAAGCCTTAAGCGTATATCTGTATTGCTCGCCTAAGAGGTATTTTTCCGCATACAGTATCTCGACTTTTATCCCGATAACGCTTATAGCTTCCTTAACAAGCCCGCCCTTAACCTGTATTGACGCAACAGTGTGCAACCATAATCGAGTTTAATAAATATAACGAATAAAGCATACTGTTTAAGGTCTATCTATTGATTACGGACTGTTCGGGCAATCAATCTCAATGGACATCCGACAACTATCCTTGAAATTTCTCGCCCTAAAAGTTCTGCGACTTAAAGCATCTTTGCCTTCGGTTTATGTTTAGCCTATATAGCGCAACCGCTCTTAGGGTAAACTTAACTATGTTACATACAATACAGATTGCTAAAGGCGTATCTGTTGAAATCGAGTACCCGCGTAACTATAAGTTAATCGCCGTTTGCCTTAGGCGCCATATTATGCCGTCTGTCATACAGCATCTTTGCAAGACATATTGCATGCCTATACCGTATAACTTTTATGCTTAAGGCTATAATTTGCAATCGCTATTGCTCCCTACCACTCTATTTCGCAAGCGGATTTCTTTAATTTATTAATAGTGACGCGCTCGATACGTCCGCTGTTCATATAGATTACCTTATCCGCCATCTGCGCGATATTGGCGTTATGAGTGACCATTATTACGGTAAGATTGCCTTGACCGTGCAGCTTGCCGATAAAGTCGAGGATTTGCCTGCCCGTCGCCTCGTCGAGCGCGCCGGTCGGCTCGTCAGCAAATAGTACGCGCGGCTTTTTTGCCAAAGCGCGAGCGATTGCAACTCTCTGCTGCTCTCCGCCCGACAGTTCGCTCGGATACTTGTCAAGCTTATCGCTCAGTCCGACAGCATCAATAATCTCCTTATATTGAGTGTTGCGGACAAGGTCTGCGCCCATCTTGACATTGGCTTCGACATTCATACTCTGAATAAGGTAGTATTGTTGAAATATAAGTCCCACGCTGCGACGCCTGAATAAAGTGAGTTCTTTATCGCCCATCGATGCAATATCGGCGTCGCCGAACAGTATTTTTCCGCTGTCGACACGCTCCAAACCCGATACGACGTTGAGCAATGTGGATTTTCCCGAGCCCGAGGCGCCCAATATTACTGTAAAGCTGCCTTCGTCGATATCTACCGTCACGTCCTTAAGAGCGCAGGTCATACCGCTTCCGCTACCGTAATTCTTATTGACGGATTGCAATCTGATCATTTCTCTTCTCCCGCTATCTCCTTAATCATGCCCTTAAAGCACTGCGTGAGCATATCGCCCATCTCCTCTGCTCGAAAAGAGCACATTCCGCTTACGCACAGCGCGGCAATGCCGTGAGTATATATCCACATGTGCAAATACAACTGCTTGGACTTAGCTTCGTCCAAGCCGTACTCATCTTCTATCGATTGGAGTATTACATTGTAATTATCTTCTATGCTCGCTAAGATTTTATCAGACGGTATATCTGCTTGCTTACGCATAAATAAGGTTTCGAAGAGCTTAGGCTCCCTTACTGCAAAGGCAATATACTGCTGCCCCACTCCCTTAAAAGCGGGCTTGCTCTTTAATCCCTCTGCGACATAACCGTTGTAGATGTGTCTGATTGCTTCCATAGTGTCGTCCGCGACCTCTTCCATACTCTTAAATACGGTAAATATCGGACATACCGAACACCCAAGCTTGCCTGCCAATCTCCTCGCCGTGAGATTTTCCAGTCCGCTCTCCCTTACAAGTTGCACGGCCGCATCGATTATTTGACTTTTTTCATACTTAACCTTAGGCGGCATAATATTTCTCCTTTTATAACATATGTTATATAACATTAGATATATTATAACCGATATTAATTCGCATTGTCAACTTCGTAAAAAATATTTTTGCATATATCGGGTAAATCTCATTCCGCATACGATCAATACAAGCCGTCGCAAGACGGTATGTTTATCTGCGTCTTATTACTTTACCGTACTTATATAGCAACATGGCGCGCCCTAATAATGCTTTTTTATATATTTTACATTAAAAAACAGGTCGACATACCGATAAATGCTGTTACAGCAACACTGATTTTTAGTAATAAAGTCTTTTGAAGCAACTAAGTTTTTTAAGTAAAACTATTTATTGATCTGCGCCGCTCACTCGACGCCTATAAAGGCAATTCACGAATAATAGTGCAACGGCACACGCCCTAATAATGCAATTTATTAACTTTATAAAAATATTTTTAAGCGGAGTCGTACTTGGATAATTACATGTTAAACTACCGACACATAATTGATCATCGGAGTAATATGCGATGATAATCTACCGCGTCTTATTATATTAATATTAACTGAAATAAGACCGAATAATATTATGCGACGCGCCCTAACAATCAAATTTTATTTAACTTATCACAATCAATCTTCTCGCCGGCACGTTGCCATGCAATAAAAAGCCGCAAAATAATATAAATATTAATTGCGACAGATTTAACAGAGATTAGCATACGAGTTTAGCTGCCCGCGGCAGTTATATAGTCTTAGACTATTAATTCAATTTCGAATTATTCTTTAGCATTGCTATACTGATTACCGCGAAATAGATCAAATTATACTATTTACTTAAATCTATTGTAGAAGACAGTATCTTTTATATCCTTAAACTCATAGTGACCGCTATAAGGCTTGGCGTCATCGGCTGCATATCCCATAACCAACAGCGCAACAGGCTCGAGACTGTCCGGCAGAGCCATCTTTTCCCTCATTGCCTGCGGATTAAAGTGCATTACCCAAGTAGAGCCCACGCCTAAGTCCCACGCGGCAAGCATCATATAGGTAGTCACGATAGACGCGTCTATCTCTCCGCTGCTCTTACCGTCATATTTCCTCGTCCAACACTCCGACTTGTCGTAACACACCAACATAGCCGTAGGCGCGTCAAAATGGCAGCGAGTACACTCTTTCAGTCTTGCAAGCGTCTCGTCCCCGTCAATGACCAATATGCGCTGCGGTTGGAGATTGCAAGCCGTAGGGGCAAGATGTCCTGCCTCTACTATCTTATCCATTACTTCCTTGGACAGCTTTTCATCTCTGAATTTACGCACGGAGTATCTATCCGCTATAATATCTCGGTAGTTCATTACTTTCACCATTACTTTTATTAATCAAACTCTTATTGAGTACAAAGTAATTATACCCTATCGCACGACCTGCGCTCAATCAAATATGACTTGCGGCGGCAAAATCATTTTTAATATTCGATTAACTTACGGTCATTTGTATAAAAGATTATAAATTTTAATAAAAATAAGCATACGTCGATTGAAAAATTTTTTTATTTTTCAGCTGCAAAATCATTGACAATCGCCGACTGCAATACTACAATAGCGGTATAAATAATCGCGGCAACAACGGCGTTGCGGAAGGTAACTTCTGCGACGCCGTTTCTATTTCCGCCAAGGAGCACTAACATGAGTAAGACTTATATCCCGACAGGCTACCGCAGCGCGCTTGACCTATACGAGACGCAACGCGCCATAGGCATGATTAAACTGAAATTTGCGGACAACCTTTCCAAGGCGCTTGATTTGATTCGCGTATCTGCGCCCTTATTCGTAGACCCTGCCACAGGGCTTAACGACGACCTAAACGGCATTGAGCGTCCTGTATCGTTCGACATAGCGGAGACCGAGACCACCGCTCAAGTAGTACACAGCTTGGCAAAGTGGAAGAGGCAAGCGCTCAGAGACTATGGATTCAAGCCCCTGACGGGACTCTACGCGGACATGAACGCCATACGGCGCGACGAAGAGCTTAGCAATCTCCACTCGATATATGTAGACCAATGGGATTGGGAGAAGATAATCACGCCCGAAACTCGCAACATAGATTATCTTAAATCTACCGTAAAATCCATTGTGGCGGCAATCTGCGATACACTGGACTATGTCAAAGATACTTTCGGAGACATAAAAGTTACGCTGAGCCGCGATGTCAAATTCATAACTACCCAAGAGCTGGAGGATAAATATCCGTTATTATCCCCCAAGGAACGCGAGAATAAGTATATCAAAACATGCGGCGGCTGCGCATTTATAATGCAGATAGGCGGCGCGCTCGCATCGGGCATAAGACATGACGGAAGAGCGCCCGATTATGACGACTGGAAGCTCAACGGCGATATAATCTTTTACAACGAAGTGCTCGACTGCGCATTCGAGGTATCGTCCATGGGCATCAGAGTAGACGCTCAATCCCTCGGCGCGCAGCTCAAAGAATCGGGCTGCGAGGACAGGCTGAAATTGCCTTTCCATAAAGATTTGTCCGAGGGCAAGCTGCCTCTGACGATGGGCGGAGGCATCGGTCAATCGCGACTTTGCATGCTATTGCTGGGTAAAGCGCATATTGGAGAAGTACAGGCGTCCATATGGGATAAATCCACATTGGACACTTGCCTCGCCGCCGGCGTGAAATTACTGTAAGGAGCGTAATATGATGAGTAATATCAGACAATTATTCGGCAGCATGGTGTTCAACGACGCCGTAATGAGCGAACGCCTGCCCAAACAGACGTACAACGCGCTCGCGTCCTGTCTGAAAGAATCCAAACCATTGGATATGTCCACCGCCAACGTGGTGGCAAGCGCAATGAAGGACTGGGCGTTGGAAAACGGCGCCACACACTTTACGCATTGGTTCCAACCTATGACGGGCGTAACCGCAGAAAAACACGATGCATTCATAAGCCCTACCGATGGAGGAGGCGCTATAACGGAATTTTCCGGCAAAGAACTCGTCAAGGGAGAGCCCGACGCATCGTCGTTCCCCTCGGGCGGGCTGCGCAGTACATTCGAAGCGCGCGGCTATACGGCTTGGGACCCGTCGTCCTACGCGTTCATAAAAGACGACACGCTGTATATCCCCACCGCATTTTGCTCATACGGGGGAGAAGCTTTGGACAAGAAGACACCCTTACTCCGCTCCGTACAGACGCTCAATAACCAAGCAATGCGCGTGCTCAAATGTCTGAAGTGCAAGGCAAAGCGCATAGTCACCACCGTGGGACCCGAGCAAGAATACTTTTTACTGCCCAAAGAGCTTTTCGATAAGCGCGAAGACCTAAAGATTACGGGCAAGACCTTGTTCGGAGCCAAGCCGCCCAAGGGGCAGGAACTGGAGGACCACTACTTCGGAGCTATCAAGACGCGCGTGCACAACTATATGCGAGACCTCGATTCCGAGCTATGGAAACTGGGCATTGCCGCCAAGACCGAGCATAACGAAGTAGCGCCCGCCCAGCACGAGCTGGCGCCCGTATTTGCCAGCGTCAACGTCGCAAGCGACCACAACCAATTGATAATGGAACTCATGAAGAAGGTCGCTCTGCGTCACGACTTGGTCTGTCTGTTGCACGAAAAGCCGTTCGCAGGCATCAACGGCAGCGGTAAACATAATAATTGGTCCATCGGCACCGACCGCGGCGAAAATCTGCTCGAACCCGGCGATACGCCCGCACAAAATGTTAGGTTTCTGCTCTTCTTATGCGCAGTAATAAGCGCGGTGGACGACTATCAAGACCTATTGCGCATATCCGTAGCCAGCGCAGGAAACGACCATCGCTTAGGAGCTAACGAGGCGCCTCCGGCGATCGTGTCTCTTTTCCTCGGAGAGGAATTGGACGGCATCTTAAGCGCGATAGCGGACGGCAGACAGTACTCAAAGCGCGCAGGTTGCGAAGTGGAGATAGGCGTAAAAGTATTGCCCCACTTCCCTCAAGATACTACCGACCGCAACCGCACTTCGCCTTTTGCCTTTACGGGTAATAAATTCGAGTTTCGAATGCTCGGCTCTTCTGCGTCCATAGCGGGCGCCAATACGGTGCTCAACACCGCCGTAGCCGAAGAACTGCGTAAGTTCGCAGATAAATTGGAGACTGCAACCGACACGGGCGAAGCAGCGCGCGAACTGATAAAGTCGAGCATCATTACCCACCGCAGAATAATATTCAACGGTAATAATTATTCCGACGAGTGGATAAGAGAAGCCGAGCAAAGAGGGCTTAGCAATCTCAAGTCTACAGTTGATGCGCTGCCGCACTTCCTTGATAAAAAGAATGTGGAGCTCTTTACATCCCACTGTATCTTTACAGAAAGCGAAATGCACTCCCGCTTCGAAATACTTACGGAAAATTATTGCAAAGTACTGCACATCGAGGCGCTTACCATGCTCGATATGGCGCGCGGACAGATAATACCGGCAGTATCAGACTATTTGGGCAAGACATGCGCTTCGCTACACGCTCAATCGCAGCTCTTACCTAACTCGCCGCTACCCAACGCCTTAAAACTTGCAGAAACAATAAGTTCAAAACTCGACGCGCTTATACTCCGAACCGCAGAACTTGAGACCGCACTCATAGACGGAGACAGACAGGGACGCGCAATAGACAACGCCGTATATTATCTTAATACGGTCATACCGGCGATGAATAGTTTGCGCTACAGCGCCGATTGCTTAGAGCAGCTCACAGCCAAGCAGGCATGGCCATTCCCTACATACAAGGAGCTGCTCTTCGACTTATAAGATTGCAATAGATAAAAGGCTGCGCATAGGCCGGCAATAATCGTTACGACATACAATAAGCTGCCGCGCCTACGCCGTATAAGCGATACACAATGAAGAGGCGACATAGTAAAAGTCTATGCCGCCTCCGATTAAAATAACCGACATTTCTGCTACTGCCAAAAGGCGCGTCGCAGTACCTTTGACATACCGACGCCATTAGCGAACATAATCGGCGCGCAAAAAAAATCAAACAAGCCCCTCGCATAAACGCGAAGAGCCCGCTTAAGATCAGACCTTTACTATCTGCGATAACGCATATTACTCCCTCATTATATCAAGTACAGGTCTTTCCCCTCCTCTCCCGACGCGGAATGTTAAAGCCGCAGTCTTACAAGTTTTGTTCCCCAATCGATTACGGTTGCGATGCTGTCATCGAGCGCTGACTTGTCGCGTACAGCATGGGCTACGGCATAAATCACGATTGCGGACACGAATAAAACCGCTATCGGCAAATATCCTGTATACCTACCGATAATGCGCGCATGCGCCGCGATAATGAGCAGCGGCACATTCAACAATGCCATGGGGTGATAGTCGAGCGCGATATCTATCTCTCCTTTTAGCAGCATTATCTGCGCTCTCGTCGCGCCGCACAAGGGGCAGTTGATGCCCGTCAATCTCTTGAGCGGACAGCCTATCGCAAAGGCAAGCGTCGCCAGAGCCGCGAATATAATCGCATGCTGCGCCAGCGCTCTTATCACCCTGCCTGTGCCTTTCTTCACAGATTGATCATTATCTTATCGAAATTCTTCTCCTTAGCTCTCTTATATGACAAGAATATATCTATAAGAGGCCATATTCCGCACGTAAACCAACCCAATAGCAATTTAGCCACTCCCAGCCCTATATCGCCTATAAGGAATCTGTCTACGCCGAAGCCGCCCAAAAATATTGAAAACAACAATATATGAGTGGGATTATATATCTTTTCGCACAAGATAGCTTCAGCTTTGTCATCGTCTGCGGCTTGCAGTTTTTGTTTGAAAATATACATTTTGTTTTCGGGGATTTTATCCGATATGGCATTAAGCACTGCAATTACTTTGTCGTCCGTCATTTTATAGCCTCCAAAACGGTTAATTTATTATCAATATTGTCGATAATTCATACGATTTGTATTAATTTTACAAAACTTGAGCTTGATTGTCAACCGTTTTGGGTGAATTTGAGTTTTGGATTAGCACATTTTGTATAATTATTTTGAGGTTGCACTATGTTTAGGCTTAAAGAATTGAGATTGGAAAACGGCATAAAACGCAGCAAAATGTCCGCTGACTTGGGCATAAACGCAGGCACGCTCGCCAATTACGAGAATGAGCTTAGGCAAGCGCCGTACGACTACCTTGTCATGTTCGCCGATTACTTCGATGTGAGTATAGACTATCTACTCGGAAGAGAAGGAGGCGGCGGAGCCCCGCTATCGGGCGGCGCGCTCAACTCGCACGAAAAGACGCTAATATCCGATTACAGACAGTGCTCATCAACAGGCAAGCGCCGCATTGAAGAGTACGCCGGCATGTGCAAAGACTGCCTTTGGAAATAGCACAATTACAATAATCAGCAATCAATTCCGTAAGTCGCGGCAGAGGTCGATAATGTCTGTAGCCGCTAATGCGATATAATATATCTTTGCAATAAATATTGTATTAAAAAAACTCATACATGCCCCGCAAATCAGCTACCATGTATGAGTTTTTTATTTATAAAGCTATTCAATTGGCGCAAAATTTACTAGCATATATAAAGTTATATTTTGCCGATAATCGATACGTAAAATCAATAAATACTATGTATAACGGCTTTTATTTTAAGCCGTTATCCTCATCTTTGAGACTCATCTGCATATTGCGTTTGTCAATGCTGCGCATAGCAGAATTCGAGCTGTCGCTCGCGCCCGCCCTGCCTTTACCGGACTTGGGCTTGTTGTTCCTGTTCTTTGCCATAAAGCACCTCCCGATAGTTGTATTGCCTATCGGGGAGACTATTATACATTCGCATCCGCACTATGCGGCTGCATTGCAATCGCAGCAGTAACTTATTAAACTTAAATCTGCCAATTTCGCATCGCCGAGGCAAAGCAACTATTATCAGCCGATAACTTAGGCACGGTAATCGGCAATCTATAATTTAAGCCATTATGACGCTACAATACTTTTGGTTGCTACTGCAGTCGACATGACGACCGATAGCAGCAAATTATTTTTTTATTCCGCTCTTAGCGCTGTCAGACCGTATTGCCTTATCGAAGTTGCGTTCGTTAGATTTCTCAATCTTCTCGCTGTTATCGGGCGCGCCTTTAGCTAATTTATATAAATTCTTTTTCATATCTTACCTCCGACGTTAGTGTGCGCAGACGCGCATATGTTATCCTCGGCTTGAATTAATCGCGCAAATACAAATATTCGGATAATAATCGCAATGCGATACCTCGCAGCAACAGACTTACTTGCCGATGTATCTTGCTCTCGACTGCCAGTATAATTGTCTTACCGTGTGCAGGCGTGATATAATTAGGTTATGGTAAACATAGGCGATATACTTGAACTCAATATCGAGAGTTCGGGAATGGATGGAGAAGGCGTAGCGCGCCACGACGGGCAAGTGGTATTTATACCCTACGCGTTAGAGGGCGAGACGGTTAAGGCACAGATAGTCAAGGTAAATAAAAAATTTATATTTGCCAAAGTAATCAAGGTACTTAAGCCTTCCTCAATGCGCGTCAAGCCCGCATGCCCCATATTCTTCAAATGCGGCGGTTGCGACATGCAGCATATCGATTACGAACATCAGCTTAATATAAAGCGCCGCAACGTACAGAGTTGCCTCGACAAGGCTCATGTCGACGCCTCTGTAGCGCCTACCGTGCCGTCGCCCAAGGTCTTGGCTTACCGCAATAAGGCGCAAGTGCCGATTGCTACGACGAGCGGCTACGCATGCGCAGGATATTACCGCAGCGGCACGCACGATATCGTGCCCTTCCCTCCTGAAGGCTGCGCACTGCACGACAAGGCAACTAACGACATCTTAGCCGCGCTGACAGAGGTCATCAACGAGCAAAACATCAGCGTATACGACGAGACGAGCGGCAGAGGCGTCATACGCCACGCAGTAGTGAGACGCGGAGACGATTGCTACGCCGTAACTGTCGTAGTCAACTCCGATACTCTGCCCCATGCGGATAAATTCAAGCAAAAACTGCAAGACTTAGGCGTACCTATCAGCCTCAGTGTCAACATTAACAAAGCCGACACCAATGTGATACTCGGCAAGTCCACGCGCTATCTTTACGGAGACGGCGAGATAACATGCAATATATGCGGAGTTAAGGCGAGCGTTTCGCCGCAATCGTTTATGCAGATTAACGACGACATCTGCGCCGCCATTTACACCCGCGTAGCACAATTCGTCAATGAGTGCCGCCCCGACGCGGTAGTCGACGCGTACGGCGGAATCGGCGTGATATCCAACCTCATCGCGCCTTACTGCAAGAGCGTTAAGTGCATAGAGATAGTCCCCTCTGCCATAGCCGACGGCAAGCGTCTTGCCGCAGCCAACGGCAACTCGAATATCATAGACAATGTGCTCGGAGACTGCGCGGAAGTTATCACGCGCACGCCGCCGGACGAAAACACGCTCGTCATACTCGATCCCCCTCGCAAGGGCTGCGACAAAGCCGTCCTCGACGCCATTGTAGCCTCTAAATGCAGATATGTAGCGTATATTTCGTGCAATCCCGCAACTCTTGCGCGCGACCTTGCCATACTTGCAACCGCATACAAGGTATCGTCCGTAACGCCTTACGACATGTTCCCCATGACTAAACATGTGGAGACGCTCTGCCTGCTCGAGAAAAGTTGTAAATATTCTTAATATATCCTGCCTAACTAATCAGTATCGATGCCGTCTTTATCTTTGCCGTCGCGTTTGGACGCAGTAGGATTGACCTTTATGCCGTTAGTCTTAACTGTCTTCAGCAGTCTGCCGAACAGAATAACCATCACCAATACGATGAGCGCTATAGTACCGAGTATACCGAGGTACATGAATTGCAGCTTTCTATTCCACTCCTGCTGCTCGCGCAGCATCTTCTCTATCTCGGAAGCGTCAATATTACCGCCCGCATCATTATAGTCGAACTCCTGCGAGGTGCTCACGCTTGCGTCGGGCAGTACCGCGCCGCTCGCGTCTACGAACTCAAAATTAGCCGCATACTCGGGCTTGAGCGTTGCCTTGACGCTGTACGTCTTGCCCGCAACCATATCGGACTTACTTACGGTATTGCCGTCCTCGTCCGTGTAGGTGTAGTTAAATGCGTCGTTGCTTAGGCAATCGGCTAAGCTCTCGGGCACGGATATCGTAGGCAGTCCTGCGCCGCTGTTCCACTGCGAAGGCAGTTGAGCCTTTGCAATCTTAACCGTGAGCTCGAGGTCGTCCGTAGACGTTGTTCCGTCGCCGTTATCCCAGCAGTACAGACCGCTTGTAAAGCGTATCTTGATCTTGTACTCGCCTGCGTTAGTTTCGCCCGTCTTGGCTGTACCGTCCGCGTCCTCGTAGACTATCTCCATATACTCGGCGTTAAAGCCCGTCAAACCGAAGAGCTCCGCAAGCGTTGCCGCGTCGAATGTGCGTTCGCTGCCGTTATAGTAAACTATCTTGCTTCCGTCTGTAGGCAATGTAGGCTTAGCAACGGGCGTCCGGTCAATGCCGTGCAATGGCATCATGAACCTATATCTCTTGTCGCCGTCTACTTCCGCATTGCCAGCGTACTTATCCTTGACATATACTTCGCGGAAATAGTAGCTGCCCGGCTCCATATCGTCGAGCGCGAGCACGGTGCCGTCCTCGTCCGTGTAGCGGTAGTCGTAGTAGGACGGGAGTTCGCCCTGTACCTGCGAATACTCGTCGTTGTCTATCCAGCCCTCTACAATGAACTTATCTTTGGCTACGCTTACGGGTATATCCTGCTGAGGTCTGCTGCGGAATAACAAGTTATTGCCGCCGTTAATAAGAGCAAACGTCACCTTGTACTCGCCCGCGTTGTAGCCCTTATATGCCTTGCCTGCTACGTCTGTAAAGTCGTCGCCCTCGAGACCGTTATACGCCTCGCCGTTGTACTTGATTGTTATGCTTACGTATTCGCTCCAATCCTCGGGCAAGCCGAACATTTCCGCAAAGTCGTGGACCTCGTCGTCAAACTTAGTCCAGCTATTGTCGTATACGGGCGTATCTATTGTACGCGCGGATATTCTCCATTCAAACGAGCTATCCAGTCCGCTCGGCATAATATATTGCTCGTAATTGACGCTGTCGAACTTATTTGCGGTTACGCTGTACTTAGCTCTGTGCGTGCCAGCCTCGCTCTTGGCATAGTCGCCGCTATAGGTAATGCAGTCCTTAAGCGCGTCGGGTAAGTTTATCAGCTTAACGCTGTACTCTACCGCCGCTCCGCTTATGCGCGTATATATGAACGCGTCCTTATAGGCAAGCTCGTTGCCGTCCTTATCTACGTAGCCCCATACGATAGCGCTTGTATTTACTATCGCCTTATTGACTGTCCAGCTAAGAGCCGTAGCAAATTCGGGCGTATTATAGCAATTCGTATCGTAGGTAAACGCCGCGCTTGCGGTATAGCCGCCTGCATTGCTCTCGCTTAAGTTGCCCAATGTCGCTACGCTTATACCTGCGATTAAGCTGTCCGCGCCTATTAAGCTAACAGTGTGAGCCGTGCCGTCGTACACGAATGCGCTTGCTTCCGTGCCGTCCGCAAGCAACCACTTGCCCACTGTAGCGTCGTATGTAGCGGTAATATCGCCGTGGCTGTACTGCCACTTGATATTAGATACGTCTATATCCGCCTTTATTATCTCGAATGAGAATTCGCTATCTTCGATATAGTTATCCTCTCCGCCGTAGTTAAGCGTCGCTATTACTTTATAGCTGCCTACAGCTACGGGTATAGCCGTACTGCCGCCCGTCGCCCCGTCCTTGTAATACGTCAGCGTTATATTAGATACAGTTAAGCCGCTCGCGCTTTCTACGCTGATATTCGGCGTATATCCTTCCGGCTTATACGGCAACTGCATTCCGTCTATATCCATGCTCACGCGTACGGGATATCTGTTATGTCCTACGGTAAACGCATAGGTATTATTCTCTAACACGTAATTGCTTTCGTATGTAGCTTTAAGCTGCGCTACCGCAAGGTATCTATGCTCGTTATTAAAGTCTATCATTACGGGATTGACTTCCTCGCCCTGTACGCCGTCCGTATAGTCGTAGTACTTATACGTCACCATACTGCCCACGTCCAAGCCGCCTACGCTCTGCAAGACAGGCAGGTTATACGTGCCTACGTCCTCTCTGTCGTCCTCTTTCCACGAGCATGTTATCGTCGCCTTAACTATGCGCCATGCCTTGCTCCACTCGAAGCTGCCCAGATACGTATTGCTGTCCGTAGAAATTGGCGTATAGTAATTTACTGCATCCGATACCTTAAAGCCTACAGTAGTTGTGTAACTACCTACGGGTATCTTGTCGTTGCCCGTATAGCTTACAGTCAAGCCCGTAGGCAGACTGCCCGTTAAGGTTATGCCCTGCGCCTTGCCTGCTATAAACTGCAAGGGATTGCTATCGTCGTAGTTCCAACTCAACCCCGAGAGATCGTACTTTGCCTTCTCTATGGTGTAGTTGAGCTTATACTGTGCGTCGAACTCGTTATACGAACTGTCGTATTCCG
>CAJTXS010000007.1 GCA_910583735.1 uncultured Christensenella sp. | reverse complement strand
GCCTATCCCGATTGCAGCGAAAAGTTCAATTCCGCGATGGGCGAAGCTATTTATACGGGTAGCGGAGGGCAGCTGAAAATTCTTGCGCCATTTGTAAACTTAAACAAATCGCAGGTTGTAAAAAAGGGGCTTGAACTCGGCGTTCCTTACAAATATACTTGGAGTTGTTATTCGGGCGGCGGAAAACCTTGCGGCGTATGCGCTACATGCCGCGACCGCGCCGCCGCATTTAGAGCCAACGGAATCGAAGACCCTGCAATAAAAGGAGAGTAAAATGTCAAGAGAAAAACAGAATGAAGGTATTACCTTGCTCGGAAACAACAGCACGCAATATCCGCAAACTTACGATCCGTCTGTCTTGGAGACGTTTACAAATAAACACATCGGTAGGGACTACTTCGTTAAGTTCAACTGTCCCGAATTTACAAGCCTTTGTCCCATTACGGGGCAGCCCGATTTTGCCACGGTCTACATTTCGTACGTACCTCGTGAAAAGATGGTTGAAAGCAAGTCCTTGAAACTGTATCTCTTTGGATTCAGAAACCGCGGCGACTTCCACGAAGACTGCGTCAACATAATTATGAACGACCTTATTGCGTTGATGGACCCTGCGTATATCGAAGTATGGGGCAAATTTCTGCCTCGCGGCGGAATTTCCATTGACCCATATTGCAACTACGGTAAAGAGGGGACCAAGTGGGAACAGGTAGCCTGGGACAGGCTCTCTCGCCACGATATGTATCCCGAAAAAATCGACAACAGATAATAATCGCGGACTAACTGAAATAAGGGATATGCGCGCATATCCCTTTACTTTATATTACGGTATAATATGAGGATTATTATTCTATATCGAGATTGTCGAAGTCGAATACCGGACTGTCAAAGAATTCCGTCATCGTTATGCCGAGCTCTCTGATTATCAGAGCAATGCTTTTGAAGTTAGAGGATTTAGTTTTAGCGTGCAAAATATAATTCATCGTGCTTGGATATAAGCCAGTCTGTTGACATAACTTATATTGAGTCAACTTCTTTTCTTTCAATATTTCTTTAACTCTTACAGCAAAAGCCTCATTTAGTGTCATAATTGATTTCCAATATTAGTTTTATTGCTAATTACACTTTATCATATGTACAAAATTAAATAATTAGTATAAATTGTAATTTTGCTTTATTTTTCTTAAATTAAGTGTTATAATAGATAGTGGAAATCGAATTACTTAGGATAAGTATATGCAAAATAAAAAAAATCTTGCCCTTGAAGAGGCAAAAAGCGAAATAAGTGCAATTATTAATGACTTGAATTCGACTACAGCATGCTTTACAGGTCACAGAAGTCAAAAATTGCCGTGGAAATTTAACGAAGACGACGAGCGCTGCATTGCTATGAAGGCAATCTTGCGACAGGAAATCGAAAAGGCGATACTTAAAGGTTATCGGACATTTATCAGCGGTATGGCTATCGGATTCGATATGATATGCGCGGAGACAGTGCTCGAGTTTAAGCGGCAGTACGAAGATATTAAGCTCATAGGAGCGTTGCCGTATAAGACGCAGGATATAAAATGGTCTGTTAAAGATAGAGAAAGATATAGAGGGTTGCTTGCCCGATTGGACGATGTAAGATGTTTATATGACGAGTACAAGGGTAAAGATGGCTATATCGAGCGCAATAGATATATGGTGAATAATTCATCGCTTGTGATTGCGCTATACTGCGGCATATACGGCGGCACCTCTTATACGCTGAAGTATGCCAGGGAGCAGGGCTTGGAAATAGTAATAATCAAGCCGTAAATTTAGGTATCATGTATCACCATTCGTAAGAACCTTATGATTCATGGTGGGTGACGCATGTAAAGAGGTACATGTGTGCTAGCCACCCTACAGTGAAAGGTGTATCTTGGTATATAGCGCAATGACATATGTCGTTGCGCTATCTTTTTATAATAATAATATAGGGCAGGCTATCGGAAGTATTATATTAGATAATCCGCTTTACAATATAATATCAATTTCTGCTTCGGTTATATATCCTGGATATAAAGCAATACAATTTATCAATCCAATACATATATCTATACGGTCGGTAATGATGCGATTCTTGTCGAATAAAAATTTTTCGCATTTTTATTCATTTATTTGACATGAATATTACACGCAACTATAATATAGCTGATAAAAATTTTTTTAGGTAGACAGGCAATATTTTTTGTTTGCCGTACCGCAGGAGTTAATATGAACGCTTATGTTCAAAAGGTGCTCGACGAGGTTATAAAGCATAACCCTAACGAGCCGGAGTTTCATCAGGCGGCTACTGAGATTTTGTCATCTCTTTCGTGCGTATTCGATGCCAATCCTATGTATGAGAAGAGCCAGATTCTCGAGATGCTCGTCGAACCCGAAAGAATAATATCTTTCAGAGTTCCGTGGGTTGATGACAGCGGAGTTGTCAGAGTTAATAAGGGATACCGCGTGCAGTTCAACAGCGCAATCGGACCTTATAAAGGCGGATTGAGATTCCACCCTTCGGTCAATCTATCGATAATCAAGTTCCTCGGTTTCGAGCAGATATTCAAGAATTCGCTTACGGGTCTTCCCATCGGCGGCGGTAAGGGCGGCTCGGACTTTGACCCCAAGGGTAAAAGCGATAACGAAGTCATGCGTTTCTGTCAGTCGTTTATGTCGGAGTTGTACCGTCATATCGGCTCCGAGACCGACGTGCCGGCAGGCGACATCGGCGTAGGCGGCAGAGAGATAGGATATATGTTCGGCTATTACAAGAAGATTGCCGATATGCACACGGGCGTGCTTACGGGCAGGGGTCTGGAGTACGGCGGATCTTTCGTCAGAATTCAGGCTACCGGTTACGGATTGGTATACTTTATGCAAGAGATGCTAAGGAGCAACGGCGAGTCTATCGAGGGTAAAAAGGTAGTTGTAAGCGGCTCGGGCAACGTGGCGATTTATGCCAACGAGAAGGCGACCAAGATGGGCGCTACCGTAGTTGCGATGAGCGACAGCGGCGGATATATCTATGACGAGAAGGGCATTGACCTCGATACAGTCAAGCGTATAAAAGAGGTCGAGAGAGGACGTATATCCGAATACGTCAAGTATCACCCGAGCGCGCAGTATGTAAAAGGCTGCAAGGGCATATGGAGTATCCCTTGCGATATCGCGTTGCCTTGCGCTACGCAGAACGAGCTTGATCTCGATGCTGCCAAGACTCTTGTTGCGAGCGGCGTAATTGCAGTAGGCGAGGGCGCTAACATGCCTTGCACCAACGACGCTGCCAAGTATCTGCTCGAGCAGGGCGTGCTCTTCGGACCTGCCAAGGCTGCCAATGCCGGCGGCGTGGCTTGCTCGGCTCTCGAGATGGCGCAGTCGGGCATGAGGATGTTCTGGAATTTCGAAGAAGTAGACGGCAAGCTACAGCACATAATGATTAATATCTTCCGTAATATCGCAGATGCGGCGGCAAGATACGGCAGAGATAAGAATTATCTCGACGGCGCTAATATCGCGGGATTCGAGAAGGTTGCTAAGGCTATGATGGCTCAAGGCGTATGCTGAGAGAGATAATTATCTTAATGATTATAAGGAGCGATCATTCGCTCCTTTAACTTATTTATACGCGCGCACCCGACTAAACTGTTGCAAATAGAGTAATCTCTATGTTAAAATATATTCATTAATATCCAATGCTTGGAAAGTATCTGTCAAGGAGAGCGATTTTATGCCAAAAGTTGCGGTCATAATGGGTAGCTACAGCGATATAGGCGTCGTCAAGCCGTGTATCGATATACTTAAGGATTTCGGCATAGAGGTGGACGCAAGAGTTATCTCCGCGCACCGTACTCCCGATGCCGCGCACGAGTATGCGGCGTCTGCCGATGCGAACGGCGTCGAAGTAATTATCTGCGCCGCGGGTAAAGCGGCTCATCTCGGCGGTGTAATAGCAGCGTATACGCCTCTTCCTGTAATCGGGCTGCCTGTAAAGAGCTCTACTATGGACGGGCTTGACAGCTTGCTTTCGATAGTTCAGATGCCCGGAGGTATTCCCGTAGCAACCGTAGCGATTAACGGCGGGCTTAACGCGGGCTTGCTCGCTGTGCAGATACTCGCCGTAAAGTATCCGCAGCTTAAAGATAAAATGGTTAAATATAAGTCGGAACTTGCTCGCAAGATATCCGATGATGATAAAAAATTGCAAGAGGAGCTTGGTTTATGAAGAGATTGGAGCAGTTGTACGAAGGTAAGGCCAAGAAGGTATTCCTTACCGACGATCCCGACGTAGTAGTAGTATCTTACAAGGACGACGCTACCGCATTTAACGGAATTAAAAAGGGTCAGATAAAGGATAAGGGCATAGTCAATAACATATGCTCCAATCATTTGTTTAAGCTCTTGGAGGGCAAAGGTATCCCTACTCACTTGGTCGAGCAGATCAACGAGAGAGAGACTTACGTCAAGAAGGTTGAGATAGTCCCCCTCGAGGTAATCGTAAGGAATATCGCCGCAGGCTCCATGTCCAAGAGATTGGGCATACCCGAGGGCAAGGTCTTACCCGTGGCTGTAGTAGAGTTCAGTTACAAGAACGACGACCTCGGCGACCCTCTTATCAACGACGACCACGCGCTCGCTATGGAACTGGCTACTCCCGAGGAGATAGCTCAGATCAAGGCTATGGCGCTCAAGGTCAACAGCGTGCTCAGCGAGTACTTCGCAGAGATAGGCGTCACTCTTGTCGACTTCAAGTTGGAGTTCGGCAGATTTAAGGGCGGTATTGTCTTGGCGGACGAGATTTCTCCCGACACGTGCCGTTTCTGGGATAAGAAGACGGGCGAGAAGCTGGATAAAGACAGGTTCCGTCGCGACCTCGACGACGTCGATAAGGGTTATAGAGAAATCAAGAAGCGCATGGGCTTGGAGTAAGTATGCGATTATTAGCCGTCGAATTATTCGGCGGCTTTACGTTTATTTTTAAGGAGTAGTGAAATATGGCTATAGATTATAAGAGCGCGGGTGTAGACGTAGAGGCAGGCTATGAGGCTGTGCGCCTCATGAAGCAGTACGTCAAGACCACATACAACGACAGCGTACTCGGGGACTTGGGCTCCTTCGGAGGCTTTTACGCCTTGGACGATAAGCCCGACGGCGACTGCCTCGTTGCGGGAACAGACGGCGTAGGCACCAAGCTTAAGTACGCCTTTGTATTGGACAAGCACGACACTATTGGTATCGACGCGGTCGCTATGTGCGTCAACGACATCGTGTGTCAGGGCGCCAAGCCCCTTCTTTTCCTCGACTATATTGCGCTCAACAAGCTCGTACCGACTAAGGTCGCGGATATCGTAAAGGGCGTCAGCGAGGGCTGCCGTCAGTCGGGCTGCGCGCTTATCGGCGGAGAGACGGCGGAGATGCCAGGCTTCTATGCCGACGACGAGTACGACATCGCGGGCTTTGCTGTAGGTATTGTCAAGCGCAACAAGATAATCAACGGCAAGACCATTGCCGCGGGAGATAAGCTCATAGGTATCGCCTCTAGCGGAATACACAGCAACGGATATTCGCTTGTTCGTAAGCTTTTCGGCGAAGATAAGGATAGCATCAATAAGTATAACGAGACCTTGGGCTGCGCGCCTGCGGACATCGTGCTTACTCCTACCAAGATATACGTCAAGACAGTTTTGTCGGTGATAGAAAAGCATACAATCAAGGGTATCGCGCATATCACGGGCGGAGGATTTATAGAGAATATTCCGCGTATCATTCCCAAGGGATTGGGCGTCGACATAGACCTTAACAGCTATCCGCTGCCCAAGGTATTCAAGGCGCTCGGCGAGATAGCGGGCATCGGCAACGACAAGATGTACAACACATTCAATATGGGTATAGGTCTTGTCATGGCGGTTGCGCCCGAGACGGCGGACGACGTAGTTGCCACGCTCAAGGAACTCGGCGAAGACGCGTATGTGATAGGCAGCGTCTCCGATAAGGAAGGAGTAAGACTTCATTAATGAAGAATATTGCGATATTCGTATCGGGCGGCGGTACCGATATGCAGAGCGTAATCGACGCCTGCGAGAGGGGCGAAATCAACGGCAAGATACGCGCCGTAATCGCCAATAAGAGCGGGATATACGCTATCGACAGAGCTGTCAAGCACGGTATTCCTTATAGGATATTCACTATCAAGGAGTACGGCGACGCGGAGAATAGGGACAAGGCTATTGCCGATTATCTCGCTTCGCTCGATATAGACTTGATAGTCCTTGCAGGATATCTGTCAATCGTAACCTCGTCGCTGCTTGATATCTACGAGGGCAGGATTATCAATATTCATCCCTCGCTTATACCCGCATATTGCGGTATGGGCATGTACGGAATGAGAGTACATCGCGCAGTCATAGAGGGCGGAGAGACGGAGAGCGGTTGTACCGTTCATTACGTCGACGGCGGCGCGGATACGGGGAAAATAATCGAGCAAGTAAAAGTAAAAGTTTTAGCAGGCGACACGCCGGAGAGTTTACAAGAGCGTGTGCTCGAGCAAGAGCATATCCTCTTGCCCAAGGTCGTGGCGCAGCTGTGCAGAGAATAAAGGATATAAGGAGTATTTATGAAAAAACGTGCGTTAATCAGCGTTTCCGATAAGACGGGCATTGTAGATTTAGCTAAGAGCTTGATCGACTTCGGATACGAGATAGTGTCCACAGGCGGAACTTTGAAAGTGCTCAGAGACTCTGATCTCGATGCCATAGATATCAGTGATATTACTGGATTCCCCGAGTGTCTCGACGGCAGAGTCAAGACCTTGCACCCCAACGTGCACGCGGGTTTGCTCGCTATGCGCGGCAATGCGGAGCATATGTCTTTCCTTGAGAAGATGAATATCAATACGATAGATATCGTAGTCGTCAATCTCTATCCCTTTAAGCAGACCATCTCAAAAGAGGGTATCGAATTGCAAGAAGCAATTGAGAATATCGATATCGGCGGACCTACTATGCTTAGGAGCGCTGCTAAGAATTATCAAGACGTCACCGTACTCGTAGACCCCGTAGATTATAAGAGAGTAATTGCGGAGCTGTCCGACGGCGGCGTCACGCTCGAGACCAAGTTCTATCTTATGTATAAGGTATACCAGCACACTGCGTATTACGATACTCTTATCGCCGACTATCTGCGTAAGCGCAACAATATCGAGTATCCCGATAAGCTTACGCTTGCATTCGACAAGGCGCAGGATATGCGTTACGGCGAGAATCCTCATCAGAGCGCTGTATTCTATAAAGAGCCTTTCGAGGTAGCGGGCAGCCTTTCCAAGGCTAAGCAGTTGCACGGCAAGGAGCTTTCTTACAACAATATCAACGACGCCAACGGCGCGCTCAATTTGCTTAAAGAGTTCGACGAGCCTACGATTGTCGCATGTAAGCACTCCAATCCTTGCGGCGTAGCTTCCGACAAGACGATATCCAAGGCGTTTGAGAAAGCCAACGCAAGCGATCCCACCTCTATATTCGGCGGTATTATCGCAGCCAACAGAGAGATAGACAAGGCTACGGCAGAGCAGATTAACAAGATATTTATCGAGATAGTTATCGCGCCTTCTTTCAGCAAAGAGGCTATGAGCATACTTACGACTAAGGCTAATATCAGATTGCTCGAGTTGCCCGATATCGCGGCTGCGGTGCCTCAAGGCAACTACGAAATGAAGAAGGTCTTGGGCGGATTGCTCGTGCAGGACTTCGACAGGAACGTCATCGACGACGACAAGATAGATATCGTCACATCGCTTGCCCCGACCGATAAGCAGCTCGAGGACTTGAAGTTCGCGATGAAAGTAGTTAAGCATACCAAGTCTAACGCCATTGTCGTAGCTAAGGATAAAGTAACTCTCGGCATCGGCGGCGGACAGGTCAACAGAATATGGGCGACGGGTCAGGCTATCGACCACTCCCTCACGTCTACCGAGGGCGCGGTGCTTGCGTCCGACGCGTTTTTCCCTTTCGACGATTGCGTGGAAGAGGCTGGCAAGGCCGGCATATCCGCTATCGCTCAGCCCGGCGGCAGCAGAAACGACAAGCTTAGTATAGACGCATGCAATAGATTGGGCATAGCTATGATTTTTACGGGCGACAGACATTTCAAACATTGAGGTTAATATGAGCGTATTGGTTATAGGCGGCGGCGGCAGAGAGCACGCTATATGTAAGGCATTGGCTAAAAGCGACAAGACGGGCAAGCTGTATTGCATACCCGGTAATGCGGGAATTGCGGAGATTGCCGAATGCGTGAGCAGCGTATCGGTGATGGACTTTGATAAGATTATCGAGTTCGTCGACAATCACGAGGACATCGTCATGACGGTAGTTGCTCCCGACGACCCTCTTGCTGCGGGATTGGTTGACAAGCTCACCGCTAAGGGGCACAGAGCTTTCGGACCTTCGGCAAAGGCTGCGCAGATAGAAGCGTCTAAGGCGTTCAGCAAGCGTCTTATGAAGAAGTACGGTATTCCTACTGCAGGTTATGCCGAATTCAACGACTATGCCAAGGCTATCGATTACGTTAAGAGAGCTAAGTATCCGCTCGTAGTCAAGGCGGACGGACTTGCGCTCGGTAAGGGCGTTGTAATATGCTCGGATGTCGGCGAGGCGCTTATTGCAGTCGGAGATATGATGGTGAGCAAGAAGTTCAGCGACGCGGGCAACACTATTGTAATAGAGGAATTCCTTGTAGGTAAGGAAGTATCGATACTGTGTTTTACGGACGGTAAGACTACTATCCCTATGGTATCTTCTCAAGACCATAAGAGAGCATACGACAATGACCAAGGACTTAATACGGGAGGCATGGGTACATTCTCTCCTTCTGCTATCTATACAGACGAGCTTGCAGCTAAGGTGGAGAAAGATATCATATTACCCACTATCGAGGCTATGAACAAAGAGGGGCGCGAGTTCAAAGGCGTGCTTTACTTCGGATTGATGATTACAAGCGACGGTCCTAAAGTGCTCGAGTATAACGCGCGTTTCGGCGACCCCGAGACACAGGTAGTGCTTCCCAGGCTTAAGAGCGATTTATACGATATATTCCAAGCTGTCATCGACGGCAGACTTGCAGACGTCAAGGTTGAGTGGGACGACAACGCTTGCGTATGCGTAATACTGGCGAGCGGCGGTTATCCCGGAAGCTATAAAAAAGGCTTGCCTATTAATATAGGCGACTTGCCCGAAGATATTACTCTATATCATGCCGGTACTGCATTTAACAAAGGTCAATTGGTTACCTCCGGCGGAAGAGTAATCGGAGTTACGGCGGTCGGCAAGGACGTCGCCGAGGCAAGGCTTAAGGCTTACGACGCAGTAGATAAGGTGACATTCGACGGTATGTTCTACAGACGCGATATCGGTATTAAAAAATAGGTGTAATATGGTTAAAAGAATTTTTGTTGAGAAGAAGAAAGGATTTGACGTATCGGCCCGTAAAGTAGCGAGCGACGTATCCGTTACTTTGGGTATAGCGGTTAAGGAAGTCAGACAGTTCATTCGTTATGACATCGAGGACATGCCTGCGGATATCTTCGATAAGGCGAAGAATACTATCTTCAGCGAGCCGCCCGTCGATATGATTTACGAGGATGAACTTCCCGATATGAACGGTTATTCCGTGCTTGTGACGGAGTATCTTCCCGGACAGTACGACCAGCGTTCGGACAGCGCTATGCAATGCGTGCAGTTGCTGTCGATGGGCGCGCGTCCTTTAATAAGATGCGCGACCGTATATGCTTTTAAGGGCATAGGCGCGCAGGAGTTCAACAGAATAAAGAAGTATCTTATCAATCCCGTGGACAGCAGAGAGGGCAGCATGGAGCTTCCCGATACGCTTCGTCAAGATATCAAGCCCGACTTGTCGGTGCCCGTCGTAGACGGTTTTATCGATATGAGCGACGACGAAATCCGCGACTATCACAGCGCTCAGGGCTTTGCCATGAGCGTGGAAGACCTGTTGTTCGTCAGAGAATACTTCAAGAGCGAGGGCAGGGTCCCTACTTTTACCGAACTTAAGGTGATAGATACGTATTGGTCGGACCACTGTAGGCATACTACGTTTGCGACCGAACTTACAGATATAGTTATCGACAGCGATAATCCCCATATAAGGATAGCTCTCAACGAATACGGAAAGCTATTTAAGAAATTCAATGCAAGCAGAGAAGATAAGTACAGATGTCTGATGGATATCGCTACGATATCGGTCAAGTATCTCAAGTCTATCGGCAAGCTGGATAATCTCGACGTCAGCGACGAGATCAATGCTTGCTCTGTAGAAGTTGATGTCGATAATGACGGCGCGGTGGAAAAGTGGTTGATAATGTTCAAGAACGAGACGCACAACCATCCTACAGAGATAGAGCCTTTCGGCGGCGCGGCTACTTGCCTCGGCGGCGCAATAAGAGACCCGCTGTCGGGACGTACTTACGTCTATCAAGCAATGCGCGTGACTGGTAGCGCCGATCCCAGAGAGAGCGTCAACAACACTCTCAGCGGCAAGTTGCCTCAGAAAGTCATTACCAAGACCGCAGCCGCGGGTTATTCGGGATACGGCAATCAGATAGGATTGGCTACCGGTACCGTTGCAGAGATGTACCATACCAATTATAAGGCTAAGAGGTTGGAGACGGGATACGTAATTGCCGGCAATAAAAAGGAAAATGTCGTTAGACGTAAGCCTATCGAGGGCGATTTAATAGTGCTGCTCGGCGGAGATACGGGGCGCGACGGCTGCGGCGGCGCGACCGGCTCATCCAAGGCGCATACCGTCAAGTCGGTTGAGACATGCGGCGCGGAAGTTCAGAAGGGCAATCCTCCTACAGAGAGAAAGATACAGCGCCTGTTCCGCAATCCTGCGGTCAGCAAGCTTATTGTCAAGTGTAACGACTTCGGCGCGGGCGGCGTGTCTGTCGCAATAGGCGAGCTTGCGGACAGCTTGGACATCAACCTTGATGCCGTACCAAAGAAGTACGACGGACTTTCCGGTACGGAGCTTGCTATATCAGAGTCGCAGGAGCGCATGGCGGTAGTCTTGGCTAAAGAGGATGCGGATAAGTTCATTGCCTTTGCAGGCGAGGAGAATTTGACAGCTACGGTCGTTGCCGAGGTTAAGAATAACGGATATATGCGTATGTTCCACGCAGGTCGCTGCATTGTGGAGCTAAAGAGAGCTTTCCTCGATACCAACGGTGTTAAGCAGAAACAGGACGCCGTCATCAAGGACAACGTAAGCGCTTATATGAATACTCCTTATCAAGATACGCTCAGATATATGAAGTCCGGCGATATCCGCTCCGCTATAACAGGCGAGCTCGGCAGGCTTAACGTGTGTTCGACTAAGGGCTTGGGCGAGATGTTCGACAGCACTATAGGCGCGGCTACAGTCGTCATGCCTTTCGGAGGCAAGTATCAATTGACACCGTCTGTCGTCATGGCTTCCAAGCCTCCCGTAAGCGGACATACCAATACGGTTACGGTCTCTTCGTACGGATGTTCTCCTCAATTAATGAGCAGTTCGCCTTTTACAGGCGCAATATATTCGATAGTGACTTCGGTTGCGAAACTCATCTCTTGCGGCGTGTCTATAGATACGATAAGACTGTCTTTGCAAGAATTCTTTAAGAAGCCGGGTAAAGATCCCGAGCGTTGGGGAGAGCCGCTTTCGGCGCTGCTGGGCGCAATGTACGCGCAGAATAATTTGGGCATCGGCGCAATCGGCGGCAAGGACAGCATGAGCGGCACATTCGAGCATATAGACGTCCCGCCTACGCTCATATCTTTCGCAATGGGTATTACTCAGGCGGATAAGATAATAACCAATACATTTGACGAGAATACCGCCGCGCGCAGGATATATCGCATTTCTCTGCCCAGAGACAACCACGGCGTTCCCGTTTTCGCAAGAGTAGTTAAGCTGTTCAAGACTATGAACAAGGCGATTATGAGCGGCGATATCGTAGCCTGCAACGTAGTAGACGAGGGCGGCGCGGTATGCGCTGTTATCAAGTCGTGCATGGGCAATATGCTCGGCACCAATTGGAAAGAGATTACGCCCGATATGTTTGCTCCCGCCTTCGGCGATTTCATTATATTGGCTAAAGATGTGAGTAAGTTGCGCTCTTATACTCCCGAGTTTATCTGCAGTCTCAACGGCACGCATACTATGGTAGTCGGTAAGGGCGGCGAAGACAGCGTAAAGATTAAGATGAGCGACCTTTGCAGGGCTTTCACTTCTCCTATGGAAGAGGTGTTCCCGAGCACGGCTTACTCCGACGGCGAAGTCCGCAATCTCATATGCTGCGCTATTAAGCGCAAGGGCGCTCATACGGGGATTGCCAAGCCCCGCGTGTTGATTCCCGTTTTCCCCGGTACGAATTGTGAGTACGATACCGCGCGCGCTTTTGAGAGAGCGGGCGCTGTCGCAGAGACATTAATTATCCGCAATCAGTCGCCGAGAGATATCGAGGATAGCGTTAAGGCTATCATAAAGGCGCTTGATAATTCGCAGATACTTGCTTTCCCCGGCGGATTCAGCGGCGGCGACGAGCCTGACGGAAGCGGCAAATTTATTGCTACGACATTCCGTAATCCCGCAGTCGCGGAAGCGGTAATGAAGATGCTGTACGATAGAGACGGACTTGCCCTCGGCATATGCAACGGCTTCCAAGCTCTTATCAAGCTCGGACTTGTGCCTTACGGTAAGATAACGGAGCAGACGAGCGATGCGCCTACATTGACATTTAACAATATTTCGCGTCACGTATCGACTATTTCGAGGATTAGGGTGGCAACCAACAAGTCGCCTTGGCTGTACGGAGTCAATGTAGACGACGTATTTAATGTTCCTGTAAGCCATGGCGAAGGCAGATTCGTCGCGTCGCAGGCGGAACTCGACAAACTCATCGCAGGCGGACAAGTTGCAACGCAGTATGTGGATATGTCGGGCAATGCTACTATGACGTCGCCTTTCAATCCCAACGGATCGGTTATGGGCATAGAGGGTATTATAAGCCCCGACGGCAGAGTCCTCGGCAAGATGGGACACAGCGAGAGATGGGACGACAATCTGTATAAGAACGTACCTGGCAACTATGATATGAAGATATTCGAGAGCGGTGTCAAGTACTTTCTGTAAATGATAATTACCGATATCACCGATCAGAAAAAGAACAGAGGCAGAATGAATTTGTTTATCGACGGAGCATTCTACGCCTCTGTTTCTTCTTTTTTGGTGGAAAAGCGCGAAGTATACATAGGCAAGGAAGTTACATGCGCCGAGCTGGATAAGATAATATTCGACAGCGACAAGGCTGTCGCCTTCGATTATGTTTGTTGGTATTTGGATAGATATCCTTCGACTGTCAGGAGATTGACCGATAAATTATATAGTAAAGGCTACTCGCGTTCAGTCGTCGATTACTGTATAGGCAGAGCCTCGGAATGTAAACTGCTTGATGACGAGCGCTATGCCTTCAACTATTACGATTATCGCAAGAGCGCTTGCGGTATTTCCAGGATAGCGGCGGAGCTGAGAGCGAAGGGCATAGGCAAGGATATTATTGCTCGGATAATCGATGCCGATGCGCAATCCGACGACAACGCGTTTAATTGCGCTATGAACTTGGCTTACAGACATAGCGCGGGACAGACTATAGATATGAAATATCTTGCGAGATTGAGCAGATATCTCGGCTCTAAAGGATATAGTTGGGATATAATCAGGCGCTGCGTCGACTGTATAAGGAGCAATGATGAAGATACTGACCGATGAGCAGATGAGGAAATGCGACCGCGACGCTATCATGTCGGGGATCAGCTCGCGCGAGCTTATGTATAGGGCGGCGCAATCGGTATATGACTCGCATGACTGGCACTGTAAATGTATTTATATAATATGCGGCAATGGAAATAACGGCGGAGACGGCTATGCCTTGGCATGTATTTTGAATGCAAACGGGTACAAAGTGAAAGTTTATTATATTGAGAATAATAAAGGCGACGCTTTGTACTATAGAGACAGAGCTTTGCTTGAGAAAATCGATATATCGAATATAAGCGATTGCGACTACAGATGCGATATAATAGTCGATTGTATATTCGGCACAGGTTTTAAGGGCGCTATCGATTGCCGCTACAGTGATATAATCGATAATATCAATATGAGCGGAGCATATATTGTAAGCGTAGATATTCCGAGCGGACTGAACGGTACGTCGGGCATAGGCTTAGGCAGCGTCAAGGCGGATAAGACCGTAGCTATACAGTGCGCCAAGACAGGTCATTACTTTGGAGACGGAAAAGATAGGTGCGGTCAACTGATAATCAAGGATATCGGAATAGATATATCCAATTGCGGCTATCGATACGTTGACGGTGAACTTATAGATTATGTCTTTGCCAAAAGATTATCCAACAGTAACAAGTCCACTTTCGGCAAGAGCGTCGTAATAGGCGGATGTATTAATTACTGCGGCGCGGTTAAACTTGCAAATATAGCGCTTTGTTCAATGAGGGCGGGGTGCGGACTTTCTACGCTTGCAGTCCCTCGCAATATTGCGCCGTGCATCGGCGAAGCGGTGATGGAGAGCACTCTCTATCCGCTCAATTGTAATGAGGACGGCGTTGTCTATGATTGCAATGATATCGATGAACTTGCGCGCGGAGCGTCGGTAGTCGTCATAGGTATGGGACTGGGACGGAATGTTAAAGAGATACAGGCAATTATAAAGCATTTGATATCCATTAAAGGACTTAAAGTTATCATAGATGCCGACGGACTTAATGCCTTAAGCACGAATGTTGATATATTGAGAGAAATTGCAGCCGACGTGCTTATCACTCCGCATCCCAAGGAGATGTCGCGTCTGTGCGGCTTGCAAGTGCAAGATGTGCTTGCAGACCCGATAGCTATAGCAGAGAGTTTCGCGCGGGAATATAATGTCAACGTATTGCTCAAGGGCTCGTCTACATTTATCACGGACGGCACATGCGGCTATATTATGACCGAGGGCGGGTCGTTCCTTTCTAAGGGCGGCAACGGAGACGTGCTCAGCGGAGCGATTGCGGGCATCGCTGCACAAGGCGCTCAATTGCTTGCGAGCGCTGCCGCGGCGAGTTACCTATGCGCTATGTGCGGCAGAGAAAAGAGCTATGTGTACGGCGAGCAGGGCGTACTGCCTTCCGATATAGCCGTATCGATAGCGGAAATTGTTAAGCGGAACCGATAAAATTTTATCTTCGGTATAAACGGCGAGCAAGCAGGACAAAATAACATTAGTCCTGCTTTTTGCATATATATGAGCAGGATAAAATTTTCGGAGATACTATGATAAAACGAGGAGAATTATATTATGCCGATTTAAGTCCCGTAGTCGGGAGCGAGCAGGGAGGAATCCGTCCCGTGCTTGTCGTGCAGAACGATATCGGCAACAGATATTCTCCCACGGTCATTGCCGCTGCCGTCACAAGCAAAATAGATAAGGCGAAGCTGCCTACTCATATCGAACTTTCAGCCAAAGATTACGGCTTGCCGAAAGACTCCGTAGTATTGCTCGAGCAAATCAGGACGCTTGATAAGCGCAGGCTAAAGGATAAGATAGGACAGGTATCGGGAGACAAGATGATGCGTATCAACGAGGCGCTTATGGTGAGTCTGGGCTTCTACGAATAATATGCCTGTCGTATAACATTTTTTTATGTAAGATTATATTTACATTTTAATTATTATAATATATAATATTAATAAGTGTTTTGCACTAATAATTATCAAGGGTGAATTATGAACAAATTGTCCGCCTTGCTTCACAAGGTATTTATGACAGACCCCAATGATAAGGAAGGAATGCAGCCCTCTGAAGCAATAAGCTATTCGATATGCGGCTTCGGTCAGAACCTTATCAGCGCAATCGTAAGTTCCTATCTTACATATTACTTGACCAACGGATTGCTCGTAGCATCTGCTGTCGTTGGATACATAATGCTCGGTACTCGCGTATTCGACGCGTTTAACGATCCTATTATGGGTACAATAGTAGATCATACGCACACTCGTTGGGGTAAGAGCAGACCGTATGTCTTCTTTGCCGCTATACCGATAGCGATACTTACCGTAATATGCTTCTTGCCTTGGCAGGCAATGGGTTTGCCTTTCGGTATAGATCCCAAGGGATATCAGACTATAGCGATAGTTACTGTGGTATATGTGCTTTGGTCCGTCGCCTATACGGCTGTCGACGTTCCGTATTGGGGACTGGCTACATCCATGACGTCCAATACTCATCAGCGCGGAACTATGCTTACCATTGCAAGGTTGCTCTGTACGGCAGGTAGCGGCGTAGTCTCCATTATCGTTCCTCAGTTGTCTAACCTGTGGCTTAAGAATTACACCAACGAGGCGGGCGATATCTTGCCCGAGTATGCTCTCGAGGCGGCAAAAGTCCTTCAGAAGAATTATCTTTGGATGGTGCTCGTGATAGTTATAATCGCTTTGCCGATGTTCTATCTCGGATTCAAGAAGTCCAAAGAGCGTTTCTATGACCCCAGTCAAAATCTTACTCTCAAGCAGAATCTTTCCCTTCTTACCAAGAATAAGCCTTTGCTTCTGATTATTCTCGCAGGCGTGCTCGGCGGGGGCAAGACGCTGTATCTCTACAGCACAATGTACGTTTCGCAGTACTGCTTCGGCTCTATCGGCGGCGTATCGTGGGCGACTTTGTTGACCATGGCGGCAGTCCCCGGAGGATTGATAGCTTCCGTACTCGTTCCTTGGTGCACTAAGAAGTGGGGCAAGAAGAATACATACATCGCATCGCATATTGTCGGCGGTATTGTAATGATACTTTCGTTCGTCGTATGCAGATTCGCAAAGGGCGGAGAGATAGACAATTATGCAGTGCTTGCAATATATGTAATCGCGCTTATTATCGCGGGCGTGCCTCAAGGCTTTGCCAACATTATTACATACGCTCAGATAGCAGACTGCGTCGACTATATGGAATGGAAGACAGGCGAGAGAGGCGAGGGTATTTGCTTTGCAATGCAGACATTTATCAATAAGATAGGTATCGCTCTCGGCGCTGCGTTCTCGTGCTTCGGTCTTGCTTGGGCAGGCATCGGCGATGCTACTCAGTGGTCTAATATCATAGTTACCGATGCGGCTGCTAAGCTTTCCGCTCAGCAATTCCTTATCGGTATTACATTGATATTGCCGGGCGCAAGTATGATACTGTCTGCTATACCTTACTTCTTCTACGATTTCAATGAGAAGGAGCAGGCAATCGCTGTTGCCGAGATAGCGGAGCGTAAGGCTGCGAAGGCTGCCGCTGCGGAGTCCGCTCAAATAGAGCCTCAAGACCCTACGGCATTGCAACCCGAAGCATAACTGCATATTAATATAATTATAAGCAGCTCAAGGATATAATTAATGTCATACGTTTCTTTATATCGTAAATTCAGACCGACCGCTTTCGATAAAGTGGTCGGTCAACAACACGTTATACGCACTTTGGGCAATCAGCTTAAGAGCGGAAGCGTGTCGCATGCCTATCTGTTTACAGGCTCGCGCGGTACGGGTAAGACGTCCGTCGCCAAGATATTTGCCAAGGCAGTTAACTGCCTTTCGCCTCTGTCCGACGGCTCGCCTTGCGGCAAGTGTATCTCGTGCGCCGAGCTCGGCGGAGGCGGCAATCTCGATATACTTGAGATAGACGCCGCATCCAACAACGGCGTGGACGAGATAAGAGATCTGCGTGACAATGTCAAGTATCTGCCTTCCGTATCCAAGTATAAAGTATATATAATCGACGAAGTTCACATGCTGTCCAATTCGGCGTTTAACGCATTGCTTAAGACGCTGGAGGAGCCACCCGAGCACGTCATATTTATCTTGGCTACTACCGAAGTGCAGAAGATACCGCCTACGGTCTTGTCGAGGTGTATGAGGTTTGACTTCAGACTGCTTACTATCGATGAGCTTGTATCGTTGCTTGCGACGGTAATTGACGGTATAGGTAAGCGCTACGAGCAGGAGGCGCTTATTGCCATAGCTACTGCGGGCGCGGGCAGCGCCAGAGACACGTTGTCGCTTGCCGACATGTGCGTATCTTACTGCGGAGAAGTCTTGGATTATCAGTCTGTAATCGAGGCATTGGGACTATGTTCTCCCGATACGGTAATCAATCTGACAGCGGATATTTTACGCGGAGATACCGATAAGGCTTTGCGCGAGGTAAACGGAGTATATGCAAAAGGTAAAAGCGTCAATACTTTAGCTAAAGATGTGGCGGCTATGCTGTCCAATGTCGGCTACGCTCACAATTGCACTAATGCCAATACCATACTTAAGCTTCCGGTTGACATATACGAAAAGGTAAGATCTATCGCTGTAGATATCTCTAACGCCCGTATATTGCATGCTTTGGAAGTGTTTTGCTATCTCGAAGGCGAGCTTCGTTACAGTTCTTATCCCAAGGTAGTGCTTGAGATGGCTGTTATCAAAGCGTGCGAGATGTCGTCCGACTTTTCGCAAGAGGGACTGCTTAAGCGTCTTAAAGCAATAGAGGAAGGCGGCGTAATAGCTCAAGGTAAGATAGCCGATATTGATATTGACGGCAATAAAATATGGCAGAGTATAATAGGACAAGTGAGACAGGATAATCCGTCTGCAAGGGTATTGCTTGACTCTATCACGCCTAAGTGCGCCGTAATCGACGGAATTCTTGCCGTAGTAATAGACAGCGAAGAAGATAAGATGTTGCTCTCTAATGTGTTGGACGTCATTAAGGATGCCGTAGTATCCAAATATGCATATATCAAGGGCGTTCGTATAGACGTAGTCAAGAGCGACGACAGTATAGAAAGACAATTGCAGATAATCAGGAATATGGTAGGTCTTGATAAAGTAAAAATAGTTAACGGAGGTAATAATAATGGGTAAACACGGTTTCGGCGGCTTCGGCGGCGGTATGAATATGCAAGCAATGATGAAACAGGCTCAAAAGATGCAGCAAGATATGCTCAAGGCTAAAGAGGAGCTTGCCGAGTTGGAAGTGACGGGCACGTCGGGCGGCGGTATGGTCGAGGTGACTATGACATGCGATATGAATGTTACCGCTGTTAAGATTAAGCCCGAGGCGGTAGATCCCGACGATGTCGAGATGCTCGAGGATTTAATCATTGCGGCGTTTAACGAGGCGCAGTCTCTTGCTAAGAAAGAGAGCGACGAGCGTATGGGCGCGTTTGCGGGATTGGGGCTGTAATGATATACGGCGATTCGGAGCCTTTAACCAAGCTGGTCGCTCAATTTACGAAACTTCCCGGAGTGGGCGTCAAGACGGCGCAACGCTATGCCTATAAGATAATAGGCATGTCCGAAGAAGAAGTAGATGAATTCGTATCCGCTATTGACGAGTGCAAGAGCAAGATTAAGTATTGCTCGGTATGCGGCAATTATACAGATAAAGATGTATGCGATATTTGCAATTCGCGCGACGCTTCAGTAATTTGCGTGGTTAAAGAGCCTAAGGACGTCACTGCAATGGAGAAGGTCAAGGACTATCGAGGCGTATATCACGTACTGCACGGCACGCTCAATCCTCTTGCAGGCATCGGTCCCGACGAGCTTTCCATTAAATCGTTGCTCGGTAGGCTGGACGGGGTAAAAGAGGTGATACTCGCTACCAATCTCGACGTTGAGGGCGAAGCAACGGCGGTATATATATCCCGATTAATTAAGCCTATGGGTATTAAAGTCACGCGTATAGCGGGCGGAATATCCATGAATACGGATATAGAATATACAGACGAGGTCACGCTCAGTCGCGCGCTCGAGAATAGGCAACCTTTTTAGGTATTGCATATATAAATTACGATAAGCGCGTTGTTAAGGCGCGCTGTTTTAATATATAAGGAGTAATATGAAAGTTTGCGTAATAGGCGCCGGCGCAGCGGGTATGACCGTTGCGGGAATGCTCGGACATAGCGGCATAGACGTGACTGTCTTGGAGAAAAATTCCAAAGCGGGCAGAAAACTTTATATTACCGGAAAAGGTCGATGCAATCTCACTAACCTGTGCGATGCGCGGCAGGTGATTGACAATACGGTAAGTAATTCGAGATTTCTATATTCGGCAATCAATTTATTTACTCCGCAAGATACGGTTGACTTTTTTAATTCTTTAGGCGTGGAGACTAAGGTCGAGCGGGGCGGCAGAGTTTTCCCAGTATCAGACAAGTCAAGCGACGTAATAGACGCGTTACGCAGATACATATGCGACGGGAATTGCAATATTGTATACAATTGCTCGGCAAAAGCTCTATCTATGAGCGGTAATAGCGTAAAAGGCGTAATATGCGACGACGGCTCGATTATATATGCCGACGCCGTAGTGATTGCATGCGGAGGAGCAAGCTATCCCGCTACCGGCAGCACCGGAGACGGCTACGCCCTTGCGCGAGGAGCAGGGCATGATATAACGTCTATCCGTCCCGCGCTGGTACCTATGATATGCGAAGGGTATGATTCTACGCTTGCGGGATTGTCGCTTAAAAATGTAAACGTAACGGTGTTTAAGGACGGCAAAGAGATAGCTGGTCGTTTCGGCGAGATGCTCTTTACGCATACGGGAGTGAGCGGTCCGGTAATCTTGACATTGAGCAGTATAATCAATAAGTACAGTAATGAGCGAGGCAATCTCAATGGGCGCTTTAATATTGCTGTTGACTTAAAGCCCGCGCTTGACCACGACAAGCTGTGCGCTCGTATAGCAAGAGATATAGAGGAGTGCGGCGGTAAATCTATCAAAAATATTCTGCCGTTGCTTATGCCTCGCGCTCTTATAACGCATATTTTAGCTCAAGCGCATATCAATCCCAATGCGGCGGGAAAGTCGCTCAACCAAGCGAATATAAGCGCTCTCGCAAGCGCCGTCAAGTCATATTATATAGCTATTAAGGCGCTTGAGAGCGTAGATAAAGGTATTGTCACAGCCGGCGGCGTAGACGTAAAACAGGTCAATCCCAAGGATTGCTCGAGCAAAATTGCAGAAGGCTTGTATTTTGCGGGAGAAGTCCTTGACGTGGACGCATTTACGGGCGGATATAATCTTCAAATAGCATTTTCTACAGCGGTCGCGGTTGCAAGAGCATTGGCTCAAAAAGCAGTTGATTAACGCGGCAAGTTTAATATATAATATATCCATGATTAATATTGCGATAGACGGACCTTCGGGCGCCGGAAAAAGTACAATCAGCAAGTTGCTTGCGAAACGACTCGGTATTGCTTATATAGATACCGGCGCAATGTACAGGGCGCTTGCCTTGTTTGCTCTCGAGCAGGGCGTATCGCCTTGCGACGAAGCGGGCGTAGTGGCAATACTCGACAATGCGCGTATTCATTTTAATTACAATTCCTTAGGAATGCGCATATTCCTTAACGACAGAGACGTATCGGAGGACATACGCAGGCATGAGGTATCCAAGGCGGCGTCGGATATATCCAAGATACCTGCGGTAAGGGACAGACTCGTAGCGTTGCAACGCGAGAGCGCAAGCCGAGCCGATTGCGTGCTTGACGGCAGAGATATCGGCAGCAATGTCTTGCCCCATGCAAGATATAAGTTTTATCTTACCGCTTCGGCGGAAGAGCGGGCGAGCAGACGTTTCAAGGAGCTACGGGAAAAGGGAGCTGATGTTGATTACGACCAAGTGCTTAAGGATATAATCGACAGGGATAAGAACGATATGGAACGCGCATATGCTCCGCTGATTAAGACGGACGACGCTGTGCTTATAGATTCTACATCGCTTACAATAGAGCAGACTGTAGACGAAATAGCGCGTCGTATCGATAAGGACGGTATTTGAGTGAGCGATAAAAATAATAAGAATAAGAAGCCGAATATAATTTCCCGAGCTATTGCGTGTATTATACGTCCATTGCTTCGCATCATCTGGCATGTAAAGATTTATTTTCCCGAGAGATTTCCATCCGAAGGGGCGGGTATATGCGTATGCAATCATTTTTCCTCTATGGACGCCAATCGAATTATGTCGTCATTGATTAAGCGCGACTACCGCGTGATGATTAAAGGCGAGATGTTCAAGTCGAAATTTATAGGCGATATTTTGCGCTCTCTCGGCGGCATTCCCGTACATCGAGGCGAGGGAGATATCGGGGCGGTCAGGCAGGTATTTTCCGCTGTCAAAGAGGGTAAAAAGGTAATTATTTTCCCCGAAGGCACGCGTAATAAGTGCGACAATAGCGATGAGTATAGGTTGCTTGAACTGAAAGCCGGCGTACCTATGATAGCTATCAAGACTAAATGCCAAGTCATTCCGTTGATGTATTACAGGAAGATTTCTCCGTTCAGACGCAACTATCTTATTGTTGGAAATCCATTTGATTTCAGCGAATTTTACGGTCAAAAAGGTGAAGAGACAGAGGCTCTCGCAAGCGATAAACTGCGTAAAAAAATGACCGATTTATATGCGGAAATCAAGACGATTGTAGAGCGATATAAAGGCAGTCAAACGGCATACGTCAAGGCATTGGGCGATATGCAAGAGGAGTAATAGTTTGGAGATAATCGTTGCGCCTTCCGCGGGATTTTGTTTCGGCGTAAGCAATGCCGTCGCCATTGCGGAAAAGCTCGGAGATAAGGCATGCGTTCTCGGTAAATTAATTCATAATGCCAACGTCCTTGGCAGACTGTCGGATATGGGCGTAATGACCGTAAACGACGTCGCAGACTGTCCCAAGGACAGAACGCTCGTTATTCGCTCGCACGGAGTGAGCAAGTCTGTGTATAAGGCTATCGACCAATTGGGCTTGACGTATTGCGACGCTACTTGTCCTTTTGTTGCAAAAATCCATGAAATTATTGAAAATTACAGCAATTTAGGTCATAAAATAATCATAATAGGGGATAAAGGACATCCCGAAGTAGTAGGTTCTGCGGGATGGGCAAGTCAAGAGTGTACGATTATATCGAGCGAAGATGACGCATGGACATTCGAGGTTAAGGATTCGTGCGATTATTGCGTAGTAGTCCAGACTACTTTCGATGCCGCTTTATATAATAAAATAATAAAAATTATCAAAAGAAGGTGCAAATCAGTTGTAATAAACCGCACTATTTGCTATACTACAACAGAGCGGCAGAAGCAGACTGCGCAGCTTGCCGAGCAATGCGATATCATGCTTGTTCTCGGTAGCGCAGAGTCGTCCAATACGAGTAAATTGTACGCTATAGCTAAGCAAATATGCCCCTCGACTTATCTTGTCGAAAATATTGACGGCTTGCCGTTAGTAGCAAATAATATAACTAGGCTGGGAATTACAGCCGGAGCATCAACTCCGAAAGGGTTGATTGAGGAGGTAAAACTACTGATGAGTGAAACTCAGGAAACCAAGGCAGTTATCGAAGAAGTTACTGCCGAACAGACTGCAGTCGCGAGCGACGCAGTTGACAGCAAGGGCGCTCAGGCTCCCAAGAAGCAGAGCTTTGCGGAGATGCTTGCCGACAGCAAGAAGTCCGCGGAAGTTAAACTTAATAAGCTTTTCAGAAACTGTACCGTTATCAGCGCCAACGAAGATGGTATATATATCAGCTTCGGCGGTAAGAAAGACGGCTTTATAGATAAAAAAGACGCCGAAGTAGACGGCGTAGAATATGTCCCCGCAAATTATAAGTACGGCGATAAGCTCGACGCTATCGTTATCGAGAATAATAATAAAGCGCAGAAGTCCGGCATAGCGTTCTCCAAGAAGCTCGTCGATATCCGTAGAAAAGAGCAGGAAGAGTGCGAGAAGATAGTCCGCGGCAGCGAGTTCAAAGTAACCGTAGCCGAAGCCGTAAAGGGCGGACTTACAGCTAAACTAGGACCTTATACCGTCTTTATTCCCGCATCTCAGATTAAGATAGGCTATGTCAACGACCTGGATAAGTATGTCGGAAAGCAACTCAGACTCAGAATGATCCAGGCTAAGAAAAAGGCCGGAGAAGAGGGGGAAGAGCAGCTTCCCGCAGAATCTGCGGAGATAAAGATCAGCGGTAAGAGAATAGTCGCTTCTCAGAGAATTATACTCGAGGAAGAGAGAGCTAAGAAGGAAGAAGAACTGTGGCAGTTCATGGAAGTAGGCAAGATAGTACCCGGTAAAGTAAAGAGATTTGCCGAGTTCGGCGCTTTCGTAAGCGTGCACGGTTTCGATTGCCTTGCTCACATATCCGATCTTTCTTATTATAAGATAGAGCGTCCCGACGAGATTCTTGAGAAGGATAAGACATACGATTTTGTTATATTGAGAGCAGACAGAGAGAGCGGCAAAGTATCTTTGGGCTATAAGCAGTTGCAAAAGAAGCCTTATGAGATAGCAGCAGAGAAGTTCCCCGTAGGCAGCGTTATTACAGGACCTGTCAGAAGCGTATTTAATTACGGCGCATTTATCCTTATCGACCGCGATGTAGACGGACTTTTGCCCGTTGCGGAGATTGCTCATACATATACAAAGGACGCTACAAGCGTATATAAAGTTGGCGACGAGGTTACCGCACAGATAATCAAGTTCGACGATAATAAGATTACGCTTTCCGTTAAGGCTCTTACTCCCGCCGATGTCGAAGAAGAAATTCAGATTAGCGACGAAGAGTATAAGGAAGCTAAAGAAAAGCGCGTAGCGCGTAATGCCGCTAAGTTCGACAGAAGCGCAGCTCCCGTGGTGGGCGCAGCTCCCAAGAAAAAGAAGACCGTAAGAGAGAATTCCGACGCAGACAGCGTATCTTCGTGGACCAGCGATGCTTCCGGAGCAACATTCGGCGACTTGTTCAAGGGACTTAATCTCGATTTCGACGAGGGTGAAAATCAAGATAAATAAGCAGATTTGCAATTGATTACTTATATTTTTTCGGGCGGCATTGCCGCCTGAAAAAATGTAATAAAACATCTGCAAATCCCTTGACAACATACTTAACTATATAGTATATTTTAACAGTCGCAAGTCGACACGGCTTAATAACTTGAGCCGACACCGTGAAGGTTACTTCATGGGCCATTAGCTCAGTTGGTTAGAGCAACCGGCTCATAACCGGTCGGTCCAAGGTTCGAGTCCTTGATGGCCCACCATTAACTTAATAACATCTGGCTCGGTAGTTCAGTTGGTTAGAACGCTAGCCTGTCACGCTAGAGGTCGTGGGTTCGAGTCCCATCCGAGTCGCCAGAATTCCTTATTGTATGAGCGGTAGAAATATCGCTCATAAATATGCCTCGGTAGCTCAGTCGGTAGAGCAAGGGACTGAAAATCCCTGTGTCGGTGGTTCGATTCCGCCCCGAGGCACCATTACGCTGGTGTAGCTCAACTGGCAGAGCAGCTGATTTGTAATCAGCAGGTTGTTGGTTCGATTCCGATCACCAGCTCCAATTAATCTCAATATTATGGGCAGATTCCCGAGTGGCCAAAGGGATCAGACTGTAAATCTGACAGCTCAGCTTTCGGTGGTTCGAATCCACCTCTGCCCACCATTAGATGACTGATAAGAACCGCTATCTTATCGGTCATTTTTTGTTATTTGAAAGAAGTCTCGGAGTGCGTTACGGTTTGCTTTAATAAATATTTTGTTTTTGATATAATAATTGTACAATAAACAGTAAGTTAGAGGGCAAAGATTCATATGATAGGCGTTTATTTTAGTGGAACGGGCAACACGAAATATTGTGTGGAATATGTCTTAAATAAGCTTGACAGTAATGGTGCTTCCTATGCGATTGAGCGCGCGGGAGTAATAGCCGCCGTAAAGTCAAGCGATGAAATTGTTTTTGCCTATCCCGTATATTATTCTAATTTGCCGAAGATAGTTAGAGAGTTTATTGTAAACAATGCCGAGTTATGGCGCGGCAAGAAAATATTTGTAATTGCTACTATGGGCTTATTCAGCGGCGACGGCGCAGGATGTTCAGCACGTTTATTCAAAAAGTATGGCGCAGAAATTTTAGGTGGTTTACATCTAAAAATGCCTGATTGTATAGGAGACGTTAAATTATTGAAAAAATCACTTGACGAAAATCGTAAAACAATATTAAAAGCTGAACACAAAATGGACTTGACTATCAATAGGATAAAAAACGGCAAATTTCCGAAAGAAGGATTGAATTTTTTTTACCGTATTGTAGGGGTGTTCGGTCAGAGATTATATTTCAGCGGAAAAACAAAGCATTATTTTACCAAAATTAGAACAGATGAGAGTAAATGCGTAAAATGCGGTTTGTGTGTATTGATATGCCCGATGTCGAACATAGTAATAGCGGATACAGTAGTTTATAGAGATAGATGTACTATGTGTTATCGTTGTTTTGCAAATTGCCCGAAACAAGCGATTACGATTATAGGTAAACACGTGTACGAACAATGTAAGTTTGATAACTACAAGAAATAATGATCGAACGATAAATTTCAATTTAACGTAGTATGGCTGATAAGACTAACTATCTTGTCAGTCTTTTTTTCTTTGTGTCGAGCGACTACTTTTTGCGGTTTTTGAGTCTACGTGATTTTGCCTTTGAAACGGTTCTTACGGCACACGTTGTCGTCCACCAATTAAGCCTAAAATAAATTTGTTTTAGGTTTTTTCTTTTGCGGCGCGCTTATTTATTAAGCACATACAGCAGTGCCAAAAGTTATTTTGAGAAATATTTATTCGCGATATTTTATAATAAGTGATAATATATTTACAAAGGTAGCTATTATAGACTAGATATTATATATATTTATCGGCATGATTGCAATAACTGTGATTATAGTGTTAATAGTTGTCCCTGCATTGCATTTCAGCAAAAAAATCGCCTGCTCAATTAAATAATATCCATAAGGGAATGTCCGAGGCGGAGATGCTTAATATATTAGGAAAACCAAAAAGGTCGAGCAAATCGACGAATCAATAAAAATGTATCTTTATGAACATATTATTGAATTAAACAATTGTTTAGATGCATGCGAAGTTAAAGAAGCTTTATCACTGAAAGCCGAAAAACATAATATAGAACAATTTGTCCATCTACTAAACGAAAATAGAATACTGTTCTTATCTACTATAAAATGATATAAAAACTTGGAATTGAAAGAGTATTTTGTTAAATCGACTAATAAAAATATTTATTATATCGTCAATTTATTAAAATTTTTTTTGTAAATTCCGTTTCACTTCTTTTACAAAATGTGCAAATAAGCGATTCAACAAGTTACGCGGTTTATAAATATTAACAGCGAGAAATATGTAAAGTAATTTCATCGACAATTTTTGCAAAATAATTACGCATTTTCAACACATTTATAACGTATGATATGATAACGCGACATGTTACCGAGCCTACTTATTTGGTAATCTTCGCGCTTACAAGTAGGATGTCTCGCCCAATAGTATGGGACTACATTGCATAAGGCTATCCGCGGCAGCGTTATGTAAATCGGGACAAAAATAAATATTATAGGAGATATTTTCTATGGAGAAGATCATTACCGACACGACTGCAACTACGTCTGCACCGACAAAAACCGCATTTACCGAGGAGGAACTTTGCGGTTCGGCAAATATTCTTGACACAGTTCATCTTAATAATCTCGTAGACGACCTTTCGAAGCTTTACGGCACTTTTGTCTGCACTAAGGTTGCAAGAGATGCTAAAGTTGCCGCAGAAAAGCGCCTCATCGAAGCTATCCGCGCCAACCTTGACCGCTATGAGGGCTAAGGATAGGTCTTAAACATAATATATAATCGGTTATGCATCTCTAAAGCGCATGCTTTAGGGTTGCATAGCATGAATAAAGCGTTTTAATTTTTTCATTGTGTCGGGCGCTTGTAGAATCAACCGCCCGAATGTTATTAAAAATAAATTAAATTGACTTACAGATTGAAAAGTATCGTAATTATGTTATAATGAATTATCAAAAAAATATAATTTGCGAGATGTAGACTATGAATAATAAAGCGCTGGTCGTAATTGATATTCAAAATGATATTACTAAAAATTATAAAGAGGTGATCGGTAATATCAATGCTGCTGTTGATTGGGCTGTAGACAATAAAATCCATATTGTATATATTAAACATTATAATTTAACACCCGGTACGCGGACATTTAAGCCCGATACGCGCGGGGCAGAGTTGGTTGCAGATATGAAAGTCGTGTCCGACAATATTTTTGTAAAGAGCAAAGGCAATGCGTTGACGAGCAAAGAGTTCTCCGACTTTATCAGCGAAAATCAAATTGATGAGTTTTATGTGGCAGGCGCAGACGCTATCGCTTGTGTAAAATCCACTTGTTATAATATGACAAAGAACGGCTATATTGTACATGCGTTATCCGACTGCATTACAAGCTACGATAAAAAGAAAATTCCCGAAATGTTGAAATATTATGAAAGTAAGGGGTGCTATATCCAAACATTGAGCTCACTTCATTAAATAATCACGCAACTAAATGCGATTATTATCTTTACGGCCTGCATTATATAATGAGGCAACATTTTATTTTGTTATAAATTAATTCAAAATATGGCTATTAATAATTTGATTGCCAATAGACTTGTAAGAGAATATTTGTTTGCGGTATAATTTCATAAAATACGCAATATAGATTAAAATTATATATATAAAATGCACGGACGTAGATATAGTATAGGCGGCATAGCGATAAAATTGATTGTGGGCGGCGTTTTTACCTCGCTTGCAATCGCTTTAATTGTGCTTATTATCTCCAATGTTATTAAACACGGATTTGCTCAAATAGGCGCGGCAATAATTCTTCCGTTACTTTTAATATTAATTATGCTTGTATTCGGTTGCTTAGGGCTTTATATGGGCGGCAAGGATATTTATCGTATAATAAAAGGACTTAATACGGATAAATTCGGTATTAACTCTACTGCAAAGATCGTATATTATAAATCTGCTCATTATAGTAAAAATTCAAACACCAATATCAGATACTCATTAGTCCTTTCGTATTACGACTGCGGAGAAGAAAAGACTTTTACTACCGATTATTTATTCGATATTAACGAGTTTAGATATCTACAGGAACTTGACTGTGTAAAAATCAAAATCCATAAAAATTTTGTAAATGTGTGCGAAGAGTTCTCGGAAGATATCTATGTGCTCGATTCAAGATACGGAATAGAGCGAGCATTTTTTAAGCAGAAATCAGTTAAAATCTTATATCGTCTATGGCTTATATGCTTTATAGCTGCATTTGTATTTTTAATCGTATCTATCGTTATTGAAAACAGTATATGCGCAAAGATTGCCATTCCGATTAACTTTATCATTCATATTCCTTTTGCAATTGCTTTGGCGGTATGTCTTGTAAAATGGTTTAGACGAAAGAAGTAAATTTCGATTATTTGCAGCTACAGCGTAGATGCGAGAAAAGAGATAAATTGCAGTAGCTCGATAAGTTAATTAATATTTTATGAACGGTGCGCCAATCGTAATTTTACATAAAAAATATTTGCTAATAAAAAGCGAATTCAATTTCGTCTTTTCATAAAGTAGACAGTAATTAAGTAGCATGTAAATTAATGCGCTTGAAAAAACCGAAATATTATGATAAAACAATTATGTAAAGCGGTTGAATTGCTATTAAAAAAAATTTACAAATTAATTACTTGTCAAAATAAAAATACTCGGCTAAAGGACCGTAATATAGAGGAGTTGCAATATAATGCAAGGTAAAGCAGAGAAGTGGGAAATATCGTTAAAAGCGTTGAAGGACGGCAACGAAAAGTATCTACGCGCTTATAAGAGCGATGGAGATATTTCGCCCGAAGCAAGGTTACATACTTTCAGAAACGGTCAATCGCCTTGTGCGGTAATTGTTTCTTGCTCCGATTCTCGCGTGTTGCCCGAAAGTATATTCAGCGCGGGAATAGGAGACTTATTTGTCATTCGCGTTGCGGGCAACATAACCGACAATATTGCGATAGGCAGTATCGAATACGCATTGTCTCACCTAAATGCTCCGCTCGTAGTAGTCTTAGGACATACCTGTTGCGGCGCTGTCAATGCGGCTATCTGCGGCGGAGCCGAAGGTCATATAAAATCAATTACAGATAAGATAAAGCTCGCTATCGGAGACGAGAATAACGATTATGCGGCATGCAAATTGAACGTCAAATCAGAAGCGCGCGCGATTAGTAATGCTTTATCGCAGGAAAACGTATCCGCAAAAGTCATAGGTGCCATCTATCACATTGACACAGGCAAAGTGGAATTTATAGAAGATTGACAAAGTAAAGTCAGCGCGCATTAATCGCAGATTTTTATACTATAAGAAATTTTGTCTGTAAAAAAATAATTATATCTGTATATACGATGACACATAATAAATTATTAGTTGGTATAAATTAGCTATCGTGCGCTATATTTCTTGAAATACGCTGTTGTAAATGCTATGATTGTAACAATATGTCGTATAGTAAAGATGCTTATATTAATTCAAGCGATAGACTGGGCTCGGGGAAGATATTGCCGCTCGTATTTAAGTTGACGATACCTGCGGTGATAGCTCAGCTTATCACATTCCTATATAATATAGTAGATAGAATCTTCGTTGCGAAAATCGATGGCGCAGGCATGAACGCTTTGGCTGCATTGGGCATAGTTCTGCCTATCACATTGGTTATACAAGGCTTTGCCTCTCTGATAGGATTGGGAGCTTCGCCTCGAGCGAGCATTAAGCTCGGCGAACAGGATAAGCAAGGCGCAGCGAAGATATTCAATACCGCATTCATATTGCTCTTAGGCTTAGGTATTATATTGAGCGTATCCATCTTTATATTATCAAAGCAACTCGTTATTGCTTTCGGATGTCCGCAGGATGCGGTTGATTTTGCGGTCTCGTATCTTCGCATTTATTCGGCAGGAACATTATTTGTGCTGCTGGCGCAAGGACTTAATCCGTTTATTACGGCGCAGGGCTGTTCGCTTATAGCGATGATATCCGTATCGATAGGCGCTATTATTAATATTGCACTGGATCCGATATTCATTTTCGTAATGAAGATGGGCGTTAAAGGCGCGAGTCTTGCAACCGTCATATCGCAGTTTATTTCTTTTGTATGGATAATCGCCTTCTTCTTTTCGAAAAGAAGTATATTCAAATTCAAGTTAAAGTATATGAAGCCGCAGGCGAAAACCGTCGCAAGTATACTGTCGCTCGGGTTTACGCCCTTTATAATGACAATTACGGAGAGCGCTATTCAGATAGTGTTTAACGTCAATCTTAACCGTTCTACGGCAGGCAATCCCGACTATACGGCGGCATTGACAATAATGCTGAGCGCGCTACAGTTGATTTCGCTTCCGCTTAACGGACTTGGATACGGAATGCAACCTTTTGTAAGCTATAATTACGGCAAAGGAGACACCGTAAGGCTAAAGAAGGGGATTAAATATGTCACTATTATCGCTTTTGTCTTCGCGATAACTTTGTGGACAATATCTCTCAGCGCGCCGCAAGTATTTGCTTATATTTTTTCCGCAAGCGAAAGCGTAAAAAATATTGTTAAAGCATATACGCCGCTTTTCTTAATGGGCTCGATAATGTTCTTTGTGCAGATGACATTGCAAAACATAAATGTGGCATTGGGGCAGTCCAAGTCCGCCCTCATATTGGCTGTGCTTAGGAAGGTAGTAATTTTGATACCGCTATGCTTTACGCTGACGCATTTTATCGGCTTTAAGGGAACATATATGTCCGAAGGTATCGCGGATTTTATTGCAGGTATAATTACCGCTATCGTGATATTTGTTTCCTTTCCCAAGATTTTCAAGAAGCGAGAAGAATTCCTAAATAGCGCGACACAAAAGCAAGAGGACGTCGATAACGGTTGACTGTTATAATAAGCAATGTTGACTTATTAAAATTGATAAAGTCCTTTTTAACTGATATTACACTTTTTATATATTATATATGTTATATTAATAATAACGAGAAAGATGACAAATCATTCTTGTAATAAATTAGAAATAAATAAAAGCAAAGTTGAGATATATGAGCATAGAAGAACAATTTAATTTGATAGCCCGAGAATACGATATCAATCGTAAGAGATTTATACCTTGCTACGATGAGTTTTACAACCGGACGACGGCATTTGTCTCGTCTATAATTAATAATCCCAAGACTATAGTCGACTTGGGCGCGGGCACCGGATTGCTCACGGAATTGTGGTACAGGAGATTTCCGGATGCAAAATACGTGCTTGTAGATATAGCCGCGGAGATGCTCGAGATAGCGCGCAAGAGATTTGCGGGGATAGCCAATATATCATATCTCGGCATGAATTATATAGACGAGTTGCCGTGCGATGCTTGTGACGCCTTTATTTCGGCGCTGTCTATACATCACTTAGAGGACGCGGACAAAATAAAATTATTTTCAAATATTTACGATAAGTTGCCTAAGGGCGGCATATTCGTAAACTATGATCAGTTTAGAGCGGATAGCAAAGCGATGAACGCATGCTTCGACGACTTCTGGATAGAGCATATAAATAACAGCGGACTGTCCGCCAAGGATATTGCGCTGTGGCATGAGCGCAGAAAATTAGACAGGGAGTGCTCCGTGCCGCAAGAGACAGATATGCTCAAGCGTTGCGGCTTCGACACAGTAGAGTGCATATATGCCAATCGCAAATTCTGCGTAATGGCGGCAATCAAGTAGAGTGCAATATCGTAAAATTTATAATGATTAATTGTTGATTGTATAAGCACAAATCGTTTGATTTTGTAAAATATAATATGATATAATCTATAAAGCAATAAACACCCGACGCGTAGCGATACGGTTGATGCTGGTAACAGTAGCTGCATTGCGACGATGCGACGGGGAAGAGTAAAACAAAAAAGGAGTATTTACAATGGCAGTAGTTACAATGAAGAACCTGCTCGAGGCAGGCGTACATTTCGGTCATCAGACCAAGAAATGGAATCCCAAGATGTCCAAGTACATCTATCAGGCAAGGAATGATATCCACATAATCAACCTTGAAGTTTCCGTAGAAGAAGTAGAGAAGGCTTACGCTTTCGTTCGCGACAGCGTTAAAGACGGCAAGAATATTCTCTTCGTCGGTACCAAGAAGCAGGCTCAGGACGCGATAAGGGACGAGGCTGTAAGATGCGGCATGTTCTACATCAATCAGAGATGGCTGGGCGGCACCCTTACCAATTACAAGACCATAAGAAGCCGTATCGACAGACTTAACAAGATCAATCAAATGGAGATAATCGGCGAATTCGATCTCCTTCCCAAGAAAGAAGTATCCAAGCTCAAGGCGGAGAGAGATAAGCTCGAGGCCAATCTCGGCGGTATTAAGACTATGGGCGGACTGCCCGGCGTAATGTTCGTCGTGGATATCAAGAATGAAGAGATTGCCGTTAAGGAAGCTCGCAAGCTCGGTATCCCCGTAGTAGGTCTTGTCGATACCAATTGCGATCCCGATCTCGTGGATTATGTTATCCCCGGCAACGACGACGCTATCAGAGCAATTAAATTGATAGCGGGCATTATGGCTAACGCCGTAATCGAGGCTAAAGAAGGAGTTGCTTATTCCGTCGACGAGGAAGAGCCTGCCGCGGAAGAGACCGAAGCCGTCTCATCCGATGCGCCTGCAAATTCCGAACTTAACTAATTAAAGGAGAGTATCACTATGAGTTTTACAGCTAAAGACGTTATGAAATTGCGCGAGCAGACAGGCGTAGGTATGATGGACTGTAAAAAGGCATTGACCGAGTCTGACGGCGATATGGAGCAGGCGGTAGAGATATTGCGTAAAAAGGGTATGGCTACTTCTGCAAAAAGAGCGGATAAGGTCGCGTCTCAAGGTATAGTATCTTCTTATATTTCGGGCAAAGTAGGAGTATTGCTCGAGGTCAACTGCGAGTCCGACTTCGTTGCAAGGGGCGATCAGTTCAAAGAGTTCGTCAATGCAATCGCAGCTTATATCGCAGATAACGATGTCGCCGATGTAGATCAAGTTGTTAAGGATAATGAGACGCTTCTGCACGAGACAGTCGCTAAGATAGGCGAGAAGATCTCTATCAGAAGATTTACAAAGTACGCATGCGACGGCGACCACAAGGTTGATTCTTATATCCACATGGGCGGCAAGATAGGCGTCATGGTAGAGGCTAGCGCCAATGCAAGCGACGAGCTCTTGCACGATGTGGCTCTTCAGATTGCGGCTGCCAACCCTACTTACGTGGACAGCAGCGAAGTGCCCGAGGCAGAGATCGCTCATGAGAAAGAGATTTTGATGGCGCAGGCGCTCAACGAGCCCAAGCCTAAGCCCGTTAACATCATCGAGAAGATTATAATGGGCAGAATCGAGAAGTATTATAAGGAAGTTTGCTTGATAGAGCAGCCTTTCGTCAAAGACGGCAATATCGCCGTTAAGGCTTTGCTTAAGAAAGACAACGTCACTATTACCAAGTTCACCCGTTATACGATGGGCGAAGGATTGGAAAAGAAAGAAGAAGATCTCGCAGCAGAGGTCGAGGCTCAGATTAATAAAGCTAAGGGCAACTGATTATTTAAGATAATCGTCAAGGGAAACGCATTACGTTTCCCTTTTTTATAAGGAGGAAATATGTCCGAATATAAGCGCGTTATCATTAAGCTCAGCGGCGAGGCTCTGTCTGGAGAGAAGGGTTTCGGTATCGACGAATCCATGCTCGAATATATCGTCAAGCAGATCAAGGCGGTTAAAGACTCCGGCGTTGAGATTGGCATAATTATCGGAGGCGGTAATTTTTGGCGCGGCAGACAGGCATTGAATATGGAGAAGTCCGCCGCCGACCATATGGGCATGCTGGCTACCGTTATGAATTCCATCGCTGTACAAGACGCGTTGGAAGCTCACGGCGTGCCTACGCGCGTGCAGACTGCGCTCACCATTACAAGAGTTGCGGAGCCGTATATTCTACGCAAAGCACTGCACCACTTTGAAAAGGGACGCGTTGTTATATTTGCCTGCGGCACGGGTAATCCCTTCTTCAGTACGGATACAGGCGCGGCGCTGCGCGCGGCAGAAATCAACGCTGACATACTTTTGCTTGCAAAGAATGTAGACGGAGTCTACGACAGCGACCCTAAGATTAATCCCAATGCGAAAAAGTATGACGAGTTGACATATATGCAAGTCATTCAGCAGGGACTGCACGTAATGGATACTACTGCCATATCGCTGTGTATGGATAACAATATCAAGATAATATCTTTCGGTCTGAAAGAAAAGGACAGCATTATCAGAGTAGTAGAGGGAGAGAAGATAGGCACATTAATTCATTAATATATTGATTTAATATATGTTTATCTGTTATAATTATAATATTAAAGCAATGCGAGGTTACTATGGCATACGATAACGAAGACGTAGAGTTGTATTTCGACGATTTCGATACCAAGCTCGATAAAGGCATTGAGAGCCTGAGCAGAGAATACGCCACGATTAAGGCTGGACGCGCCAATCCGAGGATATTGGATAAGGTAAGAGTCGATTATTACGGCACGCCTACTCCATTGAATCAAGTGGGTAATATTGCCGCTCCCGAAGCAAGGATGCTTGTCATCAGCGTGTGGGACGCATCCATGCTTAAGAATGTCGAGAAGGCTATTCTTGCAGCCAATATAGGTATAACGCCAGTCAACGACGGCAAGGTAATCAGACTTATTTTCCCCGAGCTTACAGAGGAGAGACGCCGCGAATATGTCAAGCAGACTAAGGCTATGGCTGAGAATTGCAAAGTAGTACTGCGTAACGCCCGTCGCGATATTAACGAAGAGCTCAAAAAGATGAAGAAGGATTCCGCTATTACCGAGGATGAACTCGCCACATACGAGAAAGATGTGGATAAGAGACTTTCCGACGCTGTAGCCAAGGTGGATAAATTGTCTAAGGACAAGGAAGCGGATATATTGAGCGTCTGATATTAATCGACACTTGAAGCGACTTAATACGGCAAGTTGACGCAAGTTAACTTGCCTTTCAAGTTAAATGAGGATATATGGATAAGGATACTGTACCCAAGCATATAGCTTTTATTATGGACGGCAACGGCAGATGGGCGAAAGCGCGTCATATGCCGCGTAAATACGGTCATAAAAACGGCGTGGACGCAATGAAGCGAGTTATCGGCGCGTGCGCTCGCATGGGCATAGAGATAATATCCATTTACGCCTTTTCCACAGAGAATTGGACTAGACCGCAGGATGAAATCGACGAGCTGTTCAATCTTGTCAAGCGCTTTGCGGATAAAGAGCTCGCTCAATACGCAAGCGACAATTACCGCGTTAGATTTATGGGGGACTTGAGCGCATTGCCTCAAGATGTGCAGAACTCTTTGGACAAAATCACCGCGGCGGTAAAATACAATAGCGGTCCGATTATCAATATCGGTCTCAATTACGGCGCGAGAGACGAAATAGTGCGAGCCGTCAATTCTCTGATAGACGGCGGCGCTAAGGCTGTGTCGGCTTCGGATTTAGCGGCTAAGCTCGATACTCGAGATATGTGCGATCCCGATGTGATAGTCAGGTCGGCGGGAGAGAAGCGACTGAGCAACTTTATGCTGTGGCAAGCGGCATATTCGGAATTTATATTTATAGACGATTACTGGCCCGATTTTACAGAGGAGACTGTAGAGAGAATCGTGCGAGAGTATAATGGCAGAGAGAGAAGATACGGCGGCTTGAAAAAGGCGTAGGGAGATAATATGGTTAAGCGATTGATTACGGCTGTATGCCTTTTGACCGTGGTGCTGGGAGCTATATTCGGTCTAAGAATATTTAATTTGGTTTTTGCGGACATGGTCGCAGTGCTGTTCGGCAGCGTAGGAGTATACGAGCTATACAATGCGCTTAAGAAAGCGCGTCTCAATCCCATGGCGCTGCCGCTTGTTATCTCTGCGGTTATCGCATATCCTTGCGTATACTTCCTTGGCGTGGGCGGCATAATGATTGCGCTGTCAGTCGCCGTCATGACGGCTCTTGCGGTATTTATGTTTAAGAGCGGATATACATTGTCCGACTTAATGACTACGGTATTTATCGCAGTCTATCCGCTTGCAATGTTCTATCTCTTCGTGCCGATCAATCACGAATACGGTAACTTACTCGGTATCTTGCTCGTACTTGCGGTGCCTATACTCACCGATACAATGGCATATTTCACGGGTTCGCTGCTTAAAGGTCCTAAGCTCTGCCCGAATATCAGTCCGAAGAAAACTATCAGCGGCGCTATAGGCGGACTTATCGGCGGAATGATGGGCGGAGTAATAGTATTCCTGCTGTTCGATTACGGCAATGTATTCGCCTCATTCGGCAATGTGGGCAGGACGGCGCTCATTGCAGGCAATCTGTACGGCTCTCTCGGCGTATATCTCGCGGTAGGACTTGTAGGCGGATTGTTGAGCGAGATAGGAGATCTCGCAGCCTCTTGGATTAAACGCAAGGCAGAGATAAAAGACTTCGGCAAGATTTTCCCAGGGCACGGCGGATTTATGGACAGGATTGACAGTATACTGTTTATGCTGCCCCTTGTCTACGCGCTCTTTGCCATATTAGGAGCGTGCGGAGCATAATGAAGTCCATTACGATATTAGGCTGTACGGGTTCGATAGGCACGCAGACGCTCGACGTCATAGCCGCTTATCCCTGCGATTATAAAGTATGCGGACTGGTATGTCGCGGTAATATAGATTTGCTCGATAAGCAGATTGCTGCATTTTCGCCGTCTTTCGTATGCGTCGCGGACGAGCAAAAGGCGGACATAATACGCGCAAAGCATAAAGGGCTCGACGTACTCTCGGGGTACGACGGCGTAATCGAGGCGGCGGGGATTAAGTGCGATATAGTTGTCAACGCCCTTGTAGGTATAGACGGACTACTGCCTACGATTAATGCAATCAAGTCGGGTTGTAACATCGCTCTTGCCAATAAAGAGACTTTGGTTACGGGCGGCGAGAGCGTAATGGCTCTTGCTAAAGAGTACGGCGTGTCAATCTTGCCCGTCGATAGCGAGCACTCTGCGGTATGGCAATGCTTAGAGGGAAGGGGCGAATGCAATAAGATTATACTTACGGCAAGCGGCGGCGCATTCAGAGATTATACTTTGGATATGCTTAAGTCTGCGACTGCGGCGCAAGCGCTCAAGCATCCCACTTGGGACATGGGCAAAAAGGTCACAATAGATTGCGCCACCATGATGAATAAAGGCTTTGAAGTAATTGAGGCTATGCGTCTGTTCGATAAGTCTCCCGACGATATCGAAGTGCTTATACACAGGCAAAGCATTGTCCACTCTATGGTCAAGTACAGCGACGGCAGCATTATTGCGCAGCTCAGCTATCCCGATATGAAGTTGCCTATACAATACGCATTGGGATATCCCGTAAGAGGAAAAAGAGAATTCTCGTCCCTTGACCTTTGCGCGGCTCCGCTCACATTCGAGCGACCCGACCTCGAGCGCTTCCCCTGTCTTGCGATTGCGTATGACTGCGCGAGAGCGGGAGGCATATATCCCGCGATACTTAACGCCGCGGACGAAATACTTGTCGATTATTTTTGCCGCGGACTTATAAAGTTTTACGACATCTCATATTATATCAATAAGAGTATTGATTATGTGGGCGCTAAATCGTTGGGCAACGGTATAGACGCCGTGTTGGAGGCCGATAAAATAACAAGGAGCTATTTAATCGACTGTCCCGACAAGAGGTGGTAATGTCTTTTCTTCTCAATCTTACGGCAGCAGAATTCTTTAAGGGCGCAGGTTACGTCATAGCGGCGTTGCTGTGCCTTATGTTTATGATTGTAGTGCATGAATTCGGTCACTACATCGCAGGTAAGATATTCAAGTTTAAGATTAACGAGTTCGCAATTGGATTCGGTCCGGCGCTGTTCAAAATCAAGAACAAGCGCAACGGAGAGATATTTTCCGTAAGACTATTGCCTTTGGGCGGATTTTGCGCTTTCGCCGGAGAGGACGGCGAGGCGGCGGAAGACGTAAGCACCGAAGGTAATTTCAATTCCAAGCCGCCGTGGCAGAGAATTATAGTATTATTTTCCGGCGCGCTGTTCAACTATATAAGCGCAATGATAATCATATCTATTTTCTTTTGCGCATTCGGAGAGATATTGCCGAGCGTAAGGGGCACATACGATCTGTATGCGGACAAGGATATGACTATTGTTGCCGAGCAACAGCTGCAAGAAGGGGATATTATCTGCAAAATTGACGGCAAGAATATGTATTCCTTGCTCGATTCGAGTGTGTTTACAGAGGCAATTTCGGACAAGGAAAGCGTAGATGCGGTAATAATTCGTAACGGCGAAAAGCTGACAATAACTCTTAAAAAGTGCTATTATATAAGTGAAGCTACCTCTCAAGAGGACGTAGCGGCAGAAGCAAAATACGGCTTCGGCATATCGTATGCCTTTGCGCAGCATAAACTGAGCTTTTTCGGAGCGATAGGGCATAGTTTCGGCTTCGGTTGGGATGTAATCGAGTTGATCTTTACGTCCGTAGGTAAAGTCTTTACAGGCTCTGCTAAAGTCAGCGAAACGCTCGGCGGCACGGCTACGGCGATTGCGTCGCTTGTGGAGGTAACTCAACACGGATTCTTTGCCGTAATGTATGCGGTATGCGTACTGTCGGCAAGCATTGCGATCATGAATATCTTGCCTTTCCCCGCGCTCGACGGCTCTAAGATAGTATTTTGTATCATAGAGTGGATAAGAGGCAAGCCTATCAATCGCAGAGTTGAAAATATTATACATGTAGTAGGACTTGTGCTGTTGCTCGCGCTTGCAATTGTGCTCGACATACTGCATTTTACAGGATAAGCTATGACAAAAACCGTTAGCATAGGAAAAGTTAAGATTGGCGGAGATAATCCGATTGCAATCCAATCTATGACCAACACGCGTACTCGCGACATCGACGCGACTGTCGCGCAGATAGAAGCATTGAGCGCAGCAGGCTGCGATATAGTACGTTGCTCGGTGCCCGATACGGCTTCCGCCGAGGCGCTCAAGAGCATATGCGCCCGCTCGCCGCTGCCTGTGGTTGCGGATATTCATTTCGATTATAAACTCGCGATGTTCGCCGCCGACAGCGGCGCTGCCAAGATAAGGATTAACCCCGGCAATATCGGCGGGCAGGACAAGGTCAATTATCTTGCAAGCTATCTGAAAGAGAGAAGTATACCTATCAGAATAGGAGTCAACGGCGGCTCGCTGGACTCCAAGTATAAGGCTCTGCCGCTTGATAAAGCCATGTGCGAAAGCGCGCTCGAGCATGTTTCGCTACTCGAGAAGGCGGGCTTTTACGATATAGTTATATCTGTAAAGTCGTCCGATGTCGCAGCTACGGTGTCATGCAATAGATTGCTTTCCGCAGCATGCGATTATCCGCTCCATCTCGGCGTTACCGAGGCGGGACTCTATACTGCGGGACTTGTGAAATCGGCAATAGGAATCGGCACTTTGCTCATGGAAGGAATCGGAGATACAATCCGCGTATCGCTTACGGACAACCCCGTACAGGAAGTTTATGCAGCAAAAGAGATACTTAAGGCAATTAATAGATACGATAAGCCCTACGTCGAAGTAATATCGTGTCCTACATGCGCAAGGACGGAAATAGACGTTAAGGGGCTTGCCGAGCGCATACGCGACAGACTGAGCGATACCAAGCGCAATATAAAAGTCGCCGTTATGGGTTGCGTAGTCAACGGGATAGGCGAGTCGTCGCGCTGCGATATCGGAGTTGCGGGCGGCAAGCATAAGTCGGCGATTTTCAAAGACGGAAAAATAATAGAGACAGTTGACAATGTCGCTATAGAGGACAGACTGCTGCAGCTAATAGACGAATATGGAATTTAAGGAAAGATTAGACAGCTTAACCGATAATAGATATCGCTTCTTACGCGTGCAAGACGTGTTCGTCAACAAGTCAGACAAGTCTATGACGGTGGTCTTTTCCGCGCCGTATTCTTTCTGCGATACGTCGCTTACCGATACGGTTAAAGAAGAAATATTCTCCGCAGTCAGAGAAATATTTTCATCCGCGGGCGTGGAGTTCGATATCAAGATAGATTATAAGAAAGTATACTTCAACGAAGAGGTAATATCAAGAGTCATCTTGCAGTATCTGTCGCGTAATTACAATGCGTTTTGTTCGCAAATCCCCGCAGGTAGTATTAAAGTTAAGATTGCGGACGGAGAAGTTACTGCGGAAATCAGATTGCCCGATTACATGTATACCGCATTCTCATCCAATTCGATTGCTCAATCGGTAAAAGATTACATAGACGCCTCATATTGCACGGATATTAGAATCAAGTTGGTAAATTTAGGCGACACGGGAGAGAGCTTTGCTCTCAAGCCCGCAGTGCAGATGCGTATAGTCAAAGGTTATTACCACAATGTAGACAAGGCGTCTGCTTTGCTCGGCGATACAGTGACGAATAAAGCCTCGTATATTGCCAAAGCTCCGCTTAAAGGTTCCGAAATATGTATTGCGGGCACCGTATCCAATCTCACCACCAAGACGAGCAAACGCGGATACTTCTATCACACATTTATTCTCGACGACACTACCGGTAAGGCGGAATGTATCAAGTTCACCCGCAGTAAGAAGAGAGGAGTGCTCGGCGCGCTCAAGGACGGCGATCAGGTGATAGTGATGGGCGATTATCCCGACGAAGACGGTTTCGGCTCGTCTAAACTCGTAGTGACCAGACTGTCCACATGCGAGATAGATTACGACTCGATAGATTTGAGCGAGCCTATAGCCGTAAAGGAATATAAGCCTGTCGCTTCTATTCCTTATAACGACAATTACGACAATCTGATGCAGATGTCTGCGTTCAATTCTTCCGCAATTATAGGACATACTTTCGTGGCTCTCGACTTTGAGACGACAGGGCTGAATCCCGCCACTTGCGATATAATAGAGATAGGACTTGCCAAGATGATCGACGGGAAAGTCACCGAGTACTTCGATACTTTTGTCGATCCGAAGAAGCATATCCCCGAGGATTCTTCTCGAATACACGGCATATACGACAGCGACGTAAAGGAAGCGCCGTATCTGGAAAGCGTATTGCCCGACGTACTAAAATTTATCGGCGACGCTCCGCTTATTGCGCATAACGGATTGGGCTACGATTACATAATCTTGGACAGAGTATGCAAGCAGTGCGGAATCGCTCCGCCCGCGAACAGGCGAATTGATACGCTCATCATGGCTGATAATCTCAGAGTAGAGGGCAGACACAATCTGTCCGCATTATGCCAACACTTCGGCATTTCGCTCGTCAACGCGCATAGAGCATACGCCGACTGTATCGCTACGGCTAAGCTGTACGCGGCGCTCGAAGAGTACTCGAGTACGCACAATAATGGCTGATTGTGTGTAAAAACGATTGCAATAGACAATAATAGGTGATATAATAATTACACAAGATACTTTTCTTGAGCGACCGAGTCAATCGGTCGCTCAAACTATGTGAGGGCATATGTCTAAGATTTGCGACTCCACGGCGGCGCTTGTCAAGCCGATTATCGAGGCTAACGGCATGGAGCTTGTCGAGGTCGAATATAAGAAGCTGTACGGCACACCCACGCTGATAGTCTATATCGATAAAGAGGGCGGCGTCAGCTTGGACGACTGCGAAAAGATTCATCGCCTTATAGACGGGCCGCTCGACGAGCTCGACCCGACTGCGGGCGCGGCGTATAATCTCAACGTCTCGTCGCCCGGGCTCGACAGACCTCTTAAGCTCGAGCGCGACTATATGAAAAATATAGGCAAGAGCATAGACATATCTCTATATGAGCCTATCGGCGGCAAGAAGAAATTCACTTGCACGCTCGTAAGCTATGACAACGATAATATCGTCGCGAATGTCGACGGCGAACAAATAACACTTAATATTAAGCAAATAGCGGTAGCTAAGCCGACTATTACGTTTTAGGAGGACAAGATGCAAAACAAAGACTTCTTTTCTGCGCTCGACGCGCTTGATAAAGAGAAAAAGATCAACAAAGATTTATTCGTCGAGTCGTTGGAGGCGGGTATTGCTTCCGCATATAAGAAGGAGAGAGGCGAAGCGCGCTACATCGAAGTTCAGCTCACTCCCGCCCGCAGCACGATTAGAGTGTTCACCTACAAGCTGGTTGTAGACGAAGTCGAAGATCCTGAGAAGGAACTCACTCTCGAAGAAGCTCAAGCTATCCGCCCGAGTTATAAAGTAGGCGACAGAGTGATAGAGGAAGAGCTTTCTCCCAAAATGTTTACCCGCATTGCCGCGCAGACCGCTAAGCAAGTTATCATGCAGCGCATCAACGACGCTTGCAGGACTATGGCAGAGAGCGAAATGACAGAAAAGAGCGGCGAGATAGTCACCGCGATAATCCGCCGTATCGACAGCGGCAACGTATATGTAGAGATGTCCGGCACGCAGATGGAAGGTATAATGATGCCCTCCGATCAGATCCGCGGCGAAAGATATAAAGTAAACGACGTAATCAAAGTATATGTCAAGGCAGTGCGCAGTTCGCTCCACGGCAATTCGCAGGTAGTAGTGTCTCGCGGTTGCGTAGGCTTTGTAAAGAGACTGTTCGAGATAGAAGTACCGGAAATCAAGAGCGGTCTTGTCGAGATTAAGAAGATTGTGCGCGAGGCCGGATACAGGACTAAGATGGCTGTGTACTCCGACGACCCTTCGCTCGATTGCGTAGGCTGCTGCATAGGTCAGCGCGGAATGCGTATCAACAACATAATTCAAGAGCTCGCCGGCGAGAAGATAGATATAATTCACTGGTGCTCCGAGCCCAGCGAATTTATAGCTCGCTCCCTCAGCCCCGCCAAGGCGCTTATGGTACAGGTTAACGACGAGGAGAAGAGCGCTAAGGCGATTGTCCCCGACGACAAACTTTCGCTTGCTATCGGCAAGGCGGGTCAAAACGTAAGACTTGCGGCAAAACTCACCGATTGGAAGATAGACGTCAAGCCTTATTCCGCAGTGAGCAGCATGCTCGACAGCGCGCTGGACGAATAAAATGAAGAAGACGCCTTTAAGGATGTGCATTGCATGCCGCAGCGAGCTGCCTAAAAAGGAGATGCTGCGCATAGTTAGGGACAAGGACGGCGCTGTCGGTCTCGACTTCAGCGGCAAAGCGGCGGGGAGAGGAGCATATATATGCGATAACCCCGATTGCATAGCCAAATGCGTCAAAAATAAATTGGTAGGCAAAGCTTTGGACGTGTCCGTATCCGACGACACATACGAGGCGATTAAGCAAGCGTATGATAATAGGAAAGGTTAAGACGTATATCGGCTTTGCGATTAAGTCGGGCGCAGTGCTATGGGGACTTGACAATCTCATATCCCACAGCGACAAAGCCAAATTAATAATATACGACTCTTCCTTGACGGCTAACGGCGTAAGAAAGCTGGATAATCTGCTATCCTTACGCAATATAGACTGTCTGCGCCTCGACCAAGAGCATATATTGAGCGAGTTGACCGGAAGGGACAACGTTAAACTGATTGCCGTAACCAACGCAGACCTTGCGGATGCGATACGGCAGAATATATAATATAACCGGAGACGGAGGTATAGTGTGAGTAACGAGAAAAACGAACAGCTTAAAGCTCTTAAAGAAGCCAAGCAAAATATAGAGGGCAGGCTTAAGCCTTTGCTTGCCAAAGTAGGCGAGGCTAAAGAGAAAGTACCTTCGCTCTTACGCATAATCAAGTCTAAGAAGGACGCTATGCTTGAGGCGGTGCGCAGAGAAGAAGAGGCTAAGTTAGCGGCGCAGCTGGAACAAGCCGGCAAGGACGCTTCTTCCGCAACGCCGGTCGCTCAGCCCGAGGGCGGCGCCGTTAAAGAGCCCGTTGCTACCGAGCAGCCTGTCGTAAAGCCCGAGGTCAAGACTGCGGAATCGGATGCTGTCGCAGATGACAGATTGCGCACAAAGACTACGTATATCAATCCCGACCTTATCAATATGGATAAGAAGAAGCGTGACAGCTTCGGCAGAAATTCTGCGTCCGTTCCCACCGCGTCGGGTAACAAATTCCCCCCTCGCGACAACGGTGCAAATCGCGGCGCAGGCAATAGCTTTGCTCCGAGACGTCCCGCAATGCCTTCTTTAGGCGGAAGAGGAGCAGCTTCTGCGGTGCCGCCTCCCTCTCTTGCTCAGAATAGAAACGATAAGAAAAAGAAGACCGGCTTCACAACTCAAAAGGACAGCGAGAAGCGTACGCTTAACAAGCGCGACTTGCTCAAGAAAGGTTATGTATTCGAAGGCACTACGGACGATGACGGAGATGTGAGATACAAGAAGCAACGTCGTATGCAAAAGGAATTCAATCGTAATTCGATTAAGATTGAGAAAGCGGAAGTCAACACCGAAATCATACCTATTAAAGTATTCAGCGAGAAGATAGGCAGGAGCGCAGCCGAGATAGTCAAGAAGCTATTCGATATGGGTAAGATGTCTACTATTAACGATTCTATCGACTTCGAAACCGCGGCTCTTATAGCTATGGATTACGAGATCTCTTTGGAGTACATCCCCGATGTAACCGCAGAGGATAAGCTCGAGCAGCTTGTCACCGACAGCGGAAATTCCAACCGCGTTCCCAGACCTCCCGTGGTCACCATCATGGGACACGTCGACCACGGTAAGACATCATTACTCGATTATATACGTAAGACTAATGTAGTCAAGGGCGAAGCAGGCGGCATTACGCAGCACATCGGCGCTTATACAATCTCGCTCGATTCCAAGCCTATAACATTCCTCGATACTCCCGGACACGAGGCCTTTACATCTATGAGACGCAGAGGCGCTATGGTGACCGATATCGCTATCATTGTTGTGGCTGCGGACGACGGAATAATGCCTCAGACAATCGAAGCAATCAACCATGCAAAAGAGGCTAACGTACAGATTGTAGTCGCTGTCAACAAGATAGATAAGCCGGGCGCCAATATCGACAGAATTAAAAATCAATTGCCCAATTACGGTCTGCTGCCCGAAGAATGGGGCGGAGACGTATATGTATGTCCCGTCAGCGCAAAGAGCGGAGAGGGAGTCCATGAGTTGCTCGAGAGCGTATTGCTCGTAGCGGATGTAATGGAACTCACAGCCAATAAGGACGGCATGGCTCAAGGCTCGATTATCGAGGCAAGGCTCGATAAGGGACTCGGTCCCGTAGCTACCGTACTCGTTCAGAGCGGCACGCTCAAGGTTGGCGACTTTATCGTAGCGGGTACATCTACGGGCAGAATAAGGGCGATGACAGATTATACCGGCAGACGCGTAAAGGAGGCAGGTCCTTCCTTTGCAGTGCAGGCGCAAGGCTTTACCGCGGTGCCTAATGCCGGAGACAATCTCGTAGCGGTTAAAGATGCCGCCTTAGGCAAGCAAGTTGCCGAAGAACGCGCCGCCAAGGAAAAGAATGAGCAAGCGAATAAGGTCACAGGTCTGCGCACGCTCGAAGAGATGTTCCGCAAAGCAGGCGACGGCGAAGTCAAGAAGTTGTCTATCATCATCAAGGGCGATGTTCAGGGCTCCGTGGAAGCGGTTACTCAGTCGATGCTTAAGCTGAGCGAAGAGATGAGCGGACAGAATGTCGTAATACGCATTATTCACAGCGCAGCGGGCGCAATCAGCGAGTCGGATATTATGCTCGCCGATACGGCTAAGGCGCTCGTAATCGGATTCAATGTCAAAGCCGAACCCAAGGCAAAGGCGCTTGCAGACAGATGCGGCGTGGAGATACGCACATATTCGATTATTTACGACGCTATCGACGATGTCACCAACATACTCAACGGCATGACAGAGCCTATCTACGAAGAGGATATTATCGGTCATGCGGAGATAAGAGAAGTCTTTAAGATAACGGGTGTAGGCAATATCGCGGGATGTTATGTCACCGACGGTAAGCTCAGCAGAGGATGCAAGCTTAGACTTATCCGCGACAATATCATTATCTATAACGGTGTGCTCAACTCGCTTAAGAGAGAGAAGGACGACGCTAAAGACGTGGCGCACGGTTACGAGTGCGGCGTAGGTCTTCAGAAATGGGGCGACATAAAGAAAGGCGATATCATAGAGGCGTATTTACTCGTGCAGGTGAATAATAATGGGAAGAATTGAGCGAGTAGATTCCGAGATTAAGAAGCAGCTTTCTTCGGTACTTGCCGACGGCGTAAAAGACCCTCGCGTAAGCGGTATGATAAGCGTTATGTCCGTAAGAACCGATACGGAGCTCGACCAAGCGAAAGTATATGTAAGCGTATACGGAGCCGATCCTCAAGAAGTGGTTGCGGGATTAAACAGCGCTGCAGGTTATATCCGCGCGCGCATAGCGGAAAGAATAAAGTTGCGCGCTATGCCTTCGCTCAAGTTTTACTATGACGACAGCGTAGACTACAGCATAAAGATCGATAAGATAATCAGGGAGATAAATAGCGGTGAGGAACGCGGGCAAGACCGTTGAAATGCTGATCGACAATATAGCAAGCCGCGCGCTTGCCGCGCAGAAAGCAGCTATAATATGCCATATCAACCCCGACGGAGATACTCTCGGCTCGGGGCTTGCTTTATGCAGAATATTGCGCGGCGCGGGTATCGATGCAGACGTATACTGCGACGACAAGCCAAGCGCCAAGCTGTGTTATCTTGACGGAGCGTTCTGTATAATAAATGCGCCTACGCAGCAAAGATACGATTTGGCAATTGCCGTAGACTGTCATGACGAGGCAAGAATGGGCACAATGTCTACGGTATTCATGCGCGCCGGAGACAGGATTATAATCGATCATCACCCTTATTCGGGCAATATTCCTTATCTTCACCTAATAGTTACTCAAGCTGCCGCAACGGCGCAAATAATGTATAAAGTAATTAAGGCAATATGTTCAAATAGTAGCGCTTGTATGGATAGCATTACGGCTAAATTGCTATATAGCGCGCTGGTCACAGATAGCGGAGCCTTCTCATTCTCGTCAGTAAGCGAGGATACGATGCTGACCGCGGCGGAATTGCTCAACTACGACATAAGAGCGGATAAGATAATAGAGCATTTCATCAAGACGGTTACTCCGCAGGTATTTGCGCTCAGATGCAGGGTGCTATCCCGTTCGAAATTTTTTGAAGAAGGTAAAATTGCTTTGATTAATATCACTGCAACCGATTTCGAAGAGACATGCACTACATCATCGGATACCGACGGGATTATCAATAATATTCTCAATGTAGAGGGCGTCGTCATTGCCGTATCTATAGTTGAGGTTGGAGACAAGAGTTACAAGATAAGTTTGCGCACGGACGGTAGCGTAAGCGCCAACTATATTGCGTCCGTATTCGGCGGCGGCGGTCATGAACGAGCCGCAGGATGCAGAATATCGGGATATTACGAAGACGTTAAGGACAAGGTGCTAAAGGCGTGCAGGGACAGTCTTTAAGCGGGGTTATACCGATTAATAAGCCGCAAGGCATATCGTCGGCAGCAGTCGTCGGAATAGTTAAGCGCGCCATTTACAATCAATTAGGCGTAAAAATCAAAGTCGGACATACAGGGACATTGGACCCTATGGCGAGCGGAGTGCTGCCTATCTGCGTAGGCAAGGCGACAAGACTGTTCGGCATCATGTCCGACAAGGTCAAAGGATATAGAGCGGAGTTTATATTCGGTATAAGTTCCGATACGCTCGATACTACAGGCAATGTCGAGAATAGCTCCCTTCCTATTCCTACAATCGGAGCTGTCAAGGAAGCGGTTCGCAACAATATAGGAGAGATTATGCAGTTGCCTCCTAAGTATAGCGCAAAGAGCGTAAGCGGCGTCAAAGCGTACGAGTTGATGCGTAAGGGCGGCGATGTGGAACTTAAACCCGTAGCGGTAAATATCTCCGATATCCGCATAATTGCAATCAACGGCATAGAGAATTATGCCGATACAATGTCCGACAGCGATAGCTGTAAGACAATGTTAATTGATATCGACTGCGGAAGCGGCACCTATATTCGTGCATTGGGACGAGACATAGCTCAATATTGCGGCGCCGACGCATGTATGAGCAGCTTGATACGCACATACAGCGGTAATATAACGTTATCTCAATGCCGCAACTTGGAAGACATTAAAGTTAATGCGCTCGAGGGCATAATACCTACGGCGCAAATCGTGTCTCACTATATGCCGATTTACGAATTGCCTGTCAATTTGCGACATAAATTCCTTAACGGCGTCAGTGTGCAGATGAACACGGAGCAAGAGCGCTTTGCCGTCACAGTTGACGGGCAGATATACTGTATAGCTATTCAAGGAGAATACGGAATTAAGTCGGTGGTTAACCTATGGGAATAAATTCGGTAGATATATTCAATAAATTCGACAGACCGCTCGTACTTTGCCTCGGCTTCTTCGACAGTCTGCATTACGGACATAAGGCATTGATTGATAATGCAATAGAATTATGCAAAGCATATAACGCATATCCCGCGCTGTTTACTTTCGATAATAATCCAGCGGATTATTTGTGCGTCGGATCAAAACTTGTCCTTACTTATTCCGAGCGTCTTATACGAGCCGAAGAATTGTGCATCAATACAGTTATACACGCCCGTTACGATGAGCAATTCATGTCCATGCCTGCAAAAAAGTTCATCGATACGTTAATAAGCGGATTTAATATTAAGGCAATAGTCGTCGGAGAGGATTATACTTTCGGAGCAGGCAGAGTAGGCAATATAGATACGCTTAAGGATTATCTTAAGCATACCGATGTCTCATTGCAAATAGTTCCCATTACCTATATCGACAATCGCAAGATAGCGTCAAGAGATATTCGCGCCTACCTTAAGGCGGGAAATGTCGAGCGCGTCAACGAGCTCATGCCGCTTCCTTATTTTATTACGGGTAAGGTGATTCACGGCAGACATCAAGGTAGATTGCTTGGATTCCCTACAGCCAACTTTAACACGCCGTCGGAAAAAGAACTGATAGCGGACGGCGTATATTGCAGTCTGGTCCGCATCGACGGCGGCGTATATAAGGGCATAACCAATGTCGGGACGCACCCTACGTTTAATGATTATACAAATAATGTCGAGACATATATTATTGGATACGACGGTGATTTATACGGACGCATAATTGCCGTATACTTTATCAAGAGGATTAGAGCAATATCAAAATTTACTTCCAAGGAGGCATTAATAGCGCAGTTGAACTCCGATGTAAAATGCGCGATTAATTCGATAAAAATATGATTAAATTCGGACCGAGCGGCTGCTGCGAGCAGTTCGCGCAATTAGGGTATACTAAGACAATACAGGCTGCCGCATGGCTGAAGTCGCTTAATCTCGATTGTTTTGAGTATTCTTTCGGCAGAGGAGTACAGATTAAAGAAGATACGGCAAGAGCCATCGGAGAGGAATTCTCCGCTTGCGGTATAGAGCTGTCCGTACATGCGCCTTATTTTATCAATCTCGCAACCGTCGAGGAGGATAAAGCGGAGAATAATCATAGGTATATCTTCGATTCCTTTGCCGCGCTTAGCGCATTCGGCGGCAAAAGGTGCGTAATTCATCCCGGCTCGCCGCTAAAGGCGGCGCGTAGCGACGCTATGGGCGTGCTCATGCGTCGACTGGAGAAGGTGGCATTGCTTAAAGAGCAATATGGCTACAACGATAGCTATCTTTGTATAGAGACAATGGGTAAAGTCGCCCAGCTCGGGACACTGGACGAAGTAATCTCAATGTGTTCGCTTCACGACACATTTATCCCGTGTATCGACTTCGGACACCTTAACGCAAGAGACTGCGGTATTTATCACAATAAGGACGACTACAAGCGCACCATCGATACGCTTATAGAGGGAGTCGGCATCGATAAATGCAACATGATGCATGTTCACTTTTCAAAGATTCAATACACATCTAAGGGCGAGCTGCGGCATTTGACATTCGAAGATGATGTATTCGGTCCTCCCTACGAGCCGTTGCTCGAAGTATTGTTCGACTATAAACTTTCCCCGTATATTGTGTGCGAGAGCGCGGGAACACAGACGGCAGACGCCCTAACAATGAAAAACTACTATTATTCATATAATAATTAAGTGATTTTACCGTAGTATGAAAGAGCATTATATATCAATAATAAATAATCTGTATGCCGCATGCGATTGCGATGCGTTGATAATATCTTCGCCGTCCGATACGCTTTATCTTACAGGCTATACCTCAAGCGATATTATCATTGTTATAGATAGTAATAGCAGATATATATTTACTGACAAGCGTTATACTACCGAGCTCTCCGCATTATTGGGAGATGTATATGAGATAGTAGACGGCAATATCGGCGATATATATAAGCACCTGCGCGGATTAAAACGCATCGGAATTGACGAAGATATCTCTTATTCGCAATTTCTTTTGACAGTAAATACATTTAACGATTATACGTATGACGGCAAGAGCGACACTCGATTACTCATCCCCATTCACAGCGTTATATCTAAGATAAGAGCAGTAAAATCGGAATGTGAAATAAAGGCGATTGAGCGCTCTCAGTCCATCACAGACAGTGCCTTTAAGGAAATTAAGCATTATATTAAGCGCGGCGTCAGCGAGATAGAGATAGCTGCGAGACTGGATTACTTAATCAACAGTATGGGCGCTCGCACCGCGTTCGACACGATAGTCGCTTTCGGCGAGAACACGGCTTGTCCGCATGCTCATCCCTCATTTAGGCAACTTAAAGACGGCGAATTCGTAACAATGGACTTCGGAGCAAAACTTAACGGATACTGCAGCGACATGACGCGCACCTTGGCATTCGGCTCTGCGGATGCCGAAATGCGAAAAGTATACGACAGCGTGCTTAGGGCAAATATTATAGGTATAAGCGCATTGCGCGCAGGAAAGAGCGGCTGCGACGTAGATAAAGAGGCTAGAGACTATCTTACAAGCTGCGGATACGGCGAATTCTTTACTCATTCGTTAGGGCACAGCGTAGGCATAGATATCCATGAGGAGCCCGTATTATCTGCGCGCAATAGTAAACCATTGCTTTCGGGTACGGTAATTACAATTGAGCCGGGCGTATATATACCGGGTAAATTCGGCGTAAGAATAGAAGATATGTTAAAAATTACCGAAGAGGGCGCTTATAATTTGACAAAGTCGTCCAAATCCCTTATTATAATAGACGGCAATTAATTATTAACAAATCGGTCGCGGAGGTTATTATGGCAGATTTCATTATGGCAGGTGATTTCAGAAAGGGAATTACTTTCGAAATGGACGGTAAAGTTTATACCGTCGTAGATTTTTTACACGTTAAGCCCGGTAAAGGCGCAGCTTTCGTGCGTACCAAGCTCCGCAACGTTATATCCGGCGGCGTAGTGGAAATTACCTTCAACCCTTCGGATAAATATCCCACCGCGCACATTCAGCGTAAGACTATGACTTATTCTTACAACGACGACGATTTGTACTACTTCATGGATCCCGAGACTTTTGACATGCTTCCTCTTAATAAGGATGTATGCGAGGACGCGCTCAAGTTCGTCAGCGAGAACGGCGAGGTGAGCGTCAACTTCTACAACGGCAGCGCTTTCTCAGTGGAAGCTCCCAACTTCGTAGAGCTTAAGATAGTTCACTGCGAGCCCGGCGCTAAGGGCAACACCGCTACCGGCGCTACCAAGCCCGCAACTCTCGAGACAGGTTACGTAGTCAATGTCCCCTTGTTTGTCAATGAGGAAGATGTTATCCGTATCGATACCCGTACAGGTAGCTACATGTCGAGGGTCTAATTCATCTAAGACATCAAATGCATATAAAACAATCCGCTTTACTTTAAGGCGGATTTTTTATTATGTAAAATAATTAATAATGTCACATAGCCTTTATAATGTCTAAACAAAGAGCTTATGCGTTGCATTTAGACATTTTACAGACTTAGGAGGACACAACTGTTGAATCATTATCGTAATGCGCCGATACTGTCGATATGCCGTGAATAAAAAAATATGTTGAGTACGACTATAAATAATTTATCGGTATGATAGTCGTACACTTTTCCGTTAAGAAGATATAAATAATTATTACCATTAGCAAGACAGATTGCATTTTCTTAGCATAATTTTTGCCTGTTTGAAGTCTATAAAATTGCTTTTCGATACTAACTAAGAGCGTATATCGCTCTCTAATTGATTAGTTTGACATAAATTACTATGCAGCTATATAATTAAGTATATATACACGTATATTATAGTTAAAAAATCACATCATAGGAGTATGTATTTTTATATGACAGAATATGAAGCACAGATAGATGCCAGTCTGGCAATTGCGGACAATATAGAGATTATGTCCGAAGGTAAAGTCGCAGCGTCTTATGACAAGGGTAGCGAAGGATTTAAGCAATTGATTAGCGCCTTATCTGCGATGAACAAGGACGGCTATGAAATGCCCGCATTCGGCGTAAGCATTCATGACTTAACGGTCAAAGAGCTTGAGAAAGGTGTGTGGCTGGCATTTAACTATAATGATACCAATTCGCACAACGGTATGCCGTTCGACAGATTGCTTGTTCAACTCCATCCTGACGATTGCGGATATAATCTGATAAGAGGTAATGGCGGCAGATATGAGGGCAGATGCTTTTACTATAACTTAAATAAAGGCAATATGAGCGAGCTCTACAATATTGTAACCGGCAGCATTTAGCTATCGACAAAATTAATCAGACTTTCTATATTATATAAATCTATATGAGTATATTCATTCGTATAGATTTATTTTTTACTCAGTTTATTATGATTATTAACGAGTTTTGACTATGCAACGTCATTCGGTTTGATTTTCATGTGCCTAAGTTTGATATTGTTTTCATTTTTAAGCTAAGACATTAATAATACTTTTTCTCTCTAAAATTTATTATTAACGCGGCAGTTTTTATATCGTTAATCACTTCGGTATGACTGAGCGATACGCAAAATTCCGCGACGCATAATCTGAAGGCATATTCGTATATATGCCGAGAAACTTATACAGCATAGTTATAGTGACCGCTAAAGCTCAATATTTAATTTCTTATTATACTTTAACTCCTTTCTTGTTAAAATTGCACAACAAAGAAATACTTTATTCCTTCAGCCATATCTGTTTCGCTATCGCTACGCAGCATTATATTGCGTAATTTCCTATAATACACTACCTTAATATCTTAATAATATTCAACCGCCTCTACATTACATTTACGATACTGCGAACCGATATATAATAAAAATATTTATTAGATATTATAGTCTACATCTTTATAATATAGCGCATAGCGAGCTATAGATAGAATTTTTTCGACATTTAACATACATTACACTTATATCTGCAACTAACAGGAGCAGATATATTTATGCAATCGATAATTTCATCTAAAGGGATTTATACCGTCATAACGTTGCGTGGGGAGCTTGACGAGAGCTGCGCATCTGCGCTCAGAACTCAACTCGACGCACAACTGTCCCATACGGGCAATAATGTAGTATTCGACTTCCAAGACGTATCGTTTATGGACAGTACAGGCATAGGCATGTTGCTAGGCCGCTACAAAAAACTTAAAGCCATGGGAAAGAATATATATATTGCCAATCCGCATTCTCATATTGACAGAATTATGTCAATGAGCGGAATGTATACAATTATGAAAAAGATAGCTATATAAGAGGTAATTATGAATAGATTCGATATGAAACTCAGCGCAATCAGTTCCAACGAAGCCTTTGCAAGATCGTGCGTCGCAGCATTTTGCGTATCGCTCAATCCTACAATCGAAGAGATTAACGATATCAAAACTGCCGTATCCGAAGCAGTTACCAACAGCATAGTGCACGGCTATGAAGGAGATGAAAGCCAATACATAGACCTAAGTGTCGCAATCGACGGAAATAATACCGCCATAATCACCGTATCCGACAACGGACGGGGCATCGAAGACGTAGATAAAGCTATGGAACCTTTCTTTACCACTAAGCCGGAGCAAGAAAGAAGCGGAATGGGCTTTACGTTAATGCGTACTTTCATGGACGATGTGGCAGTTACTTCTTCGGCAGATAGGGGCACGACGGTCACTATGACTAAAATTATCAGAGGTCAGAAAGATGTTGGCACACGAGGACACAATCAAGCTGATTGAGAATGCTCAAAAGGGAGACGACGATAGTAAGGCTACGCTGATTACTTCCAATCTTCCACTGATTAAAAGCATCGTAAAGCGCTATAAGAATGCTCAGATTGACTACGAGGATCTCATGCAACTGGGCTGTATGGGGTTAGTTAAGGCTATCAACAATTTCGACGCGTCATATGGCGTTAAGTTTTCTACCTATGCAGTCCCTATGATAGCAGGTGAGATTAAAAGGTTTATTCGCGACGATGGCGCAGTGAAGGTAAGTCGCGCGCTCAAGACTCTGTCTACCAAATTGCACGCTTATATGGATGACTATCTGCAACTTAACGGACATTCGCCAAGTATCGAACATTTAGCCGAATACTTCGAAGTAGACCGGCAAGAGATAATATTTGCAATGGACAGCAATAAGTATCCCGTATCGCTGTATGAGAAATATGACGATGAGAGCGGGCAGTGCGTAATGGATAAGTTGCCGTCTGAAGACGACAGCGACGAACTTATTGACAAAATCTTACTTAAGAAACTGCTTGAGGAGTTACCGGAGAGAGAAAAGACCGTAATTATTCTGCGCTATTACAGAGATAAGACGCAGAGCGAAATCGCGTCTGTGCTCGGAGTATCGCAAGTACAGGTATCGCGCATAGAAACAAAGGTCCTTAATATGATGCGGCGACATCTTGCCTGATATACAACTTGCCTGATATACAATCGGCAGAGAAGTCGCAGTCAATAATACACAATAGCAACGATTGGTAATACAAAAGGATCCAACATCTAAAAACCCTTTAATTAATTATAAAATACGGCTTAATTAAGAATAATTAAGCCTATTTAATTCTATCTCGAGCGTTTTATATAGGTTATCCCGCGACATGAACGGGATAACCTATATGTTCTATATTATCGTCATCGAGGTAGTAAGGAATTATAATTACCTTATCTCCGAAAAAACCGGGAGTATATTCGACATCTACTATATATTGCTTTTCTCCGCTATTCAGCTCTGCAACGGCTTGCTGCCTCGTTAAAAGAGATTGCTTAATTATCCTATAGTTAAGTCTGGGATTAGCTTCGATATCAATATGCAATACATCGTTTTCCAATATCACATTATAATTATTCAGACAAGGATTATCGTATGTCGTATCCTTCAACATAGGCATATTAGACGTATTAAATATCTCGGTTACTACGCTCCTTTGAGGCGCAAGCTCGCTTGCCAATATCAATTCGCCCTCGTCATAAGATACCTTATCGAGATTTACTTGAGCTATTCCGTCCGGCATACTGAAGCCGGAGAGCGATGACGCATCGTGATAAAGCTGTCTGTATACTGAAGCCGCTATTAGAGTAGGACATCCGCCGCCAGTGACTTTACCCGACAACATATATTCCGCCTTTCCGCATAGATTACCTTGCCATACTGCAAGAGTGTCCGACGAGGAATAACTTATATTATAGGCGTCGGTATTATATTGCGAGTCGCTTTTGCACGCTACGGTCCCTGTCTTGGCGGCAATATCACACCCTATATCGGACATCTTAATCGCCGTGCCTTGTTTAACTACACCTGATAGCATATCCGTCATCAAATAGGCGGATTGAGGCGATACAATGCGCTTTTTATCGCATATATGTTGATAAATTACATTTCCGACACTATCAGTAATTTTTTTTATAAAAGTAGGACGGGCATATAATCCGCCGTTAGCAATCGTCATATATCCGCCTATAAGCTCTGTCGCCGTCACACCGTAAGTCATTCCGCCGAGAGCAGTGGAATAATTATAATCCTTTGCATCCAACTGAATACCCAATGCCTTTAGCATTTCGCAACTCAAGTCTATGCCTATGCTGTCCATTATCTTTACCGCAGGTATGTTCAAAGACTTTTCCAATGCAAATCGAGCCGAAACATTTCCGTAATATTCTCCGCCGTAATTTTGCGGACTATAGCCGCCGATATCTATTGCCTCATCCTTAATTATACTGGCGGGAGAAATAACGCCTTGCTCTATTGCAGGGAGATAACAGGCCAGAGGCTTGATTGTAGATGCCGGTTGCCTGCGTGTAGTACGAGGAGAATAATCGCAGTTAGCATAGAACGCCTTTATTCCGCATGTTGTATTATCTGCGATAATGCCCATTCCGTCGGGGATATTACCTTGTTCATTAGCAATATACAGCGCCTTATTGCCAACAGATAAGGTTAGGGCATTCATAGCGTTGTTATCCATATATGTGTCTATGGTATAGTCGGCATATACAAGCTGCTGCATGGTCAATCCAAGTATTTCGCAACTCTCTTCCATAGCAGATATTAGATATTTATCGGCTGAATTATTCTCATTTACATACTTTTTTATAGTAATATTGCAGTTTTTCGCCTCATTGTATTCATCGTCGGATATAGCATCGCATTTAAGCATTACGCCGAGTACTACATCTTTTCTATCCATGCAGTTGTCGTAATTATTGATAGGATTATATTTAGTAGGACTCTTGACAATACCCGCAAGGATAGCGCTTTCCGCTATTGATATCTGCGATATATCCTTATCAAAGAACACCCGAGAAGCATTCTTTACTCCGTATACTCCGCTACCGAAGTAGAGCACATTAAGATACATGGCAAGTATGTCGTCCTTCTCGTATTGTCTCTCGAGCTGTATCGCAAGCCTTGCCTCTTCTATCTTTCGATTAAAACTTTTTTCGGAGGATAAGTGCGTGTTCTTTATTAACTGCTGCGAAATGGTAGAGCCGCCCTCTTTCATCTTGCCTGCGGATACGTTATGCATCATTGCGCCGCCTATGCGTACGTAATCTAAGCCGTGATGCTTATAAAATCTCTTATCCTCCAACGATATAAATGCTTTCTTTATATTTTCCGGTATGTCCTGCGCGGAAATATTTCTATCGTAAGTCGCGGGCAGAGATAATTCTCCGCCGTGCGTATTGCGTACGGTAATGCGAGCATTGGCAGACATTAGCTTGTCCGCGTCTATTTTTTCGCTTCCGGTATACAGAATACATACGGCAGACAACACACCCACGATACATACCGTCAGCAAAGCAATGATTAGACCTATGAAAATCTTAATCAGAAGCGGTCTCTTATTTTTTTTATAAATATTTTCTTTCATAATTACACCCGCACGCGTATCGTTTACTTGAAAATTTCCGCCTTTACGGCTATAATTGTTATATGCAAAAGTATAAGATAATTACATACGGTTGCCAGATGAACGTGCACGAGTCGGAAAAGGCCGCCGGAATACTCAAAACTTTAGGTTATGAGCCGTGTCTCGATGAAGCGGATGCCGATCTGCTTTTATATAATACATGCTGCATACGCGACAATGCGGAAAAGCGCGCCATAGGCAATATCGGCGCCGCTAAAAAGTATAAAAAAGCCAATCGCAACCTTATCATTGCGGTAATGGGCTGCATGACTCAACAAGAAAAAGCCGGCGAATCGTTAAGAAGCCGTTTACCTTTCGTCGATATCGTAATAGGCACCAACAATCTTGACAAGCTGGGAGAATATATAACGCAATTTACCGAAGCGAGAAAGCCCGTAATAGCAATAGATGACAATGAAAACCCTGCGATCAACGAAAATCTACCTATCTATCGCACAAGCGGCACCAATGCATGGATCAATATCATGTACGGCTGCAATAATTTTTGCACATACTGCATCGTGCCGTATGTTCGAGGCAGAGAGAGGAGCAGACACCCCGCCGCTGTGATAGATGAATTCAAAGCCATGCTCGATGCGGGATACAAGGAAATTACGCTGCTTGGTCAAAATGTCAATTCCTACGGCAACGATATCGGTCTCAAGCACGGCTTTGTGGATTTACTGGAAAAACTCGCATCGTTTAGCGGCGATCATAGAATCAGATTCATGACTTCTCATCCAAAGGACTTCAGCCGCGACCTAATAGATGTGATAGCAGGCTCAAAAAATATATGTAACAATATTCATCTTCCCGTTCAATCGGGCTCGGATAAAATATTGAAATTAATGAACAGACATTATACCCGCGCAGATTATCTCGATATTATCGACCAAATAAGGGCAAAAATACCCAATTGCGGAATTACTTCGGATATTATGGTCGGATTCCCTTACGAAGAGGAAGCGGACTTCCTCGATACACTCGATCTTGTTGAAAGAGTAAAGTATTCCGGCGCATTTACATTCGTATATTCCGTAAGAAAAGGCACTCCCGCCGCAGCTATGCCGCAAATCGATCCCTTGATCGCTAAAGATAGAATCATGCGCCTTGTAGCGCTCCAAAACAAAATCACCAAAGAAGTATCCAAGACTTACGAGGGAAGGACGTGCAGAGTACTGTGCGAGGACATGGCGCCCAAGCACGATAATTTAGTGTGCGGCAGAACCGACTGCGGCAGAATGGTGACTTTTAGCGGCAATATAGGGGACATAGGAAAATTTTTCGACGTAGAGATAGAGAGTTCTAAATCCGCGTCGTTATTCGGAAAGGTAATTAATTGATATGACTACGACTAAACAACCCTCTTTAATGATGCGCTCTTATCTCGAGCTGAAAGAAAAATATAAAGATTGCATTGTCTTTTACAGACTCGGCGACTTTTATGAGATGTTCTTTGACGACGCGGTATTGGCGTCGGAGTTGCTCGACCTCACGCTTACGGGACGTAATTGCGGACTGGAGGAGCGCGCGCCCATGTGCGGCGTTCCATATCACGCAGCGGATACATATATTGCAAAATTAATCGGCATGGGTCATAAAGTCGCCGTGTGCGAGCAGCTTAACACGCCTAAAGATACGGGCGGCAAGATGGTGGATAGGGACGTAGTAAGAGTAATTACTCCCGGTACGGTAATAGAGGACTCTCTGCTCGAAGAGAAGAAAAATAATTATATAGCTTGCTGCCACGGCGACAACGAGCGCTATGCGCTTGCATGGCTGGATATATCTACGGGTGAATTTTCCGTATATGAGGATAAGGCGACCAAGCTGGACGGCATGGACGATATGCTCGTGAATATTTCTCCCGCCGAGATAATCTGCGACGAATATGTATACGGCATAAGTTGCGGTTTTTCTTCAGTTAAAGCGGGCAGAATGCCTAAATTCTCTAAGTATATCGAAGGAGAATTTACATTATCCAGGGCAAACGAAACATTGAAAAAACACTTCGGCGTAGCAACCTTGAGCGCCTTTGAATTAGAAGGTAAAAATTATGCGATAAGCGCCTGCGGCGCCCTCATAGCTTACGTCAACGAGACGCAGAAGAGATCGCTGTCGCATATCAACAGCATCAGCTACAGACAAAACAATAATTACCTCAATATGGACAGCAATACGCGTACTAACCTCGAATTGCTGCAAAATGCGCGCGATTCCAAGCGCAAAGCGTCTTTATTGTGGGTGCTCGACAGTACACGCACCAATATGGGAGCAAGAAATCTGCGCCGATGGATAGAGCAGCCGCTTCGCAATAAAAAGAGAATACAGGAAAGATTGGACAGCGTAGAGGAGTTGATAAGCAAGACATCCGAGCGAAATACGCTTTTGCAACTTCTTAAATCCGTTAAAGATATAGAAAGGCTCGCAAGTAGATTATCCTACGGCACCATTTCCCCGAGAGACCTGCTATCGATAGGAGAATCTCTTAAAAACATTCCTGCGCTCAAAAATATACTCGATACCATGTCAGCCGAATACTTAAGGCGCATTAACGGAAATATTTTCGAGCTGTCCGATATCTGCTTGCTGATTTCCGATACTATAGACGAGAAAGCGCCCGTCACCGTTAAAGACGGCGGGATTATTAAAGAAGGCTTCTCCTCCGATCTCGACTCGTATCGCAATGCAGGTAGGGAAAGCACGCAATGGCTCACGCGCCTTGAGGCTCAAGAGCGCGAGTTGACGGGGATTAAGAATCTTAAAATCTCCTATAACAAAGTATTCGGATACTATATCGAAGTAGCCAAAGGCAGCGTAGGCAAAGTACCTTCGATGCGTTACATCAGAAAACAGACCCTTACTACTGGCGAGCGCTATATTACCGAAGAGCTCAAGCAAATAGAGGATAAGGTGCTCGGCAGCACCGAAAAGGCTCTCGAATTGGAGCTAAAAATATTCGACGACGTAAAAAAAGAAGTGTCGGCATTTATCCCCGAGCTGCAATCCACATCTCGCAATATCGCAGCTCTCGATACATTGCTGTCATTTGCGGTCGTCGCGCTGGAGAACGGATATTGTAAGCCTATAATATCGGATGACTTATCCACATCTATAATCGGCGGACGTCACCCGGTGGTAGAAAAGTTGCTAAAAAGAAACGACTTCGTTCCCAACGACTGCTCGCTGGATTGCTCGCAAGAAAGAATGATGATAATAACCGGTCCAAATATGGCAGGTAAGAGCACCTATATGCGACAGATCGCGTTGATAACTCTAATGGCGCACATCGGGTGCTATGTGCCCGCTAAAAGCGCAAAGATTGCTATAGCAGACAGAATTTTTACGCGTATAGGCGCTTCCGACGACCTATCGTACGGACAAAGCACCTTTATGGTAGAGATGATAGAGGTTGCGACCATATTACAACGAGCTACAATATCCAGTCTGGTAGTGCTGGACGAAATCGGCAGAGGCACATCTACATTCGACGGCTTGTCTATTGCGGGCGCAGTGGTAGAGGATATCGCAAAACGCATTAAATGCAAGACGCTTTTCTCCACGCATTACCACGAATTGACCGAACTCGAGGGCAGAATCGAAGGAGTCCGCAACTACAAAGTCACCGCCGCGGAGAGTAAAAATTCCGTAATATTCTTACATAAAATCATGCGCGGAGGCACCAACAAGAGTTTCGGCATAGAGGTCGCGGGACTTGCGGGCATACCTAAATCGGTTATCACTCGCGCCAAGGAGATATCCAAGCAACTTGAAAATTCTCCTTTGTCTCTCGACGATTCCTCCGATGCAGACAGCTTGATCGCCATATGCGACAACAACACTTTCAGAGATAAACTCAAAGCAATCGATATAGATACGCTTTCGCCCATTCAGGCATTTTCAATACTGCACGAGCTTGTCGATTCTGCTAAGCGACAAATATAAGATGAGGAGAAATTATGGCTAAGATTAATATTCTTAAACCGGATATATACAACAAGATAGCGGCAGGCGAAGTGGTCGAAAGACCCTCAAGCGTTGTCAAAGAGCTGATTGAGAACAGTATTGACGCGGGTGCCGACAGCATCAGCATCGAGATAAGCGACGGAGGCATTTCATATATCCGCATCAGCGACAACGGTTGCGGAATGGACAAAGAAGATCTCACAAGAGCGGTAATGCCGCATGCTACTTCTAAAATTGTCAACGCAGACGACCTGTTCAAGATCAATACATTGGGATTCAGAGGCGAGGCTTTGGCATCTATTGCCGCAGTCTCCAAGATGACATTGACCTCGTGCAGCGGAGAAGGCGGAGCATTCAGCTTGCGCGTTAACGGCGGAACAGTAGAAGATATCAGCCCTTGCGGCAGAGGACAAGGCACCACAACCGAGATTAAAGATATTTTCTTTAATACTCCCGTCAGACTGAAGTTCTTGAAAAAGCCGAAGCAAGAAGAAAAAGACGTTACTTACACCGTAAGCCAGTTGATACTTTCCAATCCCGATATATCCTTTACATATATTGCAGACGGAGAGCAGATATTCAACACATCCAACGGACTGATTAATGCAATCTATGCCGTGTACGGAAGCGAAATCGCCGAAAATCTGACAGAGCATAGACGCTCCGTAGGAGATATTTCTATATGCGGATACATAGGCAAACAGGGATACGGCAAGCATAACAGGAATTATCAGACGGCAATCATTAACGGAAGAGTTATTGCCAATAATATAATATCGACAGCCGTATCGCAAGCATATGGAACCACACTAATGAAGCGCACCTATCCCGTATACGTGCTCAATATCGACATGCCGATCGATCAACTCGACGTCAACGTTCATCCCAACAAGAGAGAAGTAAGATTCAAAGACAGCAACAAAGTCTTTGCGGCAGTATACAAATTCGCAATGTCGGCTCTTGCAGAGCAGACTTCTTATCTCAAGCTGTCGGACAGTAGGGAAACGGAAAACAACGTTTTTGTCAAGTCAACCTCTCAGTCGAATATATCAAATATCATTGATAAAAGTTCGGATAATTATGAAATAACAGCTAATTCAGAACAAATAAGTACATATTTGGCTAATGCTAATAAGGTAGGACAAGATTATCCGCATAAATTACCCGAGCAATATGGTAACGCTGCACAAGATAATTCGCAGAAAATAAGAATATCAAGCGATACTAATATATTAGATACAAAGGAAAGACAATCATCATTATCCGATAAATTAAAAGAGAAATTCTCCAATGTTAATACATATGTCGAGTCTGCGAAGACTGTAAGAAAGACCATGGTTGCTCAGCCTCCTCAATACAATCGGTCGACTACGGATAAATCATTATATAAGATGTCATCTCCGCTGCTCGAAGCAGTAGACAAAGAATTGTCGGGGGATTATGCCGTAATAGGACAGATATTCAAGACATATTTGATAATCGAGCGAAAAGATAGGGTATACTTAATAGATCAGCACGCCGTTCATGAGAAATTCATATACGACGAATATGTTAAGCAAGTTGAAAACATGTCCGTTTCATCGCAGCAACTGCTTGTGCCCTTTGTCTTTGACGCCGATTCCGAACAATATGAATTTATTGCCAAGATAATCGGCGAGCTTCGCGCAATAGGATTTGAAATCGAAGAGTTCGGAGGACTTAACTATAAGATTTCGGCAATTCCCTACGTCCTTACGGGCTTGGATTTAGACGCTTTCTTCAATGATATATGCAACGATAAAGGCAAGATTGGCGCCATAAAATTGTCCGATATGCTTAAAGAAAATCTAATGCAACGCGCATGTAAACGCGCTATTAAAAGCGGAGACAGACTGTCCAATGCCAATATCGTTAAGTTATTCGGCAACATGGACAACGGTATTCCCATGCAATGTCCTCACGGAAGACCTGCGGTCCTTGAATATACGAGAAACGACTTAGACAAATTGTTCAAGAGGATAATCTAAAGCATGAATAGCGACACTAAGCGCGATTTATTGATAATTGCGGGTCCTACAGGCACGGGAAAAAGTGATTTCGCAATAGAATTAGCGCAAAAAGTACAAGGCGAAGTCATCTCCTGCGACAGCATGCAGATATATAAGGGGCTTGATATAGGCACCGCTAAGGTAATGCCTTCAGAAACAAAAGGCATTACACATCACATGATAGACGTTGTAGAGCCTACCGAAGAGTTCAGCGTCGCTCAATATGCAAAGCTGGCATCAGCCTGTATATCAGATATAATCAATAGAAAAAATAATCCCATAGTTGTTGGCGGAACGGGATTATACATAGACTCTTTTGTGTATTCATTGTCTTTTATCAGCAACAGAGATGATGCAATCAGAGCTAAGTTAGAAGAAGATTTTATCAAGTACGGCAAGGATGTCATGTATAACAGACTGCGAGAGATAGATCCCGATGACGCGAAAAAAATACATCCCAACAATACCAAGCGCTTGTTGAGAGCATTGGAGATATACGAAGTCAACGGCAAGAGCAAGAGTCAATATTGCGAAAGAGTTCCCAATACGACTTATAAACCGCATATCATTGCATTGACCAACTGCAGAGATATAATATACAATCGCATAGAGGCTCGCGTCAACAAAATGTGGAATAACGGGCTATTTGACGAAGTAGACTGTCTGCTGAAGAAAGGTTTAGACTGGGACAATCAGTGCATGCAGGCGATAGGATATAAGGAATTTAGATTATATTTCGAAGGTCAAGCAAGCCTTGATGACGTAAAGGACGCTATCATACTCAATACTAAGCGTTATGCAAAAAGGCAAATTACTTGGCTGAAAAAGTACAAAGACGCGATGTGGTATAATATAGGAAATGAATATAACGAAGCTATGTCAATGGCTTTGCAAATAGTTAACGGATATAAAAAGGAATGTGAACGGTAATGACCTTAAATAATGACATTGTTAAAATATTAACAACTGCGGAAAATAAATTGAAAGACGCATTTGCCGAAGTAGATCGAATCGCTTTGTTCAATCAAAGCAAAGTTTTGGATGCGTTTAGAGACAATGCTATAGGTCAAAGGCATTTTTCCGGCACAAACGGATACGGATACGACGATATAGGACGGGATACGCTGTGTAAGTTAGCAGCTCAAATTTTCGGCGCGGAAACTGCAATCGTAAGTCCCATGATTGTATCCGGCACTCATGCTTTATCTTTGACTTTATTCGGCTTACTGAAAACCGGCGATACAATGTTATCCGTTTCCGGAGCCCCTTACGATACCTTGCAGACAATAATCAGCGGTAAGGGCAACGGTTCGCTACGCGATTACGGCATAAATTACAAGCAAATTGATTTAATTAACGGAGACATTAACTATACATCGATAGAGGATTCACTCAGGAATAATAACATTAAACTTGTCTTTATAGGACGCTCGAGAGGCTACGAGTGGCGCAATGCATTGACAATCGAGCAGATTAAAAAGGCTGCGGATTTAGTCAAGTCAATAAGCCCTAATACAATTATAATGTGCGACAATTGCTACGGCGAATTTACCGACTATACCGAACCTACGGAAAATAATGTTGACATAATAGCCGGTTCGCTGATTAAAAATCCAGGCGGCGGCATAGCGCCTACAGGCGGTTATATATGCGGTAAAAAATTCTTAGTCGATCAAGTAGCAGCAAGGCTTACCGCTCCGTCTATAGGTATGGAAGTCGGCTCATACGCCGCAGGTTACAGGACATTTTATCAAGGATTATTCTGCGCTCCGCACGTAGTATCATGCGCGCTTAAGTCTGCAATGCTATTTTCACAAGTATTTGCGGATTTGGGGTACGAGACTCTGCCAAGCCCGTCTGTAATTCCTTCTGATATAATTTGCTCGATTAAATTCGGTAGCAAGGATAAGGCAATTGAATTCATACGAGCCATACAAAAAGCTTCGCCAATCGATAGCAATGTCGTGCCGTTCCCATGGGATATGCCCGGTTACGATACTCAAGTAATAATGGCTGCAGGAACATTCGTTGCAGGCGCATCAATCGAGTTATCTGCCGATTCGCCGCTGACTGAGCCTTATACTGCGTATATCCAGGGCGCATTGACATACGAACATGCAAAGCTCGCAATAATGTACTGCTTAGAGGCTATAAGCATATAAAATAGATATTCAGTGTCGCCAATAACGACACTTCTTTTATTTTAATCATGACTTATAAGGTTGCGAATTGGTAACCTATGCTTTGTTTGGTAAAAAAGGTATTAAAAATAACTACTTGTATATAGAATATTAATATAATTATTTACTTATACAGTAGCTTATTTTATTGTCATATTGTCAATTTAATATTTAATTTTTAATTAAAAATATACTAAAGAGCTTAAGGAAATTTGTAAATTGCCGATTTACATAAGTGTATTGAGGCATATGAACGACAAGCTAATGCCAAGAATTATAAAAAAATATTATGCTATCGCTATTTTTATTAATTAATTATAAAATCGATAATATCCTATCCGGCGCTTTAAGTGAGCCGGATAATGCAAAGAATATTATGATGTGAAAAATCATTCTACTGTGCTGCGCATTAAGCGCATAACCGTAAAAATAGAGCATAATAAATTAATTACCGCCTTTATAAACGCTAATTTAATTATCTTAAATTAATTTATCCGAATATGGCAACTATCAATTGAGAGATAAAATATAAAAATTATCTGATGCTGTTGCGCATTAGACCTACAGCAACACCGAGAATGCTGAACGGGTGAGTGCTGTCTACAATTATGTCGTCCATATAATCATTCTCAGGCTTGAGCCTTATATGATCTCTTTCTTTATAAAAGCGCTTAAGCGTAACTTCGCAATTATCAATCATTGCCGCAATTATTTGACCTTCCGCAGCGACAGGCTGTTGTCTGATGATTACTGAGTCTCCGTTGAGTATACCTGCATTAACCATCGATTCACCCTTTACCTTAAGTATAAACAAATTACCGCTATAATCAAAATATTCTTTGGATATAGTCATGCTTTCGCCTTCCTCAACGCCAGCGAACAACGGTTCTCCAGCAGCAATATTGCCGAGAAAGGGGACTTGCACCATATTAAGCTCGTCATAGTCGACGCTTTGCGCATTTGCCGACAAAATAAATTCGGGATCCGTAATCTCTATAGTGCGGTTCTTACCGAAATTACGTCGAATACGACCGCTATTTTCCAATTTATTTAGATAATACTGCGCAGATGCTGTAGACTTAAAGCCTACGCTTGAACATATCTCCCTGACGCTCGGCGGATAATTATTAGCGACAATAAAGTCGTTGATAAACTTAAGCGTCTGATATTCCTTTTCATCTGACTTAGCAGCCATATTAGTTAAACCGTCCGTTAATTAGATATCTATGTGAACATAATAGCACATATGTTCACAATTTGCAAGCGTTATTTTTAATTATTTATCACGCAATTTTACTTTTTCGGCAGCTGCGCGCTTAATATCTTCGCTGATTGCAGCATAATGTCTCTTCGTAGTATTGATATCTTTGTGTCCTAAAATCTCTCCGACAACATAAATATCATTGGTCTGAGCATATAGATTTGTGCCGAACGTACTCCTTAGCTTATGCGGTGTTATTTTCTTAAGCGGAGTTACTTCTACAGCATACTTTTTTACCAATATCTCCACAGCTCGAGGCGTTATACGCCTATTCTGCAATGAAAGAAACAGAGCAGGATAGCCTTCAATGAGCTTATTTATCTCTCGTTCGTCGAGATAATCTACCAAGGCATTGGCAACCTCAGCAGTAAAATACAATATTGTCTGCGCGCCGCCTTTTCTAGTCAATTTGAATGCGTTGTTCTTAAAATCTATATCCTTAATGTCCAATCCTACCAATTCGCTGATACGTATTCCTGTCCCCAAAAATAGGCTAATTATCGCAATGTCTCGCTTCCTGGTTTTATTTCTGTAAGAATGCTGTCGCTTGGTAATATCGCAAGAAGAATTTTCATCCAATTTAACCAATAATTCAGATACTTCGTCTGTATCTAATCTGATAATGGGCTTATCTTTCAATTTCGGCGACGGAACTTTTGACGCCGGATTGGATGAAATCCTATCTTTATTGTAGAAATACTTAAAAAAAGCCTTAACGGAAGACAGTTTTCTGGCTTTTGTTTTAAGTGAATTGCGATATTCTCGGCCTTCGTACTTATAATAGGATAAATAATCCATATATATTTCGATATGAGTTGCCGTAACTAAGTTAAGATCGGCAAATGTGAACGCAGATTTATCATTACAAGCAAACTCATTAATTTCCTTAAAAAGAAAATCAAAAAATATACACAAATCCTGCGCATAAGCAAGCCTTGTAAGCACAGTGGTATTTGTCTGTATTCCGATAAAAAACTCATTGCATATAGCAGGCAATTCATTTCTTATTATGGTGCGAAGCTTAATTGTATTAGCTTTATCGCGCTCGGAAAAATAATCGTTATCCATAATATAATAATATCACAACGCCGATATAAAAGCAAAAATATTTAATTATAAGCATATTTTATGTATATTTACCCGTAACTATTCGCAAAACTTGTGTTTTGCGAATAGTTTAGTTAACTTTCTCTACTCTAAATATACGACGT
>CAJTXS010000006.1 GCA_910583735.1 uncultured Christensenella sp. | reverse complement strand
TCGCCCGTCTTGGCTGTACCGTCCGCGTCCTCGTAGACTATCTCCATATACTCGGAGTTAAAGCCCGTCAAGCCGAACAGCTCCGCGAGCGTTGCCGCGTCGAATGCTCTTTCGCTGCCGTTATAATATACCACCTTGCTGCCGTCGATGGGCAATGTGGGCTTAGCTACGGGCTTCTGCTCCGTTCCGGGGTTTAACGACATCATGAACCTATAGCGATAATCGCCGTCCACTTCCGCATTGACAGCGTACCTATCCTTGACGCATACCTCACGGTAGTAATAGCCGCCCGCTTCCATATCGCTGGTTGTAAGCACGTTGCCGTCCTCGTCGGTGTAGCGGTAGTCGTAGTAGGACGGAAGTACACCGTCTACTACCGAATACTCGTCATTATCTATCCAGCCCTCTACAGTAAACTTATCTTTTGTTACGCTTACGGGCATATCCTGTTGAGGTCTGCTGCGGAATAACAAGTTATTGCCGCCGTTAATAAGCGCAAAGCTCACCTTGTACTCGCCCGCGTTGTAGCCCTTATATGCCTTGCCTGCTACGTCTGTAAAGTCCTCGCCCTCGAGACCGTTATACGCTTCGCCGTTATACTTAATTGTTATGCTTACGTACTCGCTCCAGTCCTCGGGCAAGCCGAACATATCCGCGAAGTCATGGACTTCGTCATCAAACTTAGCCCAACTGTTGTCGTACACGGGCGTATCTATCGTACGGGGCGAGATTACCCAATCAAAGGAGCTGCCCAAGCCGCTCGGCATGACATATTGCTCGCAGTTATCGCTATCGAACTTATTAGCGTCTACGCTGTATCTTGCGCGATGCGTGCCCGCTTCGCTCTTGGCGTAGTCGCCGCTATAGGTAATGCAGTCCTTAAGCGCATCGGGCAGATTAATCAACTTAACGCTGTACTCTACAGCCGCTCCGCTTATGCGCGTATATACGAACGCGTCTGTATATTTGAGCTCGTTGCCGTCCTTATCTACGTAGCCCCATACGATAGCGCTTGTATTTACTATCGCCTTATTGACTGTCCAGCTAAGCGACGTCACGAAGTCGGGAGCATTGTAACAGTCCGCGTCGTACGTAAACGTCGCACTTGCGGTATAGCCGCCCGCGTTGCTCTCGCTCAAGTTGCCCGAAGTCGCTACGCTTATACCTGCAATCAAGCTGTCCGCGCCTATTAAGCTGATAACATGAGCCGTACCGTCATACACAAATGCGCTTGCTTCCGTGCCGTCCGCAAGCAGCCACTTGCCTTGCACTGCGTCGTACGTCGCGGTAACATCGCCGTGACTGTACTGCCACTTAATATTAGATACATCTATATCAGCCTTTACTATCTCGAAGGAAAATTCGCCATTCTCGATATAGTTGGCGTCTCCGCCGTATTTGAGTTCCGCCTTTACTACGTACTTACCTACCGCTACGGGTATAGATGTACTGCCGCCCGTTGCTCCGTCCTTGTAATAGGTTAGAGTTATCGCGTCCAGCGTCAAGCCGCCAGCGCTCTCTACCGTTACGTTAGGCGTGTATCCCTCGGGTCTATAGGGCAACGTCTGTCCGTCTATGTCCATCTTGAGTTTGACGGGGTATCTGTTAACGCCTACCGTAAAGTCGTACTCGTTGCCCTCGAGCTCATAATTATTAGTATACTCGGGCTTAAGCTCGGCTATCGCAAGATATCTGCGCTCCGAGTTGGTATCTATCTCTATGGGATTGACTTCCTCGCCCTTTACTCCGCCCGTATAGTCGTAGTACTTATACGTTACCATGCTGTCCACATCGAGGCTGCCTATGCTCTGCAATATGGGCAAGTTATATGTCTCCGCGTCCTCTCTGTCGTCCTCTTTCCATGAGCATGTTATCGTCGCCTTAACTATGCGCCATGCCTTGCTCCACTCGAAGCTGCCGAGGTAGCTATTAGTATCGTTAGATGCAGGCTTGTAGTAGTTGACCGCGTCGGACACGTTAAAGCTGACCGTAGTATTATAATTGCCTACGGGGATATTGCCGTTACCGGCGTACGTAGCGGTCAAGCCCGTGGGCAGACTGCCCGTTAGCGTTATGCCCTGTGCCTTGCCTGCTACGAACTGCAGCGGATTGCTGTCGTTATAGTTCCAGCTCAAGCCCGATAGGTCGTACTTTGCCTTCTCTATGGTATATGTCAATATATACTGCGCGTCGAACTCGTTAAAGGTGCTGTCATACTCTGTGATATACACCGTTACGCTGTATGTGTCGCTCTTGGCATTGGTAGCCTGTACGTCGCCGCTGTAGCCGTTTATGCCCTTGGTGGTGTCTATCTTTACGCCCATATCCTTAAGTCCGCTGTCGTCTATACTGAAGCGGAATATACTACCCGTATATGTCAACTTAAAATTATCTGTATTAACGATAGGCGTGTTATTGTACTGCCACTTGATATCGTCCTCGGTAAAGGTTATCTCATTGCCCAGTACCTTAAACTCGTGCGTCTTTACTCCAGCAAGTATCTCGTAGTTGCTGTTGCCTTGCTTATCTCCGAACAGCTCTACGCCGATATAATAGTCGCCTTGGTCGAGTACGGGCATTACGATAGTGCGTTTCTTACCCTCGATTACCTTATTGTCGTTGATATCGTCATACTTAGTAGCCGAGCCGTGCTTGCAATAGTAGATATACAGCTCCGTAGTATCGGCGGCAAGACTATCCCCGACTATGGTAATTGTAGGCGTATCCCCTACTTTCCAGGACGAGGGCGCGGTTATAGTGATGTTTAGCGGCTTCTTGGTGATAGTGATACTCACCTCATACGCCGCAATGCTTCCGTCCGCCCACTGCGTGGATACGCCGTTATCCGTCAAGGCTACGCGTATCTTATACGCGCCCGCGTCTTTGACGTTTAGCTTGCCGTCCGCATAGGTAACGCCGTCGGGCAATGTCAAAGACACGTCCGCAGTGACGCCCTGCAAGGTGAAGCTCTGCGCTACGCCGCTGTATGGCTTACTAACCTGTCCCGACAGTGCGGGCTTAGCTATAGATCTCTTATCTATCTTAAAAGTAACCGACAGCGTACTGCTTCCTGTATCTATCTCGTAGTTACACTCGTTAGTTATCTTAGCCGTAGCCGTATATGTGCCCACCGCGGTAGGCAAATCGTCATACTCCTGCCCTCCGCTCGACGTATACGTAAAACCAAAGTTAGGCGCACGCCCGTTAGCTGCGGTATCTCCGCTATATATGTCGCCCGCATTGTTTAATGTGACAGTCGGCAGCCCTCCGCTATCCAAAGCAGCCGTTATACCTATCTTCTTCTTGGTTACCGTAAAGTTAAAGTACCTTACCGTATCGCTCTCGCCTACCGATGTATCGGGCGTGCCGTCGAAAGTAAGTCCGTCCGCTGCAAGTTCTGCCTTAATTTCTGCCTTGACCCTATATGTGTCTGCGTCCAATATAGCATTAGCCCCGCCATTGCTTCCTACGGCGCCTGCATAATCTATGTTTATCTTATTGGAATCAAACCACTTCTTTTGCTCATCCGCCACATCGTCCAATGTGAGCGTTGTGCCCTTATACTCTACAGATACATCGGTAGGCTCTGCCAACGCAACACCGCCGCTATGCTCCGCCGCTAAGTCAAGATTTAAGTGAAGCGCGGGACGGACGGCGTAACTACTCGTAACATCGTAGCTGCCAAACGAGCTGCCCGCCGCAGTCAAGTAGTACGCAGCACCAGCGTTATTGACGCGGCCGGAGCGCAGCCAGGAATTTTCGGAGTTGGATCGTTGATTATTAGATAATGCCCATATTCCGTTGACAGACTCATCTACTCCTGTTTCGGTTAATGACGGTAACCATATATAGTCCTCTTTCCAATCCGCATACCCGCTCTTGCTCGAGTAGTCCATATTCCTTCCGCTACCCACATACCAGTTTACTGTCCCGCTCGGCGTACCGTACGCCTCATTGGGCAATGTATAGCCCATATTGCCGATTGTACCGCCTACATTGTTATTCTGATTCCCTTGATATGCTACCGCAGATGGCTTTACTATAAAGCTAGTAAGCGAACCATTTACAGACGGCATTGTGAGCCTTGCATATTTATGGTCGGCCTTTTGCGCTACTTTCGTCAATGTCGTGGCGCCTTTACTTGCCACATATCCATTGCCGCCGCTATTGAGCGCATCCGCTCTCACAAAGCTCGTACTGTACATATTAGACGGATACGCATACGTCGTCGCGAGATCATTCCAAGGATTCCATGTATGCCTAGCGCTCTCCGTAGCCTGCCACAACGTCGCTATAGTATTGCCCGAGTTATCTTTGGTTAGATGCGTTACCGTCCATTGCTGTCCGTCCATGGTGAGCACGATGTCTTTATTACCGTTCTTAGCCCGTATCTGCTTGGCTGTAAGCGTACCGAGAGCGTCTACGTCGCCTATCTCCGCGCCCGTCTTGCCCGTAAGCTTCTCATACAGCGCAGTCATCGACTCGGCATTAAATACTTTCCCGTCCGTGCGCTCCGCGTAACCTTCCAGCAATATGTCGCCGACGTCTACCGCTCCGCTCGTTATATTGGTAGTCGTAAAAGCAAATACGTCATTGATATTATTAAATGAAATAAAGCAACAGCATAGCAATACCGCGACGATAACTATCGCCGCAGCAAACACAGATATATATCTATATCTTCTACTCAAAGCTAACCTATATACAGTCTATAATCAATAATTCGTCATCCGACTGTAAATCTACGACAACGCGAAATTGTTCTGTTTATCTACAGTAATGTCAAATATTAACGAATACTTATCGCGAAAAATGTACATCAATTAGCTTAATTGATGATCATCTCCAGAAGAATAATGAGGAAATATTTGGTTTTTCTACTAATTCCGCGTCAAGATATTGACATAAACATATATTAAAGTTAAAATATTAATACAAATATAGGCTACATAACGCAAAAATGATCATCAATTAAGCTAATACATGTACACTTATCTGCCTATACAAATCTATGCTTTTCGTCTAACGCGTCGTGATTTATTAGTTGTTTATCAGCCCTTAAGCCCGACTTGCTACTATATTTATACTCTATTGCCAGCGCATTTTCATACGCATAAGTAAATAGCTGCAATTCATTTGCAAATCAAACGATATTGTGCTATTATAATTATCGCTTGGAGGTATAGCACAGTTGGTTAGTGCGCTCGCTTCACATGCGAGAGGTCATAGGTTCGAGTCCTATTATCTCCACCATTTCGGGGGTATACGCACACCCCTCTGAATAAGAAACCGAATTGTCGGTTTCTTTTTCTTTTGCTCCGTTTTTGACCTCGACGCCGTCGCCGTCGGGGTAATCGGGGAAAATCAAGTTAAAAAGCAATTCGTTTTGCTGTTCGCCTTTCAGATTGAAAATGACTTTCATTTTATCGTCATATAGCAATACCCGATAATTAAACGTGTCTATTAAGTCCTTGCGGATTTTGGTCTTAATAGTCCGGCGTTCTGAAATGCTGTAATAGAGAAAACAACTTACAGCGACATCGATATCGCATACATTAACCGCTCATAGCAACTGTCGAATAATACGACTGCAACATCTGTCAATTCTCTGCTCGAAAATAAGTCGTATAACAAATTCGATCGCGCATAGTGCGCGACCGAATAGTCGTTAATAATATCAATAAAATCGCTTAAGTCAACTTATCGCCCAAAGAAGAGACAAAACGCTCTCCTTCAGGCAAATAAATTACTTCTTCTTGACAGTAGGCTTCTTAGCGGACGCCGCGGGTTTAGCCGCGCTTTGCTTAGCGCCTGTCGGCTTGGCGGCAGGGGTCGCCTTTCCTGTCGTATTGACTTTAGTCTGCTTAGTTGCAGATGATGCGGGGTTCTTAGCCGACGCGGGTTTCTTAGCGGGCGTTGCGCTATTATCAGCCTTAGCGGCAGAGGCGGACTTCTTCTCCGTCGTTGCAGGCTTCTTAGACGTAGCGCTACTCGACTTACTTGCAGCAGCGGCAGGCTTCTCAGTCGTTGCTCTGCTTGTCTTGTCTAAAACAACCGCAGGTTTCTTAGCGGCAGCTACGCTCGTCTTATCCGCGGCAGCAGACTTCTTAGCGGAGGCGCCGCCGGACTTAGCAACGGTAGCCGCAGCCTCTTTAGCTGGCTGCTTCTTATTCTTGATTAAGAACCACCATATCGCAAAGCCTATCAGAGCCAGCGCTATTACGCCGCATAATACTCCTACCACTATCCCGACGACATTCTTCTTTGCGGGGGGGGGAGTAAAATCATCGATTATCGGCTTGCTGACGCTGCCGCCGTAAGCGAGCTTTACGCCCTGCTCGCTGTAATAGTCCGCCGACGTCGCCGTTACGAATCTGACTTCCAACATATTGCTTGCCGCAAGGTCCGCGCTATTCAACGTGAGTTTTCCGCCCTTGTAGTCATTGCCGTCTATAAGTTTACCGTTGAGCAATACCGCGCCTACCACATATCCGTCGGCTGCGGCAATATCATATACGACGGTATCTTTATCAACTGCGATAATGCCGCTCTTGCCTTCGGATGTGACGGTTCCTCCGATACCTCCGTTGACATTGGCATAGATGCTCTTAGCGCTACTGCCTACCGCCGCGCTTGAGTTCTTGATTTGAACTATTGTAAAGGGGCTGAAGGACTTGACCTGCGCTATCAATCCGTATTCGGTAACGATGACGGGGATCTCCTCCACGCCTGTAATATTGCCGCCGTCGTCGTGAGTATAGTGATATATCTTAAAGGTCGTACCCGCGTCGCTCGCGTCGTAGCCCTCGGGGAATCCGAATGACACCTGCATATAGCTGCCGTTGGGGACCTTGCGCACCACTCCGCACAGCTGCAGATCTATCTCGTATGTGGACGATGCGACTACGTCGTCGCTCTGAACGCCCATCTCGTCCTTTAACAGATCATTCATCTGCTGCGTTTCGCCCTTCTTGGTTGCGACAAGCATCAACTGGCTGCGCTGGCTCTCGGCATAATACTTGCCGTTCTCGTCCTTGAAATCGGTGACCGACAGGTCGGAATTATCGAGCAACTGGGGCGTACCGAATACGCTCATATACAGCCTGCCGTCGTTAAATACCTTGCTGCACACTACGCTCTTACCCTTAAAGTAATACATGACGGGGTCGGGAATCTTATGACTCTTCTTACCTACTACATTAGTTAAAGTAAAGTAATAAGCGGTATCGCTATGTATGAACATCCTACTGGGAGTAAAGGTAAAGCTGATTGTATCGCTGCCCTCTTCCCACTTAAAGTTCTCGATTTTCGCCTTCTCCTGGGCGATGTCGTTGGATACGGAAACATAGAATTCCAATCCTGCGGGCAAAGCTCTGTCCAAGCGCTCCAGCTTATCCGAGTACTTTATAGTGATATCGTACGTCCTGTCGTACGGCCACGAGCCCGTATTGGACGGATAACCTGTGCCGAAGGGAGAAGGATTAAGTTGATCCTTCCTCATCTCGTTACGATAAGCTGCCGAAGGCACCGCCCTATCGACAGTTGCGCTATCGTAGCCGATATAATATTTCTCTCCGTACTCAGGCGTGTTGAGCGTGGGCTTGCTGTCCATCAAAGCGAACTGTATATATTCCCACGACATATTTTTGATAACCGTCTCGGTATCTGTAATAGGATATGGATATTCGTCCTGATCCAAAATATCCTTGAGCGCTTGATTAAAGACGATTATGTTGTACCAATCGGTCCAATCGATGCCGCCCTCTTCATTGGCAGCGCCGCCGCGAAAAGAAAGATATTTACCTTCTTCTTCCAACTTAGCTGCGCCCTTGCCGTCATAGGACACGTGCAGGTCCAACTGCCTATGTGAGTCTTCTCCAATATACTCTCCGATAATGGTCATGCCGTTGCTGTCCTTATCGTTGCCGTAATCGTAAGGCTTAAGGGCGGGATATTTGAGTTTATAACCGGAAGAAGATACCGAGCCGTCCTCGAGGTGAGTCGAAGTCATAGCCTCGCCGCCGCACAGAAACCACTGCTTGCCCGAAGAAGAATTGTATGTAGGGTCTACCATATACCAATGTCCGTCTACCTGGACATAGTTCCACATATGAGGCTCGTACGTGCCGTCCGCGCCGCCGTCGGCGTAGCCCTGAACGCACACGCAAGGTATGCCAAGTCTGTCAAGGATTGCCTTGAAGGCTTTCGCATAGCCTTCGCATACGGCCTCCTTATTAACCAAAGCGCCGTACGATGTGAAGATAAACGCCGCCTTCTCCGTATCGACGTTGCGATCGCCCTCCACTACCGTGCCGTAGCCGTACTTAACAGTCTCTGCGAGATAGCTATTGACATATTCTACCTTTTCCTTAACGCCGGCTTTCTTATCGGCTTCGCCTACAACCTTTGCCAATTCCGCCTCGTACTTCTCTATAGCGGCATTGACTGCCTGCTCGCTGTTGAGATTGCCTCTGTACGTATTGAGCGCTCTGCTCGTATCGAGGTAAGCCACGCTATTACCGTTGCCGTTTTGTCCCGCGCTGACAGACGTCGAGAATACGTCCGCGTAGAATAAATCGGGATGATCCATATAGAAGGCGTCGCGCCCCGCGCCGAAAGCCTCTGCCATACGCGTGCTTCCGTTGACGTAAACCGACGCTTCGTCCTCGGTCACAACATTGTTAGCTACAAGGTCGTATTGGAATACTCCCTTCTTGAACAGTCCGCTGCCCGCGAGACTTTCGAAAGCCTTGTAAAATCTTTGCTCCATAGAGTCATCGATAAGTTGCTCATAGAAGTATTTGTAGGCATGATCGCTCTCTGTTGCCGCAAAAGCGGTAACGCCCACGAGCAATCCCGTACCCGCAACAAGTACAAGTAGCATGACAACCAACATTATCGATGCGCTCAAGCGTTTAGTTGATAACTCCATATAACCTCCAAAATCGTCTTTATTTTATGACTTCGCAATATTATGAAACTTTTAATATTATACTTTTTTCGGTTAATTTAGGCAACCCTTTTTAGGATATTGACAGCCGCTTTACCAAGACGACTTATTGCTGAAAACTGTAATAAATATAAGGAAAAAGAATAACGGCGACATACCGTAATGCCGGCAATAAACTATTACCGAGTCGATAGAAAAATCCGACCGCCATATAAGAGGCGGTCGGAGCAATCATATAATATCGATTAATGTCGATTACATCAAGTCGAGTATCCTCTTGATATCGTCCCAGAATGTGGATTTATCCACGTTGTCGAGAGATATAAGCGGCACGACCGTCTGATTGGACGACGCGTCGGTAAGGATTGCGCGTCCCACTTCGTCACCCTTCGCTATAGGAGCCTTAAGACCTTCGTTAAACTCGAACGTCACCTCGGGCTTATTATCGCCTGTAGACATCAACGCCGCGATATCGCTTGCGGGAGCTACCGCTATGCTATCCGTCTTGCCGCCCTTGATTGCTACTCTGTCCGCCAGCGGCGCGCCTGCCTTATACAGGGTCACGCTCTTATAGTTGGCAAAAGCGTAGTTGAACATCGCGCTCACTTCCGCAAAGCGCTTCTTGCTGTCGCTGCCGCCTATAAGCGTAGCAGCCACCTTGACACCGTCGCGCTCCGCGCCTGCGGAAAGGCAGAAGCCCGCCTCGTTGGTAAATCCCGTCTTGCCGCCGATACAACCTCTGTAGCCCCTGATGAGCTTGTTGGTATTGACCAGCTGCGTCACTCTGCCGCTGGGGTGAGTATAGTCTTCCATCCATATGCCCGCATAGTCGTAATACTTAGCGTGCGACATGAGCTGCCTCGTCATGATATTGACATCGCGGGCAGTAGAATACTGCTCGCCGCTGTCGGGCAATCCCGTCGCGCAACAAAACTTGGTATCGTTCATGCCCAGCTGTGCGGCGCGCTCGTTCATAAGCGCGACGAAAGCCTCGTGGCTGCCGCACAGACGCTCCGCAATCGCTACGGAAGCGTCGTTGGCGGACGCTATGATGATGCCCTTTATTAAGTCCGTAGCCTTATAAGCGGTGTTAGCGTCGAGGAACATCTGGCTCCCGCCCATAGACGAAGCCGTCTCGGATACCGTAATATCCTCGTCGAGACTGAGCTCTCCCCTCTCAACCGCCTCGAAAGCGAGATTAGCCGTCATTATCTTGACCATGGAGGCTATCTCATGCCTCTCGTTCTCATTCTTTGCAAAAAGTACTCTGCCGCTGTTGAAGTCGGTAAGATACGCGCTGAAAGCGGTGATCTCCATTCCGCCGCCCGTCTCCGCAACTGCGGAAATGTTGAGCGCGAACACTCCGACGATGGCAAGCGCCAATATCGAGATTAAAGCAATCTTTTTCATATTAACTCCTATCAGAAATTATATACAGTAAACTTATTATGCGAGTAAAAAAAATAATTATGTAACGCCTTGCGCGCATTCTGTCTTAAGCCGTAGCCATGAGAAATAATTCGGCTTGCAATGTCAATCCGAAGCAGACACCGCGCCTCTAACATTGCGCCAATTCCCCTGCGCTCGATTTTGACGGTACGTTTAACGGCGCTTGAGCAATCCGCTTTATACAGTAATAAGCAGCTATATCGTATCTATATCTACTACAATGACAACGGCTCGCAGCCGCTTAAGGCATAGCTTGCAATCGCTTGCGTCGCTTGCCCGACCGCAAATATATATGATATAATTAAATTATCAACGGAGGACGATTATGATTAAACATGTGCTTGCAATCAAAGTAAAAGAGGGCGAGTCCGCAACCGATATGCGCGACATGCTCATGTCTATGAAGGACAAGGTAGATGTAATACGAGATATCGAGGTAGGAGTCGACTTCCTGCATTCCGACCGCTCTTACGATATATTGCTATGCGTAACGCTCGACGACGAAGCTGCGCTCGACAAGTATCAAGCCGACGACTATCACTGCAATGTGGTCAAGCCGTACGTACAATCTCACCGCAGCGCGGCAATAGCCGTAGATTATCTTATTTAACGGACAGAATATCTATCGTCGCCGCCTGACAAGGCGGCTTTTTTTATTTAGAGTTAATGCGCCCGCCTTGAGCTGCATAGCTTATCCTATATATTGATAGATATATATATTATTAATTAGCATTTCATTATCTTAGTCGGAGTGTATAAATATCATAGCAGCATTATAATTTAATTGCCGCATTTTCGCTTTGATTGCATTTATATATCCGCGCCGAAGCCGCTCATTGCAAATCTTTATTATATTTTACTTCACGACAATTAGCCGACATAGCCATATGATAGATTATTATTAATTAATAATATCGCGGCTTTCATTGCACAGCTAAGCATATGCGCGGCTTATTTTAAGTATATCCATGCGAGTTTTCAGACAAAATACGTATAAGTCGCTTCATAAAATAAGCTACCGACGGCTCAAAAGCGCTCCCAATAGCCCTCATCTTGACAAAAAATTGCCGTAAGAGAAAAAGAAATCTCATAATTAGACAGCATAGCAAATATATAATAGTATCACTACGCTGACCAAGAGGGGTTATGTCAAACATCGAAAAAGCCGAAATATTCAACTATCTGCTAAGGCTGGGATTCAGACCGAGCAACAGCGGTTTCGGCTATCTGCTCGAACTGATTAAAATGTGCATTGACGGCAAGGAAATCACGCCGCTCAATCAATACGGCTATGTTACGCTTAGCAGTCGTCACAAGAAATCGGTCGCGACTATCGATAAGAGCATACAGAACTCAATCTCTGCTGCCTGGATGCGGGGTGATATAGAATATCTTTATAATCAGTTCGGCAACACAGTCAGCAGCGAGAAAGGTAAACCGGGCAATCTGCAATTCGTATTGCAAGCCTGCGAGAATATCCGTCTTATCTGCGGCAAAGCTGCCGATAAGGCGGAGTATGAAATTAACTAAATCCAAGTGTTGCTACGCATTAACGTCCTTTAAGCTGTTTATCCGCGACCACATTACTTGCATAGCCATATCTATGCTGTGCGTAATAGCGGGGATAATAATAGGCATATTCACCGCAAGGAGTTTCGGAGAGGACTATACCAAGCTCAACTTCATCATATCGCTGCAGTCGGGCGAATACTCTTACCTCAAGACCTGGATAATATACGCCTTGATAGCGACGGCGGCGTACGCGCTGCTCATACTGTGCGGGCTCAATCGCTGGCTCAATTTACTTGCCTTCTGCGCAATGATATATTTAGGCTACCGCTGCGGGATAGGCATGGTCGGCTGCTACAATCAAGGCGCGGTGTCGGGCATAATCTGCATACTCTTATTCTATCTGCCCATATTCCTCTGCCTTGCGATAGGTCTTACCTACTCGCTTTGCCTGATAAACGGCGCGCGGTGCGGCTCTAAAGGCATATTCTCCTCGCAGAATCTGATCAAGTCCACTGTTGCAAAGATAGCTCCCGCATACATAATCAATATGTGCGTAATCTTCGCGTGCACAGTGATAATTCCATTCCTGTATAAGATAATATTTATGTAGAATCCAAGTCGCGGCTCGGCAATATCCGCCTCTTAAGAGATAATCGAAGAATTAAAGATGATATAATCGACATCAACGCAGCCGCGGCAATATTATAATTGTGTTATCTTTTCTGTTTGACGCTTGTGTCCGCTTTATCTTAACATTAACGGCGTTTTTATCTAATCGACATAAACTACTCTATTTTGCCACTCGACTGCAATAGCATTTCCGAGCAGAAAAAAAAGCGGCCGCTGCACTCGACCGCTTAGTTAGTAATATCGAAAGATATATAAGTTACTTAGCGTACTCTACGCTTCTGAGCTCTCTGATGACATTGACCTTGATCTGTCCGGGGTAATCCAACTCCGCCTCGAGCTTACGGGCTATCTCTTTAGCCATAAACATCGTAGCCGAATCGTCGACTTCCTCGGGCTTAACGATTACTCTGATCTCTCTGCCCGCCTGTATTGCGTAAGACTGCTCCACCCCCGCGAACGAGTTAGCTACATTCTCTATCTTCTCCAATCTGCGGACATAGTTCTCAACCGACTCGCGTCTCGCGCCGGGACGCGCTCCCGATATAGCGTCTGCGGACTGAACGATAACCGCTTCCAGCGTCCTTGCCTCTACGTCGCCGTGGTGAGCCTCGATGGCGTGTATCACCGCGGGGTTCTCCCTGAACTTCTTGCAAAGCTCTACGCCTATAGATATGTGAGTGCCCTCTACTTCGTGGTCAATCGCCTTGCCTATATCGTGCAATAATCCCGCTCTGCGACACAGCTTAACGTCTGCACCCAACTCGGAAGCCATCGCGCCCGCAAGATAACTCACCTCAAGCGAATGCTTAAGCACGTTCTGTCCGTAGCTGGTACGGTACTTAAGTCTGCCGAGCAGCCTGATTATCTCGCTGTGCAAGCCGAGTACGTTGGCGTCGAACGCCGCGTCTTCGCCCGCTTGCTTCATCTGCGCCTCAAGTTCGCGCTTGACTTTGTCTACGGTCTCTTCTATTCTCGCCGGATGAATACGTCCGTCGGAGACCAACTTCTCGATGGCAAGTTTTGCAATCTCTCTCCTTACGGGATCGAATGCCGATACCGTAACCACATCGGGGGTATCGTCTATTATCAAGTCCACTCCTGTGCTGTTCTCGATAGCGCGGATGTTGCGACCCACTCTGCCTATGAGACGACCTTTCATGTCGTCGCCGGGGAGCGTAACCGTGGATACGGATATCTCCGAAGCGTGGTCCGCCGCGCATCTTTGCACCGCAAGAGCGATTATGTTCTTAGCCTTTTTGTCCGCTTCGTCCTTAGCCGCCTGTTCTATCTCCTTGGCTTTGACGGCAGCGTCCTTCCTCACTTCGTCAAGCAGCTGCTCCATGAGTATCTGCTTGGCCTCTTCGGCAGTCATACCCGATACGCGCTGTAATTCTGCGCTCATCTTCTCGTGCGCTTGAGCAAGCTCTTCCTGCAATGCCGCAATGCCTCGCTGCTTAGCCTCGAGTTCGCTCTTCTGCTCGTCGATGGCTATGCTCTTCTTGTCGAGTAAGAGCTCTCTGCTCGCAATCTGATCCTCTCTCTGCGACAGACGGTGCTCTGCTCGCTGCTGCTCCGCACGACTGTCTCTTCTCTCTCTCTCGATCTCGGAACGCATTCTCTGACGTTCCTCGCTGATTTCAAGCCTTGATTCCTTGAGATATGCATCCGCCTGACTTCTGGCGTCGTTGCGCATTCTTTCGCACTCGTCTTGTACCGAGCCGAGCTTTCCGCGTGTCAACTTGTTAATGACGAGCCAACCTATGAGCCCGCCTAACACAAAAGCCACAACTATACCTACGGATAAACCGATCGTAAGTCCCGCATTCCCAAGGAGAAGGCTGCCTAAATTCAACATTTTGCCTAATCCTCCTGTTAGCTATTTAGTTGTTAAGTTGCATTGCCCGCAATGGGGCAAACATATTTAATATTATATATTACTATACGCTTAAAGTCAATTAATACCCGTAATTATTCGCCTTTATGCGCATTAATTGCAATAGATTATTTTATAAGAATTATCTTATAAATATTCCGCCCTGTTCGATACATACGCGCCTCCGCCGTCGGCTGATATCACCGTGTCGCAAGTTGCTATATACATCGCGTTCAAGCTCGCCTTGCTTTATCCTCGCAGTAAGGCAAACTTAAATGCAGGGATAGGCAGCCGCAGCCCATTACTTGCCGCATATATCATACATATATAAGCCGATAAGAGGCTTAATCTGCGCTTGCCGCCGATCACTCTGCCGTTACGCTCGCCTTGTCCGCGGCATCTACGCCTGCCATTGCATCGTGTATCTTGTCGGTGAGCTCTTGCGCCACCTGCGGATTGTCGTCGAGATACTGTATGGTCTTGTCTCTGCCCTGTCCTATCTTGTCGTCGTTATAGCTGAACCACGAGCCGCTCTTCTTAAGTATATTATACTCGAGCGCCATATCTACGATACATCCGTTACGCGAGATACCCTTGCCGAACATGATATCGAACTCCGCCGTCTTGAAAGGAGGCGCGAGCTTATTCTTGACCACCTTAGCCACAACGTGATTACCTACCATCTCCGTACCGTTCTTGATTCCGTCTTTCTTACGCACGTCCAGTCTCACGCTGGCATAGAACTTGAGCGCCTTGCCGCCGGGAGTGACCTCGGGGTTGCCGAACATTACGCCAACCTTCTCCCTGAGCTGGTTGATGAATATCACGCACGTCTTAGCCTTATTGACTACGCTCGTAATTCTGCGCAGCGCCTGAGACATCAGCCTAGCCTGCGCGCCGATGGTAGCCTGTCCCACCTCGCCGTCTATCTCCACCTTAGGCGTGAGCGCGGCGACGGAGTCTATGACGATGATATCTACCGAGTTGGAGCGCACCAGCGTGTCCGCTATATCGAGCGCCTGCTCGCCGTTGTCGGGCTGAGATACATACAGCTCCTTGATATTTACGCCCAGTTTCTCCGCGTATACGGGGTCGAGCGCATGCTCCGCGTCGATAAATGCGGCCGTGCCGCCAGCGCGTTGGCATGCGGCTACGGTATGTAGCGCGACCGTCGTCTTACCCGACGACTCGGGCCCGTATATCTCTATAATCCTGCCGCGGGGGAAGCCGCCTATGCCCAGCGCGATATCTATGGGCAGGCAGTCGCTGGAGATTACGTCGATGGGCACGACCGGCGAGTCGCCCAGCTTCATAATCGAGCCCTTGCCGTGCGTCTTTTCTATCTTGGCGATAGCCTCGTCGATGAGTTCCTCTCTCGACTTGGACTTACCTATCTTATTATCTTCCTTAGCCATAATTACTACTCCTTGTCTTTATCTAAATATTTAAGCGCGTAGAACTGCGCCGCATTGGCTATCGTCCTGCGAATATTATTCCTATCTCCGTCGACATGCATACGGTACAGCTTGATATCGCCGTCGCGCGCAGCTATCGCAATATATGCCTCTCCCACGGGAGTGCCCTTCTCGTCGCTGTCCGGTCCCGCGCAGCCTGTAGTGGCTATCGCCATGCTGATATCCCTATTGGCGAGCACGCCCTGCACCATCTCCGTCGCCACCTGCTTGGACACCGCGCCGTATTGCTCTATAGTCGACGACTTAACATGCAGACGTCTTACTTTGGCGGAATTGGTATAGGTAACCACGCCCTCGCTAAGCACCGCGCTTGCGCCCGCTATACCCACTATATCCGAGCATATCATACCGCCCGTGAGCGACTCGGCTACGCCCAGCGTCTCGCCGCAGTCCTTGAGCGCTGCGACCAAGCACTCGGTAACGGTGACGTCGTAATCCGCGTACACGCTGCCTTGCAGCCCTGCGATTACTCGGCTCACCACACTCTGGAAGTCAACTTCGCTCGCGTCCTTATTGACTATAAGCAACGAGCCGTCGAGGCAATCTTCGCTAAACTCCGCCTCTACGCCCTTAACGCAATCGTCGATATAGCGCTTAACGTCGCCGTAAGTCACGCCGAAAGTCTTGATTACGCAATAATTTCTATATTCCTCCACCTTTCTCCTCCTTATCGCTGCTAATGAATACGCCTCTGTTCTTATACAGATACAACGCTCCCGACCACACCGTCAAAAGCGTAGCCAATATCAACTCCGCAAAGCCGAGCCAAGCGATTACCTCGTGCAAGGGCGAATACAGCAGCGTAGTGAGCGCGCTCAACGTCACTACCGTCTTGACCTTGCCGCTCTTGTCCGCCGCGATGACGAATGACTTGAGCGCGGCGAGCTGACGCAACAGCCCGATTATGAACTCGCGCGCAATTATCACTATCGCGCATATCATTGCGACATAAGGCACGATGAAATCTGTATAACCGCCGTATATCACGAAGAACAATCCCGCGATTACGAGTATCTTATCCGCTATCGGATCGAGGAATTTACCCAAGTCGGTAACCAAATTGTACTTACGCGCTATGTATCCGTCCAAAAAGTCGGTAAATCCCGCTATCATGAATATAGACGCAGTAATCGCGCACACCCAAAATGCCAAGCCCTGCAAGCAGTAAGACACTATCATAAGCGGTATCAGGGCAAGCCTTGCCACCGTTATCTTGGTAGGTAAATTCATAACGCCTCTCCTATCAGGTCATCGCCTATCGTATCAGTGATGACCACCTTATATATATTGCCGACATCGACGGGCTTGTCCGAAGTGAAGTATGTCACCCCGTCCACATCGGGGGTCTGCTCGCGCGTCCTGCCGACGAAAGCCTGCGCGTCGTAATCGATACCCTCGTAGATTACTTCCACGCACTTGCCTATCATATCTCTCTTGGCAGACGCGGATATCTCTTCCTGCGCGGCGTACGCGCGCCTCAGTCTGTCTTGCTTGACGTCCTCGGGCAACTGCAAATCCAGTCTTGCTGCGGCAGTGCCCTCCTCGCACGAGTATGCGAAAAAGCCGCACGCGTCCAGCTTAGCCTCTTTAAGGAAGTCGATAAGAGTATTGAACTGCTCTTCGCTCTCCCCCGGGAAGCCCACTATGAAAGTGGAGCGAACCGTTATCCCCGCCGCATGCAGCTTGGAGATAAGAGCGCGTATCTGCGCGCCGCTCACTCTGCGTCCCATGCGCTTAAGCACCGCGTCGTCCACGTGCTGAAGGGGCACGTCTACGTACTTGCATATCTTGTCGCTGCTTGCTATGTAATCTATAAGTCTGTCGTCCAGCTGCTCGGGATAGAGATACAGCAATCTTATCCAGTCCACGGACAGAGCGCTCAATCTCTCGAGCAAGTCTATGAGCGAAGCTCGTCCGTACAGGTCGATACCGTAGCGCGTAATGTCCTGCGCCACCACTATAAGCTCGCGCACGCCGTACTCGTCTATCAGAGCCTTAGCCTCGTCGACGAGCTCGTCCATACTCCTCGAGGTATACTTGCCGCGTATAGAAGGTATGGCGCAGTATGTACATCTGTTATCACAGCCCTCTGCTATCTTAAGATAGGCGTAGTGGCAAGGCGTAGTGAGCACTCTGCCCTCCGCCTTATGCCTGCTGTCGATGTCGTTGGTCAATATAACTCTGTCTCCGCCGCGCGCGAGCTTATCGTCGATAACAGCCGGCAAGAGATGATAGCAGTCCGTGCCAGCCATGATATCTATCTCGGGCAAGCCGTCCGCAAGCGAGCTGCCGTAACGCTGAGACAGACACCCCGTGACAACGAGCGCCTTACACTTGTCGCTCTTATACTCCGCCATCTCAAGTACGGTATCTATGCCCTCTTGCTTGGCGCTGTCGATAAAGCCGCAAGTATTGACCACAATCACGTCCGCTTCCGCGGGCTCTGCCGTGATATCGAAGCCGTACGCCTTGAGATAGGACAGCATACGCTCGGTATCCACCCTATTCTTATCGCAGCCCAAAGATACGACTCCGACGCTCTTACTCATCGTCGCCGACGCCTCCGTACATCTCGTCGAACTGCTCTTGCGTCATCAATACGCCCCTGTTCTTACCCGCTATCTGATGCTCGATATAGCCCAACTCTTCCATTCTGTCAACGAGCTTGGCGGCTCTGGGGAAGCCGAGACCGAAGCGCCTTTGCAACTTGGAGATAGACACGTTGCCCGTCTGAATGAAATACTCGAGCGCGGACTTGAAGTAAGGGTCCTCCATGAGGATGCCATCCTCGCCGCCGCTGCCCATACTGCCCGATACTGCGGGTTTCTCGTCCTCTATCGTGGTGATATAAGACTCTATCGCGGGGTCGAAATACGCCTCGTTATGCTGCTTGACATAGTCGCATACCGCATAAATCTCTTTGCTCACAATCAGCGCGCCCTGCACTCTCATGAGGTCGGGCATACTGCCCTCTTTATACAGCAAGTCGCCGTAGCGGAGCAACTTCTCCGCGCCTACCGTGTCGAGAATGGTCTTGGAATCGACGTACGACGTAACTGCGAAAGCTACGCGTGTAGGCAAATTGGCTTTAATCGTACCTGTAATTACGTCTACGGAAGGTCTCTGCGTCGCAAGTATGATATGGATGCCCGCCGCGCGCGCCTTCTGCGCCAGCCTCTTGATCAGCACCTCGAACTCCTTGGAGATAGACGACGTCATAATATCGCCCACCTCGTCCACTATGAGCACGAGTTTGGGCAGTCTCTCCTGTCCCGAAGCGTTGTACTCGGCGAGGTTGCTCACCCTGTTCTTGCTGAACAAAGTATAACGGTACTCCATCTCGTTGACGAGCCAGTTGAGCGCGTTGAGCACCATTTTCTCGTCGGATATTGCGTACGGCAACAGCAAATGAGGCAGTCCCTCGTAAGGCTTGAACTCCACCACCTTGGGGTCGATGAGCAAGAATCTGACTTCCTGCGGCGAATACTTGTAAAGCATACTGCACAGCAGACAGTTGAGGAATACGCTCTTACCTGCTCCCGACGCGCCCGCCACGAGTGCGTGGGGGAAGTCGGCTATGTTGCACACGTAATTGACGTTGTCGATATCTTTACCCATGGCGAAGTATATGCCGCTGTCCTTATTGGAACGGGCGAACTCCACGGAGTTGATTATCGTCTTAAGTCCTACGGCTCCCTTCTCCTTATTGGGCACCTCGATACCGACGAGGTTCTTGCCGCGGATAGGCGCCTCTATACGGACGCTGTTGACCATAAGGCACGCCTTGATGTCCTCTTCCAGTCTGGGAATAGCGGTGACGGATACCGAGCGAGGCATCTGCAACTCCAATCTCGAGAATCTGGGACCCTTGACGATATTGACTACCTTCGCGGGCACCTTAAAGTCCTCGAGCATCGCCTCGAGACTTGCTATCATGGAATTGAAGTCCGTATTGTCTTTTACGCTCTCTTGGTAATCGTTAAGCAATTCCAGCTTAGGCGGCGCATAAGACTTCTTATACTTATGCGGCGTGAGTACCGGCATACCGTTGAACTTGCCCTCGACCTCCGCCTCTTCCTTGGGAGCTTCCGCCTTAGGCGCGGGCGTCGCAGGCTGGGGCTTGGGCGCGGGAATTACGGGCTTAATCGGCTGAATAGGCTGGACAGGTTTGACCTCCGGCTTGGGCAACGAGGGCGCGATATCCTCCCTGTCGACGGCAGGCTTAACCTCTTCCTTATCCTTGCCGCCCGTAACAGACGTGAAGTCGTCGAATATTGCGCTGCTGCGCTCACTCTTATCTTCCGCCTCGCTCTTATTGAGGTTGGCTATCCAGCTCTTCTTGGCGTCCTCGATGAAGGCGTCCAGCTCGCTGCTGTCGAATTTCTCGGGAAGCACCATATTACTATCGTCCTTAACATAAGGAAGCCCCAACTCTTCGATGGACTTGGGCTTGACCTCGGGCTCGCTCTCGGACTCGATGGGTTCTCTGACCGCGTGGGTTACTTCCTCTGTGTAATCTTCTTCCTGCGCCTGCAACTTCTTGACGTTCTCGTCTATCTGCTGCTTGCGCGTACCGTTGAAGTAGAGGTCTATGCTCTCGTCGGGCAAATTCTCGTCGTTGCTCACTCTGCCCCTGCCCACGAAATCGGAAAAGCCGTCGCCGTAGAGTATCTGCGATGCGCTGTCGCGATTGAGCGCGGGTCTGTCGTCCTCTTGCTTGCGATATCCGCCCTCTCCGTTGAAGAGAATATCCCTTGCGTAATCCTTGCCCGAAGCGTACTTGTTCTCCGATGACTTGTCCAGCTTCTTGTACATGCCTACCACGCTGTCGGCGTTGTCGGGATAGAGGGAGTCGTCTGGCTCTATGATGTCGCGCTCGTCTTCCTCGAGCTTCTCTATAGGCGTGACCTTGAGAGGTCTGTTGAAGAATGACGACTTGAATTCGTCTTTATACGTCTTGCCCTCTTTGCTGCCGTTGTACATGCCCTTGCCTACGCTGCGCAGACCGCGGGACCTCTCGAGGGTAATCATATTCTCGCCCTTATCGATATCGGGGACGTTGGAACGGGGGTGATTGTAGTAAGTTTCGTCGCCAGCTATCTTGCCCAGCTTGCTCCTCTTGCGCCATGCGAATATACCGTCGAGGTTGAGCATGCCAACCACTATCAGCGCGACCAATCCGCCTACCACAAGACCGAGCACCACCATCGACAGGATATATATCACCTTATTGGCGACGAGCGGATACATAAGCAGCGACATAAGCGCGCCGCCCGCGGTATCTGCGCCGTTATAGCAGCCCTTGATATACTCGCCCCAAGAGCTTGCGTACTGCCTCGAGGTGGCGAGATGGCACATCAAGACTATTACGAGCAGCGTAATGACATACAGAGCGATGGACCCGCCCGAGACTTTACGGCGGACCTTAAAAAGCTTAAGCAAGCCTATGAGCATGAGCCCCACTACATAGCCGTATGTGGCGAAGCCGAATATGCCGAGAAAGAACTTATCGGTGACAGCCTTACCCGCCCTGCCGAACGCGCCGAACACTATCAATGCGCACAGCACGGATATGCCGAGATATACGAGCGCGGAAAAGAGCGACGAACTGGGAGCTATCTCTCCCTGCTTGTCCTTCTCTCCGTCATCTTTCCTCTTTGACATCTGCAATTCTCCTTATAACTATCAACAAAGAGTATACCATATAACGGCAAAAATTACAATAATTGAACTGTAAAAACTAATATCTAAATACGCGCGCGGGCACAATTAAGACAAGCGCCTTAACGGTTAAGTCCTATACCGCTCGCTCCCCGTTACGCGCCGCGCGCCGCGGAATAAATATCGCCCTTGATTTTCTTACCCACGTAGGTAACGCTTACCTTGTCGAAGTCGAACATGATATCGCAAATATAGCGTATATCGTCCAATGTGACGGCGTCTATGCGCGCTATCTCTTCGTCGATATCGAGCAGCTCGCCCGTAAACAGCGCGTACTTGGACAGCTGACGCATCATGCCCGAAGTGCTCTCTTGCGACAAGACGTACGCCGACTTGACCTGCTGCTTGCCCCTAATGAGTTCTTCCTCGGTAATACCGTCTCGCTTGATTTCGTTGATGACCTTGGCTATCATATCCGCAGCCGCTACCGCCTGCGAGGGATTTACTCCCGCATATATGCACATACAGCCGTTGTTGACGTACGTAGACGGAGAAGAAAACACCGTGTATGCCAGTCCGTTGCGCTCGCGCACCTCCTGAAAGAGCCTGCTCGACATGCTGCCTCCGAGCACCGCGTTGAACGCCGTAAGCGCCATGTCCTTGTCATGCCTGTAAGGCAGCGAGGGAAATCCCAAGGCAAGATGCGCCTGCTCGAGGTCCTTCTCTACGCTCTTAAAGCCGCCTATGCTGTCGTGAGGAATATCCAGCCACTTCCTGTCAAGCCGCGGCAGTCTGCCCGCGAAATATCTTTCTGTAATAGCCTTGGCGTCGGCAAATGAAATATTGCCCGTAAGACACACAACCGTATCCGTCGAGCTGTAATTAGCCGCGATATAACGCCTTAAGTCGTCGCCCTTGAATGCAGCCACATTCTTCCTCGGTCCCAATATAGGCATGCCGAGCGCGTTGTCGCCGAAATATACCTGCGACAGCACGTCTATGCACATGTCCGCGCCGTCGTCCTCGCTGATGGAAATCTCCTCGTCGATTACCTTGCGCTCCTTATCCAATTCCTCCTCGTCGAAGAGGGAATTAAACAGCATATCCGACAACACGTCCGCGCATTTCCCCACATGTTCGCTTAGCGACACGGCGTAGTAGCAGGTGGTCTGCTTGGACGTATACGCGTTGTTCTGCGCGCCTATATCGTCGAACTCTTCCGAAATCTTCAGCGCGCTGCGACTGCCCGTGCCCTTAAACATCATGTGCTCTATACAGTGCGAAATACCGTTGTTTTGCGCGGTTTCGTTGCCGCTGCCCACTCCCGTAAGTATACCTATCGCCACCGAGCGCACGCCCGATACCGCGCAATGCACCAGCCTAAGCCCGTCGGGAAAAACATAAATGCTTTTATTCATAATATCCATTATATGTTATTATTGTAAATTTGTAAAGAAGTTAAACTTGCAGGCAGTCTGTCGGACGGTACTGTCTACCCCGTATACCTGTCATAAGGTAATACCGTAGTTATGACAGACACCCTATCGGCAACATACATATATCAACCTATACTTTAACGCATAAGATTGTCCGAGGCGCTTGCCGCTGCCCGCAATTAAAATATATTTGCCGATTAAATACCACTATTTATCCATCGTACTACGTAGATAAACCGAAATAAATTTTTATTAAAAAAGTATTGATTTGATATTTAGTTTCGGTCGCTTAAAAAAGATTTTTCAGCTCGGTTTTTTTGCTGTTTTCTATAGTTAAATATGAATATTGCCAACGCTTAAAATGATGCGACGCTAATGACGCAATCAGTCCTAAACCGAAATCCGATAATATAGTACGATTGACCTATGCGCCGATAATGTTAAGCCGATACCGCCCGTACTTACGATACAAAATGCTCATGTATTTAATTCGATTTAATTAATATATGAAAAAAATAAGCGGACGCGTAAACTCGATACGCGTCCGCTATTAACAGCTTTATCTGAATATTGCTTACTCCGACCGCAAAGCCGTTACGGGGTCCTTCTTAGCCGCCATGCGCGCGGGTATATATCCCGATAGTAATGTAAGACCTACGCTTATACATATGAGCACGAGCAGCTCCCACCATACCAGCTTAAACAGTCCGCCTATGCCCAGCAGCGCCTTGAATATCGCATTGAGCGGCAGCGACAGTATGCACGTAACGATTACGCCTATCAAGCCCGATATCAGTCCTATCATGAACGTCTCTGCGTTGAATACCCTGCTGATATCCTTCTTCCTCGCGCCTATGCTTCGCAGTATGCCTATTTCCTTAGTGCGCTCGAGTACGGATATATATGTTATTATACCTATCATTATCGACGACACTATCAGCGATATGGACGAGAAGCCTATCAATACATACGTAACCGTACTGCTCAGACTGTCGATAAAGCCCATCATCATACCGAGCGTATCGGTTGTGGTGATCTTGGAGTCGGGATGCTTGGCATTATAGCCGTCTATCATCGCCTCTATGGCGTCCTTTGAGTCAAAGGAATTGGCGTATAGATATATGCCGCTCGGATTATTCAGGTCGGCAAGACCGAGCTTCTCGAGCACTTCTTGCCTGCTCTCTTCCTTAGCCTCGTTAGTCGCGCCTGCGAGAGGCTTGCCCGTAGTCAAGTCGTAATTGGACAGCATCTGCGCCTTGACGATATCGCTGTCCTCCGCCCTGCGTATAAGCTCTTCCTTCAGCTTGGGAGAGTATCCCGCAAGACCCGAGAGCACGCCGTTCTTTACGCCCTCTTTAGGTCTGACGATACCTACCACCTTCAGCTCTATACTGTTGTCCTCTACGTACTGCTTATCTTTCTTAAAGTCGGTATACTCTTTCTTGAGCCAAGCGCCGGACTGCTGAGGATTGGGATAATAGCGATCGTATCCGCCCATTACGCGGTATGTCATGCTGAGTATGTCCTCGAATGAGAAAGACATATTAGCCGCGTCGAAGCTGCCGTCACCGAGACCTATGAAGTCGTCCATATCCTCGGGACTGAGCAGTCCGAGCGCGAAGAGGTAGAAGTCCACTATCGAGCTGTTCTTATCCAGTATGATTACCATCTCGTCGTAATTGGTGGGCCAATGACTGCCGTTGCCTACCAGCTCGTATTGCTGATCGAGCAGATTCTGACTGTATATCAACTCGTTCCAGATATTCATCTGGTCGGTGAACTGCTTGAAGTTCTCTTCCAACAGATTGCCGATGTTTATTCCGCCTATGCTCAGTTCCTTCATCGCCTTATCAAAGGGGAAAAGTATATCATAGCCCTCTTCATTACATCTGTCGGAATAGATGTCCATTTCTATATTGTAGCTGTACTTTACAGCGCCCCAATCTTCGTTCCAGTTGCCCGCGTCGAGATATCTCTTGAATCCCGCAACGTCGTTCTCCGCTATGAGATTGCCGAGCAGCAGATCGTTATTGCCGCTCATTATGCCGGACAGCGCGCTGCCCACGTATACCTTGTCGCCGGGGTTGGCGTTGGTCTCCCCATCCATATTGCCCATAAGCAACCCCATCGCATTCTGCAGATTCATCGATGTATGCTCTATTGCTATAGGATATGAGGCAAGAGAGCTCTCTTCGGTCTGCTTTATCCATGTGGAGAAGCCCGCCGACAGCGAAAGCACTATCGCAATACCTATAATGCCTATACTGCCCGCAAAGGAAGTGAGCGCGGTGCGCATCTTCTTGGTGAGCAGATTATTGGCGGACAGACGCAGCGCGCTGCCGTAACTCATGGACGTCTTACGCTCCGCCTTGTCGTGCTTAAAGTAATTCTTAATCCTCTTTAATATATTCTTTTCCTTGGTCTTGACCTCGCTCACCGCTATATCAGAGCTGTAGGGCGCGGTGTCGTCTACGACCAAACCGTCTTTTACGCGTATAATCCTATCGGCATACTTCTCTGCAAGCTCGTCGTTATGAGTAACCATTACCACCAGTCTTTGCGCCGACAGCCCTTTGAGTATGTCCATTACCTGCACGCTGCTCTCGCTGTCGAGCGCGCCCGTAGGCTCGTCCGCCAGCAAAATCTCGGGGTCGTTGATGATTGCGCGGGCTATGGCTACGCGCTGCATCTGTCCGCCAGAGAGCTGATTGGGCTTCTTATTGATTTGATCGCCCAGCCCTACGCTTTCGAGAGCCTCTACCGCGCGCCTGCGCCTTTCCGCTTTGCCTATACCTATCAGCGTGAGCGCGAGCTCTACGTTTGCGAGCACGGTCTGATGCATTATAAGATTGTAGTTTTGGAATATAAAGCCTACCGAATTGTTGCGGTACTTATCCCAGTCGTAATCCTCGAAAGCCTTTGTCGAGCGACCGTTGACGTACATATCGCCGTCGGTATAGCGGTCGAGACCGCCTATTATGTTGAGCAAAGTAGTCTTACCGCAACCGCTCGGTCCGAGTATTGCTACGAATTCGCTCTTGCGGAACTCCATATTGACGCCCTTAAGCGCGTGTGTAGCGTTTTTGCCTATGACATAGTCCTTGGTTATATTATCAAGCTTTAACATTACTGATTACCTCTCTTTATCTAAATTAATAAAATGTCCCAAGGCAGACTTATCCACCCCGCCGCGGACAGATAAAGAGCTATATTAATTGAGAAGTCTGAATACTTTACGAGCCAGCGACCTATCGCCGGAAAAATCGCTTAAAGCAGAATAAGATACGATATAGAGCGGGCTGGCATTAAAGTGCGCGCGACTGAACATCGCTATCAATATTGCAGGCAACGCGGACACCATATCGATGAGCATCCATACGCACGTCACCACTATTGCCGCAAATATCTTTTCCACTACGAAAGCCGATATGTGCGGGAGCGCCATTACGACGCATACTGCGGCAATCTTTACGAGTACGAACAGCAATAACATGACCGCGGAACATACGTCCGAGGCCTTGTCCGCAGCAGACAGCACAGCCGCGATAATCTTGCGACGATTAAAGACCAATACCGCCAATATAATCAGCGACATAAAAGGGTTCTTAATCAATGCAGCTATAATATCATACATCCCGTACATTTACATTTAATTTACCACTTCTGACCATCGCTGTCAAGCATACTCGATTAATATCGGATTTTGCCGAATCGTGATGCTGTGATTATATTAGCCGTCGGTTATATAATAGGCATACCTATTATATTGCTTACGGAGACGGTACGCAGTCCCGCCTGCTCGTACGCATCGAGTATACGGGGCAGCGCCTTGAGCGTATGTGCGGTGGGGTGCATGAGTATCATATCGCCCGCTTTGATATCCTTGCATGCCCTGCCGTACACGATGTCCTCGTCCTTATCTCGCCAATCAATGGTATCTTTACTCCACATTATCAGCTGCATATCCAGCTCCTTGCACACCTGCACGCTCGTCTTGCCGTACGCGCCCGACGGCGGAGCAAACAGTTTAATCTCTTTGCCGCATATTGTCTTTACCAGCGCATTGAGCGCGGTAATCTCCGACTTATTACCGCTATAGTCGAGTTTGGAGTGGTCCTTATGGAAGTAGCCGTGATTGCCTATCTCGTGCCCAGCCTCGGCGATTGCCTTGACCCTGTCGTTGTTGTCGTCCGCCCAACATCCGCCCAAGAAAAACGTAGCCGTAGCGCCACTCTTCTCCAGCACCTCGAGGATGCCGTCCACGTACTCCCCGCCTCCGTATACGTTTATCATCAGCGCCACTTCTCCCTCGCCCGTCCTACCGCTGTAATGCACGATACTGTCCGTAGAGGTGAATACCGAATACATGGCGCCGCCGCCCATGGTGATGGCGCACAGCGCCGCAAGCATAAATATTAACGCCACGTTGCTTACCGACCTCAGCCTGCGAACGGGCTTAGGTGCGCGAGTTCTTTTATCTTTCATATTGATATGATATGAGTGATTGTCCCGCCTTAGAACGCGTTGGCTTCTATACCCTAACACTCGCGTCATACCGCGGTCTGGCTTTGCCTCTGTCCCGACAATCGACAATGCGGGAACGCTTGCAAAATGATACGCATAATTTTACAGCAGCTTAGGCAATAGCGCAATATAACTTATTAAATGTAATTAACAAAGTCGAGATAATTAAGCATATTAATGCCTTTGATTATAATAGATATTTTCTATTGATATAAATCCTTACGCTCTATATAAGACTTACTCCTCAAGCAGATTACAATCGGCGGCTTATTGGATATCGAATGGCGATTATAACAAAGGACGCGGCATGAGCCGCGCCCTAAGTCTGCGATTATTAATCGATTACAGCTTCTCAATGAGTTCCAGACCTACGCCCTTCTCGTCAATCTTAATAACTTTAACCTTTACCTTGTCGCCGATATTGACAACGTCCTCTACCTTCTCCACTCTCTTGTTGCTGAGCTTGGAGATATGGATCATCGCGTCCTTACCGGGGCAAATCTCTACGAAGGCGCCGAAGTTCATGATGCGTACGACGGTGCCGTCGAGTACCTGACCTATCTCGGGGTCGTTGACTATGAGCTCTATCATGCCCTTAGCCTTATCGATCATGTTGGGATCGATACCCGCTACGAACACTTCGCCCAAGTCGCTGATATCAATCTTAACGCCTGTAGCGTCGATAATCTTATTGATGGTCTTGCCGCCGCTGCCGATGACGTCCTTAATCTTATCGGGATTGATCTTGAAAGATACAATCTTGGGAGCGTAAGGAGAGAGGCTCTTTCTGTACTCGGGCAATACGTCGAGCATCTTGCCGAGTATGGACATTCTGCCGTCGTGAGCCTGCGCGAGCGCCTGTCTCAATATCTTCTCATTGATACCCTTAATCTTGATATCCATCTGAATAGCGGTGATACCCTCGGTAGTACCCGCTACCTTGAAGTCCATATCGCCGAAGAAGTCCTCGAGTCCCTGAATGTCGGTCATGACCGCTATCTTGCTCTTATCCTCATTGCTGATAAGACCCATCGCAACGCCCGCCACGGGACGCTTAATCGGTACGCCCGCATCCATGAGCGCAAGCGTAGAGCCGCATACGCTCGCCTGCGAGGTAGAGCCGTTGCTGGAGAGCACTTCGGATACCGTACGGATAGCGTAAGGGAAAGCCTCTTCGGAAGGAAGCATGGGCTCGAGCGCTCTTTCTGCGAGCGCGCCGTGACCTATCTCTCTCCTGCCGGGGCTGCGCATGGGCTTAGCTTCGCCCGTGCTGTAAGGGGGCATGTTGTAGTGGTGAATGTAGCGCTTGAACATCTCATCGTCCAAGCCCTCGAGCTTCTGCACTTCGGATATGCTGCCCAGCGTGCAAGTGGTGAGCACCTGCGTCTGTCCGCGTGTGAATACGCCGCTGCCGTGCACGCGGGGCAATACGCCCGCTTCGCACCATATGGGGCGAATCTCGGTGAGCGATCTGCCGTCGGGACGGATGCCCTTGTCGAGTATCTTGCTCCTTACCTTGCTCTTCTTGAGGTTATACAGCACTTCGCCGATATCCTTCTTGCCCTCGGGGAACTTGTCTGCAAAGTGTGCGTATACTTCCTTCTCGAGCGCCTCCTCCGCGACCTCTCTCTCGTGACGGTCGTAGTTGTCGAGCACGGCGTCCATCTTGGCGTCGGCGTAAGCCTTGACTTCCTTCTCTATCTCCTCTGCGGGATGATAGATATTGGGAGTAATCTTAGTCTTGCCTATCTTGCTCTGAATCTCTTCGATGAATGCGACTATCTTCTTGATCTCTTCGTGACCGAACAAGATAGCGCCTATCATCTCTTCCTCGCTGATCTCGTTAGCGCCCGCCTCGACCATGAGGATAGCTTCCTTGGTGCCGCTCAAGGACAAGTGCAGTCTGCTCCTGTCTCTCTGCGCGCTGTCGGGATTAATGACATACTCGCCGTCCACATAGCCCACGATTACCGAGCCTGTAGGTCCCATAAAGGGTATCTCGGATATGCTGAGGGCGATGGAGCTGCCTATCATAGCATATACCTCGGGCGGGATGTCGGGATCTACGGACAGACAGGTGGCGACCACCGCCACGTCGTTAAAGAATCCCTTGGGGAAAAGAGGACGCAGAGGTCTGTCGATGAGACGGGACGTCAAGATAGCCTTGTCGCTCGGTCTGCCCTCTCTCTTCTTAAAGCCGCCGGGAATCTTGCCGACGGAATACATCTTCTCTTCGAAATCTACGCCCAGCGGGAAGAAATCCACTCCGTCCCTGGGCTCTTTAGCCATTGTCGCGTTGACCATAACCACTGTGTCTCCGCACTGTACCATACAGCTACCGCCTGCCTGTCCGCAGTAGGCGCCGGACTGAACTTTTACTTCGCGTCCGCCGATGGTAGTCTTAAACTCATACCTTTCCATTGCTTACCTCCGTTGGTATTGTGAATATATATCCTTTATTTTTGTCTTAACTAATAACAAGGCGGCAAAATATCGCCGCCCCGAATATAATTATTTTCTCAAATTGAGTTTAGCATTGATAGCACGGTAACGCGTTATGTCGCTGCTCTTGAGATAATCCTGCAATCTGCGTCTCCTGCTTACCAGCTTGAGCAAGCCTCTTTTGGAATGCAAATCGTTGGGATGCTGCTTAAGGTGTCCGTTAAGCTGCTCTATCCTTGCGGTAAGAAGAGCTATCTGAACCTCGGGCGAACCGGTGTCGCCTTCGTGCTGCGCATATTCTGCCATGTATGCCTGCTTGTCAAAGTTTTCCATTGTTTTACCTCCTGTCCTGTGGAAAATTAATTCGCCCGCAACCGCGTAATACATCGGAGTGATTGTATAACCCAGTAACGAGTACATAAAAGATTTTAGCACATATCCGACTTTTTAGCAACCGATTTTTATATAATAAATATAATAAACTATATATATGGATTTATACGCGCCGCGGCGTATTATCCCTAACAACCGCCCGCGCCGCTTTCCCGCCGCAATACAGCAACAATCAAATCGCCGACCGCCTATCAATCAGGCAAGTCGGCGATTGATTGTTATTATGTTAAAGAAGCGACTTATGCGTTACCGCTTTTACCGTCCTCTTCGGCTGCGACATCATCTGCCTGCTCGGCATTATCGCCCTTGTGCAAGGCGTCCGCCTCGCTCGCCGCGGCGGTATCCGCCGTCTCACCCTCGACTTTATCCGATGCGCCGTCACCCTGCTCTTGCGGCTCGGACTTAGTCTCTTCGGGCTTAACTTCATCCGCTGTGGGTTCTTCGACTTCGTCGCCTTGCCACTTGGCGTAGAGGGTGATGTTGCCGCGCACCTTGAGACGTCTGATATCGGAAGCTATGAGCTCGTCGGCCGCCGTTGCGCTCTGTTCTGTTTCCGCCGCGCCGTCCTTATCCCCGACAGCCGCTTTATCATCGGCTGCGACATCGGTAGCGAGCGCTTCGTCATGCTCTTGCTTAGGCGCGCTCTCGTAAGAGATATTGCCGTCGGCGCTCTCATCTTTAACCTGTTCGGCGCCGTCGGCTGCCTTGTCGCCCACATAAGGCGTATCGTCTATCTCGGTGCGCACGGCGCTCTCGCTCAAGAATTCCACAGGCTTCTTAAACGCCTTATCCTTGAACCAACCGACGAACTCCGCGCCCTCTTTGCAAGGCGTGGGTACGGTGATAATCTCTCCGCGCTTGACCACCACCGTATCGATGGCTTCTCCGCCGCCTACTTCAAACTTGACTTTCTTCTTAGTCCACAGCACCAGCCACAATATCAGCAGTATTATGAGCAGCACTACCACCAACGCCGCAACGCCTATACCGATAAATACGCCTATTGACGTGGGCTTGATACCCGACAGCAGTACGCTTATTCCGCCCGCTTTCATATCGTCGGCAGACACCTTAAATGCGATAGACGAGTCGCCGAAGTCCGCGTCATACTGCACCAACGCGCCCTCTTTGTCCTTAAAGAGCGTGGGGTTAATCATATCTGCCGCGCCTGAGAGCAAGCGCACCTTGACGGTGTAAGTGCCTCTGTATCCGAACTTGCCTTTGCTCAAGGACACGCTGTATTGCGCCCCCGCCTCGGCAAGCATGCCCTGCGACTTGAGCTTGCTCGACATCTCCTTAAGACCGCCCTTGTCGGCAGACGTAACGGTAAGCTCCGCTCCGACCAGTCCGCCGTCGTCGTTGGTCACTATCACGACAGAGCCGTCGGGCAATTCCACCTTCTTGGAGTTTTCCGTAGTGACATATGTCACGGTAAAGACTTGATTAGACTTGATTTTCGTAACCGATACGGCGAGTTTATTGGGCGCAAAAGCCTCTATAGCGGGACTGACAATATCCGCGCTGTCGCCGTACTTGAGCACCGTCTGCTTGGCAGATGCCGCCGTGCTCCTGTCATATACATAAAGATAATTGACCGTCACGGTATAACTGCGACGGGTGTAGGACACCGTAAATTCCGTTAATGCGCCGTCCGTAAGCGTCACGGTATCCTCGAGATTAAGTTCCTCGCCTCCTGCCGACTTGACGGTATAGTCATGTCCCTCCACCGATGCGGATATCTTGCCGACGAGCTGTCCTACCGTAAAGGCAAAGCCGCCTTTTAGGTCTACATCGATATCGACGGGGTTCTTATGCGCTACGCTGGTATCGCCGTCCTCGTACTCGAAAGAGAACGATACAGTTGCCGTAGGCGCTATCTCCTCCGTACGAGCGTACAGCTTGAGATCGGACGCGGACATCACCGCATTGTCTGCGAGCTTAACGTCGCTGAAGGTGTACCAGCCTATAAATCTCCTTCCCTCACCGACTTCTGGCGACGAAGGCAGCTCCGAAGCAAGGGGCGCGCCCACCTCTATCGAGTACTGACCGATAAGCGTAACCTTATCCTCTTTATACAGTTGCAGACTGAACTGCATCGCCCTCCACTTAGCGTGCAGTTCGAGGTTGCGGTCCGCGTCGAATATAGACGCGCTGAACGCAGAGACCTGCTCTTCCTTGGATTCATTCATTCTGAACCAACCGAGGAATTCATAGCCCGCGCACTGAGGAGCGTTGAGCGTAGGAGCGCTCTCGAAAGTGAATGCTGTAGGATTGGGATTGATGACATTGACGCCTGTAGGCGCGTTGAGCACATACGATACGCTGTATGTAAGATATTCAAACTGCACATGTAATGTCAAAGCGCCCGTGCAGTCGAGTATAGACTTGGAAGATACGACCAGTTCCTTATTGTCCGAAGTGGTAATAGTGCCGAGCAAGCTGCCCGACTCGTCATATACCGAGTATACGACATATCCGCCCTCGTCGAGTTTGATATCCAGACCCGCAGGGACATTGACTACGTCCTTACCGTCAAATACGACCTTGGTATAATTGACGGCGGGAGCACTTGCATAGTCGCCCGAGTACGATATAGACGTACAGCCGAACGACGGAGTGACCTCCGTGTCCGCAACAGATACAATAGGCGCGGTATAACTTCCGGAAAAGCCGCCGTAACACAGCGAGCCGAATACCAAAGACAATACCGCAAGCAACACTATCGCCGCTATCGCGACAAGCGGGAGCAGTCTGCGCCTTTCCTCTCTCATAATTCCCTCTCCTGACCGGCATACATGAGCGTATGCAGGTACAATTACATATAATTATTATAATATAACGTCTCTAAGTTGTCAATATCGGCGTAAAAATTAACGGTTTTTTCCTGAAATTCAATTCAAAATTGCTATAAATCGCCCCTTTTTCCCAGCAGCTCGGTAAAAAATACGTCCTTTTTATCGGCTATACTCTCGCCCCTTTGCAGATATACGTCCAGCCCCTTGGGATTGGCAAGGCGCTCTATGCGGGACTCGGCGGGTATGACCGCCTTGGATATTGCGCCCGCTCCGCAGGCGAATATTGTGGCGCACTCCTCCATTATATCGATATTGTATACGCATTGCTTGCCCTCAAGGCAATAACCCGTATTCTCGAGATTGCCGCTCATATATTTCTGCCTATACATATAGTAAGCGCCGTAGCCCTTATCGGTCAAAGCGGAATAGGAGTAATCTATCATGGCGGAAGGCAACGCGTCGCCTCTATTGTCGTAGCCGCTCTCTTTCAGCGCGGAGCCCTTCTTAAGCGCAAGCGTATGAACCGTGATATTGGCGGGACGCAGCGCCGCCGCGCAGTCAACGCTGCGCTTAAAGTCGTCCAAAGACTCGCCGGGAAGCATCGCTATGAGGTCTGTATTGATGTCGAAGCCGTAGCGCGACGCAGCCTCGTAAGCCTTATATACGTCGGACACGCTGTGACTTCTGCCTATAGTCTCGAGCGTCTTATCGTTGAAAGACTGGGGATTGATGGATATACGCGTCACACCCATATCATCCATAATCTTGAGCTTGCTCTCGCTGATAGTATCCGGTCTGCCCGCCTCTACCGTAAACTCGGGAAAGCCACCGCCTATCGCGTTAAGCACTGCGGCAAAGTCGCTATCGCATAGCGAAGTCGGCGTACCGCCGCCCACATACGCCGAGCGCAGCCTGTATCCCAAATCGGACGCAAGTGCGCGGGCGCGCTCTATCTCGCCGACGAGCAGCTCGATATATCGAGGTATAAACTTCCTCACCTTGCCTATCTCCGCGCAGATGAACGAGCAATACGAGCATCTCGTCACACAAAAGGGTATGTTGATAAATAGATCCGCCGCCATGCCCGAAGTATCGTATATGCCGCGCTGACGCTCCGCTATGCCCGCTATCAAGTCTGTCTTAGACGGCGATACGAGTAAGTAGTCCTTAAGATAGGCGTCCGCGTCTATGCCCGCATGCAATAGGTCATGGTATAGCTTAGTGGGTCTTATTCCCGTAAGCGAGCCGTAGGGCAGGCTAACGCCGGTCACTGCGGCGAGACACTTATATAGAGCAACCTTACACTCGCGCTTAATACGGCTCTTGGGGTCGGGATAACCGCCGAACTGCTCTAAATTAATATTGTTTTCATAACAATATTCCGAAATTCCATTTAATCGATAACACTTAAGCCGAATTTCTGCTGAATTAGCGTCTGCGAGCTGCACATTAATATCTACGGTATATCCGCCGTCTCCCAAAGTCGCATGCGGCGCAAACGCCCGTACAAGTTCGTTATAGTCGGGTATAAATTCTTCTCTATTGCTTATTAATCTAAATTCTGCCATATAAATACATAGGATTGCGCGCCCGCTCGTAATCGGACGACGTAGAAGGTCCGTGACCCGAATATATGATATAATTGCCATTAAGCGACAGCATAGCATCGACAGAGTTCTTTAACTGCTCGAAGTCCCCTCCCTCGAAGTCATATCTGCCGAACGACTCCTTAAAGAGCAAATCGCCGCAATACAAGCCGCCTTCTATACAATATGTTACACTGCCCTTGCTGTGCCCCGGAGTGTGATATACCTTTATCTTTAAGCCCGCTAAATCAAGCTCCTCTCCGCCGCTAAGCAAGACATCCGCGCTCACCTTGTTGAAGCCGCCGATATTAAATCCGCACGGAGAAGCAGCGGACAGCATATACTCATCGTCTCTGTGTATATACACCTTTGCGCCTCTTTCTTTAAGCGCATAAGCTGCGCCCATATGGTCAAAATGTCCGTGCGTAAGCAACACAGCCGCGCACTCTATACCCAAATTGTCCATAGCGCTAAATATCTTGTCGCTATCCCCTCCCGCATCTATTACGACGCAATCGGAGCGAGATGTATCCCTCACTATATGGCAGTTGGCTTGCAAAGGACCAACCTCGATAGTCAATGTCTGTATCATAATCGATATACCTATTAATTAATTATCAAGAGCTATACGGCGCTTCGCTGCTCTCTCCTTAGCCGCAACTATTGCGACCGCGGCCGTAACACTCAAGCGCAGCCGTCAAGACTGCCGTCATGCAATGCCGATACAATCTGTATTATCCGTCAACCGATGTTGCGTATCTATCCCTGCATTGCGTACGCCGCAGAAATTATAACAGCGCTACTTCTCGAACAATACCGTAACGGGACCGTCCGCGGACATATCTATGTGCATATGCTCTCCGAATACACCGCAAGCCGTCTTGCCGAGCAGGCGCGTAAACACTTGGAGCGCATAGTCGTAAAGGGGCTTGGCATCGTCGTGCCTCAGCGCCTTGGAGAAGTCGGGGCGTCTGCCCGTCGCGGGATTGGCGTACAGCGTGAAGTTGGAGACGCACATCACTTCGCCGCCTATATCTTCCAAGCTGTCGTTTAGCTTGCCGTCGGCGTCTCTGAATATGCGCATCTTGACTATGCGGTTACATATATATTCCACCTTAGCCCTATCGTCGCCCTCGGTAAATCCCACGAGCACGAGATATCCCATCCCGCACCTGCTTATCTCTCTGCCGTCCACGGTGAGTAAGGCATGATTGATCCTTTGAACTATAGCCCTCATATCAGTTACTCTTACGCGCCACCTCGTAGACGCCTCTTACGGAACGAAGTTTATTGATGATTCCGTCCAAAGACTCGAGGCTGTCTACCTCGAGCGTAACGCTCACCAGCGAGGTATTGGTCTCCTTATTGCTCTTGGCATTGATACCTGTCATATATACCTTCATATTATTGAGCGTAGTTGCGATATCGCTGAAGAGCCCGCTCCTGTCATCGCCCGTAATATTGATTGTCGCGCTGAACTTATCGCCCACAGTACTCGGCCAGCTCGCCTCTATAAGCCTCTCGGGCTCGTAATCGGCAAGGTTAGGACAGTCCGCCCTGTGTACGGACACGCCCCTGCCGCGGGAGATATATCCCACGATTTTATCGCCAGGCAAAGGATTGCAGCAATGAGAGAACCTTATCAAGAATCCGTCGTAACCCTTGACGAGCACGCCGCTGTCCGCCTTTTTGGATGCCGTAGCAGCCTGCGAAGGCTTGATTTCGAGCACGCTCTTGCACTCGATGGTCTTCTTTAAGCAATCTATCATCTTGAGCACTACCTGATTGGTAGTGAGCCCGCCGTAGCCCACCATGGCGAAAATTTCGTCGACTGCGACCGTATTATATTTCTTCTGAATATAATTCTTCCATTCCTCGCACGACAATAGCTCGTTGAGATTGTATCCGCGTCTCTTGGACTCCTTCTCCAGCATATCCTTGCCGCGGCGGATATTGTCCTCTTTCATCTCCTTCTTAAAGAAGGCTCTTATCTTGGACTTAGCCGACGGGGTAACTACGAAATTCAGCCAGTCGCGCGACGGTCCTTTAGACGTATTGGACGTGATTACCTCTACCACGTCGCCGTTCTCCAGCTTAGTGTCGAGATGCACCATACGCGAATTAATCTTGATGCCCACGCACTTATTGCCCACCTGCGAGTGGACATTGTAAGCAAAGTCAACACCCGTGGAGCCGCTGGGCAGATTTACTACGTCGCCTGCGGGCGTGAATACATATACTTGGTCCTGATACAGGTCGAGCTTGAGCATGTCGAGAAACTCTGACGAGTCGTCGACCTCGCTCTGCAACTCCATTACGTTGCGAATCCAAGCGAGCTTCTTATCGTTGGCGTCCGCAGAAGATACTACGCTGCCTTGCTGCTTATACTTCCAGTGCGCTGCGATACCGTACTCGGCGAGCCTGTGCATCTCGTGCGTCCTTATCTGTATCTCGAACGGCACGCCTATGCTGCTCAATACCGTAGTATGGAGCGATTGATATAGATTGGCTTTGGGCACGGATATATAATCCTTAAACCTATACGGCAGAGGCTTCCACATGGTGTGAATGGTGCCGAGCACTTCGTAGCAGTCCTTGATAGTATCTACAATTATACGTATAGCGTGCAGATCGTAAATCTCCTCAAAGCTCTTGCCGCGCTGCATCTTACGCCATATGCTGTAATAATGCTTGGGTCTGCCGTTGATTTCCGCCCTCACGCCCAACTCTGCGAGCTTAGCCTCCAGTCGCTCGATTATCTTATTCACGAACTGAACGCGCTCTTCCTTGGTCGCCGCAACCTTATCCACTATCATAAAATAGTCGTCGGGGTGCAGGAACTTAAGCGCAAGGTCCTCGAGCTCGCCCTTTACGCCCGATATACCCAGTCGAGCGGCTATAGGCGCGTAAATATCAAGCGTCTCCTGCGCGATGCGCCTCTGCGAAGCCGGCTCCTTAAAGGACAGCGTACGCATATTGTGCAATCTGTCCGCAAGTTTAATAATTATTACCCTGATGTCGTTGGACATGGCAAGGAACATACGGCGGTAATTCTCCGCCTGTTCCTCTTCCTTGGACTTGAAGTTGAGCATGCTCAGCTTGGTGACGCCTTGGACGAGCGAAACCACCGTATTGCCGAACTGCGTCTTGATCTCCTGCTCGGACGCCTGAGTGTCCTCTATCACGTCGTGCAACAGAGCCGCGACGATACAGTTCTTATCCATGCCGAGGTCGATGAGTATCTCCGCTACGGCAACGGGGTGGACGATGTACGGCTCTCCCGACAGACGCTTTTGGTCGCGATGACGCTCCTCGGCGTACTGATACGCCTTAAGTATCTTGGCGCAAGAGCCTACGGAATATATCCGCTCTACCTTCCGGGAAAAAGTTTCGTTAGCCATTACATGCCTCCTTAGCCTTGCAATACAGCTTGCTCTCATCCAAAGAGCGCTTGACTCCGCTCTCTATCTTATATCCGCTTGTATCCGTCGAGACAAGCCCTAAGTCTACAAAAACAAACAACGCGAGTAAAAATCTCCCATACGAGCCCATCTTGCCCGCCGCCTTATATATACTGTACTCGCTCCTAAGCGGCTTATAGCTCAAAGCGCGCCTGACAGCCTTATATATCTCGCCCATCTCCGCCTTGTCGGGCACGCCGCATGCCGCGGCTACAGCCGCGCCGTCGCTCAAAATATAGACCTTACAATCCTTATCTATGACAAGGTTATCGATTGCGCCCTCCAGCAGCGGCTCCTCCGCAAGCACTATATTGTCGAATGCAGACAAGTCCGCATCGCGGCTTAGTCCGTATATAAGCGTATTGTAAGGGCAAGGAGTATGCGGTCTGCCGTACACGACGCTATAGTCGCCCATTAGTATCGCCTTAGCTTTTTCTATCCCCGCGTTGCCGAAAGCAATCGCGCATGTGCCCGTCCGCTTGCCGCCAAGCAGCTTAGTAAGCTGCGCCGAAGCTATGCGCTCGGGATTGAATATAGAAGATATCTCGCCGCCCGCGCTGCAAGCATAATAACGCGACAGCATGAGCGCGTCTGCGGGAGCTTCCACGGGCAGCGCCGAAGTTATCGACAGCGATACGTACTCGTCCGAGCCGTAAGTCCTGTAGTCCGCGCGGAAATCGAAGCGCTTGCGACTGCCGCCGTTGTACCAATCGCAATTGTCCGCCGCATTGAAATGCAGCCATTCCTTATCGCCGTCCCTCTCTTTAAGATGTCCTTTGTCGCCTATCTCAGCAAAGAGACATCTGCCGCGCTCGGTATAGAATGCGGGCTTGGGATTGCCCTCTCCGTAAGGTTGGAGCATCTCCAGCTGACGGGCAAACTTGATATCCGCGTCTATGGGGAAAGGTATGGCGTCCTCTCCCTGCTTGGGACGGGGAATAAAGTCGGGATACTTATTGGCGCAATAGCTGTTGATAACGAAGTCGAACTGATTGATAAGCTGCTTGTCTATCGTAAAGCCGCACGCCATCTTGTGTCCGCCGTACTTAATCAGATAGTTGGAGCACTCCTTGATACAGCGGTGGATATCCACGCCCTTTACGCTCCTTCCGCTGCCTTTGACTACTCCGCCCGAGTCGGTCATGAGCAGTACGGGACGGTTGTACAGCTCGGTGAGCCTCGATGCGGTAATGCCCAGCACGCCCTCGTCCCAATAGGGATTGTACAGTACGATTATCTTGCGCTCTTCCATATCCATATGGCGCAATAGCTCTATGCACGCCTCGCTCAAGTCGTCCGTAAGTGTACGCCTGATTTCGTTGAGCTTATTTATCTTATCCACAAGCGACTCGAGCATAAACGTATCCGTCTCGTAAAAGAGCGACACCGTCTCCGCCGCAGTCTCTATTCTGCCCGTGGAATTAATCCGCGGCGCGAGCTTAAAGGCAATATCGTAGGACGTGATATCGCCCTTGACGCAGCTGTCTGCAAGCAACTTAATGCCGCGTCTGCGCCTTAAATTGAGCATCTTAAGCCCAAAATAGACTATTATGCGATTGTCGCCCGTAAGCGGCACCACGTCCGCCACCGTAGCCAGCGCCGCAATGTCGTAATATCGCTTGGACACCCCTATATCGGACATCGCCTCTATCAGTCGCAACGCCACGCCCGCGCCGCACAGGTCGGCATATGCGCCGTCCTCGAGCTTGGGATTGAATACGGGGCAATCGGGCAAGGTATCGGACGGCTCGTGATGGTCCGTGATTATCATATCTATGCCCAGCTCGTCCATGGCGTAAGCGACCTCTTCCGCCGAGGTGATGCCGCAGTCTACGCTGATGATTAGGTCGGGATAATAGCGCTCCGCGATAGCCTCCAAGGCATCGATATTGACGCCGTATCCTTCCGTGTGTCTGTCGGGAATATAATAGGCGCAATCCACGCCCATATCGGTAAGGAATATATACAGCATCGCCGTAGCGCAAATGCCGTCGCAATCGTAATCGCCGTATATCACTATGCGCTCGTTGTTATCGATCGCCCGTCTCAGTCGCCCTACAACATCTCTAAGCCCCTTGTAGCGGGAGAGCGGACACAGATTGTCCGTCGACGGGAATAGGAATGAACGCGCCTCGTCAACGCCCGTAATCCCCCTATCCGCCAGCAGACGCACGATAACGGGATGTATATTCAATTCCTTACTCAAGTTCTGTTCCGTCGTCATATCTATATTATACCATATCGCAATTTACAAATCATAGCTTTTATGTCACGCAATTATCCGAGAGGACGATTAATAAAAATCAGGACGTCCTTTAGGACGTCCTCTTTTTTAATTTGCGGTAAAAATAATTTTTACTTGATGGCAGGCTCGACGCCTTTCTTGCTGCGAGTGACCTTGATATTGCCGGACGCGGCTTTCTTGGCCTTATGACCTTCCCAGCCCTCTTTCATGAGCACGTACAGCGACGGCGAGAGGAACATTGAAGAATAGAAGCCCGCTACCAAGCCCGCAATTACAGGCACTGCGAATTCCCTTACGCTGGATGTACCGATAGCCGCAAAGAGCAATATCATTACCAGCGTGGTGACTGTAGAATTGAAGTTACGCACGGTAGTCTCTCTGACGGAATTGTCGGCGAGCAATCTCACTGCGACAGGGGTGCCGCCCTGCTTGGCAATCTTATTATTCTCGCGGACGCGGTCGAATATGACTATCGTATTGTTGATCGAGTACGCAACTATCGTAATGATTGCGGACACGAACGCCGTATTAATCTGAATATGGCATATAATCGTAATGCAGAACATCATCGCCACGTCGTGTATCAACGAAATTACGGCGGCAAGCGAGCTCCACACCTCGAAACGTACTATTACGTATATAAGGATAATTGCCACCGTAACGCACAGCGCAATGACGGCAAGCTGCAACAGCTTAGCTGACGCGCTCGCGCCTATATACTCCGCGGTAATCTCCTCATTCTCGTACAAGGTGATGCCTTCCTCCGCCATAGCGTCGGCAATTGCGGTTACTATGAGCGAATTGCGGTACTTAGTGAGCGTATTGGCATCGTCGTCGAACTTGGACGAAATATTGCCGAACTTGACTACGAGCGCAAGGTCGTTGCCGCTGCCCGAAGTCTGCTCGTAACCGATGACGGGATTGATGATATCGAATGTCAACTCGCCCATCTCCGACTCCTTGGCATACTCGGCTACTCGGTCTGCTATCGCGTGCGACTTGACGCAATCCTTGACTATGCCGAGATACTTGTCGTAGCCCTCGTTCGAGCCGATGTACTTGTCGCCCATCTTGACGGTGAGCACCGTACCGCCCTTAAAGTCGATACCTATATTGATACCGCTCTCAAAGCTGCGATACTTGCCCGCATAAGCTCCGAATGCGATGATAGCGATTGCAATCACTATAAAGGGAATGGATATCCAAATGCGCCAATGCAATGTAAGGGGGAACTTATTCCAAGCGTTCTTCAACTTATTCATGATTAAACTTCCTCCCCCGCAGGCGCTCCGACGACCACGTCGCCGCCTTGCTCTTGTCTGCTCTTCTCCTCTGCGGAGCTATCGCCGCCGGCGTTAGCGTCAATCCTCTTGAGCGCGTACAGCTTAGCGACCTCGTCCGACGCTCCCGTAAGCGACCTTATGCAGGCAAGCATAAGCCTTGTGAGGAGCAACGAGGACAGCAGCGACAGGACAAGTCCTATGAGCAATGTGATGCCGAAGCCCTTGAGCGCAGCCGCGCCGAAAGAGCCGACGATTATCAATACCACAGCGCCGATAATCGTAGTGATGTTACCGTCGAGAATGGCGCCGAGCGAACGCCTGAAGCCTACGCTGCAAGCTGTCTGCAACGTCTTGCCGTTGCCGAACTCTTCCTTAATGCGCTCGAATATAATTACGTTGGCGTCCACTGCCATACCAATGGATAAGAGCACGCCCGCAATACCCGAGAGGGTAAGCTGTACCCAAGGGAATATCGCAAGGAAGAAGAGATATGTGAAGGAGTAATATACCAGCGCCAGCGACGCCGCAACGCCCATCAATCTGTACAGGACGATGAGATATATAACTATCAGCGCAAGTCCGACCGCGCCGGATATGATACCAGCAAGGATGGCGGTAGAGCCGAGAGTCGCGGAGATTACGCCCGACTCAATCATGTTGAGCGGGACCTGGAATGAGCCCGCCATTATCTGAACGGAGAGGTTATAAGCATCCTCGTAAGAATAGCCCTGTCCGCTGCTGATCGTGCACTTGCCGTCGGAAATCTGAGAATTGACGCTGGGGCAGATGAGCAACTCCTTGTTAACGAACATCGCTATATACTTGCCCGAGAAAGTCGAAGTAAGCTCGGAGAACTTCTTGGTGCCCTCGGAGTTGAACTCGAGCGCCACGGCGTACTGACCGTTGCTATCGTCGAATACGACGCCTGCGCGCTGAATGTCCGAGCCGCTCATACCGTCGGCGTCTTTATTGTAGGAATCGGAAGAAGTGATCTGCGAGTCGCTACCCTGCAGCCAGAGCGACGCGGGACGACCGATGAGGTCGAATATACGCGTGGGGTCGTCTACGTCGGGGACTTCTATTCTGATAGTGTCGCCGTATACGGATACCTGCGCCTCGGTGTATCCCTTACTGAACAGCAGGGACTCCATCGTAGAGCGGGTGCCTTCGACGGACGCCTTCTTTTCTTCGTCGCTCTTGGACGCGTAAGCCTCGTCCGAGGTATCGACCTCGTACACCGCATACACGCCGCCGCTCAGATCGAGTCCGAGACTTATGGTTGACATGTAGCCGTTGTACTGCTTGGTCTCGCCTATACTGAAACTGACGAAGGCAAATACGGCCGCCATTATTATTAAAATGGATATGATTACAAGGATTGTAATCGACTTTGCTTTGGTCAACTCGGGTTGCCTCCCTAATTGCATAGATATATTTATTATAAATGTTTTATAAATATATGTAAAGCAAATAAATTCAATTACTCGACCTAATTGCCCTATCGCCGCGACTATCCGTAAGCTCGAGCGCCGACGCGCGCCGCCATCGCTTAACTTAAGCGCGTTTCAGCCGCAAAAGTTTAGGAAAAACGCCACGTATGATACAATCATATAGCTGTATTGACATATATTGCGCCTTTCATTCAAGCGGAATAAAGCGCCGCTTTCTCATTACCGCAACGCCGCTTTTCGTAATCTTAGCTTTTAAGCAATAAAACAGGCGCCCTTATATAAAGGACGCCGCAAGTTTTACAATCGATATTATATTACTCTTCGCTGCCATCTTCCATATCGCAGGACGAGGCGAGCTTATACGCTTCGATACCGAGCGCGAGTTCCAGCCTCCTGCGCATCATCTCGCAGGTGATGGCGTAAGGCTTGTTCATATCGCCGGTATACTTGATATTGTTGGCTGCGCAACCGCCGCTGCAATAATACTTAGCCATACAATCGGCGCAATCGGGCTTTTGCGTGACGATATTGCGAGCAAAATGCGCGCTGATATCCATATCGTAATCCTTAGAGAATACGTCGCCCATGCAATACTCTTCCATCTCCGAGAACTGGTGGCAGGGATACAGCTTGCCGTCGGGGTTGACCACGGCGTACTCGCAGCCGCTTCCGCAGCCCGTAAGCCTCTTGGGCATACAGGGCGAAGACGTAAGGTCTACGTTGAAATGGAAGAAGTTGAAAGGCTTGCCATCGTTGTAACAGTCGAGATAATACTGCGCAAGCAAGCCGTACTCCTCATATATCGCGGGCAAATGCTCACCGGTGATAGCTATGCCGTCTATATCCGACACCACGGGCTCGAGCGAAATCTCATTAAATCCCGCCTCGTGCATAGCCTTGACGTCTTGTGTAAAGTCGAGATTGGCGGGAGTGAAAGTGCCGCGCACATAGTAGGATTTATCCCCTCTCAGCTCAGCCATGTAGAGCGCGTTGGACAGTATCAAATCGTACACGTCCGCGCCCGAGCATGTGGGACGCATGGCGTTATGTACCTGTCTGCGCCCGTCGATTGACAGCACGACGTTGTACATATTGTCGTTGAGCCACTCCGCGGTCTTCTTGTCGAGCAACAGGCAATTGGTCGTCATGGTGAAAGAGAACTTCTTGCCGCTATTCTCTTCCCTGCTCCTTGCATACTCCACCACCTGCTTTACGGTATCGAGACACAGCAGCGGCTCGCCGCCGAAGAAGTCTATCTCGAGGTTGGTGCGATTGCCGCTGTGAGCTATGAGGAAGTCTACCGCCGCCTTGCCTACCTCGGGCGTCATATGCGCCTTGGCGTCGGTGCGGTAAGTACCCTCGTCCGCAAAGCAATATTTGCATCTGAGATTGCAGTCGTAGCACACGTTAAGACACAGCGCCTTGATGACGCCCGTGCCCTTGCACTCTACTGCGGTGGTGCACGGAGAGTCGAAGCATCCCTCTTCCTTGAGCGCCTCGAGCTCGCCGAGCACGTCGTCGTACTCCGACTTATCGATGTCCGAGAGCACGCCCTCTTGCTCTACCGTCAAGGGCTGCGAAGTATAGACCTGCCTTGCGATTAAAAAAGCGACATAGTCCAGATTGTGAAGACTGCCGCTCTCTACATCCCATGCAAAATAATGTACCCTGTCGCGGTACTTGAATTCAAAGGTATGTACCATTAAATTAACTTAGATTAAAGGCTTGCGGCTGACGTTGACCCTCTCGCCGTTGTTCTTGCAGCTCTGATTGCCTACGGTGCAGCTGGTCTTGCAAGCGGACTGGCAGCTGGACTGGCACTCGCCGCAACCTACCTTGCCGTCCTTACGAATAGTCTTTTTAACGATGGAATTGATACGCATTTCCATGTCCTCCTTGAGATTATTACGATATTATTATATATATAAGCGGCGGCAAATGCAAGCGATTGACCCGCCTTATGCGCCTATTGTAAAGTGCGTCATGCGCTGTCTGTCGCGATATCGCCGATAATCAGCTCGGCAAGCGCGCCGCCCGCGCTTCTCCGTAGAGATTACCCGATTGCCCGATAATATGCGACCGATTGCTCGCTCGTCATTCAGCCATGCGCGGCAAGATGTCGCAAGGATAACTACCGCAACGCTAATGGCGCGCAAGCAGTTAAGTAAAATATATCCTATGCAACAAAGCCGCCGCATAGGATATACGTCTCGCCGACTGCCCTTAACCGCAGTCGGTCAGGCGCTCTTAATATCAGTCGTTGTGATTGCGCACATTGACGGCTATTATGCCGCTGATAATACCCGCTAAAGCGCAGGCGAGCGCATCGTAGAGGGTCATGGTGCCGAGAGAGAAGTCGCCGCTTGCCGCCGCGCTGATAAGATAGGTCAATCCCGCGAACACCAGTCCCGTAATCAAGCCTTTGACAATACCCATATTGCCGTGCCTTACGCCTATGCACAGCCCGAGCGCAAGCGCGAGTATCTTGATAGCGATGTTTACGGGGATGATGACTTCCTCTCCGATATCGGCGAACTTCACCACTACCGCGAATATTATGACGAGAATAATGGAAATGAGCACGGACAGCAACACGCTCCTCAGCACGTCGAATACGTCGCCCTTTTTGATCTTAGACATACTTGATTAACCTCCGCAATATGCAAGCTAATTAATCTTATGCGAGCGAATCGGGAGATATGTACAAGCTCCCGCCCGCCTGTCCAAATAGGTCAAAAGCCGACAATATTCGACACAGCAATGTCGCGCCGAGACATGAAAAAAGGGAGATATACATCTCCCTCAAGTCGTTTCTTGATTCAACGCCCGATTACATCTCGGGATTGTCGTCCTGCTTGTTATTGTTGTCGTCCTCGGGCTCGTCGAAAGATATCATCTCTTCCTCTGTCTTATCCTTCTTGCCCCACTTCTTCTTGGGCTTGGCGTCTGCCGCGACGTCGTCTGCCGCGCTCACTGTCTCTGCGGGAGCCGCAACGGGATTGAGTACGGTATATACTGCGGACTTATCGATAGTGACGAGTATGCTTCCGTCTCCGCTTGCGGACAAATCGAGTACGAACTCGTTCTTATCCGAATCGATAGCCTTGACTTCGCCGACGAAGCCGCCTATAGTCTTGACCTTAGTTCCGACGCGGATACTGTTCATCATCTCCTGCGCCTTCTTCTGCCTCTTTCTCTGAGGCACTATGGACATAACGAACATGAGCACCAGCAGTACGCCGAGCACGCCGAGCATTACCCATGTAGAAGTGCCGCCGCCTTCTCCCGTGCCGCCCATAAATGCCAACAAATTATTCATAAAGATCTCCTTATAACGGCGGAAGCATCTCTTCCGCTACACACTATAATATAGTATTTATAGCCGAAAATCAACTTATTACACATCTCCCGTGTAAAAATATTGTATAAACTACGCCTTTATGCTCCAATTATATCCTTTAATATAATCGTTATAGAAGTCTCCGAACCTATCTTCCAATATCGCCTGCCGTATATCTTCGGTCAACCTTATAAGGTGTCTGATGTTGTGCATAGACAGCAGCTGTCCGCCCGCAATCTCGCCTACGTTGAGCATATGGCGGATATAGGCGCGGGAGAAGTTGCCGCAGCAATAGCAGTCGCAGCCCTCCTCCACCTTGCCGAAGTCCGCCTTGTACGCGCCGTTACGCACTGTAATATTGCCCTGCCTCGTAAACGCCGCGCCGTTGCGCGCCATACGGGTGGCGAGCACGCAGTCGAACATATCAACTCCCCTCATTACGCCCTCGACTATGCAGTCGGGCGAGCCTACGCCCATCAGATATATGGGCTGCCCCTCGGGATAATACGGACGCATGATGTCCAACATGTCATACATCTCCGACTTGGGTTCGCCCACGGACAGACCTCCTATAGCCATGCCGCACTCGGCGTACTTTGCCGTAGCCTTGACGCTCTCCACCCTAAGGTCCTTGTACAGATTGCCCTGAACTATAGGGAAAAGCATTTGATTATCGCCCACGCCGTGCGAGTGACATCTGTCCAGCCAGCTCAGCGTCCTGTCCATCGCGCGCACGCACTTTCTGTAATCGGTGCCCGCCGCCGTACACTCGTCGAACGCCATGACTATATCCGCACCGAGGTCGCGCTGTATGTCCATGTCCGACTCGGGGGTGAGATGATGCCTCGAGCCGTCGTAGTAGGACGAGAATGTCACGCCCTCGTCCGTTATCTTGCGCATCTTGGACAGCGAGAATACTTGGAAGCCGCCGCTATCGGTCAAGATGGGTCTGTCCCAATTCATGAACTTATGTAATCCGCCGGCCTGCTTGACAATCTCGCTTCCCGGTCTCAAATAGAGGTGATAGGTGTTGGACAGCATGATAGACGCGCCCGTCGCCTTGACCTGCTCGGGTACTAGCCCCTTCACTCCCGCATTGGTGCCCACGGGCATATATACGGGCGTGATTATCTCGCCGTGCGGCGTGGTGAACTTACCCACTCTCGCGCCCGATTGCTTACAAACATGTAAAACTTCGTACTTAAACATATTACTCCTAATCAACTTATGTGCGTTTAACTCTATCGCTTATATAATGAATATAGTGTTTTTGATTATTCGAACAAGTCCGAATGCGAACCTGTGCGATACATAGATAAGACCAAAATATCCTCGAATTTCTCGTAAATCAACAACCAATCGGGCTCAATATGGCATTCCCAATATCCCGAGTACTCCCCTACAAGCAGATGAACTCTATTTTTCGGCTCCAATGGCTTGTCCTCGGCAAGTCTTTCGATTACGGAAAATAGTTTATTGAGATTCTTTCCTCTTTTTGCCGCTTGCCTTAGGTCTTTCTCAAAACGATTGGTATATTCTATTCGATAACTCATAGCTCGAGCGCTTTCCTCAACTCTTCAACCGTGGCATAACTCTTCGCATTGGGGTCGCGCGCCATTCTTCTGCCTTCTTCTATAGCAGCTATTGTCTCGGCATTGGGAGTTACTACGCGCATATCGAAAGGCAATCCGTTTTCCCTTATAACAGCTTTCAAAAATATATTAAATGCCGTAGAAGTATTGATACCCAGCTCGTCGAAAATTTTTTCCGCAGCAGCCTTAGTTTCCTTGGACGTTCTAATATTAAGATTTGTGTACTCCATATATAGCCTCCTTTTCCTTTATTTTATTCTATCACAATATATGTGATATAACAATATTTAGGCGTAATATTTCGTAAATTTTCGTAATTTTTACGATAAATCACGTAAATATAATAATAAAACTCCACCAAAGTGCAGGAAACATACATAGCCGCACCTTACCGAGACAAAGAAGCTACAACGCAACTCGCCGCTTTCTATGAGCGAGCAAGACAAGGAAAGCGAGCATTTTCGATGAGGAATTTACTAAGCGCGAACTACCAAGCAAAAATGTAAGCGCGACAAAGACATGCGCCGCCATTAAAAGCACTGTTCTCACTATATAGTATGAAAATAAATAATGATGGGCTTAGAAGCGAGAAAGACAAGGCGCGCGAGGAAAAGCCGAAGGAGTTTACTAAGCATAAATGACTTGTAAAAGCATAATTCAACACAACTCTAACCTACGCTATGAAAGAATTACAATGAAGATTGCAGAAGCAAACAAGACAAGAGGAACGCGGATTTGTCCGCAGGGAGCATACATAGCCGCACATTACCGAGACAAAGAAACTACAACGCAACTCGCCGCTTTCTATGAGCGAGCAAGACAAGGAAAGCGAGCATTTTCGACGAGGAGTTTATTAAGCGCAAACTACCAAGCAAAAATGTAAGCGCGACAAAGACATGCGCCGCTTATACAATCATCATCGCGTCGCCGAAAGAAAAAAACCTATACCCACTCTTAACACACTCCTCATACACATTTAGCGCGTTTTCTCTGCCGATAAAGGCGGATACGAGCATGAGCAGGGTGGACTTTGGAAGATGGAAGTTGGTTATCAAGGCGTCAAGCGCCTTAAACTTATAGCCGGGATATATAAATATTTCGGTATTGCCGCTGCCGGCGACTATTGTGCCGTCGTCCGAAGCGGCGCTCTCGAGCGTCCTTACGGAAGTAGTGCCCACGCATATAATCCTTCCGCCTCTGCGGCGCGCCTCGTTGATAGCGTCCGCGCTCTGCTGCGACACTTCGTAATACTCGCTGTGCATCTTATGGTTGAGCGCGTCGTCCTCTTTAACGGGTCTGAATGTGCCGAGCCCCACATGCAATAGCACCTCGACCACTTTTACGCCCATTGCCCTCGCCTTATCGAGCAATTGCGGGGTAAAGTGCAATCCTGCGGTAGGCGCGGCAGCCGAGCCCTCGCGCTTGCAATACACGGTGTTGTATCTGCTCTTATCCTTGAGCGCGTGGGTGATATAGGGCGGCAGCGGCATGGCGCCCACTTCTTCGAGCACGTTCTCGAACAATCCGTCGCATGTGAATTTGATAATCCTTATTCCCTCGTCGCCCGCCGAGCACACTTTAGCGCCGAGCTTGGGCGAAAAATATATCTCCGCGCCTACGCGCAGTTTGCGACCCGGCTTGACTATGCACTCCCAGCTATCCGCGTCTATGCGTTTGAGAAGCAGCACCTCGCAGTTGGGGTCTCTTGTCGCAGCCTTTTCGTAGGTGCAGTCGGAAGTAATCCTCACTCCGAATATCCTTGCGGGAATTACCTTTGTATTATTGACCACGAGCACATCGCCCGCCTTGAGATAATCGCAGATATCGTAAAAGTGTCTGTGCTCCAACGCCCCCGTAGAGCGGTCAAACACCGCAAGACGCGAAGAATCGCGCGGCTCTACAGGCTCCTGCGCGATTAAATGTTGCGGTAGATAGTAATCGAAATCGCTTGTCTTTAACATATTCGTCACTCGAACATAGTCATCTGACCGTTGTCTCCGCCGTACTTTCTGCCCATATGCTTATAGGCGTCGGGCAGGCAAACCCTGCCTCGCGGAGTGCGCGCAACGTAGCAAATCTGCATGAGATAGGGCTCGTATACGTCCTCGATAGTGCCGCTGTCCTCGCCTACAGCCGCGGCAAGAGTGTCCAGTCCCACGGGACCGCCGCCGAACTTATCTATGATAGTGCCGAGTATGAGCCTGTCGATATTGTCAAGCCCGCTCTTATCTATCTCCATGCCCTGCATGGCGGCGTCCGCGCTGAGCTCGTCCACTACTCCGTTGCCCTTGACCTGCGCGAAGTCGCGCACTCTCTTGAGAATGCGGTTGGCGATACGCGGCGTGCCTCTGCTCCTGCGCGCTATCTCGCCAGCGCCGCCGTCGGTAATCTCTACGCCGAGTATACCAGCAGACCTCTTTACGATGTGCGCAAGCTCTGCGGCGTTGTACAGCTCCAGCCTGCAATTGACGCCGAATCTGTCTCTGAGCGGCGATGTAAGCATGCCCGCCTTGGTCGTAGCGCCTATCAGAGTAAATCTATTGAGCGGCAGTCGTATGCTCTTGGCAGACGGTCCTTTACCCACCATGAAGTCGAGCGCGAAGTCTTCCATCGCAGGATACAACACCTCTTCCACCGCGCGGTTAAGTCTGTGAATTTCGTCTATAAAGAGCACGTCGCCCTCTTCCAGATTGGTTAAGATTGCGGCAAGGTCGGCTGCCTTCTCTATCGCAGGACCCGATGTAATGCGTATCTGCGAGTTCATCTCGCCCGCTATTATATGCGCAAGCGTAGTCTTGCCCAGTCCCGGGGGACCGTACAGCAACACGTGGTCGAGAGGTTCGCCCCTGCCTTTAGCCGCCTCAATATATACCGCTAAGTTATGCTTAATCTTATCTTGCCCGACATAATCGGACATTGTCTTAGGGCGCAGCGTATTGTCGCTGTCGCCGTCTCTGTCTGTATTGAGTGAAGATAAAAATCTCTCTCCGTCTTCCATATCCCAGTCCATTATTTATCCACACTCCTGAGCGCAAGCGTAATGAGCGCCTCCAGCGAGGTTGCTCTGCCGCTGCCCGCTATTTTATCGATCGCCTTAATTGCGTCGGTGCGCGACATACCCAGCGACACCAATACGGCGGCTGCTTCCTTATACATATCGTCTGCCGCGGCAATCGAGCCGAGCTCTTCCGCGGCGTCCGTCGCGTCGCTCTCCACCCTCTCACGCAGCTCAAGCACCACGCGCTCCGCGGTCTTTTTACCTATGCCCTTTATCCTCGAGAGCGTCTTGGCGTCCCCGCTGACAATAGCTATCGCAAGCGTACGCAAATCCATGCCCGAGAGTATCTGCAATGCCACCTTGGGACCTATGCCGCTCACGGATATGAGCTTAAGGAACATCTCCTTCTCTTCCGCGCTACAGAAGCCGAACAGGCGCATCCCCTCGTCGTCCGAGCGCAGATAAGTATACAGCTTGACGTCCTCTTTTCCGCTGATGCTCTGCAGCGTATAAGCGGATACATTAAGCTCGTAGCCTATTCCGTTATTTTCTATTACGGCAATGTTGTCGCGCAGGTAACGCACCGCGCCGCTTATATATGCGTACATATATTTATATTATACCGCGGGGTGCAGTCAAGTCAAGTAATATGCCCCGAGCCTATCGCCTCTCCGCCCACAAAACAAATACCGCCGAAATACGGCGGCATATGTCATACTACGATAAGCTGTCTATTATATTTACTTGGTATAGTCCTTTATTTTGCTGCAATCCACGTCGCGGCTCTTACCGTCCTCGCACGCAGTTGTCGCAGACGCAAAGTACCTGCTGTACTTTCTCTTGATATTGCTGCTCTGTATATTGCCCAAATTGTATACGCCGTCCACCTGTACATAAGCGTCCGCCAAAGAAGCAATCACAAATGCTCCGCTTCTATGCTGCCCGCTACTTACTTCGTCATTATATTCTAAATTACCTGTATTTACGCAATTAACTAATTTTGCCGAGCCGTTGAAGTCAAACTGCTCTCCTCGCATTTCGTTTGCAAATACCGAAAACTGCCTTATTTTACTGTCGCTTATCTTGCTATAAATATTACCTTTATTTAGACAGTTAGAAATCACTCCTCTGTTAACATCTGCGAATATCGCTACTCTGTGCACATATTCGCCCTCGTTAGCGCCGCCGTATTTTGTATTTCTATCATATATATTTACGATATTACATACATTATCGATTATCCCGTAATTTTCATCACAAAGCAACGATATCTTATTATTACTGCCTTCAATACCCGAAAGATATTCTCCATCGTTATTGCTATACGTATCTTTTGTTGCCAATACTACATTCTTAATAACACCTTTTTCTCCGATTATCTTTATTTTAACAGGATCCAAAATATAGCGATCATGATTACGCGGTAAAAGTTTGTATCCGTTACCGTCAAAAATACCGTTAAACGCACTATCTCCGAAATTCTGCAACAGCGATGAAGAGCTGTCATCACTTAATATAAAATTTCGAGAGTTAAAGTCGACAATTTGTACAATATCGCTATAATAAAGTCTGTCGATTACATAGTAGTTCTTGCCATCTATATCCACTTGAATTTCGCCATCGGGGATATAAATATGCCCGCCTCTGTTTTCATAATTCTTGGCGCTTAGGTCTACATTTTCGGGTAAATTGCTTTGCTTAACCGCAATATTAATTTTATATGTGTGAGACTTTCTTCCGTTAGTAACCTTTATATACAAGGTCCTATTACCGTCTATATACATATAATAATCTTTTTCTTTTATCTCCGAGCTACACGCCTCGTCGTCATAAATCTTAGCGGTTGCTTCCGGACTGACTATCAGGTCGTTAATCTCCAAGTAATTGGTATAAGGAACCGTTACGTTTAGTTCTCCCACTCCCTTGTAGTCGAAGTTGTAGTTACTGTCTACCCACTCCGCCATATGATTATTTATCCTTAGGGCTACCAAGTCCGCGCACTCATTACCTTTATCTTTGCATCCCGTCATTGCCGCCGCCATGCATATTATAAGCACAGCTACGGACAGCATTATTACCGCTATCCTTTTCTTCATCGAACACCTCCGCCAATATTAATTTATATGAAATGCAAATTATAAAGTATACAATACATCCCCTATATTATAATGATAACATTATATACATTACTTTGCAATACTCAAAAAATATTTTTCTACAAAGACCATTGTCGGTCTTTGTAGAAAAAATATTATCTAACATTTATTAAGACATTGTTGATCCAATTTTCCCCGTGTTTCCGTTACTTCCCATGACGCCATAAACTACATTATTGGTAGGCCACTTCTTAATAGGATCGCCACACTTCCCGCCAAAGCCATACATTCCTCTGTATCCTGCTCCACCTAAAGCGTTTATCGCAGTACCTGTAATTTTAGTACTGCTCGTAAATCCCATTGCTCCGTTACCACCGTTACCGCCGTCGCCACCGTTGCCGCCATTTCCCGGAGCGATAGACACCTTAAAAGCAGCTCCATCCCTACCAGGTCCGCCGTTACCGCCATCACCGCCTTTGCCGCCGTCACCGCCTTTACCTCCAGTTGCCCTAAAAGTACAACCACTCTTAATCATTATATTTCCATCAAATTGAATAGCATAATTAGCATTTCCGCCATTGCTTCCTTTTGATCCATGTCCTCCATGTTCGCCTAACTCCTTGCCGTCAGAACCGCGAGCGCCTGAATACCCTTTATAGCCGCTGCCGCCGGTAAAACTTACAGACTTACAGTCTGCAGTCAGAACATCATTTCCGTTATTATTTTGTAATGCCATTGAAGAAGTGCCTCCGACAGAATATCCGGTCAACGTCTGATCGCCGCCATTTACGGAAAAATTCTCACCTTTAAACGAGATATTCCTGCATACAATCGCCGCTTTAGCATTGCTACCGGACGCTTCTCCCGCATAAAGATAAGTACTACCATAAGAATATAATTCCAAATCGTAGCACCCGCCGGCATTGATAACGCTCTGCTTAGACTTCGCCTTGAAATTGATTTTTTCGAAGTTAATAACCAGTTTATCACCTCTAGAGCCGACAAGTATGCTCGTATCTCCCCACTGCGTTCCGTTGCCCGCAAAAGTAACTTCCTTGATATTAGACGAAATCGAGAACGTCGCGCCTCTCTTTATTGAGCTGTCTATGCAATTGACGTATACTACATTGCTTACTCCCGTGGGGTCAACTACAGACTGTCCTGTAAAACCGCTTGCCGTCATCACTCCCCTTATGAAATTAGCTTTCAAATATATCGTATCCGTAATAATCTCTTCGTCGACGCTGTAGAATTGAGTTATATTCAAATTCTTTTTATTCAGCACCTCGATAGCGACGTTATTGCACAGCCAGCCCTTATACTCATAGCCTCGCTTAGATACGGCGCTTAGTCTGATATCTCCGTATGTCACATCGTAAACTTTGATATTGGAAGTCTCTGTGCCGCCGTAATCCAATCTGAATTTAACGGGACGCATATCGAGCGAAAGGACGATATTGTCGTATATCTCGTCAATTGTATTGCCTGCATAGTAATATCTATTGCTTGCCTTATCCTCGAAGGCGACATTATAGCCTGCAAATCTCGACGTATCGCTGTAGTAAGATTCCAAAGCGCCTATCTTATAAGACTGCTCGCAGGTAATCCTCGCCCTGATCTGACCGTCTATCGTAATCGTATACTCTACTGCCGTCAATTTACCTTTAAGGTCTACTTGCGTACAGTCGAAAGAAGTATCGAAGGAGTAATTAAATTCGCTTCCGTAATCGGGCGTCAAATCGGGGACCGTGCCGCCTACGGACAAGTTAACAGTTATATATCCGTCTCTGCCTACAGAGACATTCCAGCCGTCGAATCTATAACCCCTTACACTAATGCTATATATTGCCGAAGGGAACGTATCGCCGTCTATAACATCTCCGTAAGACACCACCTTATCGGACACAATCTGCGCCGCATAATCGGCGTTGAATCTTACAAAGTATCTCTCCCTCTCCCAAAGGGGCGTGAAGCTGAAGTTGTCTATATTGCCGTCGGAACCTGTCTTGACTATCTCAAACGTAGTCAAGAAATATCCCGTCTTATTTCCCTCGGGCGTAGCGATAAAGCTGCTCTTGAGATTGATAAGCTGCTCTATCATATCGCCCTCGACCACGGTAGCTGACGGCGCCGAGTCGACTATCTCCTCGCCTGTCCACCACTTGACTACTCCGCCGCCGACGTCCAACTTCATGACCACGGCGCGCGCGGTCCAAGTCGCCTCGAGCGTAATGCTGTCGCAGTCTAAGGGATTGATTGTCTTGCCGTCAGCGTCTGTAATCATTACGTTGCCGCACTTCCAGCCGTTGAAGTCGAATCTGTCCTTGACGGGCACGGGCAAGACGCTATGCTTGCCATAGTAATATACCTCGCCCGTCGTATCGGTATAGTCCGCTCCGTCAACGACGAAATTAACCGCTACAGGTATCAACTTCTCCTTTACGGTAAAGCTATATGCGCCGCTGTCTGCGACGACTATACTGTACTCGCCCGCCGCAAGAGGAAAGCCATGCGCCAAATCGGGCTGAGGGCTTACTACTCTCATGGCCGCATCGTAAATGACGTAATGGATACCGCTTGCACACTCTACTCCGATACGCAGCGGCTCGTCCAGCGTCAATCTATATACCGAATAGGCATCAGCCTCTTCGACAGATACAGTCTCACCCATAGATATTTCGCTACCGTCCGCTAATATCATAAACTTCTCGCCCCCGTCCAACTTGACGAAGTCGTACCTATGACCGTCCTCGAGCAAGACCTTATTGACGCTATCGCCTATCTTGACGCCGTCGCGATACACGTCGTATCTGCCGTCTGCGCCCAAGCTGCACATGATTGTAAAGGCAGGTGCAAATGTAAACATATGGTTGAGCGTCTTGTCTGCCCCATACTCTATACCGAGACCGACTACGACAGACGCCCCTATATCTCCGAGCCCGATATCCATCTGCGCGGCACTGTCCGTAAGCAGATAATATCTGCCTGCTTTATCTATAAAATAACCGTCGTTAATAGTGCCGAACAAGTCCTCGCCGCCCGCAATATACAGTCCCGCGTGCTCGCCGTAGAGCTTATACCATTGCTTATAGGGCATATCGACCGCATAATATAACATTCCGTCCGTACTCTGCTCGCTAATATAATTGCTTAACTCGAGCGCTCCCTCATTAGTCACGACAATCGCCTTATTATCTCCGAGATTTTCACAAATCAGATAATAATTTTCTCCCGCCTTCAAAGGGAAATTGCAATATACCGCGCCGTTAATCTTAACTCCCTTACTTATGATATTGAGCTCAGAGTCCGTGATATACAACTGCAAATTATCGATATCGTCGCATGTCAGCTTGTATAGGTCGTTGTTGTCGTTTTCATTATAAAATAATCTGTAATATACTCCTCTATTGATATATTCGCTCTTATCTAACTCAAACTCTTGATTGAGTTTAACAGTCACGTCCGCAAAATTCATCTGACTGCCTATAAAGTCGGACTTAACGCGCATATTGGATTTTTTATAATCCCAATTGATTGCAGCTATACCTTTACCGAACGCGACTTCATATGTCTTACCTGCGGAAAGATAAACGCCCTCGTCCGTGCCAGATAGTTCATACCCGCCGTTTTGCCTAACGTGAGCGCTATAGCCGCTGGGAGCGAATATTTCGTAATAGCCCGACTTGTCGGGAGTAAACTTAAAGCTCACGCCGTTGATTAACGGAGCGAATTTAGAATAATCTTTGAGCGCGAATTGATCTTCGCTCTTTTTATATATCTCCGAATACTGATCTTCGCTCTCGCGCATATTGTAAATGCTGTCTACAGTAAAATTATCGACAACGCGCGCGGCGGAAATAGTGTGATATGTGTATACATCGAAATTCAATGCAGACTGAATATAATACTCCGCATTCACCTCGTTCATCCTATACGTCGCCTTAGCATAATTAATATCGTCGCCGAAATTATATGTCAAAAATTCTTCGCACTCGTCCAGCATATTAATCTCTAACGACTGCACCAATTGATGCCCCGTGATATCGCTTGCAATCTGCGCCTCTTTCGTAATCGGAAAGTCTACCGCGGTATCGAGCGACGAAGAGGTCTGATATACATTGTTATAGGCTTGCTTCAGCTTTATCGCGTCATAAACATTCGAAAGGTGACTGCCCACTACAGGAATCAACTTTATGAACGTAGAGATACATTGGTTCCATAATGCCTCGTCCAAAGTACCAGTACGATAAGTAAATACTCCCGAATACCTCGACTGAATATAGAAAGCGCCCATATCGTCCTCAGCCGCATAGCCGTCTTTCCAATTGTTGTTTCTGCTGTCGGCATTGATTATATTGGAGTCGAAATTGAGATTGCCTATCGCTATGTGATAGTCGGGCGAATTAACGGGTGCTCCCGCATAATCATAACTGCCCTCGTGCACTACTTTGACTATATTGTCATAGCCGAAGCCGTCGGCATGCAATTGGTAATCTATTGTGAACAATAGCACCATATTATAGCTTAAATTGTCTATATGTACTACGAATCCGTAATTCTTACCGTAAAATACCGTCGTACCTATCTTGCCAAATAGACTTAGTGGTACATACCTATCTATATTGTATTTGATTTCGTCTTGACTGTCAGGCAGCGGATTATCCGTATACAGCGAATAGTCTTCCGTCTCGCCCGACGTAGTAGACACCGCCGTCGCCTCTGCCGAGGCATTGCCGAATGTGATATTTTCTTTGATGGCAAATATGCCGATAAATGCAACAAATAATATTATCAATAATACTAATGCTATCTTGTTGCCGTGTTTTCTTAATAATTTTTCCATTATCGCTACTCCTTAGCTTTTCCCGTGTGCATGCAATACTCTTACCGTCGATTAATAATGTTGCAGTATACCTCCTTGCGATTTATTTAACATGCTTAACTGCTATATCGGGCTATTTACAAAGACTTTGGGCTATATACACGGTCCTAATATATGGATTCCGATCGATTGCCCCTAACATATAGCGATTAACAGTCGATTAAGCACGGCATTACAGTATTATTATATAGGGCGGATATTTTCCGCCGATATGCGATTGTCGAGACGAACAAGCAGATGCCGATATAAAATAAAACTTAAGATATATCAATAACTACTGCGTCAGCGGATTAAATAATTAATCAAAACCTTAAAATATACCTTACCGCTGATGTCTACTCTTATAATAGCACAAAAATCATGTGTTTTTAACATGAATTTGAAAATTTTACAAAAATAATTTTCGATAATCTGTTAAAATATGAACACGTCCTGTCAGATTAAATTACGCTTTTTCTGCGGCATATTACGGTTACAAGAGGTGTCCCGACAAGCCCTACAAAACCGATTATGCTCGCAAATTTTACTAGTGCAAGTATATAGCGATATTTATCTTCTAATAGTCGCGCTATACGGATAAAATATTTTTACAAATCAAAAACGGATAAACTATCAATATAATATGCGATTATTCTTCTACCATTATCGCCGATAAAAAAGGAGCGCGTATATCCTCGCTCCTCGTCCCTATATTTGCTTAAATTATAGCGTTACATTCTACTTCTTACAAGCTACAGCGCGAACATTCCGCCCAGTCTGCCCGTCTGCGCGTGGGTAAGAGCGACAGCCACTGCGTCGGCGGCATCGTCGGGCTTAGGGGGCGCGGGCAGCTTGAGCAGGCGCGTTACCATAAACTGTATCTGTTGCTTGGTCGCCTTGCCGTAGCCCGTAAGCGCCTCTTTAATCTGATTGGGAGTATACTCGTATATCTTGCCGAGCTTATGCGTGGCGCACAGTAATATGACGCCTCTTGCCTCGGCAACGGCTATACCCGTAGTCACATTCTTTGTAAAGAACAGCTCTTCTATAGCCATGCAATCGGGCTGATACTTATCGATAAGAGCGGCGACGCCGTCGTATATCATATGCAGGCGGGCGGGCAACTTCTCACCCTTAGGCGTATTGATTACGCCGTAATCCACCGCCTTGGATATACCTCTTTCGCAGTCGATTATGCCGTAACCTACGATAGCGAGCCCGGGGTCTATGCCCAATATCCTCATTTTCTCGAGGTGTAATCGCCGCGCACGACGTACTTTTCGCTCGTGAGCTGTCTCAATCCGAGCGGGCCTCTCGCGTGCAACTTCTGCGTGGATATGCCTATCTCCGCTCCGAAGCCGAATTGGAATCCGTCCGTAAACCTCGTGGATGCATTGACGTACACGCAGCCCGCATCCACCTTGGCAGTGAACTGCTCGATAGCCTGCTTATCCTCGCTCATAATGGCGTCGCTGTGCTTGGTATTATTGGCGTTGACAATATCTATCGCCTCGGCGGTGCCGTCCACCACGCGCACGGTGAGCTCGTAGTCGAGGTGCTCCTTGGTAAAGTCGTCCTCGCTTGCCTCGGCTATCTCATAGCCCTTAGCCCTGAGTATCTCGCAAGAGCGCTTGCAACCTACCAGTCTGCACCTGCCCTTGAGCCGGTCTGCGACCATAGTAAGCGTCTTGTCCGCCACATCTACGTGCACAAGCAGCTGCTCAAGCGCGTTGCATGTAGAAGGGCGCTGCATCTTGGCGTTGTCGATTACGTCGATGCACTTAGCTATATCCGCGCTCTTCTCTACATATATATGGCACACGCCGCCCGCGCTGGCAATTACGGGCATTACGGCGTTAGCGAGCACGAACTTCTTCAGTCCGTCGCCGCCGCGCGGTATGACTACGTCCACGGTATCGCCCTGCTTTAGCAGCATTGCGCTGCCCTCTCTCGAAGTGTCGTCTATAAAGCCTATTACGTCGCTGTTTGCGCCGTGTTCTGCCAAGGTATCGGCAATGATTTTATATAAGGCGCGGTTGGAATTGATGGCCTCCTTGCCGCCTCTGAGCACTACGCAGTTGCCCGACTTAAAGCACAGCGCGAATACGTCCGCCGTCACATTGGGTCTGGACTCGTAGATTACGGCTACCACGCCGAGAGGCGCCCTAACTTTATCTATATGCAGACCGTTATCCAAGTCCCAACAATCGCACACCTCTCCCACGGGGTCGGGCAGCGTCGCTACCTGCTCCACGCCTTCCGCCATCAGCGCTATACGCTCGTCGGTTAGCAGCAGTCTGTCCACCATAGCGCGGGTCATGCCGGACGCTTCGGCAGCGTCTATATCGACTTTATTTGCGACCTTGATCTCGTCCTTACTCGCGACTATGCTGCGCGCTACGGCGCGCAAGACCTCGTTCTTCTTATCCGCCGACATCGCGCCCAGCTCATACTGCGCGTTGTGAGCCTTGCGGCATATCTGCGTAACGTCCATAACTACCTCCCGCGGTTACCCGCTAAAAAAGCTATTACTCTTCCTCATCCTCGCTCAAGTTAGCGTTATGATAGACGTTCTGCACGTCGTCGCTGTCCTCGAGCATATCCAGCAATCTACGTATCTTGACTTCCGCCTCCGCGCTGGGAGTTACGGTATTGGAAGGGATCATCTCCACTCCCGCCTCGAGTATGACGTAATCCTTATTGGACTCTATCGCCTCTCTCACCGCGCTGAAGTCTGCGGGAGATGTGTATATCTCGAATACTCCCTCACCCGATACGACGTCGTCTGCGCCCGCCTCGAGCGCGGTCATCATCACGGTGTCCTCGTCCAGACCGTCGCCGTCCACGACGATTAATCCCTTCTTGTCGAACATATACGACACGCAGCCGCTCGTACCAAGCGCGCCGCCGCACTTGCTGAAGATATGGCGCACGTCCGCAGCGGTACGGTTGGAATTATCAGTAAGCGTCTCCACTATCACCGCCACGCCCTCTTGAGCATAGCCCTCGTATACGTTCTCCTCGTACGTCACCGACGTGAGCTCGCCGCTCGCCTTCTTGATGCTGCGCTCGATGTTGTCGCTCGGCATGTTGTTGGCTCTTGCCTTGGCGATTGCGTCTCTTAGCTTTGAATTGCTTGCGGGGTCGGAGCCGCCGCTCTTGACGGCTACTGCAATCTCCCTGCCTATCTTGGTGAATATAGCTCCGCGTTTTGCGTCCGCGGCGCCCTTCTTATTCTTAATATTAGCCCACTTGCTATGTCCGGACACTTGTCTATCCTCCGAAATTGATTAGATTTATTAGATGTTATTATTAGATTTTATTGCCGTATACCAGCTGATACAGTCCTACCGACAGGCTGACTGCCGCATTGAGCGACTCCGTAGCCCCCGACATGGGCAGCGATACAATCTTGTATGCAGCCGCTCTTATCCCGTCGCTGATGCCGTGAGCTTCGCTGCCCACCGCAAGCGCGTATGCGCAATCCAACTCTCTCTTGCTTATATTATATATATTTTCTCCGCGCATATCAAGCGCAAATACTTTATAGCCCGACAATTCCTTCGCAACACTCGCCCTATCGACATAGCTTACGCGCATGGAGAATATCCCGCCCATAGTAGAGCGCACCGTCTTGGGCGCGGTGAGGTCGCAACACTCTATCGCTATCATGTCATATATTCCGCACGCCGCGGCGCTCCTAATGATAGTGCCCATATTGCCGGGGTCTGTAATGCCGTCCGCAATCACCGCGGGCTTGAGCCTGTCCGCCTCGGGCAAGGTAAACTTAGCCGCCGCGACTATACCCTGCGGCGTATTGACGGAAGATACGGCGCGCATGACGTTGTCGCTCACTTCGATATAATTGCCGAAGCGCTCGATAATACCGCGATACTTATCCGCCTTGCCCTCTTGCACGAGCAGCTCCGCCACTTCGGCGCCGACAGGCAGCGCGTCTATGAGGTTGGCTCCCTCCAATACGATGACACCGTCCGCCTCTCTTGCGCGCTTATCCGACGCGAGCGTACGAACATATCTGATATGGGGATTGGATACCGAAGTAATTACCATTGTATTGCCTATAGTTTCTTATATGTGTACGCGCATGCGCGCGATATAAAATAAGGCTGCCCTAAGGCAGCCTTTAAGTACTCTTGCTTACGCCAGCTTAGCCTTAGCCTGCTCGCACAGAGCGGCAAAAGCCGCCGCGTCGTTGACCGCAAGGTCTGCAAGTATCTTACGGTTAAGGTCGATACCCGCGACTTTAAGTCCGTGCATGAGCGTGCTGTAGGACATGCCGTTAATACGCGCAGCTGCGTTGATACGGGTAATCCACAGACTTCTGAAATCGCGCTTCTTGAGCTTCCTGCCTACGAAAGCGTAGTTGCCCGACTTCATGACCGCCTGGCGCGCTACTCTGTATAACTTGGACTTAGCTCCTCTGTAGCCTTTAGCTTGCTTTAATATCTTTCTGCGCTTCTTGATTGCGTTGACGCCTCTCTTAATTCTCATTATCGCTGCCTCCTATAATTAAATCATATCCCTGATGGTCTTTTCCTGCGTCACGGACACGAATGCCGTCTTACGCAATGCGCGCTTCCTCTTGGAAGCCTTCTTTGTCAGAATATGACGTCTGTTCATCTTAGCTCTTTTAATCCTACCGGCGCCGGTAACGGTAAAACGCTTCTTCGCGCCGCTATGCGACTTCTGCTTGGGCATAATACTTATACTCCTTTAGAATGTTATTTTTTAACCGCAGGCGACAGCATCATGGTGACGATTCTGCCTTCCGCGGTGGGTTGTTTGTCTATCTGCGCGCATCCGCCGAGTATACCGAAGAAGTCGTTCATCACTTCCACAGCGTATTCGGGACGCGCCATCTGCCTGCCTCTCAACCTTATAGAGACCTTTACCTTGTTGCCGCTCTCTATAAACTTGATTGCCTGCTTCGCCTTGGTGTTGAGGTCGCCGGTATCGATAGTGGCGGAGAGCCAGACTTCCTTCAACTCGACTACCTTCTGATTGCGCTTATTCTCTTTTTCCTTCTTGACAGTCTCGTACTTATACTTGCCGTAGTCCATAATTTTACATACGGGAGGTCTCGCGACAGGCGATATCATCACGAGGTCGAGATTGACCTCTTCCGCCCTGCGCAGCGCCTCGTACGACGACATTACGCCCAGCTGATTGCCGTCCTTATCGAGCAATCTCACTTCCCTTTCGCGGATCTGACCGTTGATAGCAAGTTCTTTAATAGGTGTGTCCTCCTGACAAAAAAATAAGCGGAACAGCTCTTGCGATGCTCTCCGCTTAATAAATACCCGATTTATTAACCTTGCATACCTCTGCATGCAGGTGAGAAGTTACTTCCGCTTGGCTGTCCGCTATATAATAACAGACTTTATAATATCTGTCAACGATTTTACGGTCTTTATTCTTCGGGATCGAAAATTTCTATATCCAACTTCTTACACACTCTCTTGATATACTTGACGGAGCTGTCGCTGCAACCCACGATATCGGCAATCACATCCATATCGGGATTTAGGATAGCAACGGCGGCGGTATATATCATTCTGAAGCTGTATATGCTTAACGCCTTGGTATCCATACGCTCCTTAAGCGTCGCCGCGGCGTCGCTGAGCTCGTCCATCTTGATCTCTCTATCGAAGCAACAATCGGCAATCGCGCTCGCAAAGGCTGCTTTGAACTTAGCCGGATACTCGTCCCAGCGCTTATCCATAAGAATATCGCTGCGATATATAAATCCGTGCGACTCCACCGTAATCTTTCTGTCGGGCGAGAAAGTCTGTATTACGCGCTGTTTTTCTGCCTCGGGCAGCTCCAATATGAAGTAATACAGCATATTGCGCCTCAGCATCTCATACACGTTGTCGTTATAGAGCACGGGCAAGACTTCATCGGGATAGGCTCTGACAAACGCTTCGCTCAGCTTCTGATAGCGCATCTCCATCTCTTTCCTATTCTCTCCCGCCGCGATTATCTTATCGCTCGATATGTTGAGCATGTACAAAAAGGAGTCTTTAATAAATTGCTGCTTCATAACACGATCGAGAAAACTCCTCGACAGCGACACGTTGATGAACAACTTTTCGTAATGCATACTCATTACGTTGAGAATATTGTTGCCTATCTTGACGTAATCCTTGCCGTGCACATTATAATACGCGCGCAACAATTTATCTTCCCAGCTGCCGCACAGCTCGAGATGTCTCAATATCGCAAGCGCCTCTTCGTCTCTGTCCAGATTGAGCAGAATAGTAGCCTTCAGCCTCAGCCCCAATAGATCGGAGACATTGGCTCTGTCTACCAGATCGTACGCCCCTTCGTAGTCTCCCGACTCGTTGAGCGTATAGGCGGCGAGCAAGACCGTGCGAGTATCGCAGATATTAATATTGGGCAAAGCTGCATGCAGTTGGTCCAAGAAAGACTTCCTGAGCTCCTCGTTTTCCGTCGCGGCGGCATAGCTATAGCTGTTGCATAGCGAAGGGATATCTCCGGGCAGCTTGGTGAGCACTGCTTTGAAGGTATCGTAAGCGAATTCGTTTTCGCCCGTCATAACCGCGCAGTTGACCGCGAGATTACCCATCTCGGAGTCGTACTCCTCGCATATCCCCAGTCCGTCTATGAGCTTCTTGACCGCTCCATGGAAGTCGCCTTTGACGATATGGTCGCCCAGCACGCTGTCAATAATTTTCTTGACCTGCTCCTCCGAGGAATTGACGAATTCTATCTTATTCCTCTCTCTGTGGGCTTTCATCATCTTGCCGATAGCCTCGAGCGCATCGCCCTCGAATACTCCGCCGTCCTCTTCCGCGCCTACCAGTTCGAGCTCGGTATCGCCCTCTTCCTCGCTAATCTTAGTGAGATAATAATCCGCAACAGGCATGTTACCCTCGAACATCGCCGTGTTGAAAAGACGCATCCACACCTCGGGACAGTCCCCTGCTCGCGCCAATATATCGTAATAATTATATTGCGTCTCCATCTTCAGTTCTTCGAGCAGTTCCATCTTTGCCAAGTAGCAATCCATGACTTCCGTATCTGTTTCCGCGTACTTAAAAGCGAGCTGCAATATCTCCAATGCGCTCACGTTATCGCCCGCATCCGCCGTAGCCTTGGACTTGTCCAGATAGTAACTGCTATTCTTAGGTAATTCTAACAATTATTTTTCCTCCTTAAATATTTTATTCAAATCTTCTGTATAAAATGTATAATCTTTTCCGCAAAACTCGCAGTGCACGCCTATCTCGCCGCACTCCTCAATTATGCGTTCCGCCTCTTTTCTGCCTATCAGCTTTATAGTGCGCGCCGTCCTCTCCACGCCGCAATCGCATCTGAACTTAGGGAATATATCGGGCAGCATCTCTATATCGAAGTGTCCGAAGTGCATATCGATTATTTCGGCGGGCGAATTCTTAGCCAGCATATCCGCTATATCATTAAAGTTACGCGCGATGTCCTCGAGTATGACTATCAGCTCCTCGCCGCAGCCCGGCATGGGCGTGATGAATATTCCGCCGCACTTAATGCAGAGTCCGTTATTAAACTCAGAGCACAGCTTGAGCGCCGTGGGCATCTGCTCTGACAGCGCAAAGTAGCCTGCGATATCGCTGTCGATATCTCCCTTGATAATCTTGCCGTAGCCGCGGTAGGGCTCCTTAAGTCCGAGGTCCTTTATGACGCTGACGTATCCGTCTCCGCCTACGACTTCGCAGATATTCCCGCCGCGCGCCGAGGGATTGTCGACATAGCCCTTGACAATAGCGCCGTAGTCTCCGCATACCACGCACTTGCCCATGCTGCCGTCGCCCTCCACTATCATTGTCATGCGGTCGGATTGATGCTTAAACTGCGCGCTCATATACGCCGCGGCGCACAGCAGCTTTCCGAAAGGCTGTGCCGCAGCGTCGCTCATCTTATGAGTAGAGGCGCCCTCGTATGCGGCTTGCGTCATATCTATCGCTGTAATCAGAGCCTTTCCGCCGAACAGTAATGCTCTGCTGATAACGTCCATTTACACCTCCGATGTCGAAAAAGAAAAAATCGATTAATTATTTCTTAATACATATAAATAACAATCTTTCGCTGCGCCCGCTCGCCCTCTTGTAGCTTACTCCGTCGCAAATCTTTACGTCGAAGCCTTGCAGCATTCGCTTGACGTCCGTCAAGCTGTGAATATATTGCCTCTGGCGCTCCTCTCCGCGCTCGTACAATCCGTCTCCCCTATCGACAAAGAATGTAAGTTGCATATCCACGCAATCTTTACCGCAGAAGTTGCACCATCCGCAACTTATGCCGTCCTGCTCGAAGAAATATGTCTGCTCGGCAATATCTTTGAGCTTTTTTTCGGACGAAATGTCGAATATCAACGCGCCGCCCGCCTTAAGCGCGCCTTTTATTTTTGCGATTACCGCAGCGAGCTTCTTATGCGTAAGGTAATTGAAGCCGTCGCACACGCAGGTGACAAAGTCGAGTTCCTTGAATCCGCCTACGAGCGACATATCGCCCATTATCCACTGTATATCCTCGCAGCCCGACTTACCCGCCGCGACGTTGAGCATCTCTATGCTGCTGTCTATTCCGCTGACTTCGCAGCCCAAGGCGCGTATCATTGCGGTCATTGTGCCGCTGCCGCACCCGAGGTCCGCTCCCCTGCCTTTGAGATAAGGGACGATTGCATTAAGGTAGCCTTCGTAATCGAAGTCGATGAGCCTGTCGTATACGCTGCTCAGCGCGCCGTCGTACATCAGCGCTTGTTTCCGTCCTTATTGCCGTAATACTCGTCCGCGGACATAAAAGGCGCGTCCCTTTCATCCGCTAAGGGCTTATATGCGGAAGCGCCCTTCTTATTCTTATTTTTCTTCTTATAATCAGACACCTGCGAGCTGCCCTTCTGCTTATTGGGCTGCTGCTTTTGCTGCATCTTGCGCTCTTGCTCGCTCTTCTTATTCTCTTGCTCTTCGTTGAATTCATACAGCCTGTTAATAAATCCCTCGCAGGCGTATTGACCGTACGCGGTGATTATGAGCAGCCACAGCGAAGTGCCTATCAGCAGATAGAAGCCGTAGATAATATATCTCACGATATTGCCCGCCAGCATAATAAGGGGTATGCCGCATAGGAAAGCGGACACCACTACGCCGGGCAGAATGAGCACGGTATCGAGTATCAGCGAGTTCTTGATTAGGTCTTTTGCCTTAAACTTATAGCACACCGACATAGGCAGGCAATATATCAAGAATGTTATAAAGAGGAACAGGACTATAAACGAGATAACCGTCCACACCCAATAGCCCGCTCCCGCGCTGCCGTAGAGGGCGATGCGCTTGAGCACTTCTATGAGCGCGTAAGCTCCCGACGTGCCTATCAGTCCGCCTATAAGGAAGAGGGGCACGCACTTATACCAATGCCTTGCTATACCTCTGCCGAAGTGCTTGAGCATGTCCTTGAACGACTTAATCTCCACGCCCCACATGAGGTTGCGGATTACCTGCATAGCTCCCGCGACGCCGACGCCGAATATCGCGAGCCCGGGCGCGAGCGAACATAATATATACAGCTGTCTGAGATTGTAAATAGCGGCTATACCCTCCAGCGTCTGATCCACCGCGCCGTAACCGATGCCAAGCCCCGCGGAGAAGTTCATCGACGCAACCAGCTTGTCCTCCGCCATCGGCATCCAAATAATGAGTATGCCTATCAGCGGCATGAGGAAGAGAATCGCGAGGATATTGAGAGAGAATACTCTGCCCGTATTTTCCTTAATGACGGAGTTCATTCTCCTAAGTCTGCCGCCGTGAGCGGTCTCCGACTTGGGCGCGAGGTCCTCCTTAAGGGTGAGATGGGGTGCGAGTAATTGAGTTAATTTAGCCATTTACAGCTCCGTGTACCGTTTAATCCTCTGTTATGGTACACTATTTCGTAATAAAAATCAATAATAAACGCTTTACAAGGCTAAAAATATATGTTACTATCTACTTACTTATAGAGGAGCGGTTGACATAAGTAGACGGGACACACGCGCCGAGAGCGTCCGTCGAAAGGGGAAACCGCCGAAGCCCGCAGCCATATCCTGCGCTGAGGAAGCGGGCTGGGCGTACGGTTAACAGCCGTGCGACTGTCATCTGAGGATGGAGCACTATAAGCTAAGGTATCGCTTAGTCCACGCTCCGTCGCACGCGGAGCTTTTTTCATGCCCCGCACCGCATTAACGCATATAATTTTATCAGGAGATAGATATGAAAAAGTATAACGTCGCCGTAGTAGGCGCAACAGGAATGGTCGGCTCCAAGTTTTTGGAAGTCTTGAGCGAGAAGAATCTGCCCGTAGACAACTATTATCTCTTCGCATCCGCCAAGAGCGCGGGCAAGGTAATAGACTTCATGGGTAAGCCTCACACTGTCATCGAGCTTAAGGAAGAGAACGTAACGGATAAGCATATCGACATCGCGCTCTTCTCCGCAGGCGGCGGCACCAGCGCGCAGTTCGCGCCCGTATTTGCCAGACACGGCGCCGTCGTCATTGACAACTCTTCTCAGTGGCGTATGGACAAGGACGTGCCCTTGGTAGTGCCCGAGGTCAATCCTCAAGACATAGCTTGGCACAACGGCATCATAGCCAACCCCAACTGCTCCACCATTCAGGCAATGGTAGCGCTCCGTCCCCTTCAGCTCAAGTACGGTCTCAAGAGGATTATCTACTCTACATATCAGGCGGTAAGCGGCGCGGGCGTTGCGGGATACAACGACTTGCTCGAGGGACTTAAGGCTTTCGTAAACGGCGGCGAGTACGCTACCAAGAAGTTCCCTTACGCCATCGCCAACAACTGCCTTCCTCATATCGACGTATTTTCCGACGGCGGATACACCAAGGAAGAGATTAAGATGATTAAAGAGACCAAGAAGATTCTCGGCGACGAAAGCATCAAGGTCACCGCCACTACCGTGCGCGTGCCCGTGCTCAACTCTCACTCCGAGTCCATCAATATCGAGTTTAACAAGCCCTGCACCTTAGAGGGTATCCTCGAGGCGTTCCGCAGCCAGAGCGGGCTGGTCGTAGTAGACGACGTCAAGAGCAATAAGTATCCTATGCCCGCCGACGCAACGGGACACGACGAAGTGTTCGTAGGCAGGATTCGTCTCGACGACACCGTCGAGAGCGGTTGCAACATCTGGTGCGTAGCCGACAATATCCGCAAGGGCGCGGCAAGCAATGCGGTTCAGATAGCCGAATACATGATCTACAACGCGCCCGAGCTCATTCACGGCGCGAAGTAATACGTCAAGATAATAAGGAGTAAGTTATGTTTCGCGGAACGGCAACGGCTTTAATCACCCCCTTTACCCAAGACGGTATAGATTATGAGGGAGTGGAGAAGCTGACGGAATATCAGATAGACGGCGGCATAGACGCCCTACTCTATCTCGGCACTACGGGCGAGCCGCCCACAATCACGGATAGCGAGCGCGAGGAACTCATGCGCTTTGCCGTAAAGACGGTGCGCGGCAGAGTACCCGTCATCATAGGCGCGGGCAGCAACGGCACCGCCGCCATGGTCGAGAGCTGCAAGAGGGCGGAGAGAGCCGGCGCCGACGCGCTGCTGATAGTCACGCCCTATTACAATAAGTGCACTCAAGAGGGCGTGATCAAGCATTACGAGGCGGCTGTCTCCTGCACGGGTCTCCCCATTATTGCCTACAACGTCCCCGGGCGCACGGGCGTCAACATACTGCCCGCCACCGCTCGCGCTCTCGCAGAGCGCTTCCCCGCTATAGTAGGTCTTAAGGAAGCGAGCGGCAACATGTCTCAGATACTCGAGACCGCGCGCCTCATAGAAGGCAGCGGTATGAAGCTGTATTCGGGCGACGACGGTCTGTGCCTGCCCATACTCGCGGCGGGCGCGGAGGGTCTTATATCCGTTGCGTCCAACGTAATCCCCGCAGGCATGTGCGAGCTCGTCTCCGCCTGCCTGGACGGCGACCTCGCAAAGGCGCGCGAGCTGCAATTCAAGTTTGCTCCGCTCTTCAGCGCTCTTTTCAGCGAAGTCAATCCCATTCCCGCCAAGAAGGCATGTTCTCTGCTCGGCATATGCGCCGACACCGTGAGACTGCCCTTGACGACCATGTCCGAGGACAAGGCGGCTACGCTTAAGAACGTAATGCGGCAGCTTAACCTGCTGTAATATTTTAAGCCGATATTAAGTCCGCCCGTCTTATCTCCTCTCGCTCTATAGCCGCGCGACTGTCCGCGTCATAGCTCATTAGGCGACGGAAGATGGCTTAGCGCAGACGCACGGTTGCAATTGCAATAGCTTTGTCTATATTAATGCGGTATTATATGGATAGCGGCATTCTATAGGCTATATACGACTGTATACGGCGCATATATTATCAGGCAATAAGGCGCGCTTACCTATCTAACTACACGGTAATCGATTAGGCAAGTATACCAATCGGCAGGTGCCCTAACAATCTATTTTTTTACAGGCGGTGATTTTATGACAAGAATTATGATATACGGCATCGGCGGCAAGATGGGCGCCAATGTCATCAGCGCGATAGACGGCAGCGACGCTACCTTAGTATGCGGCGTGGACAAACTTGCCGACGAGAGCAAGTTCTCCGTCCCCGTGTACAGATGCGCAAAGGACGTTAAGGAAGACGTTGACGTAATCGTCGATTTCTCCCGCCCCGACGCTATCGACGACATACTCTCCTATGCCCTCTCCCGCTCATGCGCGGTAGTGATAGCGACCACGGGCTACAGCTCCGAGCAGCTTGCCGTGATTAACGAGGCAAGCAAGCGTATCCCCGTATTTATGGCGAGCAACTTCTCACTCGGCATCAATCTGCTCATCATGCTCGCGCGCAAGGCGGCAAGACTTCTCGGCTTAAATTACGACGTTGAGATTGTCGAGCAGCATCATAACATGAAGGTAGACGCCCCCTCGGGCACTGCCGCCACCATAGCAGACGCCATCGCCAAGGAGTACGAGGACGGCAAAATCTTTGAATACGGCAGACATGAGCACAATAAGCGTCGCGACGTCCGCGAGATGGGCATACACTCCATACGCGGCGGCACGGTTGTGGGCAAGCACGACGTAATGTTCATGGGCAAGGACGAAGTCATTACCCTCGCCCACGAGGCAAGCAGCCGCATGGTATTCGCAGTCGGCGCGGTGCGCGCGGCGATATTCGTATCTACTCGCGGCGCAGGTATGTGGGGCATGGACGACATGCTCGCCTTAGACTGACAGATTTACTTTGTTATGACAATAGCGACGGACATCTCCGCCGCTATTTTTTTTGCACTCACTCCTCGATCGCGCATCTTAACTCTCAACCGCTAAGCCGGCAATAACCGCTCGGACTAAGTCTCCCGACATTTGATCCCCCCCCGAAAAATTCAGCAATCGAAACAAGACAGACCGAGCAATAAATAATAGCTTATAAACACAGCCTATAGATTATATCCGGCAAACGAAAATCTTTACCGACAGGATACTCTTTAATCGGTAAAAACTCTTGATTAGCAGAATAAGGAAACAGCCTACAGTCTTACTTACAGGTTCCAATGAGCGCTCTTTTATTGATAATACAAAAGTATAATCTGCCATATTCTCACATGAGCCACTGCCATGCTAATTGACGCCTTGCCAATATTGCGCCGACGCTTCATTGTCGGATATGTGCCGCTCTATTATTTTAAGCGCTCACATATCTATATTTTATTTGTTAAACTCCATAGTTTTAATTGCATGCTCGAAAATCGGCGCCCAATACCATCTGTCTTTGCCGAGACAGTTCCAGCTGCCGACACCTTGCTTTCCGTCCAACGAGAAGAAAAACATTGCGTTATAGACGGGTTGATCAATGGCAACGGAAATAAACTCGACAAAGAAGATATTGGCGGTTGACTCAATAATTTTGGCTTCCCCGAATTTGGCCGAAGGGAAAGCGTTTTTCAGTATGGCAAGCATTTGCTTACCGAAAGCCGCAACGTCTTCACTGTTGAGCGTACCGCCTAAATTCACGTTAAGATTCACTGTTGTGTCAGGCGTAGTATATATATAACGCGGCGCATTTACGGGATATTTGATACGCCGCAATTCGTCCGACATTACCTCGAAACTTTCGGGCATCACGGCAGTGATTTTACCGTCCGCTATACGCGCCCGTACGAACTTTACATCAGGCAGTTTGCTTCCCTGCGGCATATCCGCGCGAATAGTTTCATAGTTTATGCCTCCCACACTACAGTCGAGCGCGTTACCTTTTA
>CAJTXS010000005.1:86744-98384 GCA_910583735.1 uncultured Christensenella sp. | reverse complement strand
AAGGGCTACAACGCAGGCGAGTACAAGGTGAGCTTTGCGCTTATCAACGGCGGCAACAACTTGTTATTCCGCAGCAGACCTCAGCAAGACATACCCGTAAGCGTAGCTAAGGATAAGTATACCGTAGAGGGCTGGATAGACAATGACGAGTATTCCGTAGTAGACGGGGTACTGCCGTCTTACTACGATTACCGCTACACCGACGAGGACGGCAACGTACTCACAACGAGCGATATGGAAGCGGGCGGCTATTATTACCGCGAAGTATGCGTCAAGGATAAGTACGCTGTCAATGCGGAAGTAGACGGCGATTATCGCTATAGGTTTATGATGTCGTTGAACCCCGGCACGGAGCAGAAGCACGTAGCTAAGCCCACATTACCTACAGACGGCAGCAAGATAGTTTACTATAACGGCAGCGAAAGAGCATTCGACGCGGCAACGCTTGCGGAGCTGTTCGGCTTAACGGGCTTTAACCCCGAGTATATGGAGATAGTCTACGAGGACGCGGACGGTACGTCCAAGAGTGGTGAAACTAACGCAGGCGAGTACAAGATCAAGATACGCTTTACAAGCGGCTTGTACTGCTGGGAGGACGGCACGACGGACGATGTAGAGCTTACGGTTAAGATATCCAAGGCGCAGCTGCCTTCGCAGTGGACGAGCGGCGCAGGACTTCCTACCATATCCGTACCCGAGAGCTTAGCCGATTGCCTAAGCAACGACGCCTTTAACTACACTTATACCGACGAGGCAGGTAATACCGTAAACGCGTCCGAAATGGTAGCAGGCAAGACGTACAATGTCAAGGCAACGCTCAAGCCCGAGTATGCGGCTAACTTCGAGTTTGTTGACATAAACGGCGTTGTGTTGCCCGACGCTACCGCGAGCACGTCGCACGAGTTTAGTTATTCGACTGGCGGCAGCAACGGCGATACCGATAACAACGGAGACGACAAGGATATCTTCGGCGAAAGCATGTGGTTTAAGATACATGTAATAACGGAGATAGCTATGGTAGGCGTGACGCTGTTTATAGTGATACTTGTAATAGTGCTTATTGCAAAGGTAAACAAGAAGAAAAAGGATAAGGAAGATAAAAGCAAATAATAGGAGTTATTATCTATTAACACCTTTCGATTGCTATGCTTAAGCGATTGATTTATCAGTCCCGATGTCGAATCTTACTCGGCGTCGGGACGTTTTTATGACCCGTTGACAGTGCGCAATCGATAATTGAGTTGAAAATATATTGTAGAATTAAGGTCGCGGAGCAGTCATGATAGTGTAAAATTAAGGTGAAGGGCAGTCATCGCAATATTGACTTGCATGTAAAAATATAGTAAAATTATAACATATTATACTGCGGGGATTGTTATGGGCAAGAATAAAGCTTTTGCATACTTAAAGAAATTTTGGCACGAGCCGCCTAAGGGCAGATATCTTAACTTAAAGGAGATAACTTGCTTGGGCTGCGCAGCGCTGGGCATAAGTTTCATATCCAATCTTATTCAGATATACATAACTATCAGTCAGCTGCCATTGATATACGATATGGGCAGGTACGGCACGCTCCATGCTACGGTAATATGCCTTATCGCAAGCGTAAGCGCCATGATTATTACGCCTATATACGGCTCGGCGGTGCAGCGTACAAAGAGTAAATTCGGCAGATATAAGCCTTATATTTTATTCCTTGCTCCCATCGTGTCTTTGCTGGGCGTATTTGCCGTGTGGGTGCCCAATATCGTCGCGGAGAATGCCCGTATCGCGTATGTATATTGCATATGCGTGCCTACGCTTTTCTTGTGGAATCTGTGGTTTAATTCTTGGAACATGTTCCCGGGAGTATACTCTCCCAACCGTCAGGAGAGGATAGATATATGGGCGCCGATAGGTCTGGTAATAGGCTTCGCACCTACGATAATGAATATGCTTAAGGATATCTTCGCGGGATTTTGGGGAGATATCGTAGCCGCCCGCATCTTCGGAGTAGTCAGCTGCGTAGTGGGTATTATCTGCATTATGGGACTGCTTAAGGTCAAGGAGCGCGTATTCGTCACCGAGACGGAGTCGGGCAGCGAGAAACTGGGGATTATCAAAGGTATCAAGATGGTATGCAAGAACAAGCCCCTCATGATTTTGACGCTTGCGCTTGTACTGGGCAGTATGAAGGGCACTATCGACTTGATATGGAACGTAGTCGCGCGCGTCAAATACGCGACCAATGTCCAAGACGCGGCTAAATTGTTCGGTACGCTCAGCATGGTGGTGGGCTTTGCCGTTACGCCCAATATGATACTGCTGCCTCTTATGACGAGGAAACTCAATAATAGGACCATCATGATCATATGGCAGGCGTGTAATACCGGAGCGTTGTTTATATTGGGCTGTATAGGCTTTCAACGCTTTCAGCCGGGTACTACTTCGGCGATTATAATTACAGCGCTCAGATTCGTATCTACATTCAATGCCGTAGGTTCGCTGCAGCCGATTATGCTATCGGAGATAGCAGACTATCAGCAACATAAGTCCGGGTATAGATTAGAGGGATTTATTCAGACAATGGCTTATACCGTGCCGCTGGTCGTCACGCAGGTGCTTGTTATTGTCCCGGCTGTGATTCAGGGCAAGATAGGCTTTAATCCCAATAATTATATTATCGACAGCGCGGAGAAGATTGTCTTGCCGCAGGAGTTAGTCGATATAGCCGACAGATATGCCAATATTGCGCTGTGGATATCTTTTGTGTCGGGAGCATTGATGCTTATCTGTCTGCTATTCTACTCGCTGGATAAGAAGAAACACGCGCAGATTATTGAAGAGCTTAAGCAAGAATCCGTCAATACGGAGGAGATTGTCAGCGAGCAAGGCACGGTATCCATTATCGGCTCTGCAAGCGATATGGACGCAGATATAGGCGATACGGACGGCGGGCAGATAGATATTGGCGACGTCTCTAATGCGGAGCAAGCGCCGCTTGAGCCCGCCGAGGAGAGCCTCGACGAAAGAGACGGTGACTTATGAAGATAGAGCGCATTACGCCTGTTGATATAGACGGCAAGCAAGCTGTAATACACGCCCGCTATGTCGCGGAGGAATACAGCGGCAAGAGAGCGGTAAAGGCTAAGTATATGGGCGGTGGCTCTTTCGGCAGAGCGGTAGCGGTTACTCTCGAGGACGGCTATAGCTTTGTAGTTAAGTTGCTATGCGCAGGCGGTATGCTTGAGAAGGAGACTCATGACTTGCGTCTGCTTTCTTTCAGATGTCCCGTCAAGATGCCTAAGCCCCTCTTTGTAAGAGAGGCGGACGAGAGGGTGATTGTCGATTGCTACGGCATGGATAAGATAGATGGCGGCAGCGCCATTTTTTCGCTTAAGTTGCTTCTCGGAAGCAAGCGCAGGAGAGAGGAGTTCGCAGATAAGGTGACCGACGCGCTGCATGAAATACATCAGTGCACGAGCGATAAGTACGGCGATACGCTTTCTCCCGATTGCGATACGTGGCTCGATTATTATAAGCCTTTTGCCGCGGCGGTGCTTGAGCGAGCGGAGGAGATGTACTCTAATCAAGACTTGCCGCAAGAGATAATCAAGGTTATGCGCGCGGCGTGGGATAAGTTTGACAATATCTTTTGCGAAGAGGTCAGCGAGGCGTGCCTCATTCACGGAGATCTCAATGTCGCCAATATCATGGTGGATAAAGGGCGACTGAGCGGCTTTATAGACCCGCTTAACTCTATGTATGCCGATAGAGAGTACGACCTATTCCAGTTCGATAATTTGCTCAAGAAGAGGTTCAATCTGCGCTCCGTCTATATGAAGAAGTACGGAGCAAGCGCCAACTGCGACTGCAAGTGCGCATTCTACGGACTGTGGAACGAGGTGTACTGTTATATCAAGTCCGGCATGCTCGTCAAGATGATTATGAACCCTTTGATAGACAACATGTACGCGATGCTTGCGCGGCTGTAATTATTAATAAGAAATATCCGCCGATATCGGCGGATATTTTGGTTCGGATTTTCGACTTGCTTTAATGTCAATCTTCGCAATATACTGTGTATTCGCTTGTGCCGCTGTCCCACGAGTCGCCTTTTTCGAGCGCGTTCCACTCGGCTGTGGTTCCTTTGTAACGTATACTCGTAAGTCTTATGCAGTAAGCGAAAGCCATGCTCGGCACACGCGTGATACTGCGAGGTATGGTGACGCTTGTGAGCGACTTGCAGTTGGTGAAAGAGTTGTTTTCCCACACTTCTACGCTATCGGGGATTATCACTTCGGTCAGCTTACTGCAACCGGAGAAGGCGGCGAATCCTATAGACTTAACGCTGCTCGGTATAGCAATGCTCTCGAGCGACTCGCAGCTGCTGAAAGCATATTCGTCGATTTCGATTGCACTGTTCGGTAGGTCTACTCCAGTGAGAGACGTGCAACTCATAAAGCCTTTTATTACGGTCACCCCGTAAGGCACGGTAACTTTTCCTTTAATTCCGAAGGGCACGCATTTAATTTGCGTCTTTTCTTTATTGTACAATACGCCTTCCTGAGCGCTGAATACCTCGTTGTCCTCGGCAACGGTTATTTGCTCCAAATCTCTGCAATGGAACAGCGACGATGTGCTGAACTCGGTGACAGTAGCGGGCAGATTGATGCTCTTGAGCGTATCGCTACAGTTTAAGAAAGCGCTTTCTCCTATCCTCGTCACAGGTTTGCCGTTGAATTCTGCGGCGACATTCGCTTCGGTAAGCGTGCCAGAGTATACGTAACGCACGTAATAGCTTTGCCCGTCGCTGTTCAATTCGTACGCCATTTTATCTTGTGATACGGTGAGATGGCATTTTGCGCTTACTTCGTCTATGCTCGCGGTTATTTCCGCGGTGCCTTGCCTAAGCGCGCGCACTGTTCCGTTGCTGTCTACGGTCGCAATTCCGGCGGGCTCTATCGTCCAAGTGACGGTGCCGATTGCCGCCTCGTCGGGGTTGTCGGTGTAGACGGTGAAGGTTAGGGTCTTTTCCTGTCCCGGTTCAAGCCGCAAGAAAGGGTCGTCGATATGGATGCCTGTAGCGGGTTGTCTTTTAGGCTTTACGGTTACGACGCACTCTGCGCTCTGATAGTCGGCAGTAGCGGTTATAGTCGCTATGCCTTCTCCTATAGCTGTAATTTTACCGTCATCGATATTGACTATTCCGCTCGGCTCCACCGCCCATCTGACTTGCTTATCGGTGGCGTTGTCGGGCAAGACGGTTGCCGTAATCGTCTCTTCGCTGCCAATCTCGAGCGTGATTTCGGTTTTGTCAAGGGTGACACTCGTTACGTGTACCGTGTTGTTGCACGCTACTATCAGCGCAGCGCACAACGCAGCGCATATGAGAGCTGCCATTGCCAACAATTTCTTTTTCATATGACCTCCTTGTCTTGCGGTAATGTAGCAATCGTGTACTTTTATTAATATAAACTATTTGATGTGAAAAAGTCAATTGTGATATAATTTCGGTATAGCAAAGATATGCTATATTATACATTTTCGGCAGTGTAGTAAAAGTACACTTTTACTAAAATAATTACATGTTGCGCTCATGATTTGCGTATAAAGCGGCGTAAATCATAATAAATCTTTTTCTTAACAAGTTATAATCGGAGTAAGTAAGGGGGCTTTATGACGGTTGCTCAAGTTCAACTGATCGCCAAGCAGACCATGTCTTATATGGAAAATCAAATAAAAGTCGGTATGCGTCTGCAAGATATAAGGGATATTGCCGAAGATAGAATGCTGTCGCTCGGCGCAACGTCGTTTTGGTATTGGGATATCGGAGCGTTTATATTTTCGGGAAGAGATACGAGACGTTCGGTTTCCGGCAAGCGATACAGGACTAAGGATAAGCGCGTCGAGTGTGACGATATAGTCACTATCGATTTAAGTCCGCAGTCGGGCGATAGTTGGGGCGATTACGCAAGGACCTTTGTAATAGAGGGCGGAGAAGTAGTACGTGATATCGACGCAATTAAAAATGCGGAATGGAGGGACGGAATAGCCATGACTGCTAAGTTGCATGAGTTGCTATCGGACTTTGTTTCGCCGAGGACAACATTTGAAGCGCTGTATAATTATATAAATAGATTCCTTAAAGTTAACGGATATATCAACTGCGATTTTTTGGGCAACTTGGGGCACTCTATCGCTACGGATAAGGGGGACAGAATTTATATAGAAAAGGGCAACACCGCCGAGCTGTCTGCCGTAGAGTACTTCACATTCGAGCCGCACATATCGATCAAACGGAGTAAATACGGCTTCAAGAGAGAAGATATATATTACTTTCAAGACAATCAACTCGTAAAATTATAATTATATAGCGTGTATGTAAATCGGTTAAGGAATACTCAAAAAAATTTATAGTAACAGCTATGTAATCAGTCTGTAGGACATGCGACTTAATTGGTCTGTATCGGCGCCGTTTTTTACAGGAGATATTAACGGTTGCAAATATGCTCGGTCAGTCCGAATAAACCGTTAACGTTTATGCTACGGAGCAACATGCGTAATCTCACAAGCTATAAGCCGAATAATTTTGTTAACTGCGGCATTGGGAGAGAAAATGAAACGGCACAAAAGAAAAAGAAACCGATTACTCGGTTTCTTTTACGTCGGGGATTCGTATGCCCCTGCTATGGTGCCGCTGGTCGGACTCGAACCGACACGGTATCGCTACCACCGGATTTTGAGTCCGGCGCGTCTGCCAATTTCACCACAACGGCAAATGCGATTGCTAAATTATATTATCACAACCGCGAGCAATTTGCAATAGTTGAGCGGCATATTTTATAAATATGCGGCGATTACACTTCTATTAAAATAGTCTTTATCTCGTGAGGGCGGAATGTCAACTGCGACAGGTCGCATTTGCGTATGGGATTTTCCAGCATGTCGCACTCGCTTGCTTTGGCGTCCGCTTTCACGAAAGTTATGGCGGCGGCGGTCTCTTTGCCGTTAGCCTCGTAAGCGCGCAGGATTATTCCGCTCTCGCTTTCCGCGACTTTTACCGTCTCGATTATTATATTGCCTTTATCGCACGTAGCGATAGAGGGTAGGGCGGCGTCCGACTTGTGCAGTATGACGGGGTTGTTATAGCGGTAGGACTTAGCGATGACGTCCGAGCTGTCGAAGCTGTCCTTATGCGGATATAGGGCGTAGCCGATGTGATGCTTGCCCCTGTCGCATTCGGGGTCGGGGAATACGGGCGAGCGAAGCAGCGCGAGGCTGAGCATACCCTCTTTGACTTTATGTCCGTACTTGCAGCGATTGAGCAGAGCAAGTCCGTAGTCGTCGCCGTCGAGATTGACGTACTTGTGCGCGCATATCTCGAACTGCGCCCTCTGCACGCTGTCGTCGTTGCGGGTAGTGCGGTCAACGGAGCCGAACTGTATGTCGCACTTGACCGTATCGGAGAATACGGAAGGCGTGAAGTCCGCCCTTAGCATCTTGAGCTCCTCGTGCCAGTCTGCGTCCATCTCGAACGATATAAGCGTATCGCCTTGGGTCAGCGAAACCGTCTGCGTGAACTGCGATTCGCCCCACTTAAAGCGGTTCTCTCTAACAACTCTTACGCCGTCGATGTATGTCTTGCTGTCTGTGAGCTTGAGCGCGTGCGGCTTGCGGCTGTCGTAGTCCATGCGGATATCCCATGCGTTGTAGTACATGAAGGGGTCGTCGTATATGTTGAGGCGGTTGAAGCATCCGCCGTCTTTGACGAGTTCCTTGCCGTCTTTTATCATATAGCACGAAGTGATCGCGCCCTTCTTGTCGAAGCGCAATTTCACCAGTCCGTTGCCTATGCTGTCGTCGTCGAATTCAAGCGACGTTGCGGCGGGCGCGGGCAGCAACTTGCCGCTCGACATGGGGGCTACAGACACGCTGTACCACTTGTCTTGCGCCTTGATATATTCCTCTCTCGCAAAGGCGATGGGATTGACTGCCGTATACTCGTCGCATCCGCCGCGGGAGAGCTTGGCAAGCAAGTCCGAGCACATTGCCTGCAACTTGCGGTGCATCTCCTTGTATCTCGCTCTGCTTTCGTCGTACACTCTCTTGATAGACGAGCCGGGCAATACGTCGTGGAATTGATAGAGCAGAGTTTCTTTCCAGATCTTCTCTACTTCGCGCCTGTCGTAGCGTATACCCTTGAGGTAGGCGTATGCGCCCAGCATTTCCATAAAGTGGAGCATGGACTCCATGCGTCTGTTCCACAGCTTGGCGGCAGCCTGCGAGGTGTAGGTGCCCTGATGTCTCTCGTAGTACAGCTCACCCTTGTGGGTGGGTATTACCTGTCTGAATTGCTCGAGGTCGTTAAAGCACTGCAACGCGGATTGGAACTTGAGCGGCGAAAGACCGCTGATGCCCTTCTTCATGCGCGTGCAGTACTCGAGGTGTCCCTCGGAAGGTCCGCCGCCGCCGTCTCCGTCGCCGTATATAAGCAGGCATTCGGGCACGGTATCCTTCTCGGTATTACGTACGTCCGACTTGAATATCGCAAGAGGCGACGCGCCGCTGTTGTAGTCGCCCGCAGGCTCCATATGCGCCAGCACCTCGGTCCCGTCCAAACCTTGCCAATTAAATGTCTTATAAGGGAATTGGTTGACCGTATTGCTGATGAGCTTGATTGTCATGAAGTAATCCATACCGCAGCCCTTGATTACCTGCGGCAGAGTAGCGGGGAATCCGAACGCGTCGGGCAGCCAACATGTCTTGATGTCCTTGCCGAATTGCTGCATAAAGTACTTCTTGCCGTACATGAATTGGCGTATCCAGCTCTCGCCGCAAGGGAGATTGCAGTCGCTCTCCACCCACATGCCGCCTTGCAGCTCTATCCTGCCCGCGTCTATCTGCTCCTTTACTTTGCCGAACAGCTGCGGATAGTCCTGCTTTAGCCACTCGAACATCTGCGGCTGCGAAGCGCCGAAGATATAGTCGTCGTACTTGGAAATATTAAGCAGCTGATTGGCGAATGTGCGCGCTACTTTACGCTTGGTTTCGCGTATCGGCCACAGCCATGCCAAGTCGATGTGAGCATGTCCAATAGCGCTGTGAGTTACGGCGGGGTAGTCTATGGGCTTAAATACAGTCTCTTGCAGCTGCGCTCTGGCTGCTTGTACGCCCTTGTCCTTATATGTCTTATAGCTCGCCTTGAGCGCGGCGTCGAGCTCTCTTGCCCTCGCTATCGCCTTAGCCGCGATATCTCCCTCTTTTCCGTTGTAATCTCCGTGCAGCTTGCACATGAGGAAGTACGCCTGAATGTAGTCGTAATAGTAGCCTACGGTTTCGTCGTCGCGTATCGCGATGTCGCATCTGCGCAGGTGCGCGGCGAGGCTGTCGAATCGCAGTTTACCGTTAAAGCCCGCGTCTACGTACAGCTCTATTTTTTCTCCGCCTGCGGCGCAATCGGTAATATCTATTATCTGCTTGCCTATGGTGCAGTGGAATAAGTCGCCCTTGCTAAGCACTTGCGTAATGCCCTGTAGGATATTTCCGTCCTTATCGCGTACCAGTCCTTCGCCTTGCAGCTTTATACGCGCGACAACCTTTTTACCCTTAGCCGCCTCGGGCACTTCTCCTACGAACTTAAACCATGCGCAGCCGAATTTATCCGCCCACTTCTGCATGAAGTGCATGCTCTTGAGCGCACTCTTATCCAATTCGTCCCACGGTATAGGCTCGTCCGACTTGAGTCCGAATGCCTGCAAGCGTCCCACTTTGCGGTACGCCTTGCACTTAAGCGAAAGTATGTTGACTATGTGTCCTGTGGACAGAATAGCTTTCTTAACGAATGCGGGGTCTTTTCCCATAATTTACCTCTTTACGTCATGTCGTAATAATTATACTTTATCACAATGTCCGCGCTATTTCAACGCCCGACGTATTTTTAGTCAAAATAGTCCTTGATAGGCAGTTGCAGCTCGCCGATGTACTTATTGTAGAATGATATAAAGTACTTGTCGCACATCGACGCGATGAAGTCTGCTGCCACGCGTTCGGGGTAGGACTTATTGTCGCTCTTATATACATCTACGCAAGCCTTGTTGGCGTAGATATAAGGATAATATATTTTATTTAATATATTCTGCCCATTCTTAGCGTCGTTATATACGAACTCGTACGCCTGTAAGAACGCCTCTTTCATATTGTCCTCTTCCTGCGCGCTTATCCCTGTGCTGCCCGTAAGGTATATCTTTGAGTAATTTTCGCGCATGGCGGCAATTAGCGCGGCGTACGTCTTGTCGGACATTGCTATGCAGTCTCTGCCGTAGCTGTTGAATATTACGTCCTCGGTTACATTGCGGATAATGTCGTGATTGAGCACGCCCAATCCGTTGTCGCAGTAGTCGAATTCGTCTACCAGCCCGAGACGGTGCGCGTCCTGCCTGTCCTTACCGAGGTAGGCTATTACGTCGCTGAGGCGCACCAGACAGCCTTCCAGTGTGGCGGGCATGAGTTGCTCTTGCTTAATCTTTCCGTCGTAGGCGAGATTAAGTTTGTCCTCGAGTTGAGTAAACGAGCGTGTAGAGTATTGATTGGGTCTGTATACCTGCAAGATCTGCTCGCCGTTGTGGCACATCACTCCGTCTATTACGGGCAGCGCGATGTTGGCGTGTACTATCGCATCGAGATACCTTGCGCTCTGTATGTGGTGGTAGAATCTGTACCCCTTGCCCTTAGATGCGTTGTCGAGCCACTTCTCGCCGTTGTGCCCGAACGGCGCGTGTCCGAGGTCGTGGGCTATGGCAATGGTCTCTATCAGCTCCGCGTTGAGCCCCAGCGCTTCGCCTACGGTGCGCGCTATGCGCGATACCAATCCCACGTGCAGCGCGCGCGTGGATATATCGTTATTGGAGTGCAGGCTGAATACCTGCGTCTTGCCGCCGTAGCGGTTGTACTGTGCGAGGTTGATTACCGTCTCGCAATCGCGTATGTATCCGCGCCTGAAGAAGTTATATTCGTAATCGTTGCGTCTTAAGCATAAGTCGCTCTTGGCGGCGTAAGGGGAGAGAGCCTTTTCTCTGTCCGCTCTGGCAGTCAATACCTTTTGTATTATATCTTGCTTGTCCATATTGCAATTATATCACATCTATCAGCGGATTACTATATTTTGTAATTAAGCGAGGCTTTCTATATGTTTCGGCGCTGCGTCGAGGGGCGTGGCTTTAGTATATGCGGCAATTACGGTCGGAGTTGCTTCTACTGATTATGAGTACTTTTAAGACGTAAAACTTCTGATTTGAAAGAATTTTGACGAGTTTTGTAAAGTCTATGTAAAATAGTTGTCGAATTTTCTACAAACGGCTCACTTTTTACGTTATATTAGTGTAATCGTTTTTCGGACAAGCATTCTTGACCGAGTGCGATTGCTCCCGAAAGGGAATGTACTTTGAGATAACCACACTGAACTACATTAGACAAGTAAGTCAATGTACGGAACTGCTAAACTGTTATGGTTGAGATACAAAAGATAAACTGTAATGTTATATACTTAAGATTAAGCATTGGCGTAAGCTTTATGCAGGATTGACAACCTCACTCTTTTTACACTCGATAAAGCGGCGTAAGTTGCCTAAACACATAAGATAAATTACAACTGCCATACTT
>CAJTXS010000005.1:18003-86644 GCA_910583735.1 uncultured Christensenella sp. | reverse complement strand
GCTGACAACCTCACTTTTTTACACCTGATAAAGCGGCGTAAGTTGCCTAAACACATAAGATAAATTACAACTGCCATACTTAAGACGAAACACTCGGCGTATGCCGGATGCAGAAGCTGACAACCTCACTTTTTTACACCTGATAAAGCGGCGTAAGTTGCCTAAACACACAAGATAAATCAATTGATATACTATAGATAAAAAGAATGAAGTACATACGATTAATTATTTAAGTACCAACGATAACAGTGCCCGATACCATTTCCAAACTCTTAATGCCGAAAAATGAGCGGCAAAAGATTCGATTTTTAATTTACGTATCTATCTCAAAATAATGCAAAATTCTCAATAATATGCTAAAATAATAATTACATTAAAATGGTATCGGGTAAATATGAGACTAGCCTCAAATAAAAGGTGTCTGTGGAACGTTTTGAAAAACTGGTAAACACGTATCTACAGGATATGTTAATAGGCAAAGCCGACGCTTTGGACAATCTGATGAAGGCTACTAACACGCACTTTACTATGGTTGCCTACGGGCGTTTATTTGACAAAGACAAAATAGAAGAAGTCGTCTCCGATACATACTTAAAGATCTCCATAAATGTAGATAAGTGCGAGGCAGGTATACGCGGGTACAACTGGATGCTTACAATATTGCTGAATGTTGTCAAAGACTACAACCGCGAGACCGCTAAGTCTAAGGAAATCGGGTTATTTTCGGATGAGTATATCGGGACCGACTTTGAGGAGTCGAGTAATCTCCGCATAGATATCGAAGACGCAATGAATCGGCATCTGCTTAGGTCCGAGACAGTCTTGGTAAAGATGAGATATTACGAAGGCTACTCGGTAGAAGAATTGGCAATTAAGTTTGATTTGAAGAAGTGTCAAGTCTATTATATATTGTCCAAGTCTTTGGTCAAATTGAAACAATATCTTAAAGGATACAATAGAAGATGATGAAAGTAAGTGTGAAGTTTAGGGTGTTGCCGCTGGTCGCAATATTGGTTGCGATTGCGGTGACTATGGTTTCTATTGCATTTTTTGCCCCTAATGTATTCGCTCAAGAAGAAGAGGAAACAAGATATACCGGCGCTGTAATGTTGTTGCGTGATTTTGAAAATGTTACCAGTGAGTATATCAATTATAATACTAAAAATATAACCGATGAGGTATTGATTACTAAGAGAGTAGCATGTTATGATACTACATTGAGGAATGCCTGCGGTCCTATCGCCGCGTCTAATATAGTGGCATACTATGACAACACATATACCAACCTAATACCTAACTTTGAGCCGATGATATTTAATAAATTTTATAAGTCGTCGGATTATCCGGAAGCTGATGCTGTCATAAATGCGATGTACAGCAATATGAGATGCAATCAGATCGAGAACGGCGTAAGCGAGCCCGACTATCATTCCGGCTTTAATACATATGTGAGGGCTCAAGGGTACAGCTTTAACTATACGCAGCTTGTTAGCAACGGCAGCCTTGATATCAATGCCTTTAAGGCGCAACTGAGCAGCGGACATCCCGTATCTCTATTCTGTAAGGGCGGAGCGTTGATAGGGATGAGCGGCTCTGGAGTCAATCAAACGATGCTGACTATAAGAAGATTTTCTACTAATCATATTGTTGCAGCATACGGCTATCAAGAGTATACATATACCTTGACAGACGGATCTACAAGGGTGGACAGATACGCTATGGTATCTACGGGATGGTCGGATCCCGACTATGCATTGGTCGCTCTCGACGGAAGCACATATATTAAGAGCGCTACGGCAAATATAATAGCTTGATAAATAATATATTACATTATATACTATAAGTGCGGAGACATAATGAAGTTAGATAAGTTCCATAACAGGCTGGACAATCCCGCCGATATGGATAGCGAAAAGTTGAATAGACACATCGAGGCGCATCTCCTTGGAGGAGACGAGCATGTGGATACTTACGACGTAAGCGTTAATACAACTTCTAAGACCGCTACGGCAAGGAGATTTAGACCTGCATATCTTAGCTGGATTGCTGTCGTGGTAGTAGTCGCTCTCGCTATAGCGCTGCCTATGACCTTGACCAATAGGGGCAACGGAGACGGAATTGTACCTCCTTCTACACTTCCGGAAGGTCCGAGTGATTTCTATTGCGATAGTTCGCAATATGTGATTAAGAAAATTAGTCAGTCAATAAACGAATATGCCTCCGTTATTGGCTGGAATATATTGAAGCTTGATTTTGATAATATATTGTATCAACCGGATAGTCAAAGAGCGTATGCTTCTAATAAAGATGAAGAAACAGTGTACTGCATAGGTCAAGAAGGATATGTATTACATTACGATTATACGTTTGAATTAAAGGCATATGTTGCTCCTAATAACGTGAAGATGGATATATTGCATAATTTTTATGAGCTATGCACTGTAGATGCTGATAATAAAGAAATAAATTATTATTTTGATTATGAAAACAAAATTGAATATGTATACTTGAATAAAAATGATTATACCTATTATTTTCAAATGATGGGTTCAGAAGAAGGTACATTACTCGGCTATATTCAGCAAATTTTGTTGATATAGATATATATATTTACTCCCAGAGGTCGGTGTCGTCTTTATGGCGGCGCCGATTTCATTTTATTTAACTAACTTAGCAGTATATATACACGGCGGCTATGAGTGCGGAGCATATTATAGCATTATCATATTAATAGTCTATGGCTTAGGATTAAGCTGTATTTTATAGCCTATATTTTTCTATAAGCACTGAAATAACGTATAAATACCATATTATCTGCTCAATTACATATCACATAGCATGATATAGTTCGCTCTTTACAACGGAGACTAACTTTGTTATAATCTTATTGATTAACAATAATATAGCAGGAGCTTAATTATGGAAGTAGAAATGAGTAAACTTATCGCTATCATAGAGGATGTAATGAATTCTCCCGATATTGCGATTACCGAGAGCACTCGTCTCAACGAAGATCTTAAGGCGGATTCGCTCGACAAGGTGAGCATGCTTATGCAGCTCGAGGAAGACTTCGGCGTGGAGATAGACGACGACAAGGCGCTCGCTTTCAAGACCGTGGGCGACGTGTACGAGTATCTCAAGGCGTATTAATAAGATTATTTGAGAAACGGCGCGTAAGCAATATCGACATTATGCGCTCGGGGGTTAAGGGATTATGAATAAGATTAACAGGTCGGCGGGAGTGCTGCTCAACGTATCTTCCCTGCCGTCGGCATACGGCATAGGCGGATTCGGCAGAGAGATTAACGAGCTATGCGATTTTCTTCTGCGCGGCGGCTTTCATTACTGGCAGATTTTGCCGCTCAGTACGATAGGGCTTGGCGACTCGCCTTATTCGGGGCAGTCGGCTTTTGCGGGCAACTATCTGTATATCGATCCCGACAGATTGGTCGAGGACGGATATGTAGACAGGCGAGATGCGGAAGAGTGCATATACCGCGGCGAGCCTTATGTGACCGATTACGCCTTTGCGCGCGGCGCCAAGAGGGCGCTGCTCAAGAAGGCTTTCTTAAGAGCGGGCGAGCATGCGGAAGAGATAGCCGCATTCGAGCTGAAGCACAAGTCGTGGATAGGCGATTATGCGGCGTATATGACGCTTAAGGACCGCTACGGCGGTTTGCCTTGGTGGCAGTGGGAGGATAGACATAAGCTCCGCGACAAGGCGGCTATGCTCGAGGTAAAGGGCAGCGAGGAATACGCCTTCTATGTATTCGAGCAATTCATATTCGACGGACAGTGGGGCGATGTCAAGCGCTATCTTAAGAGCAGAGACATCAAGATTATAGGCGATATGCCCATGTACGTCAGTCTCGACAGCAGCGACGTATGGGGCGCGCCCGAGCTATATCAGCTGGACGACAGCCTTTCGCCCACGGCTGTGGCGGGAGTTCCGCCCGACTATTTCAGCGAGGAGGGGCAGCTGTGGGGCAATCCCTTATACGACATAGACTACCACGTCAAGACGGGATATAAGTGGTGGATAAGCCGTCTTACGAGGGCATACGAGTGGTATGACGTGCTCAGGATAGATCACTTCCGCGCATTCAGCAGATATTGGTCTGTGCCCGTAGACGCGCCCACCGCCAAGACGGGAGAGTGGAAAGAGGGACTGGGACTGCCTTTCCTCAAGGCGGTATCCAAGGCTCTGCCCGACGCGCTCTTTATTGCGGAAGACCTCGGCATAATAGACGACGCCACGCGTAAACTGCTCGCAGACAGCGGTCTGCCGGGCATGAGGGTTATGCAATTCGGCTTTGAGGACGGGGACAGCGCGCATCTGCCGCACAACTTCGACAGACATTGCATAGGCTATACCGCTACCCACGACAACAATACTACGCTCGGTTGGCTACAGGGGCTTAATTCCGATACTCTCGACTACGTGCTAAGATACATCGGTTGCGACGCTTTCGGTTGGGGCAACGGCGGCTACGGCTGCAAGTCTACCAAGGCTTTCATCAAGAAGCTGCTCGAGAGCTGCTGCACGCTGGCGATAGTGCCTTTCCAAGATATGTGCGGCTTCGGCGCGGATTGCAGAATGAATACCCCGGGAGTTGCGGACAACAATTGGCGTTACCGCGCCACGTATGAGAATTTCGGCGGCGTGGATACGGCTTTCTTCAATTCCGTCAATTCCCTCTATGGACGCAACAGAATTTAATCTCGGCGGCGTTAAGCTGTACGCATGTATGGGCGAGGGCGGCAGGGATAAGGTCGTCTCGGCGGCTCTCGGTAGGGGCGGAGTGGAGCACTTCGGCAACGGCGCGCCCTACGCAGTAGATGCGAACGGGCATAGGTTGAGCCTATATATTTCTATAACGCATACCGAAGATATGTGCGCCATAGCGCTTAGCGATACGCCAGTAGGCATAGACGCGGAGAGGCTGGACAGGCTTCCGCCGCGCGGCTTTAGCGACATTTACTCATGGACGGATACCGAGGCGTATGTCAAGTGTTTGGGAAGGGGCTTGAGCCTCGGCGACGCTCGGCGCGGAGGGTACGGAATAAAGGCGGAGCGCACGGTATTGTTCGATAGATACGCTTTGTCCGTATACAAATCCTAACGCTTGACTAAGCACGCGCGCCCGTATTATAATTGCAATATGCTTACGGTAGAGTGGAGCGAGGATAGGCGTTTACTTGACGGTCTGTCCCGCGCTATATTCGATTGCTCGGCGCGCGATTTATGCGGCGCAGTCTTATCTTGCGACGGCGTGTATTGCGGGGTGGCGTTCTACGGCGTCGGGGAGTGCATACATATCAAGTCCGTGGGTATATTGCCCGAGTACAGGGGCAAGGGTTACGGAGATTTCTTTACCCGAACGCTGATATATAAATTCATGTTTTACAACAAAGATATCGTCGTGGACTATCACGACGATTATTATATTAATTTAGGTTTCGTATCCGACGGCGACGGCTCTATGCGCGCATCTTGCGACGATGTGGTCTTTCCGTCGGGCTGCGGACATACGGGAGGGAGCAGATGACAGATATCGAGATCGCGCGCAGCGTTAAGTTGCAGCCCATTACTCAGGTTGCGGCAAGGCTTAATTTATCCGAGGACGATATTGAGTGCTACGGCAAGTATAAAGCAAAGATAGACGTTGTCCCGTCTCCCAAGACGGACAGGTTGATACTTGTCACAGCAATCAATCCCACTTCGCTCGGCGAGGGCAAGACGACTACTTCGATAGGTCTTGCCGACGGTATGGCTAAGCTGGGCAAGAGCGTATGCCTTGCGTTGAGAGAGCCCTCTCTCGGTCCCGTGTTCGGTATCAAGGGCGGAGCCACGGGCGGAGGCAGGGCGCAGGTGGCGCCTATGGAAGATATCAATCTTCACTTTACGGGAGATCTGCACGCCATCACTTGCGCCAACAATCTCATCGCCGCCATGCTCGACAATCACATCTATCAGGGCAACGCGCTGCGTATCGACCCCGTCAAGACGGTATGGAAGAGATGCCTCGATATGAACGACCGCGCGCTTCGCAATGTCGTTATAGGGCTGGGCGGTCCTACGGGCGGCGTGCCCAGACAGGACGGCTTCAACATCACCGCCGCATCGGAGATAATGGCAGTGCTGTGTCTTGCCGCCGATATGGACGACTTAAAGAGACGTATAGGCGATATCACGGTAGCTTACGACTACGACGGCAATGCCGTTACGTGCGCCATGCTCTGCATTGCGGACGCCGTGGCAATCGTGCTTAAGGACGCGATTAAGCCCAACCTCGTGCAGACGCTCGAGGGCACGCCCGCAATCATTCACGGCGGACCCTTTGCCAATATCGCTCACGGATGCAACAGCATAATCGCTACGCGCACGGCTATGTCGCTTGCCGATTACGTAGTCACGGAAGCGGGCTTCGGCGCGGATCTGGGCGCGGAGAAGTTCATAGATATCAAGTGCCGCGCGGCGGGTATCAGCCCTAAGGCTATCGTCTTGGTCGCTACGGTGCGCGCGCTTAAGTTTAACGGCGGCGCGGACAAGAGCACTCTCGATAGGGAGGATTTGGACGCGCTTTCTAAGGGTATATGCAATCTTACGGGGCATATCCGCAATCTGAGAGACGTATTCGGCGCGAGCGTGGTCGTGGCTATCAACAAGTTCATTACAGACACCGACGCGGAGATAGATTATATCAAGGACGTGTGCATTAAACAAGGCGCGGACTTCGCCGTGTGCGAGTGCTGGGCTAAGGGCGGCGAGGGCAGCATAGAGCTGGCCCGCAGCGTAATAGCCGCGGTAGATAAGGGCGGCAAGGTAAATTACGCCTATACCGACGACATGTCGATTAAAGAAAAGATAGAGGCTGTAGCCGTCAAGGTCTACGGCGCGGACGGCGTGGAGTATACGCCCAAGGCGCGCAGCGCGATTGCCGCCGCCGAGAGGCAGGGTAAGGGTAAATTGCCCGTATGTATCGCCAAGACGCAATACTCTTTTTCCGACGACCAGACTAAGCTGGGCAGACCTACGGGCTTTAAGATAACGGTGTCGGACGTGGAGATACGCTCGGGCGCGGGATTCTTGGTGGCTGTATGCGGCAGCATGATGCTTATGCCCGGGCTGGGCAAGCGACCCGCGGCGATGGGTATGACTATAGACAGCGACAGTTACGAGATTAAAGGATTGTTTTAGGAGAGGATATGGAAGGCAGCGGTAATTTTATTGAGGATATAATCGACGACGAGCTCGCGCGCGGCGCGGTCACCGAGGTGGCGACGCGTTTCCCTCCCGAGCCCAACGGATATCTGCATATCGGTCATGCCAAGGCGATTTGCATCGACTTCGGCATTGCGGCTAAGTACGGCGGAAGGTGCAACCTGCGCTACGACGACACCAATCCCAGCAAAGAGGACGTGGAGTATGTCAATTCCATCAAGCGCGATATAGAGTGGTTAGGATTCAAGTGGGACGCCGAGCTGTACGCGTCCGATTACTTCGAGCGTATGTACGATTGCGCGGTGTCGCTTATTAAGAAGGGACTTGCCTATGTATGCGACTACTCCGCAGAGGAGATAAGGCAGAGCAGAGGCACGCTCACATCCCCCGGCACGGACAGCCCCTACCGTAACAGGAGCGTCGAGGAGAACCTTACGCTATTCAAGCAAATGCGCGAAGGGAAATTCGCCGACGGAGAAAAGACTCTGCGCGCCAAGATAGATATGAGCAGCCCCAATATCAACATGAGGGACCCAGTCATATATCGCATACTGCGCGCTACGCATCACCGTACGGGCGATAAGTGGTGCATATATCCCATGTACGACTTTGCTCATCCGCTCGAGGACGCATTCGAGGGCATTACGTACTCGCTGTGCACGCTCGAGTTCGAAGACCACAGACCGCTGTACGATTGGGTAAAGGTCAATTGCGGATTCGTTCCGGGACCCAGACAGATAGAGTTCGCCCGTCTCAATATCAAGCGCACCATTATGTCCAAGCGCTATCTCAAGAAGCTCGTTGACGAGGGCAGAGTGGACGGCTGGTCCGACCCTCGCATGCCTACGCTCAGCGGCATGAGAGAGAGGGGCTATCCGCCCGAGGCAATACGCGCTTTCTGCGCGGCGGCAGGCGTCGCCAAGTCCAACGGCGAGACAGAGGTTGCCATGCTCGAGCATTTCGTGAGAGACAGCCTCAATAAGAGCGCGGACAGGGTAATGGTCGTAAAAGACCCTATTAAACTCAATATCGTCAACGCGGCAGCGGACGAAGAGTGCCTTGTGGAGAACAATCCCAACGCCGACGAGGTGACTTACCGCTCGGTAACTTTCGGCAAGGAGCTGTATATAGACCGCTCCGATTTCGCCGCCGACCCTCCGCCCAAGTACAAGAGACTTGTGCCGGGCGGTACGGTAAGACTTAAGGGCGCCTACATTGTCAAGTACGTCTCGCACGAGTGCGACGCGGACGGCAACGTCACCGAGGTCAGCTGCGAGTATATCCCAGACAGCAAGAGCGGCGGCGTCAACGCGGGCATGAAGGTTAAGGGCGTCATTCAGTGGGTCAATGCCAAGGACAGCATTGACGTGACGCTCAACGAGTATGACTATCTCTTGCTCGACGGCGACGGCGACTTTAACGACCGACTTACCCCCGACAGCAAGAAGGTGTACTCCGCCAAGGCGGAGGCTTCGCTCGCACTCGCTAAGCCGTACGACAGATTCCAGTTTATCCGCATGGGTTATTACAGCGCGGTAGGCTCTTACGGCGAGGGTCGCTATGAGTTCAATATGGTGACGGGACTTAAGGACAGCTATGGGAAATAAGTTATTCAATACCAAGAGGTTTAAGGAGAGTTACTACCCTTCTATCGTCGAGTATAACGTGGAAAGCCGCACGGCTATCAGGCTAATGCCTTTTACAGACAGCGACGGCGTGACGGACTTTAAGTGCTTTATCGCCCGCGACGGTGACGGCGCGCCCGCATACATCGCCGAGTATTTCGCTCTCATGTGGGGCAGCACGGAAGTGACGCAATATTGCGCGCTCGGCAATGACGCGTTCTCCTCAATAACGCTCGAGGGCGATGTGAAAGAGGCTGCGGAAGGCGGACACAACATACGCTACAGCGTCAAGAAGGGTATGTTCAGGCGCTGGTATTACAATGTTCTCGTGGATATTGACGGCGTGTCTTACTATTTGTATATAAAGACGAGCGCAGGCAGTAAGTTCAAAGAGATAATGACGCGCTTTTGCGCTTAAGCTATGGCTTTCGATAGGGTTAAGAAATACTTCGATTCCGTAGGTATGGGCGATAAGGTGATGCAATTCGACGTGTCGAGCGCAACCGTCGCGGAGGCGGCAGCGGCTATCGGGTGTCAGCCTTGCCGTATTGCCAAGACGTTATCGTTCCGCGCGGACGGCGACGTAGTACTGATAGTTGCTGCGGGCGATGTCAAGATAGACAACGCCAAATATAAAGCGCAGTTTAAGACTAAAGCCAAGATGCTTACGTACGACGAGGCGGAGGAGTGTATCGGGCATGCGGTAGGCGGAGTATGCCCTTTTGCAGTCAACGACGGGGTCAAGGTCTATCTCGACGCGTCGTTGCGGCGCTTCGATACCGTATATCCCGCTTGCGGCAGCTCGTCGAGCGCGATAGAGCTTACCGTGCCGCAGTTGGAGCTGCATTCGGGTTCGCTCGGCTGGGTGGACGTGTGCAAACAAATTTAATTAATTACATTTATTAGCAGATATTGAGGATATAATTATTATGACGCTGCGCCGCGCACCTGTAAGACGGCGATGCGGCAAGGAGAATATAATGCAAGATTATCTTATTTTTACCGATGCGTCGGCGGACCTTGACGCAACTTTTGCAAAAGAGCATGACATACGTTTCATTTCCATGCAATATGAGATAAGCGGCGACATACGCGAATACGTCGGCAACGAGCCCGACGACGCCGTAAAAGGATTTTATGACGAACTGCGCGAGGGCAAGAGTGCTAAGACTACTCAAATCACGCCGTTCATTTACGAGGAATTATTTACTCCCTATCTCGAACAGGGACGTACGGTTATATATCTGTGCCTTTCGAGCGGACTGTCGTCCACATTTCAGTCTTGCTGCTCGGCGGCGGAAAATCTCAACGGGAAATACGCAGAGGCGCGCCTTCTGCCTATAGATTCTTTTGGCGCTACGGGTATGATGGGTATAATGGCAGAGCGACTTGCAAGCAACCGCGATAACGGTATGAGCGCAGAGGATAACGTAGCTGATGTCGCCGCATACAGAGAAAAGCTGCACGCAGAGTGCTTCGTCGACGACCTCATGCACTTGAAGCGCGGCGGCAGGATAGGCGCGGCGACCGCGGTAATCGGCACGTTGCTCAATATCAAGCCCCTTATCCGCATGACTCCCGACGGTAAGCTCATCAATTTCGATAAGGTTGGCAGCGAGCGTCTCGCAATCAAGAATATCAAGCAGACTTACGAAGAGATTGCCGATATAGATAGTAATGCGCCCGTTTATATATGCGACGCTGACAATTCCAAGATGGCGGATTTGCTGGAGAGCGCGATTATTAAAGTCAATCCCGACGCGGTAGTGAGGCGCAAGATACTCTCGCCCATTATCGGTACCCATCTCGGTCCCGAGTCGGTTGTAATCTCATACTTGAGGAAGTAACAGGGCGCACGCAATTTAACTTATTTAAGCGTTAAACAGGTATTCATATGTCATTGTTAAAGTACTTGTTGCGGGCGGAGCGGGACAGGCGCTGTACGGTAATAGCTATTTAACAGATATGGCAGCGCTATAATTAATTACTGTCGATTGACTGCTGTCGGCGGCAAAATAAATTAAATATGTAATTAAAACAATTAAGGGCTTGCGTATCTGCAAGCCCTCATTGTCAATTGTCTTAATGCGATAGCGCCGTCTTGTGCGCATATTGCTTAGTCGCGCGGGGCGACATTATAATTATTCGAAAGTGACTTTATCTTCCTTCGTGGGTACGGGGCAAGGATACTTGCCTGTGAAGCAGCCCGTGCAGAAGCCCACCGTGCTGTCGGGCACGATATCGGGCAGAGATTCAACGTCTAAGAATCCGAGCGTGTCGGCGTCTATCTTGCGGCACAGTTCTTCGTCGGTGTACTTGGTGCATGCAAGATACTTGCTGTCGGGCACGTCGGTGCCGAAGTAACACGCATATAGGAACTTGGGAGAGGACACTCTTACGTGTACTTCTTTAGCCCCGTTGTTCTTTAGCATCTTGACGATGTTGGCGATAGTCGTGCCGCGCACTATGCTGTCGTCCACCATGACTACGCGCTTGCCGTCTATGCTGTGACGCAGCGCATTGAGCTTAAGCGCGACGCTGCGCTCTCTCTGCTCCTGCGAGGGCAGGATAAAGGTGCGTCCTATATATCTGTTTTTGATAAGTCCCGTGCCGTAAGGTATGCCGCTTTCCTTAGCGTAGCCTATTGCGCTGCTCAGTCCGCTGTCGGGCACGCCGATTACGATGTCTGCGTCTACGGGGTGCTGCTTGGCGAGCAGTCTGCCCGCAAGTATGCGCGACTCGTTGACGGACTGTCCGTCTATGACGCTGTCGGGGCGTGCGGTGTAGATGTGCTCGAATATGCAGGATGCGCTCTCGCACTTGCTCTTGCAGTATTGCTTATTGCTCTTGAGCTGTCCGTGATGTATCGTGACTATCTCGCCGGGCAGTACGTCTCTTTCGAATGTCGCGCCTACGGTGTCGAGTCCGCATGTCTCGGAAGAGAATACATAGTCGTTACCCACTCTGCCTATGCACAGAGGACGCACGCCGAAGGGGTCGCGCACGGCGATGAGCTTGGTAGGGCTCATAATTACGAGCGAGAAAGAGCCTTGAAGTCTGGGGATTATGCTTGCAACAGCGTCCTCGACGGTAGGGCAGTTGAGCCTTGCTCTCGCTATGAGGTAAGCTATTATCTCCGAGTCTCCCGTGGAGTGGAACAGCGCGCCTTCATTCTCCAATTCCTTGCGCAGGGCTACGGCGTTGAAGATATTGCCGTTGTGAGCTATTGCGAGCGTGCCCTTGACGTATTTTACGAAGAGCGGCTGGGCGTTCTCGATATTGTTGCAAGCCGCGTCGCAGTAACGCACGTGACCTATTGCGATATTGCCGGGCATCTCTTCGAGCATCTTGTCGTTAAAGAAGTCGCCGACCAGTCCCATACCCTTCTTGCAAGAGGTGACTCTGTCCTTATTTACGGCAATTCCGCACGCTTCCTGACCTCTGTGCTGCAGAGCGAACAGTCCGTAATAGACGCTGCGAGCGATGTCGCTCTTTTCCGTTTCCGAATAATAGCCGAAAACTCCGCATTCTTCGTGTATATTTTCCATATTCCGCCTCCCGAAAAACATTGAAATTATAGCACAGAGGTCATATTATGTCAAAGATATGGGGCAAAGCCGCAAGGTAAATTTTACCATTTTTATTTAAGCGTTTTTTCGCGCCCGCATAGGCTACTTAGTCGTATATTTACTTTACTTGTGCTCGGCGTAAGTGGTATAATTATTTCGCTTGAATAACTAATTTAAGGCAAAGGAGTTAAAGCATGAATAAGAAATCCATTAAAGACGTAGACGTCAAGGGCAAGAGATGCCTTGTAAGGTGCGATTTTAACGTCCCCATGAAGGGCGGCGTTATCACGGACGAGAACCGTATCAACGGCGCTCTTCCTACCGTAAGATATCTTATGGAGCACGGCGCTAAGGTCATCTTGTGTTCGCATTTGGGCAAGCCTCACAGCATATTCAGCAGCGAGGTTAAACTTAATAAGAAAGAAAAGAAGGCTATCGAGGCTCTTCCCGAGGCGGAGAGAGCTGCCGCTACCGCCAAGGCGGTGACCAAGGCTCTTGCCGAAGACCCCGTCAAGTTCACCTTGAAGCCCGTCGCGGTAAGACTTAACGAACTGCTCGGCGGCAAGCTCGCGTTCGCTGCCGACGTGGTAGGCGAGGACGCTTGCGCTAAGGTAGAGGCGTGCAAAGAGGGCGAGTGCGTCTTGCTCGAGAACACTCGCTTCCATTCCGAAGAAGAGGGCAGGGGCGAAGATTTCTGCCGCAAGCTCGCATCTTTCTGCGATATATATGTCAACGACGCTTTCGGCACGGCTCACCGCTCGCACGCGTCTACTGCCGCTATCGTAGAGTACGGCTTCGTCAAGACGGCTGTATGCGGCTTCCTTATAGAGAAAGAGCTCAGCGTCATGGCAGACGCGCTTGAGCATCCCGTCAGACCTTTCGTGGCGGTGCTGGGCGGAGCTAAGGTCGCAGATAAGCTCAACGTTATCTCCAATCTGCTCGAGAAGTGCGACAGCCTCATCATCGGCGGCGGCATGGCTTATACCTTTATGGCAGCGCGCGGCGCCGAAGTAGGCACCTCGCTTGTGGACGACAGCAAGATAGACTACTGCAAGGACATGCTTGCTAAGGCCGATAAGTTGGGCAAGAAGATTTATCTGCCCGTAGATACCGCTATTGCGGCGTCTTTCCCCGACCCTATCGACGCGCAGATTAGCGTAGAGTATGTGGATTCCGACAAGATACCCGCAGATAAGATGGGTCTTGATATCGGTCCCAAGACGGCTAAGCTGTTCGCCGACGTCATTAAGTCTGCAAAGACCGTCATTTGGAACGGACCTATGGGCGTATTCGAGAATCCTACGCTCGCGGCAGGCACCATAGCTGTGGCTAAGGCTATGTCCGAAGCTACAGGCGCTACTACCATTATCGGCGGCGGAGATTCCGCTGCGGCTGTCAAGCAGCTCGGCTTTGCGGATAAGATGACTCACATCTCCACGGGCGGCGGAGCTTCGCTCGAGCTCTTCGAGGGCAAGGTGCTCCCCGGTATCGCTTGCCTCAACGACAAGTAATTACGACTTAATCGCTTAGGGGCGACATTTCGCTCCTCAGCCGCGCTTTTAATAGCGCAACATTAATAATTAAGAGAGGATATTGATAATGAGAAGACCTATAATTGCAGGCAACTGGAAGATGAATAACACCAAGGCTCAGACATACGCTCTGCTTAACGACCTCGTGCCGCTCGTAAAGGACGCCGAGGCGGAAGTAGTGGTATGCGTACCCTATACGTCCATATGGGCTGCGGGCGAAGTCATTAAGGGCACCAACATTAAGCTCGGCGCGGAGAATGTGCACTGGGCTGAGAAAGGCGCTTTCACCGGTGAGATAAGCGCGGACATGCTCGTAGAGCTGGGCGTAGAGTACGTAATCATCGGACACAGCGAGCGCAGACAGTATTTCGGCGAGACCGATCAGACCGTCAACGCGCGTATGAAGGCCGCGCTTGCCAAGGGACTTAAGCCCATCGTATGCGTTGGCGAGACGCTCGAGGAGAGAGAGGGCGGCAAGGTAGAGGAAGTGCTCGTGAGACAGACCACGGAGGCTTTCAAGGATATAGACAAGGATAGCTTGGACAATATCGTCATCGCTTACGAGCCCGTATGGGCTATCGGTACGGGTAAGACCGCTACCGCGCAGGACGCCAACGATACCATAGCAATCATCCGCAACACCATGGCTAAGCTCTATTGCCCCAAGTGCGCGGAGGAGAGAGTGCGCATCCAGTACGGCGGCTCCATGAACCCCAAGAATGCGAGCGAGCTCATGGCTATGCCTCAGATAGACGGCGGACTTATCGGCGGCGCGTCGCTTAAGGCAGTCGACTTCTCGCAGGTAGTTAAGTACTGATTTTATCGATATATAAGCGAGCGGCTGCGCATGGATATGCGCAGCCGTTTATTTTTATCGCATTATTTTGACGCCGATGTCAATTAATGAGCTATCGGTATAATATGTCTAAGGCGCGGTTGCCCGCGATATGCTTTATTATTTGCGATAGTTCCACACGACGGGTAAAGTAAGTGCGTCTTTTACCATATAGCGCTTTATCGCAATTGACTACAAGTTAAGCGGTATGCTAAAATACAGTAGATTAATAAGCCGCATTTCAGACGGAATATAAGAGGTAACATAATGGCATTTACTGGACTGATAATTATGGACGGATACGGAGTGAATAAGTTCGCTCCTTTCAATGCGATATCTCCCGAGACTGCGCCCAACGTCATCAAGCTGTTTTCTGACAATCCCGCAACGCTGCTCAATGCGAGCGGGCTTGCGGTAGGCTTGCCCGACGGACAGATGGGAAACAGCGAGGTGGGACATCTCAACATCGGCGCGGGCAGGATAATCTATCAAGAGCTTACCCGCATCACCAAGTCTATACAAGACGGAGATTTCTTCTCTAATCCCGCACTGCTTAAGGCGATGAACAGCGCCAAGGCAAGCGGCAAGAAGCTGCATGTAATGGGACTGGTGTCCGACGGCGGCGTGCACTCGCACAGCACCCATCTCTATGCTTTGGTCAAGATGGCTAAGCAGCTGGGACTGGACAACATATATATACATTGCTTTATGGACGGAAGGGACGTCCCTCCCGAGAGCGGCAAAGGCTTCATAGAGCAGTTGCAGGCGGAGCTCGATAAACAGGGCTTCGGCAGGATAGCCACCGTATCGGGCAGGTTCTACGCTATGGACAGAGACAATATCTGGGATAGAGTGGAGAAGGCTTACAAAGCTATCGTTGACGGCGAGGGCGTCAAGGCGAGCGACCCTGTCGAGGCTATGGCGGACAGCTATGCCGCGGGCGTCACGGACGAGTTCGTATTGCCTACCGTAATATGCGACGGCGGCAGACCAGTAGCGGAAGTGGAAGAGGGCGACAGCATAATCTTCTTTAATTTCCGTCCCGACAGAGCTCGCCAGATTACCAGGTCGTTTATATATCCCGACTTTGATAAGTTCGAGAGAGCAAAGGGTTTCCTTAAGCCTTGCTATGTATCCTTTACGCAGTACGATGTCACGTTTAACGGCAGCCTCGATGTGGCGTACCGTCCCGAGTCATATACCAATACGCTCGGCGAGTATCTGTCCAAGTGCGGCATCAAGCAGTTCAGAATCGCAGAGACGCAGAAGTATGCTCACGTAACATTCTTCTTCAACGGCGGTGTAGAGGCGCCTAACGAGGGCGAGGAGAGGATACTGATAGACTCCCCTAAGATAGCTACTTTCGACCTTAAGCCCGAGATGTCGGCTTACGAAGTGACGGAGAGAGCTGTGGAAGAGATTAAGTCGGGTAAGTACGATGTTATGATACTCAACTTCGCCAACGGAGACATGGTCGGACATACGGGCGTAATGGACGCCGCCGTAAAAGCGGTTAAGGTCATCGACGAGTGCGTGCAGAAGGTCGTAGACGCCATACTCTCCGTGGGCGGCAAGGCGCTCATTACGGCAGATCACGGTAATTGCGACTATATGTACGAGCCGGACGGCACGCCTTTTACCGCGCATACGACCAATCCCGTGCCCCTTATCGCGGTCGGCGACGACAGCATTTGCTTCCTCGAGAACAACGGCAAGCTGTGCGATATCGCGCCCACTATGCTCGATATGATGGGATTGCCTAAGCCCGCAGAGATGACGGGTCATACGCTGATAAGGCGCAAGTTCGCAAAGTAAGAGTTAATCTGTACGGCAATATTAAGAGATATCCGAAGCATGGCGCTTCGGATATTTTTATGCCGCGCAGCGACTTTAAGCGGCATATATCTCAATCGCTATATATAAGGATATATATTATAATGCGCTTAACCTATAACTACCCGTTGCGGCGCAGCTTAAGCCTTGCCTTGTCCGTTTGCTTAGCGCGACGAAATTCGTCAAAGCGCGACATTGCCTGCATATGGCAATCGCTATGCGATATATCTTGATAATTAATCGGCAGAATATGGACGAAATGAAAAAAATATATAAACTTGACCGCTTTCGTTAATGTACTATCCGATGGCATTGTGATATAATTGATACAGACATTGCGCCGCAATTGTCTTAATCGGACGTCGATGCGGCGATAGGAACCGCATTATCGGTGTCCACGGAGGTAAATTATGGAGGAAGAACAAGTCAAGCAATCAGGAAAGTTCGTCTATGACTTCATTAAAGATGTAATTGACGAGACAGGACCGCGTCTGCCCGGAACACCCGAGGAGAGAAGGGGGGCGGAGATAATCGGCGAGAGAGCGCAGGAGATTACCGGCACGCCGTCCGTTACGGAGAGATTTACTCTGCATGACAGAGCGTCAATAGGCGCAATCCCCGTGCTCGGCATATGCGGACTGATATCCTTTGCGTTATTCTATCTTTCGCCTATCGCTACGCTCGTGGCGTCGGCGCTGTGCCTGATATTCGCAGTAGTGCAGATATTTACATACAAGGGTTGGTTCGACTTCCTTTTCCCTAAATCGGAATCGCAGAATGTATATTCAATATTGCCGCCTAAGGACGGACAGCCGGTCAAGTATACGTTAATGTTCTCGGGACATGTGGATTCTTGCTGGAACTGGAATCTTTCGCTCAAGAACCCCGCTACCGCTATCCCCAAGATAGTTATCGGAGTAGTAGGATTCTTCGTTATGATGATTATATCGTCTGTGGCGATTGCGCTCGGCGCGTACTCGTTCAAGACAATAGCGTATCTCGCTTCGCTTCCCGCTCTCGGCGGCAGGGAAATATTCATGATAGTGCTGTACTGTCTGCCTGTAATTACCGTCCCCGGCAGCTATTGGCTGTCCGAGTATCTCACTTGGGACAAGACCAAGGCGTCTCCCGGAGCCATGGACAATCTGTCAGGTATAGGCATTGCGCTCGCTACGGTCAAGTATCTTAAGGAAAATCCCTCGGCTCACCCCGACGGCTGCCGCGTAATCGTTGCGGGTCTCGGCGCGGAGGAGGCGAGCCTTAAGGGCGCGTCCGCTTTCGTAGATAAGCACAGGGACGACGGCATGCTCGACAATCTGTATGTCATCAACCTCGACTCTTTCCGCGACGACAAGTATTTCAGCGCTGTCAAGGGCGATGCGTGGCTCATGTCTCGCTTCGATAGGGGATTGGTGGATATTACCAAGGAGGCTATGCGCGAGGCTCTCGGCAGCGACGCGACGGACACTTGCCCCGGGGAGATGCTTAATCCCGTAGGCGGTTGCGACTCCACTCCATTCTGCCGCGCGGGCGTCAAGACGGTTACTCTGTGCGCGCAGAAACCCACTCTTACCGATTACTATCACACATGCAAGGATACAGTAGAGGGCTTGAGCATGTACTCGTTAGAGAAAGGTTTCTTAACCGCAATCAACATGATACCCAAGATAGACGCATATCACGCGTCGCTCGGCGGCGAGAAGTAAGCCGAGATAATCGAGTATATAAGCGGGCAAGCGCGATTTGCCCGCTTTTTTCATTATACATTGCGAGTAGGATGATTATAAGCTATGGTATTAATCTTTGTACAAAGCTATGCGCAAGCAATAGTATTATGTAATATCGGAGACTAATTGCTTATATTCGCAAATTTTTTGCCGAAAAAACTTGATATAAATAAAATTAATTATTAAAATGTAATTATATCTGTTAAATTAGCTGTCTGCGGATTGTTTTTATACAGTTTTACATAAGAGAACAAGATTTGTTCGGACGCGGAGATTATATGAACAGTATTACCAAAAGTAGGTCGATAATAGCGCTGTCGATAATTGTATTAATCGCGGTGATTGCGGCTTGCTTTATCGTACAACCTACGATTATATCGGGGGGGGGAACATCTGCCTCCGATAATTTGATTCCTACTGCAACGGGTAGCGGCAGTCTTGTCTACGATATACATCAATACCCCACGCTTTTGACCGATAAGCTCGTCGGCGCTCAACGCTCGTCAGTATATTTCGGCGCATTGGGCGATTCTTCATATACCGATACTTACGACGGCATCGAGTGGCTGGTGCTTAGCAATTCGGGCGGAGAATTGATGCTCATGAGCTATTATATGATCTCGGCGTCGGTTGCTTCGTATACGGGCACCGATAAGGCGGAGGGACTTAAGGCTTCATTTTGGGCTAACAGCAGTCCCCGAGCGGTACTTAACGGCGGCACATCGGTATCTTTGAAGCATAACAGCAACGGCGTCGCTTATAAGGACGGACTGTACGGTAATATATTTTCCGAATTCGAAAAGAATTACGTTAAACTAACTCTCAACGAGACCAAGAAGTATACCAACGGGGATAATAATAAGGTATACGTGACCAATAATACTTCCGTCTTTAACAGCGCCGCTACGGCAGCCAACGGAGTTTACAGGTATATGAACGGTGTGAAACCCGACGGCACGCCCGACAATACTTTAGGCTACTCATCGGGGAAAGAGTATACTTACGACTATCTGTATATCTTGGACTACGAGGACGTAGTCAATCCGGCGTACGGCTTCGCAGCCGCAACTATCCCCGATAACGCTTCGCTGCCTGCCAATGCTACACGTTCGGCAATGTATGCAGTCAAGTGCGGCTCGAGTGTGTACGGTACTCACACCAATCAAGAGTATTGGCTCAGAGAGCGAGGCGTGTCTTTAGATTCCGCTCCTGCGTCTCCGTATTATAATTTCACATTGAGAGTGACGGCGCAAGGTCAGGTAGACCCTCACTGCGGTTCTTATCCTGTCAAAGGTCTCAGACCTGTATTCAATATGGATGCCTCGTCTATCATGATGATTTCCGACCCGACGATTAAGAGTAATCTTACTTCGGATGCTTTCGTCGACGCTACAGGCAGCGACAGCGGCAAGTACAGACTTACAATGTACGATTCCGCGCTCGACGGCTTATCCGCTACCGCGGTAGTCGAGGGCGATAAGCTGAAGTTGGAGTATGCGAATGTGTCTGCGGACGCGCAGGGCGAGGCGGTGACCGCTATTATTAAGCGCAGAGACGGCGCTGGCGTAGATAATATTGTATATTATGCGCTCGTGTCGGACAGCGCGGGAGAGAGCGGCAGCGCGACTATTACTTTACCGGGCGATTACAATCCGTCTACCGATAAAATATACGTAATGAGCGAGCGCCTGAGCGACAATAAGTCAGCCGATAGCGCAAGCTATCCCGTAGAAGTGAGCAGCGTAAAGTTCGGTATACCGCAATTAAGCGTAAGCGATTGGCCCGAATACGACGGCTCGGCGCATAATCTCGAGGATGTGCTTACCGAGAAGTATTACGGCAACAATTCCTCGTATTTTACTTATTCGGTTATTACTGTAGCCGACGGCGTCAAGACCGACGTCTCCACGGAGGCGGATATAACTTATACATCCAAGCTCACTATCGGCGGCGGTTATACTTGGGCGGACGGCAGTACAGAGGCTGATGTGGTATGGGGTATTAAGCGACGAACTCTCGATTTCGATTGGTCGGCGATGAGCAGCACGTATGACTATTCGGATACTCTTGCCGCTCAGATTTTGGCGTGCGCTACGCCCGTGCTGTTACACAACGACGTGCCCAACGACAGACTCAGCGTGGATATAGAACTGGTCGGAGGCACAGACTGGGCAGAGTGCAAGAAGAATACTATTAAGGCGACCGTAAAGTCGGACGCGGGGCGTATGAACAACTACTCGCAGCCGTCCAACAATACGTTTGTCTACGAGGTTAACAGAGTTACGCGCCCTGCGCCGCAGCTCACTATAGATTTCGACGGCGAAAAGTTGATAATGCAGGACGGAGTATCGTCGGTAGGTCTGCAATATAGCGTGGGCGGTATATGGTACGACATGCCTCAAGACTTGTCTATCGTGTCGCTTATATCCGAAGATTCGGACGTCACGCTTACCTTCCAGCTCGCGGGAGTGGGAGGCTACAATCAGAGCCCCTCGTCGCTCTTTACCATACCTAAGAGACCCAAGGCGGAACAATTGACTGTAGACTATGCGGCGGAGACTGTGACTATACCTGCGGAATATCTGTGGGAAGCGGGTAAAACCGAGCCGTCCGTCATCGCATCGTCGCCCGTCACGATAGGGCTTGCGGTATATCTCGACGACGCGTCGGAAGGCGATTGGAGCATTTACTATTATCGCAAGCATACGGTCAGCTCGTTCCGAAGCAATGTCGCTCGGCTGGCTGTACCCAAGAGAAGCGCCGCGCCCGTATTCACTATAGATTACGTAAACGAGAAGACTATGGAGATTGCGGGAGGCGAGCACACGTTCGAGTTCCTTGATACTCCGGGCGAATTTAACGGCTCGGGCACGAGAGTAAATCTCGAGCCTTCGGATACGTCGTCGAGGATACTCAAGTATTATAAGAAGGCGACTTCTACCGACTTCAAGACTGCCGCGGGATTGCTCAATATCCCTCGCAGACCTGCGCGCCCTTCGCTTAATTGGAATTCGTCTACGGGAGTAGTGACCGACAGAGACGGCGCGGCGTTGCAATTTGCGTACAGCGCCGACGGCAATTATCTTGATGTGGATTCTTTCACTTTCAACAGCGGAGAGGTCTATTTCCGTAAGAAGGCGGTGCCCGCTACCGATACGACGGAAGGCAAATTCGCATCTCTGCCCACGTACAAGAATTTCGGAGTGGTCTCCACCGTGCTTACCGCAGTGTGGAGCGGTCCGTTCAGCTATGTGTATAACGGCGAGGTCAGGTATCCAAAGCCCAAGTTCGTAAGAGAGGACGGCGGCGAGGAGCCGCTTACAGACGAAGAGGTGCGCTATTACTTTACCTCGGGAGGCTTCGACGTGAATGATATATCCGCTATTGCCGACGCGGGAAGCTATAATGTCAGAGTTGACGTAGTCAAAGCGGGATACGAACTTGCTTCGGAAGACGACAACAAGGACTTTACCGTTACTCCGCGTATGCTCGCGGCGCCTTCGCTCTCCGAGACTTTGATTTACAGCGGCGAGGCATACAATATCGTCGATTGGATTGCCATATCGGGCATAGCTAACCCGTCCGAGATAATCGATGCGGTAGACGACGGAGAGATAACCGTCGATGCGGATACGTATTATACGCAGTTAAAGATTAAGGGCGACAAGTTCCGCAATTACAAGTGGGCGGGGCAGCCGGATACGATGGACGTATACGAATTCGAGTGGAGCATTCTCAAGCAATCCGTAATGCCCAAGTGGGACAGCGTTAAGTTCCTTGCGGACGGACAGGTGCATTATCCGCAGGTCGTAAATGTCCCCGCAGGGCTTAAAGTGCTGTACGAAAAGGTGGAGAGTAAAGAAGTAGGCACTTACGAAATAAGGATTTTCATCGACCCTACCGACACCGACGGTATAAAGAACTATAAGTTCGAGGGCACGCGCGTAAGTATCAAATATGCTATTTTGCCCAGCTTGGATATGACGGTCGTGAGTATCGAGTGGGATCTGCCCGATGGCGGGCTTATCTACAACGGCTCGGTGCAATACCCCAAGGCTACGGTGCTGGACGGCGACGGCAATCCGATAGAGGGAATACAGCTCGCATACAGCGGCGATTATCTTACGTCCAAGTGGGTGGGCAATTATAATGTGCAAGTCAAGCTGCCCGACGGATACTATGTGCTTAGCGGCGCTATGTGCGAGTACGCCATAGTCAAGGACGCTCAGGGCGGCGGAGAATTGCCGGAAGTCGCGCTTGTGGTAGAAGGCGAGTATAAGAAGAATTATAATGCGGGCGATGTTTTCGACGCGTCGGGCATTACCGTATACGTTCAGTATTCCGACGGCAGCAAAGTGCCCGTTATCGACTATACTTTCTCTAAGAGTCCGCTCGAAGAGGGCGCGACGTCCGTGAGGATAACTCGAGGCGATTTGTATTGCGATATCGAGATAACCGTTGCAGCCAAGTCTGCGGGCGGACTTGCGGACTTGCTGAGCGGCATCCCGCTTTGGCAGCTGGCAGTTATAGCTATAAGCGTCTTGATATCCGTCATACTCATCATAGTGTCCATAAGCAATTCGGGCAAAGCCGCCGATTACAAACGAAAGGCGCGCAACTTTAAGAGCGGCGGCTCGGGATATTCCGCCATGCTTCCGCTTGCCGCGGCGTCTTTCCTCGGCTTAGAGGGCAATACCTGGACTTATATTGCGATAGGCTGCGCGGCGCTGCTTATATGTTCGATTATGGCGGCTATCATAACTTCGGTTAAGAAGAAGAGAGCTCGGGACGAGTACGAGCAAGCCGAGCGCGTCTCTCGCGAGGACGCTCGCAGACTTATGGAAGAAGAGCTGAGACACGAGCGCGACGAGATGAAGATAATGATGCTCAATTTAGCCAAGAGAGACGGCTCTTATAAGCAAAGCGACATCGTAATAGACCCGACTGCGGAGGACGAGCTTGTGAATAGAATGACCGAGAAGCTGTTGCCAGTATTTCAGCGCCTGCTCGGCGGGCTCACCGCAAGCGCGCAACCTACGCAAATCGGCGGCGGGACTACCATCCCCATACAGCAGCCTGTGGGTCAGCAAGCTGCGCAGCCCGTGCAATACACCATTGTGACGCCTGTCGCGGTGCAACCTGCGGATGTCGGCGTTAAGAAGAGCGGACCCGCGCCTACGGGAGCATCCTCTATGTATTCGGAGTATTCGGCAGACGACGAGGAGTACGGCGACGATATCGACGATATGTGGGAGATGGACGCAGAGGATGACGAGACGTCCAAAGAAAGACGCTTGCCGCCTAATTTCCGCATGAAGCTCAAGTTGACATGCGACTTCTGCCGAGACGCGTACACTTCGATTATGAACGCTTTCATGAGCTATAAAGGCGTAACTTATCGCATGTCGTCGGGCGTGCAGAAGATTAAGCACAGCGGAGAGGTGGTCGCGGTAGTCGGCGTAGCCGCGAGGCATCTTAAAGTATGGTTTGCGCTCGACCCGCTCATGCTCGACGAGTCCAAGTATCATCACAGGGACGTGTCCGATAAGGAGAGATATATTCAGGTGCCTACGCTCATGCGTATCAGGTCTAACAGGGCGCTCGAGTATACGCTTGGACTGATTAAGATACTTGCAGATAAATATGCCTTCCAGCCGAGACGCAAGTATTCTCCTCAAGATATACAGGAGCTGGCCTTTACGCTCAAGCACAATCCGTTGCTTAAGCCCGAGTATAAGGCTATGCTTGCTCTTTCCGTCGATGCGAAGAACGCCGATAAGATGCTCGGCGACGAGGTTATCGATTCCATGATAGAGCGTAAGCGCGTCGCCGTAGCGCCGTCCCATCCGGCTGTTGTAACCGTTGCGGAGCTGGACGCTTGCTTCCACGACGGGCAGCAGGTCAATCTCGAGACCGTTATCAAGCGCGGTATCGTAAGCGACGATTGCGACGGCTTTACGGTCAAGCACGAGGGAGAGCTCACCAAGCCGCTTATCGTCAAGGCCAATGGATTTACTCCTTGCGCAGCCAAAATGATAGTGCTCACGGGCGGCAGAGCGATAGCATTGAAGAAGATGTAACTGTTTTATCCGCGCGGCATATAAGTTTGCATTTACGCGGAGTATGAGATATCGATTATACAGCCTGAGGCGCGCCCTTTCAAGAGCGCGTCTTATTCTTTATCGGCTAAGTTAAGCGCGTTATAGCGTTTTTTATGTCAGAGAGCGCGGAGATATATTTCGATTGCCTGCGCAAGAATAGTCGAAGAGTCAAATGCTTAATTTAAGTAAATCGTTCAATAAATTTCGGCAAAGCGTCGAATAAATATGTTCAACTTGCGTCAAGTAATGCGACGCGACTATTGACTAATCCCTCGCGCGTGTGTTAAAATATACAGGTAATAAATACTTATCTCAGGAGGATAATATGAGCGATATCAAATACTACTCCCTTAAGGAAGTAACCGGCAGAGATATGACTGCCGAGCATTACGGCGTAAGCCGTTGGGCAGATCCCAAGGAAATTAACGCTAAGCTCAAGGAGCTTACGGATAAGAACGTATTTTGTATCACCGACGAAGAGTATAAGCGCATATGCAGCGAGTATTACGACGTAAAGTGCGCAGGCTCCAAGAAAGTCACGGGAGAGGCTAAGAAGTTTATCCCCGGCGGCGTTCAGCACAATCTTGCTTTCAACAAGCCTTTCCCCATGTGCATGGTTAAGGCGGAGGGCGCTTACCTCTACGATATAGACGGCAATAAGTACACCGACTTTTTACAGGCGGGCGGTCCTACCATCTTGGGCAGCAATTTCCCTTCGGTTCAGCAAGAGGCTATCGAGCTCATCAAGGATTGCGGTCCCGTTACCGGACTGTTCCACGAGGCGGAGCTGCTCATTGCCAAAGAGATCAATAAGCACATGCCCGGCGTAGAGATGTTCCGTATGCTCGGCAGCGGTACCGAGTCCGTCATGGCGGCTATTCGCGTAGCCCGTTGCGCTACTCGCAAGAAGAGAGTTATCAAGGTGGGCGGAGCTTATCACGGCTGGTCCGACCAGATGGTCTACGGACTTAAGATACCCGGCACCCGTCAGTACCTCGAGTCTCACGGTATACCCAATCAGAGCTTCGAGCTCATCGACGAGGTCAGACCCAACGACCTCGAGATGCTTGAGGATTACCTCAAAGCCAATAGGCGCAAGGGCGGCACGGCGTGCGTTATCGTAGAGCCCGTAGGACCCGAGAGCGGTACCCGTCCCGTCGCATGGAATTACAACAAGGGCGTAGAGCTGCTCTGCCGTAAGTACGGCGCGCTGTTCATCTTCGACGAGGTTGTTACCGGATTCAGAGTAGGTCTCGGCGGAGCTCAAGGCTTATTCGGCGTCAACCCCGACCTCACCATCTTCGGTAAGATAGTAGCTGGCGGATATCCCGCGGCAGGCGGCGTAGGCGGTAAGAAGGAGTATGTAAGCTGCATGGCAGCAGGCGTTGCAAGCGGCATGAAGAGAGCGTACGTAGGCGGTACATTGGCTGCCAACCCTCTGTCGGCTATGGCAGGCTATTGCGCTATCAAGGCTATCGCGGACAACGACGCGTGCGTCAAGGCGGGACACGCCGGCGACAGACTTACAGACGGTCTTGTACAGCTTATCAATAAGTATAATCTGCCTTACGTTGCTTACAACCAAGGCTCTATCGTACACTTGGAGTGCACGGCGGCAATGAGCTACGACTTCTCGTCCAAGCACTTGCTCAAGTCTCTCATACCCGTACTTACCAAGCAGGATATGATCTATGTCCGTAAGGAAGCTATGGAGATGATGGGCGCGGCTTATATGGCTAACGGTATCGTTACGCTCGCAGGCTCCAGACTGTATACGTCCATGGCTGATACCGACGAGGTCATCGACGAGGCTCTCGGCAAGTTCGAAGACGTATTCAAGCTCGTAGCCGAGCGCACCGCTCCCATGGAGCAGCAGGTTGCCGACTTCAAGAAGGCTCACGGCAAGGACAAGGAAGGCAAGGCGGCTAAGAAGGCTAAGGCTAAGCAGGAGATAGCTCAGCGTAACGCCGACGCCAAGAAGGCTGCAAAGCAGGCTGCTAAGGACCTTAAGGCTCTCAAGGCTAAGACCTTTAAGTGCTGATAACATGCGGGCGGACGCCGAGTGCGTCCGCCCGTTGACAATATTTTTTCGCCAAGCGGCGGAATATACGGTAAAGATTAGATGGAAACCAAATATATTATCGCCCACGATATGGGCACGAGTTCGGACAAAGCGGTACTTGTGGATATGGAAGGCAGGATAGTGTCTACTCAGACCGAGCCCTATCCCACATATTATCCCGCGCCCGCATTCGTAGAGCAAGACCCCGACGACTATTGGCGCGCGGTATGCGAAGCTACCGCTAAGCTCGTGGATAAGACGGGTATATCCGCAGACGACGTCAAGGGCGTCGTATTCTCCACTCAGGCGATGGGTATAATACCTATCGACAAGTACGGCAATGTATTGCACAAAAATATTACTTGGGTGGACGGCAGAGCGGAGAAGCAGGCGCACAGCATCATGAAGAAGCTGGGCGGCAAGAAGATTTTTACGCTCGTAGCGGGCACTCCTATAATGGGCAAGGACGTTGTTGCTAAGCTCATTTGGCTTAAGGAAGAGATGCCCAATGTGTATAACGACACCAAGTATTTCCTCGATGTCAACGGATTCCTCAAGTTTAAGTGCACGGGAGTACCCGTCGCGGAGTATTCCGGCGCGTCCTCTTACGGACTCGACCTCAAGAAGAAGAAGTGGCTTTCCGCCCTCAAGATGACGGGCATAGATATGTCCAAGTTGCCTCCTCTTGTCAAGAGCACCGATATGATAGGCAACGGACTTACCGAAGAGGCTGCCAAAGCGATGAAACTCAACGCAGGCACGCCCGTATTCGGCGGCTGCGACGACACGCAGAGCGCGGCGATAGGCTCGGGCATGATAGGAGAGGGAGATATACATATTTACCTCGGCACGTCGGCTTGGGTAGGCGCGACGTCTGCCAAGCAGTCTAAGTTTAAGAACGGCGCCGCAGCTATTCAGAGCGCGGACATCGATATGAATCTTATCGTAGGCATTACCGAGGCGGCCGGCTCCAACCTCGAGTGGATAAAAGAGCAATTCTTTAAGAAAGAGAGCGAAGAGCTCGGCAGCGGAATTTACGACTTCATGGACAGCGTAATCAAGGACATCCCCGCAGGCAGCGATTATCTTATCTGCACGCCTTGGATGCTCGGCGAGCGTTGCCCCGTATCTACCACTACTACGCGCTCTACGCTGTTCAATATCGATCCCCGTCATACGAGAGAGCATCTGATGAGAGCCGTATACGAGGGTATCGGATATAATCTGAGATGGATATTGGAGAACTTTAAGAAGGACTACGGCTTCTATACCCGTAAGTTCCGCATTATAGGCGGCGGCGCGCTTAACGACGCGTGGATGCAGATGATAGCCGATATCACCAATTCGGAGTTCGCCATAGTGGACAATCCCCGCAATTCGGGCGCGCTCGGCGCGGCTATTATCGCTATGATAGGCTTGGGCGAGCTTAAGAGTTTTGCAGATGCCAAGCAGTTTGTAAAAGAGACTAAGACATACCGTCCCAATCCCGCTAACAGGCATATATACGACGAGCAGTTCGCAAGCTATAAGCGCATATACTTCAGCTTGAACAAGGCGTACGAGCTTGCCAATTCCAAGCGATTCGAGGGACAGGAGTAATCGCTGCTCGATTAAGACTATTAAGGAGATTAAGATGAGTAAATTACAAGACGCTCTCTTGGAGCAGTACAATAGACTCGAAGAGTATAATCTGCTCGGAGACAGCGATTATATCAGCGCAAGGACGGACGGCGGAATGCTGATAGTCGGTCCGAGCCGCGAAGTGAAATTCGTAGCATACGGCAAGGGAGAGGGCGAGGACGCTCTGCATCTTGCGATATACGCCGATACCGACGCGGCGGCTATTGTGCACGCGCATCCCGGCTATGTCAGCGCTGTGTCCAAGGCGGGCGCGACCATCCCCGCAGTACTCGACGATATGGCTCAGATAGTAGGACCTACATGCCGTACGGTCGCAGCGGACAACCGCAAGGTGGTTAAGGAGCTTAAGGGGCGTAATTCCTGCCTCATCAAGGGCGACGGCGCAGTGACTACGGGCAGGACGCTGGACGAAGCGTTCACTTGCATGCTTGTGTTGCAGAAGGCGAGCATTTGCTACGTAGGCGGCAGCGTGCTGGGCGGATGCACGGTCATCAACGGCATAGAGGCGAGGTTGATGAGATTCGTGTACAAGAAGAAGTACAGCAAAATCAATACGGAGAATAAGAAGGCAGAGGAGGGCAACGCATAAATGGCATGGACGGCAGAAGAAGAGCTTAGGCTCAGACAGGTTATTAAAGATGCGGGCGTCAATCTCCTCAAAGAGAACCTCGTGCAAGGAACTTGGGGCAATACCGCGGTAAGATTGGACAGCGAGTACATGCTCGTCACTCCTACGGGATTGGACTACATCGCGCTTAAGCCCGAGGATATGCCCGTGGTCAACATCGCGGACCCTTCGATATGGAGAGACGGCAAGAAGCCGACTTCCGAGCGTAAGATACACGCCAGCGTAATGGCGGACCGCCCGGAGATTAACGCGACTATACACTCGCACCCCTATTATTGCTCGGTATTCGCGTCTGTGCGCAGGGAGTTGCCCGTGCAGGACAAGGCTGATAGGGAGCTGCTCGGCGGCGAAAATATACGGGTAGGAAAGTACGGTCTGCCCGGCACCAAGACGCTCAAGAAGGGCACTGTAGAGGCTATTAAGGGACGCAACGCCTGCTTTATGGCAAGTCACGGCGTGTTCTGCGCAGGCAAGGACATGGACGAGGCTTTCGAGATAATGCGCGCCATGGAGCGTTGTTGCAAGAATTATATCGAGGAGATGACGCTCAAGGCTACGGGACAGTCGGTATACAGCGACGAGTTGCTGTTCGATTACTTCGTGTCGCGTATGAGCAAGTAATGGATTGTATCCCCGTTATCCCCGACACAATTACGACTAAACAGGCGCGAGAGCTTAACCCTCTCGTGCTTGCTTTCGTAGGAGACTCGGTGCAGACGCTGTATGTCAGGACGTATTTGGCTGTGACATCTACCGCGAAAAGCGGCGCGTTGCACAATATCGCCGCAGGGCAAATCAGCGCGCGGGCGCAGTCTAAGTCCGCGGATAAGGCAATTGCCGTCTTCAACGAGGACGAGGCGGATATATATCGCAGGGCGCGCAACAATCATACGCTGCATGGCGCCAAGAATGCCAGTATTGCCGACTATAAGAAGGCGAGCGGGCTGGAGGCTGTATTGGGATATCTGTATCTCACGGGGCAGAAGCAGCGGCTCGAGACTATACTTGCATTGACGGAGACAGCGGAATAATAGGCGGGATAACCGCATTGGCGGCGCGCGGCGTCGCATGGGAGGAGAAATGCCACAGGTAAAACCTAAAGTAACATTGCTTACTTACACAGCCAATCCCGAGCAGACTGTAGCCATGTCGGCTAAGCTGTGTTATTCGGATGCGACTATAGAGGACCTCAAGCAGGGAGTGGAGAGCGGGGACGTGTCCAAGTTCTTATCCCGTCTTACGGGCTTCGGACATATGTCGCCTTTCGAGCACGCGTCGTTTACTTTCGGTATAGAGGGCGTGTCGCGCGCTTTCTTGGCGCAGGTGACGAGGCACAGGATAGCGTCTTTCTCCGTCAAGTCACAGAGATATGTAGCCGCCAATAAGAGCGGAGAGTTCAATTACATAGTACCGCCTGCGATATCCGCGCTCGGCAAAGAGTACGAGGATAAGTACAAGGCGCAGATGAGCGAGATGCACGGCTGGTACGAGGAGTGGCAGACGCTGCTGGGCGGAGCTAAAGAGAGCTCCAACGAGGACGCGCGTTTTGTCCTGCCCAATGCAGCCGAGACCAAGATGACGATTACAATGAACGCTCGCGAGCTATTGCACTTCCTATCGCTCAGATGTTGCAACAGAGCGCAGTGGGAGATACGCGAAGTGGCATGGCAGATGCTTACGTTGCTTATAGATGTCGCGCCCAATCTCTTCTGCAATGCGGGACCCGCTTGCGTTAAGGGAGCTTGCTCCGAGGGCAAGATGACGTGCGGCAAGGCGGCGGAAGTAAGAGCGCGCCGCGCATCGCTTAGCGGCGATAAGGAATAATATAGATGGTAATAGAAGGCAGAAACAGTATCAGAGAAGCTCTCGCCGCAGGTACGGCGATAGGCAGACTTTATGTGCAGAAGGGACTGCACGGAATGGAAGACATAGTCGACAAGTCCAAGTCTAAGGGCGCGCGCGTCGTATTCTGCGACAAGAAGGAGCTGGACAAGCTGTCCGACAGCGGCGCGCACCGCGGTATAATAGCGGTGGTGGAAGACTATAAGTATTCTACGCTCGAAGATATACGCGCTTTGGCTAAGGCTAAGGGAGAGAAGCTGTTTTTGCTTATTCTCGACGGCATAGAGGACCCGCATAATCTCGGCAGTATATTGCGAGCTGCGGAGTGCGCGGGCGCGCACGGCATAGTCATACCCAAGCGTCGCGCAGTCGGCGTCAACGGCACGGTAGTTAAGGTGTCGTCGGGCGCGGCTCAGCACGTAAAGGTAGCGGCTGTAAACAATGTCAACGACACGATACGTATGCTCAAGCAAGACTTCGTTAAAGTTTACTGCGCAGATATGAAAGGCGATGTCATGTACGACGTAGATATGAGAGACGACACGGCTATCGTAATCGGCAGCGAGGGATTCGGCGTCAAGGCGCTTACGTCTTCGCTCTGCGACAGGGCGGTATCGATACCGCAGTCGGGTAAGGTCAATTCGCTCAACGCTTCTGTTGCGTGCGGCATATTGTGTTACGAACTTATCAGACAGAGGCTTAACTGATGGAAGAGAGCGAACTCCTTCGTATGGCGCAGGCGGGCGACGCCGACGCCGCGGAGACGCTCATCAACAACTATATGGGTATGGTATCGTCCATAGCGCGCAGATATTATATTGTGGGCGCTACGCAGGACGACGCATGGCAGGAAGGTATGATAGGCTTGTTTAAAGCCGTGATGACTTATAAGGACTGCGGCGGAAAATTCTCGACTTATGCGCATGCGTGTATCAAGTCTCGCATACTCGACGCGGTCAAGAGCGCTTCGCGTTACAAAAACAGACCGCTTAACGAATCCGTGCCGATCGATACCTTTAACGCAATATCGGATGCGGAAGCGGAGATATTCGGCAATATAGAGGGCGAGGAGCTCAAAGCGCGAATAAAAGACGAGCTTAACGATAAAGAATATAAGGTGCTTCGCATGTATATCGAAGGCAAGAGTTACGCCGAGATAGCGAGCGAGGCGGATATCAATATTAAGGGCGTCGACAACGCCCTGCAGAAGATTAAAAGAAAGATTAAGGCAATCGCGGGTAGATCGTAGACGTGTGCGCCTGCGGGGAGACATTATGAAGAAGATAGTTTCTGTACTGATAGTCGTATTGCTTATTGCGGCGCTCTGCGGCATACTGGTTTCTTGCGGACCAAAGCATGCCGTGACGCTTGATTACAACGGCGGCGAGCTCAAGGGCAAGACGGGCAGGGATATATCCGTATATGAGGGAAAGGACGTCAATCTGTCCAAGTATAAGCCGGTAAAGGAAGGCTATGACTTGCTGCAATGGAAGGACAATGACGGCAATGTCTACGGCGTCGACGACAAGGTGCGCATAGACGGCGAAGTTACTTTGACCGCCGTATGGACGAGCAGGGTTGTATATACCCTCGATAGCAGCGGCGAGAGCTATACCGTGACGGGCACTACCGACAATGCGGCGTATCTTGCCGATACCTTAACTGTTGCGGCGGAGTATTCGGGCAAGCCCGTGACTGCGGTTGCAAGCGAGGCTTTTAAGGGTTGCAGGAGCGTAAAGTCGATTAACATACCCGACAGCGTAAAAGAGATAGGCGGCGGCGCATTTAACGGCTGCGTATCGCTAACGTCGCTCACCCTCCCTTATGCGGGCAGAAACGCTCAAGAGACGGACGGTGAGAATTACGGAATACCTTACCTATTCGGAGGTCAAGGCGGCACATATTCCGGCGAGAAGAACAATAAGATGCCACATTCGCTTACGACGGTGATAATCTCAGACGCAGCTACGTTTATTCCCGACTGGGCTTTCGGCAACTGCAATTATATCGAGAGCGTAGTGCTTGGCAAGAATATTACTTCTATCGGCACGCGCGCATTTAATTCGTGTACCGCGCTTACAGATATTACATTGCCCGCTAAGTGTAATGAAGTAAAGCAATTTGCATTTTATGGAGATGTCAACGCCAATATCGTTGTCGAGGGCGCGATATCCAGGCTCGGGCAGTACGCATTTGCCAATACAAAACTTAAGAGCATTAGTCTACTGAGTATGGAGAGCATTTCGCAATTTGCATTTTCGGGCACAGAGCTGAGAGAGATAACAATCCCGAGTAGCGTTAAGAGCATAGGCAACGCAGCTTTTCAAAAGTGCAAGTATCTCGCCAAAGTGACAATTCTCGGAGACAGCGTTACTTTGGGACCGGCGGTCTTTGCTCAGTGCGCGGCGCTTACTAACGACGGCATAGACGTTAGCAAGGTAGTAATCGGCGCGGACGCTACGGGCAACAATTCTCCTTTCTTAGGCAGCGGAGTAAATATATAAGCAATTAATCGGTTAATCCGAAATATATAGTTAATTATCGGTAGGTGGTATTATGAACGTATTCAGCAAGATGTGGTGCAGGACTTTTCAGTCGGTATTCCGTATGGTAATCCCCTTTATGCCATGGCGCAAGCCCGAAGTGCTCCAATTAGAGGACGGAGTGCTTGGATTGCCTAAGTACATAAAGGATATGGGTATCGAGAGCGTGCTATTGATTACGGACGGTGGCATCAGCAGTCTCGGACTGTGCAATCCTCTCATCGAGGCGCTGGACGCAGAGGGTATAATCTGCGGCGTATACGATAGGACGGTGCCCAATCCCACTATTAATAACGTCGAGGACGCTTGCGATATGTTTGCCGCGTGCAATGCAAGGGCTATTATAGCTTTCGGCGGCGGTTCCCCCATGGACTGCGCCAAGGCGGTGGGCGCGAGACTTGCTCGCCCCAATAAGCCGGTGCACAAGATGAAGGGCATCCTTAAGGTGAGACGTAAGCTTCCTCCGCTCTTTGCAATACCTACTACTGCAGGTACGGGAAGCGAGACGACGCTTGCTGCAGTCATCAGCAATCCCGAGACACATGAGAAGTATCCTATCAATGATTTCGTACTTATTCCCAGATATGCGGTGCTCGACCCCAAGTTGACGGTAGGCTTGCCTAAGAAAGTCACTTCCACTACGGGCATGGACGCGCTGTGCCACGCCGTGGAGGCTTATATCGGCAACAGCAATACCAAGGAGACCAAGGCCAAGGCAATCAATGCCACGGCGCTTATCTTCAAGTATCTCAAGAGAGCGTACGACGACGGGTCCGATATGGAAGCGCGCAGCAATATGCAGATAGCTGCATTCGACGCAGGCGTTGCGTTTACCCGCGCTTACGTCGGCAATGTGCATGCTATGGCGCACACGCTGGGCGGACAGTACGGCGTTCCTCACGGACTTGCCAATGCCGTGTTGTTGCCTTATCTGCTCGAGTTTTACGGCGAGAAGGTCTACGCAAAACTCGCTCGCTTGGCGGACGCCGCGGGCATAGAGGGCGCAGACAATAAGGAAAAAGCCCTTGCCTTTATCCAAGCTATCAAGGACATGAACGCATATATGAATATCCCCGACAACTTCGGCGGTATAATCAAGGAAGAGGACTTGCCTATTATGTGCAAGCACGCGTATGACGAGGCCAATCCACTCTATCCCGTGCCGGTCCTCATGGGCAAGGACGACTTTGCCGCCATGTATCGCAAGGTCAACGGCGTCAAGACGGAGGCGTAATAGTGTTAGCTGCGGATTGTCACAGTCACTGCGAGCATTCTCACGACAGCAATACTCCCGCACGCGTAATGCTCGACGGCGCGATAGCTAAGGGCGCGGGATATCTTGCGCTCACCGACCACTGCGACAGGGACTGTCAGTTGATTGACGGCTTTCAGTGGGTGAGGCAGATAGATTTGGACGCCCACTTTTCTTCGCTCGAGAGGCTCAAAGACGAGTATAAGGGCAAGATAGAGTTGGGCATCGGTCTGGAGATGGGCTACTATGCGCCAGCCGACGCTCTGTACTCGGACATTACAGGCAAGTATCATACCGATGTACTGATTAACTCTGTACATATGGTCGGCGCTCAAGACTGTTATGACCGGTCCTATTTCGATTGCGGCAGGGCGGAGGCGTACGGCGAATATCTGCGCGCGGTGGCAGCCAGCGTGCAGGCGCCTTACGATTACGATATAATAGGGCATATCGGTTATGTCGCGCGTAAGTCTCCTTACGAGGACAGAGCGCTCAAGTACGGCGAGTTCCCCGATATGATAGACAGTATACTTAAGTCGATTATAGACAAGGGTAAGGCGCTGGAAGTCAACGGACGGGGCACCGATACGCCTTTTATCCCCGAGAGTGATATTGTGCGCAGATATAGGGAGCTGGGCGGAGAGCTCATCACTTTCGGCTCCGACGCGCATAATCCCGACTGGTTGCTTATCAATTACGATAAGGTAGTCGACGCGCTTAAAGATATGGGCTTTAAGTATATATTCCGCTATCTCAATCATCGCCCCATAGGCGAAAGGCTGGTATAAGTATGGCATCGCATCTCGGCAACAGTTGGGACTCTCTGCTCAAGGCGCAGTTCGACAGCGACTACTTCGACACCTTGCGCAATTTCCTTAACGAGGAGTATTCCACGCGCGTTATTTATCCGCCCAAGCGAGATATACTCAGCGCCTTTGCGCATACGCCGTTTGAGAACGTAAAGGTGGTTATCATAGGTCAAGACCCTTACATCGGAGAAGGTCAAGCCAACGGTATGTGCTTTTCCGTAGGCGAGGGAGTCAAGTGCCCGCCGTCGCTCGTCAACATATATAAGGCGCTCGAGTACGACATGGGTATTCCGCCCACAGACAACGGAGATCTCAGGGGCTGGGCTAAGCAAGGAGTATTGCTGCTCAACGCCGTGCTTACCGTAAGGGCGGGACAGTCGGGCTCTCATGCGGGAAAGGGCTGGGAGAGATTTACCGACTATGTCATCAGGATAATAAACGACAGCGACACGCCTACCGTTTTTATGCTGTGGGGCGGCTACGCTAAGGCTAAGGGCAAGCTCGTGACCAATCCCAAGCATCTGGTGCTCACGTCTGTGCATCCCTCTCCGCTTTCTTTCTATCAAGGCTTCTTGGAATGCAGACATTTTTCCAGAGCCAACGGCTTTCTGATAGACAACGGAAGGACGCCCGTAGATTGGAGTAAGAGAGCGCTGTCCGATTGATTGAAAACCGTCTTTTCCAAATACTTACTCAAAGGTATATCGATAATCATATGATAAGCGATATGCCTTATGTTTTCGTCCACGGCTTCCGGCTCGCCGCTGGTCGCCCGGACAATCGTTTCATAAGGTAAAAGGTTCGGATTCCCCATGTGAAAGCACCTCCATTTCTTTGTGCAGGAGCTGTAAAGTCCTGCGGATTTGATACCCGGTCGTACTCCGGCAGCGTCCGTACATTTCCCCGATTTCCTGCTGTGTGTAATGCCCAAAAAAATAAAGGAAAATGATTTCCCGGTTCTTCTCTGGCAGAGATAACAGGGCGGCGGCAAGCTCCCCATTGGTGAGGATGATTGTCTGACCGCATATCGTAATGGGGTATTCTTCATAGGGTGCTTCAAAATATTCGTCTGTTGTGCCTAATGGGTAAAACTTTTCTTCTGTGAGGTATTCAAGGGATATTTCTTTTTGCCGCCGTCTGCTCCTGTCACGCCATGCGTTGATAGCTGCGTGGCGTATGACAGTCTTGCAAAAGCCGTTAAAAGTATACATGATGTGTTCTCTGTATGCTTCTGTACAAGGCATAAACTATTCCCCCTTTCTCCCACATGGGGCGTCATTATTCTATTATCTGACTTGTTTTGTTATCTTGTTTCTGCTATGATTGCTTTAAATGATTCTGATGATTTAGATGGTATAAATTCCACTATTTCATATTGAGCAATTTTCTCTTGAAAAAATGGGTCACATTCAATGATTCGTTCTGCGTCCTGTTTTGTATTGCAATTACATAGAATTATTCCCCCTGTTCTTGGAATTTTTCTTCCAGAGCAAATAAAATCTTTAGTATCATAATGTTCTTCTAAATAATTGATGTGCGCTGGTAAATACTTCTCAACTTCTGAAATTGGTTTGACATAAGTCAAGTTAAAGATAAACATATTGAGCCTCCTGCAAAAATGTGTTAAAATAATAGTGACTACAGTCAATGACTGCGGTCATTATTATATCTCTGATACGTTGTAATGTCAATACTACTTTAATAAGGAGTGTAAAATGGAACAAAAAAAATCACGAAAAGACAAGGCGGCTGATACTAAAAAAAGGATTTTTGAAACCTCAGTTGCCCTTATAAAAAGCAAAGGTTATGATAATGTAACTATAAGTGAGATTTGTAAAGCGGCTGGATTGGCAAAAGGTTCTTTTTATGTTCATTATAAGTCTAAGGAAGATATAGTGAGGGAAAGTTACTATGCAGATATGGGAACTTATATTTCCAATCACTATACAGAGTTTGTAACTACTAATCCTAATAAATCTATAATTGAACGCATTACTTACTTTTTAAATCTGGAATTTGAATTTGCAGACTATGCTGGTTATGAACTTACTTGCCTAGCATATTCGTTAAATTTAAGTGCTTGTATACCCGGACCATCAGAGCATTTTAGTAATCGACATTTTTCTAAAATACTTTTTGATGAAATACAATCAAGCATATCTTATTCTTCCTCGGACTTTTCAAGTGAAGAAATCTTTAATTATTTGGAAAGTATAGTAAGGGGTACAATGGCTACATGGTGTTTTTCAAACAATTCCTTTAACATTGTTGAACAAGGGAAAAGATATATACAACAGGCAATTCATAGTATCTACCAAACAAAATAATTATAAAAAATGATATGAGGAATGAGGGGATTCCATAGCCAGTTATACACATTTCCATAATGCTTGTCTTTTGGTCTTTGGTTTCTTCGGTTCGGAATAGTGTGGTGCTGGCGGTCTATCTCTTGTTTTCGGTTGCTTGCTTCTTTACCGTACATGAGCATAAGCGCTGCGCTTAGGGATAAGCGAGATTTGACGTCGTAAATTACGGAGCTTGTAAATAAGCGATTTTTATATAATATCGCGTACACAATTAATTTTTACTTATTTTTTTACAATAACATATACACTTTTTCCGATATTATGATAAAATTCATTTAGGAGCCGACAATGGAAGAAATTACCGTAAATATACAGGGTATAAGATTAGACGATTTTGTACTTTCGCAGCATCACGAATTCACCGATATTACTTTGTATAAGTTCATTAAGGGCAACAGGATAAGAGTAAACAACAGAAAAGTTCCTCTGTCCACACGCCTCAACAGAGGAGACGTCGTAAGGATCTATATGCCCAATCAAGACGGACCCAAGTATCTTCGGGCGCGTACGGAAGTGGATGTCGTATATGAGGACGACGCCCTGATGATAGTAGATAAGCCGGCAGGCATTATTATAAATACGACCGACGATTCGGTTATCGATACTCTTGCCAATCGCGTTATTTTGAGACACGTAAAAGCGGGCGGAGATGAGAGTACGGCTCCGCGCCTGTGTCACAGATTGGATACAGGTACATCCGGATTGGTAATATTCGCCAAGACGCAGCAAGCGGAAGAAGCCGTTAAAGCGACCATAAAGCAGAGGACTATAGCCAAAGAGTATCTTGCCGTTGCGATAGGACACCCTCGGAAAGATAAAGGAAAACTTGTCAATTACATTTTGAAGAATTCCGAAAAGAGCAGAGTGCAAGTATTCTCAAAGAAGGGCGGCGACGCTAAGAAGGCGATTCTCGAGTATTCGGTATTGGGCAAGAGCGATAGGCTGTCTTTGCTGTCCGTGCGGCTCATAACGGGACGTACGCATCAGATACGCGCGCAGTTTTCATATATATGCTGTCCTATTCTCGGAGACAGTAAGTACGGCAATAACGCCGTCAATAGGGAATATAAATTTAAATATCAGGCTTTGTGCGCCTACAAACTTACTTTTCCGGACAGTGTCCCGGACGTGCTCGGCAATGTGCGAGGCAAGACATTTTGCGCCAAATTGCCGTGGTATGTCGAGCAGTTTAATAATAAGGAATTACAGTAAGGCTTAGAGCTTTACGTTCGATAAGCGCGCGGTCAATCGAGGCAGCTATATCTTTGACAGTCGGTTTTCGTCCGTATCATCGTTAAATTCGTTTGCGTGGGCGGTTACGGCTGCGCTTCCTTGTTTCGAGCTCAACTTAAGACAGTTTGACGAGCGAGCATTTTCAGATTGAAAAATTCGATGACCGAGGCTAAGGACGTCCTGCGCGCATGCTGTGCGGAAAGTAATGCGGCGCGCCTGATATACAGACCGAGATTTTACAATAGAAGTATCGGGATTAATTGCCCGTAAGATAATTATTTATTAGTGCCTTTCAATTATTTTCTGAGACCTTTGGGATACTTGTTCTTAAGCGTCCCGTCCGACGCTTTGCCCCAGCCCAGCGATATCCCGTCCACGGATACTAAAGTCCAGCCCGTCATATCGCAAGACAGCGATTCTCCGTGCAGATATGCCGATGCTTCCGCCGATTGGGAGTTAAGGTCAATATTATTTTTCACATCGCAAGGCTTTAGACTTAACGCAAGAGAGTGGCTCGGCTCGAATCTTCCGCCCGATACCGTCCCAAGCGGCAATCCCAGCCGCAGATATTTGATACCCTGCATTCTCGGCATGCTCTCGGGAGTGCAGTACAGCATTTCTCCCGATTGATTGTTGCATATCGGCGCGTTATGCAGATACTTGTTCGCCCAATCTTTATACAGCTTTAGGTCTTTTACGTTGACTTGAAGCCTTTCCTTTGGATATCTTACGTCTTTTAAGTCGCCCTTTCTGCGAAGCACGGCGACGTAGTGTCCTTCTCCCTCGACTTTATGAGGGTAGAGCCGATAGCCCAGTCCGCCTATCCCTCGCTCGATTCCCTCTACTTTGTCGAGCGGCGAAGCGATCTGCTCGAAATCCTCGTTGCTTTTCAGAAAATGCGCGATATTGTCCTCGTTTTCTTCTCTCGAGTATGTGCAGGTGGAGTATACCAGCTTCCCGCCGCACTTTACCAGCTGCTTGGCAAGGTCCAGTATTTCTCTTTGACGCGCCGCGCACGCCTTTACATTTTCTTCACTCCACTCGGATATAGCAATGTCCGCCTTTCTGAACATGCCTTCTCCCGAGCAGGGCGCGTCGACTATTACGGTGTCGAATATCGCGCTCCAGCAGCGCGACAGCGTAAGTGGACTCGCGCACGTTACCGCGGCGTTGGCTATGCCCATGCGTTCGGTGTTTTGGTCAAGGATTTTAGCTCTCGAGGGTATGATGTCGTTGGATATTGTCAGTCCGCTTGGGTTGAGACAGGCTATTTGGGTGCTTTTTCCTCCGGGAGCCGCGCACAGGTCCAGTACAATCTCTCCGTCTCTTATATCCGCCGCCGTGATTACCGACATTGCGGAGGGCTCTTGTATGTAATATGCGCCCGCTTCGTGCAGCGCGCACTTGCCCGGGCTGCCTTCGCGGTAGTAGTAGCCGCTGCCGCACCAAGGCACACGCTTTGAGCATACGGGCGGCTTGAGCGATGTCTTAAGCGTATTTATTCTCAGCCCTTTGCAAGCGGGGCGGTCATATGAAGATATGTAATCCTCATAATCTTTACCCATCAACTCGAGCATGCGTTCCTTAAATTTAAGCGGCAATTCCATAGCGATATTATATAACTATATGGCTCGCCATTGCAACTTGGCGCTTGCAATATCGGCAGCGTGAAGTGCAAAAAGATTAAATCGGATATGCTCCTTTGTATAAATACCGCAAGATTAGATATAGAGCAATGATAAGTTATAATCGGACGTCTAAAGCAACTCTATTCGGCATTGACAACGCGCGCACGCTGTATTATAATAACGTTATGGGGAATAGGGTTAAGACAAAAAGTAAAAATAACATTCCAATAAAGATTGCGGTATTTATAGTATATGTGCTGCTTTGTTGGACCTTTATTATTCCTTTGATTGCGACGGTATTCGTCTATCGCTATCTTTTCTATAAGCGCAGCGACAAGACGGAGATGTTGCTGTCCGTTAAGGACTATCCCGAGCTCATATGCGACGAGTTCAAGGTGCAGTCGGCAGGCAACGAGCTTGCATGCTTTCTGTACCGAGATAGGAACAAGTACGACGGCAGGGCGTTGATACTCCTGTGTCACGGACTGGGCTGCTCGCACGGCAATTATCTTAACAGGGCGCGCTACTTTACGGACAGAGGCTATGCGGTAATGATGTTCGATATCAGCGGCTGCGGTGCGAGCGGCGGCAAAGTAATGAGAGGTCTGCCGCAGTCTCATGTGGATATCCACGCTATGCTCGGCTACATAGAGAGCAGCGAGTATAAGGATATGCCCCTGCTCGTATACGGTCACAGTTGGAGCGGTTTCGGTACTGCCGCAGCGCTCAATTACGGGCACACACCGCTCGCTTTGGCTACTGCAAGCGGCTTTGACGACTGCGCAAGTATTATGCGCTTTCAGGCGGAGAAGATGGCTGGCAAGCAGGCTGTCATGATGATGCCTTACTTTAGTCTCGTTCAGCGTATGCTGTACGGCAAGGCGTCTTTATACAGAGGCGTGGACGGCATCAATAAGTACGGCGGACGCGTGCTGATTACGCACAGCAAGGACGATCCCACCGTACCTTATAAGTGCAGCATAGCTTTGCGCAAAGACAGGATTACCAATCCCAATGCGGAAATTCTGCTCTATGACGACAGAGGACATACCTTGTCGCGCTCCGTTAGGGCGGAAGATAATATCAAGAGAGATTGCGCGGGCAGACCCCGTCGCAAGATGTATAAGAACGAGTGTTACTTTAAGTGGGAAGTGGATTGCCATTACCACTATTGCAGTAGGGACGACGTGTTCGATATAGACGAGAGCTTTATGGACGCAGTGGAGAGTTTCTACGCCAAGGCGCTCGAGGAGAGAAGATGAGCAAGTGCAGCGAAGAGATTAATAAGATATTGTCGGCGACGGATAACTTTGCGGACGGCGACGCCTTATCGTCATGCTCCGACTCTATTCGTTTTGTCTGCAATAACTTGGACGAAGAGGGCGCGGCTTTGCTCAGCGAGAGGCATGGCGCTCTTATCGCGCTCAAGCAAAGCAGGGCGGAGACTCGCTCTTTAGCGGACGTCGCTCCCGTTACGGAGAAGTCTTCTGCGAGCAGAGCGCCTATGCTCGTGCTTAGGATGCTGACGTCTTTGAGCGTAGCGGTAGTAGCTTTGACAGTGGGACTGTGCATAATGTACGCGACGGACGAGGACTATCTGCTGTCGCATTCCGCAGTCGCCAAGACGGGAATAGCGGCGATAGTAATTGCAGCGCTGTTTTTCGTTATAGCAATACTCTCATTCGTAATATACTGCCGTACCAAGTACGGAGCGGGCAGGGTCGAAAAGATATCCGTCGAGACGCGTATAGCCTGCGAAGTAGACGGCAACGCCGCGTTCGACATAATGCTTATCGATATGCTGCTCAAGGCTTTAGCCGAGTTTTATCCTTCGGATGACCTGGGCGCGCGTACGGACGATGTAAGCTCGTCCGATAATATAGGAGATTGACATGACTTTTTGGCAAGAATTTGTATATACTTTTTCCGATATAGGCTGGTTGCCGGCAATATTGCTCGTACTCGGTCTCATATTCGTAATAGTCGAGTTATTTGTGCCGGGGTACGGCTTTTTCGGGATAACGGGCGGTATCCTCGTAATAGCCGCTCTGATAATCAGAGCTTACAACAACGGCGGCGGCAATCCCGTCATACAGGCGTTCGTCTTGCTCGGCGTATCTATATTGGTGCTGAGCATAGCGGCGATTGTGCTGTTGATTTTGGTCAAGAAAGGCGTATTTTCTCGCACGGGCTTCGTACTGGGCAGGACGTCGGTGTCCAAGGACAGGAGCGACGGCACGCCCGACTTCACTTGTCTTATAGGCGAGACGGGCACAGCTAAGTGCGACCTTCGTCCCGTTGGCACTGCGGAGATAGGCGACAAGCTGTACGACGTGGTCACAAGAGGCGAATATATCGTATCCGGCTCTTGCGTCAAAATTATCGACGTAGAGGGCGTAAGGATAATCGTAGCTTTGGACAGCGCCAAGGCGGGCGAAATTACCGCTACGGAATACGAGGAGTCTGACAAGCAGCAGTCGCAAGACTGAGGTTATAATATCAATAATGCAGTCGCAATAAAGCGACGTTGCCCGCTGGGGCAGAAAAGGAGGGTATAAATGTTTCTTTTGGCAATGACAACTTCTGCTATTGTCGGAATCGTAGTCGGCGTAGTCGCGGCGATTATCGTCATCGGTCTTATCTTCGGACTGTTGCCTATCAAGATATGGTTCAGGGCGGCGGTATCCGGAGTAAGAATATCTATGGCGCGCCTTATCGGTATGAAGTGGCGCGGCATTAAGGTATCGCCACTTGTCGACGCGTATATTTCCGCATGCAAGGCGGGACTGGACATCACTATCGACGAGCTCGAGTGCCACGTAATGGCAAGAGGTAACGTCCTTAAGGTAGTCAACGCGCTAATCAGCGCGCACAGCGCCAACATGCACCTCAGTTCCGAGACGGCAAGAGCCATCGACCTTGCGGGCAGAGACGTGCTCGATGCGGTAAGAGTGTCGGTCAATCCCAAGGTAATCGAGACTCCCGCTATCTCCGCGATAGCAAAAGACGGTATCGAGCTGCGCGTTAAGGCAAGGGTAACGGTTCGCGCCAATATCACAAGGCTCATCGGCGGCGCGGGAGAGGACACCATCATAGCCCGCGTAGGCGAGGGTATCGTCACTACGGTGGGCTCCGCGCTCAGTCACAAGGAAGTGCTCGAGAACCCCGACCTCATCTCCAAGACCGTGCTCGGCAAGGGACTGGACAGCGGTACGGCGTTCGAGATACTCTCTATCGATATAGCGGATATCGACGTAGGTAGGAATATAGGCGCTCAGCTCCAGATGGACCAGGCGGAGGCAGACAAGCGCATTGCGGAAGCTAAGGCGGAAGAGCGCAGAGCTATGGCTGTAGCGCTCGAGCAGGAGATGAAAGCAAAGACGCAGGAAATGCGCGCGCTCGTTATCGAGTCGGAGGCGGAAGTGCCCAAGGCTATGGCTCAGGCGCTCAAGGACGGCAATCTCGGCGTAATGGACTACTACGGAATGCAGAATATGATAGCAGACACCAATATGCGCAACGCCATCGGCGGCAACGACAAGAACAGCAAGAGCACTACGCCCAAGGGTAAGAAATAATGGCTAATCCGTACGAAACGTACTCCAAGCACATAGCCGTACTCAAGGCTATGGAGACGCAAGGGAAGTTGAATGACGAGTATATCAAAGGCATCAACTTCCTGCGCAAGCGAGGAATCAACGTAGAGCAGCTGTTTAAGTACGCGTCGCTTGCTACGAGCGCTCCCGCAGAGAATAAGGCTAAGCCCGCGCAAGGACTCGGCACGAGCGGATACGTGCCCATGACCAGCAGGCTGATTCCCACTCACCATGAGGAGGACTGCGCCGTAGAGCACGATGACGACGGAAGCGTGTACGTTGAGGAGAAAGTCGAGGTAGGCGGCAGCATAGGCGGTATTTCCGACGAGGGCTGCAGCGAGCACTATTTCTCCCGCTTTATCAAGCTGGATGCGGAAGGCGGAGAGGAAGAGCCCGATTACGACGCGCTTAAGTTCGCTATCGTAACGGGGGATGTGCTCAATCGTCCGGCGTACGTCAAGTACTGCTCGAGACGGAAGTAGACAATTAGTTTACGGCTTAAGAGGACGGAATTATCCGTCCTCTTTTTTCTGCGGCGCAGGTATCGATATTCAGCGCGGTATTGCCGCACGTAAGCCACCTTAATAAGGCGGCGGCAGTTATACTTTGTCGCCTTGCATGCAGTGTCAAATTAATATGCAAAATGGGATAGGTAAATTTATTCGCGGCGTTTGTCGATATAATTATTATACGTATTAATTGTAAAATGCGCTCGCATGTTTTGCCTTGCGGTAGCTAATACTCGATTTGTACATTATTTACTTATAATTATGGGCATGTATGAGTTTTTTATTGTTGCAGGCGGATATTTCTACTGCGAGATAGCTTTGATTTTTCAACAGCTCGATAGTATAATTTAACTATGGATTGCAATTTGTGTCCGAGAGCGTGCGGAGTAGACAGGCAGGAGCGGAGAGGTTATTGCCGCAGCTACGATACCATGTCTATCGGACTGGTGTCTCGTCATATGTGGGAAGAGCCCCCTATCAGCGGAGAGAGGGGTAGCGGAACTATTTTCTTCTCCGGTTGCAATCTCGGTTGCGTCTACTGTCAGAACTATTCTTTATCGAGAGGAGATATCGGCAGAGAGGTAACGCCCGCAGGGCTTGCAGATATATTCAGGATGCTCGATGACAGCGGAGTGCATAACATCAATCTCGTTACGGCGTCCCATTATATCGGCGGACTTATGAGAGCATTGGATATTTACAGACCGCGACTGCCTCTTGTATTCAACTGCGGCGGATACGAGAGTTTATCGCAGGTGCGCGCTCTCGCGGACATCGTAGATATTTGGCTGCCCGACTTCAAGTATGGAGACGCTGCGCTTGCCGAAAGGCTGAGCAATGCTCCCGATTATCCGTTAATTGCGCGCGAAGCGATTAAACTTATGCGCTCCTATCGCCCTCATGATAGGTATGACGGTAAAATCATGACGAGCGGAATGATTGTAAGGCATATGGCGCTGCCTAATCACATAGATAATAGCGTGGCGGCGCTGGATATAATAAAAGACGCTGTAGGTAGCGATACAGTAATATCGCTTATGAGCCAGTACTATCCTTGCGGCGAGGCGAGCAAGTATCCCGATATATCCAGGAGCCTTAAACCGTTGGAGTATAAACTCGCGCTAAGTCATGCGAGCAAGCTCGGATTCGGCGATGTATTCGTGCAAGAGCTGAGCAGCGCGGACGGAGAATATACGCCGGATTTTAACGGTTATTTGGGCGAGCGCGGCGTGTAGACGGGCGAGTACTGTAATATTTTTCCATGTCTTGCGCGCGGTCTGCGGCGGGCATAACTATTGACTTTAACTGTCGACTTATATATAATTTAATAAGATATTACTAATTCAGGGGTGAATTATATGATTATAAGCGTATGCGTGGGCAGTTCGTGCCATCTCAAGGGCTCCTACGACGTCATAGAGGGCTTTAAGAAAGCCATCGAAGAAAGCGGCGTCGGCGACAAGATTACCTTGCAGGCGAGCTTTTGTCTCGGGCATTGCGCCGAGGGCGTGACTGCTAAAGTGGACGACGAGTTCATTACCGGTCTTAACGGTGACAACGTAGGGCAGATTTTTAAGGAAAGGATTCTGCCGTCGGTATTATGAGCGGGCGCCAGTACCTCGAGTTTAAGAAGGCAAACTGCAAGGACTGCTACAGATGTCTGCGCGGCTGTCCCGTCAAGGCTATCGAGGTCACCAATCATCAGGCTAAAGTCATCGAGGAGCGCTGCATACTGTGCGGCAAGTGTACGCTTGTATGCCATCAGAACGCCAAGGTAGTCCACAGCGAGAGGGCTGAGGTCGAGGCGTTGCTCGCGGGCGGCAATGTATATGCTTCCGTCGCGCCGTCTTTTGTATCCAGTCTCGGCATAAAGGACTTTACGGTGCTCGAGGACGCGCTTATCAGACTGGGCTTTGCGGGGGCGCAGGAGACGGCGGTGGGCGCCGCTGCGGTAGTGGAATGCTTCCGCGAGGATCTTAGGGGCGGCAAGTATCGCAACTATATTACCTCGTGCTGTCCCGCAGTCAACAGCTTGATCAAGATGTATTACCCCGGCGCGCTTAAATATCTCTCGCCCGTTGTTTCGCCTATGGTGGCGCACGGCAAGATGATTAAGCAAGCTGCCGATAATGCGAAAGTCGTATTTATCGGACCTTGCATAGCCAAGAAGAGAGAGGCTGCCGAGAGCGGCGTCATCGACGGCGTGCTCACATTCGAGGAGACGCTGGCCCTGCTCAAGGATAAGGGAATAGAATTAAATAACGACTTATCTTCGCAGGACAGAGAGAAGCTGCGCGCAAGATTTTTCCCTGTACCGAGAGGCGTAATCAAGTCGTTCGGACAGTATCCCGAGGGATATGAGTATCTCAGCGCGGACGGCGTAGAGCGCTGTAAGGAAGTGCTTGAGAACATAGAGGATATGGACGGCATATTCCTCGAGCTCAACGCCTGCGAACATGCATGTATCAACGGACCTTGCGCCATCGCTTGCAAGGGCGGCTCGATTAAGGCTAACGAGGAGATAAGAGCATATGCGGGAGTAGGCAACGCCGACAAGGTTATTGCCGATACCTCTGCGCTCTCTATGCGTACGCTGCATAAGAAGGAACACGCGTCGGGCTTTGACGTGAGCGAGGAGCGTTTGCTCGCCATTATGGCTAAGACGGGCAGAGATAAACCCGAGAATCAGCTCAACTGCGGCGCATGCGGCTATGACAGTTGCAGGCAGAAGGCTTGGGCGGTCGCCAACGGCTTTGCCGACGAATATATGTGCTTGCCTTATATGAGACAGAAGGCGGAGTCGCTGTCTTACGAGATAATCGAGAACAGCCCCAACGGTATACTCGTCATCGACGGCGATATGCGCGTCATGCAGATGAACAACAAGGCTAAGCGTATCTGGGGAGTTACGGAGCGGGACCCCAAGGGGATGCTGCTCGTAGACTTCGAGGACCCCACCGAGTATATCAACGCGTTCCGCTCGGGCAAGGGCTTCATGCGTAAATGCGTGCACGTGGCTAAGACCGACACTTATGCGGAGGTTAACGCGGTAGTGCTTGCCGAGCATAAGGTGCTCTTTGCCATTCTAAAAGATATCACCACGCAGGTGGAGTACGAGGAGAAGTTGCACAACCTTGCGACAGAGACGCTCACTACCACAGACGCCGTGATTAAGAAGCAGATGATGGTCGCGCAGGAGATAGCTTCGCTGCTCGGAGAGACCACAGCCGAGACCAAGGTCGCTCTTCTTAAACTCAAGAAGATGCTGCAGAGGGAGGAGTAACGCCTCATATGTCAGTCACGCTGGAATACGGATACAGCTCGCTCAACAAAAAGGGCGAGGAGCTATGCGGCGACAACGTCCAGACATACACGGACGGTAAGCATACCACGGTAGTGCTCGCCGACGGCATGGGCAGCGGCGTTAAGGCCAATATCCTCTCCATGCTCACCTCCAAGATACTGTGCACCATGGTTGCGAGCGAGATATCCATAGAGGACTGCGTCGAGACCATTCTCGAGACGCTTCCCGTATGCAAAGTGCGCAATGTTGCGTATGCTACATTTACCGTAGTGCATATCGACGACGAGGGCAAGGGAGTGATGTTCGAGTTCGACAATCCCCCCGCCATATACTTCAGCAACGGCAAGTGCCGCGATATCGAGCGTAAAGAGATGTGCGTGCTCGGCAAGAAGGTATATAAGAGCGATCTTAACATGCAAGAGGGCGATATCATCGTCTTTATGAGCGACGGCGTAATCCATGCCGGCATAGGTATGCTGCTCAACTTCGGATGGCAGCGTCCCGAGGTAATGGAGTATCTGGACAGAGTAATCGAGCCGCGCATGACCGCTAAGGCGGTAGCTTGCCAGCTTGCGGGAGCGTGTAACGATTTATATATGAACGAGCCGGGCGACGATACCACCGTAGCCGCGGTCAAACTTCGCAAGAGCATGCAGGTTGCGATTATGGTAGGCGCGCCAGTCAATAAGGATATGGACGACTATTGCGTGTCCAAGCTGATGAGCTACGACGGTAAGAAGGCGGTGTGCGGAGGCACTACGTCGCAGATAGTGGCAAGGTATCTGGGCAAGAGTGTGGATACGGTGCTCGAATTCGTAGACAAGGACATCCCGCCTATCGGACATATAGACGGCATAGACCTTACCACCGAGGGCGTAATCACACTGCGCAGACTGCTCGAGCTTGCCGAGAAGTATAACAGTACCAGCGACCTCTCGCCCAAGTATTACGACAAGCGAGACGGAGCTTCGCTGCTTGCCAACTTGTTATTCGAGCAGGCTACGGACATACATTTTCTGGTGGGGCAGAGCGCTAATATAGCGCACAAGGGCTTGCCTATCGACATAACAATGAAACTTAAGTTGGTCGAGAAACTCGCCGACAATCTCAAGTCAATGGGCAAGAGAGTGGATATAGAATATAATTAGGATTAAGAGTATGAAGTACGTCATAGCATCGGACATACACGGCAACGCAAGATACGCGTCTTTGCTGATAGAGGCTTTCCGCGCCGAGGGAGCGGAACAGTTGATACTGCTCGGCGATATATACAATCCCGGACCGCGCAATCCCGTCACATCCGAATATGCGCCGCTCGAGGTGGCGAATATGCTCAACGCGTTGGCAGACAAGCTTACGGTAGTTAAGGGTAATTGCGACAGCGAAGTGGATTTACTGATATCCGAGTTCGGCTTTACCGACAGTTGCTGCATATTCGACGGCGGCGTCAAGATTACGCTTACGCACGGACATGTGTATAATAAAGATAATATTCCATTATCTTGCGGCGACGCGCTGATATACGGACACTTCCACGAGGGGAGCATATCTCGCGTAAAGACGATTGACGGCAAGAGCGTCTTGATTGCCAACGCGGGCAGCGTGTCTTTACCCAAGGGAGGCAGCGCGCACAGCTATCTCGTGTTAGAGGACGGTACACTTACGCTTAAAGAGCTCATGTCTCGCAAAGAGATAGCGAGCGAACATATAAAAATATAATTTTCGGCTGGGAGCGACAGAAATATGAATAAATTCGATACTAAGATACAGGAGCTGAAGTACGAGGTGCTCAAAGAGCTCATCCGCAGCGCATACAACGGCGACATGGACGACATCTATACGGATATTCCCAAGAAGATTGTCCCCGGTCCCAAGGCTACGATGAGGTGCTGTATTTATAAAGAGAGGGCGATATTGCAAGAGCGTATCCGTATGGCTAAAGGCGGCAACAAGAGCGACCCCAACGTCATAGAAGTCATCGACGAGGCGTGCGACGAGTGTCCTATCGGCGGTATTTACGTCACGCCCGCTTGCAGAGGCTGTCTCAATCATATGTGTTATCACGTCTGCCCCAAGGGCGCTATTACCGTGGTCAACAACAAGCCCATTATCGACAAAGATAAATGTATCGAGTGCGGCAAGTGCGTACAGGCATGTCCGTACAACGCAATCATTCACCAGCAGCGTCCTTGTATGATGAGTTGCAAGGTGAAAGCCATCAGCATGAACGAGGACAAGAAGGCTCGTATAGACTTCTCTAAGTGCATCATGTGCGGCGCATGCGTCTATCAGTGTCCTTTCGGAGCCATACAGGATAAGTCTTACATACTCGACTGCATAGATTTGCTCAAGAAGTCGGAGGGCGGCGCCAAGTATAAGGTGCATGCGGTGATTGCTCCCGCGATAGTCAGCCAATTCAAGTATGCGGCGATAGAGCAGGTAATCACGGGTATCAAGATGCTCGGCTTCCATCAGGTCACGGAGGCGGCGCTCGGCGCGGATATCGTGCTGTATCACGAGGCGGAAGAGTTTAAGGAGAAGGGCGTTATGACAACGTCGTGCTGTCCTTCCTTCGTCATGTTCGTTGAGAAGAACTTCCCCGAGCTGAGGCAATATATTTCCTCGTCCAATTCTCCTATGGTGGAGGCGGCTAAGCTCATCAAGCGCACCGACCCTACCGCCAAGGTAGTATTTATCGGACCTTGTACGAGTAAGAAGATGGAGTTCAGAATGCCTAAGACGGACGGAGCCGTGGACTGCGTTATTTCCTTCGAGGAGTTACAGGCGTTCCTCGATGCGCGCGACGTGGACGTTACCGCGCTGGAGGGCACTCCGCTTGACAATGCTTCGTATTACGGCAGGATATTCGCCAAGTCGTGCGGCATAGCGCAGGGCATAAAGGCTGTAGGCGAGTCCATGGGCGTGACGGGTATCAACCCGATAGCCATGAGCGGCATAGATCAGTGCAGAGTTAATTTGCTCAAGCTAAAGATGGGTAAGTCTGCCGAGAACTTCTTTGAGGGCATGGCTTGCGACGGCGGATGTATCAACGGCGCGCTCTGTCTCCATCACGGCATGAAGAATATGATAGACGTAGACAAGTACGGTCAGTCCGCTAAGGAAAAGAATATCGACGGCTCTGTCAAGCTGTACAAGATGAGTTTGCAGGCGGAAGACGATAGGAATTCGAATTAATAAGCCAAAGATACGTAAGGCTCGGATTCTTAATTGCATGGACCGAAATATTACTGATAAAATATATCTGTCGGTATTATTATCAGCTAAAAAGGTTGCGAAATATGTCGACTGTATTATACAATAAGACGCGACTTCGCGTCTTATTGCGCTATGCGGTAACGCCGTACGTCTAAATCGCATATATAACACGGATAACATCGGCATAAAGGGATAGTGTAGATGAAACTTTTGCATAAACTGAAAGAAGCTCTTATCAGCGTAGCGCCCGTATCGGCGATAGTGCTGATATTGTTGTTTTCATTCGGCGTCGATAAGTCCGTAATAATCAATTTCGTAATAGGATTCATAATGATCGTGGCGGGTATCACGCTCTTTTCTTTGGGCGTGGACATATCCATGATCACGATAGGCGAGAATATAGGTTCTAAGCTCATCAATAAGCAGAAGCTCAAGCAGGGCAAGAGCAGTGCGGCGCGTCAGCTCGTCGTCGTTATGATTATCAGCCTGATACTCGGCATAGCTGTCACCGTCGCCGAGCCCGATCTGTGGGTGCTCGCGGGACAGCTGGAGGCGGTATTCGGCAGCAAGCTTTTGCTTGTATTCCCCGTCGCGGTGGGCGTGGGATTCTTTCTTATAATATCCGTGCTTCGCGGAGTATTCGGATTTAAGCTCAATTATCTCTTGCTCGGCTCGTATGCGCTCGTCTTTATATTGGCTATAATTTTGCAGGTGGTCAATCCCGAGTTTCTGGCGGTAGCTTTTGACAGCGGCGGCGTGACTACGGGACCTATCACTGTGCCTTTCGTAATGGCTTTCGGTATAGGTATAGCGTCGGTGAGAGGAGACAACAAGGCGGAAGATAACTTCGGTATAGTAGCGCTGTGCTCGGTAGGTCCGCTTATAGCGGTTATGTTGCTCGGACTCTTCTTCCCCGGCGGCGAGATGATTATAGAGAGCTCGGGCGGAGCGTTCGGTTCGGTGCTGCTCGGCTGCCTGCAAGAGGTATCTATCGCAATTGCGCCTGTTGTCGCGGTATTTTTGATATTCCAATTCGCTAAGCTGCGCTTGCCCAAGAAGAAAGTCGCGGTTATTCTGTCGGGATTGCTCTATGTGTACTTGGGCTTGATAATATTCTTGACGGGCGTCAAGTACGGATTTTCCGAGGCGGGCAGCGTGCTCGGACACACGATAGCCAATTCAAAGTATTCGTGGCTGCTCATGCCGCTCGGCGTAGTGGTGGGATTCTTTATAGTATTTGCAGAGCCCGCCGTCCACGTGCTTACCAAGCAGGTCGAAGAGATTACAACCGGCACAATCAAGCGCAGGAGCGTCATGCTCGCGCTCATGTTCGGTATGGCGGTGGCGCTGCTGATAGGCGTAATCAGGGCGATGTACGGCGTATCTTTATGGTGGTTCATCGCTCCGGGATATGCGATTGCGCTCGCGCTCACGTTTGCCGTGCCCAAGGTATTTACGGCTATTGCCTTCGACAGCGGCGGAGTTGCCAGCGGACCTATGGCGTCCACATTCATTCTGCCGCTCATCATCGGAGTTGCGGACGCGTTGGGACGCAATGTGCTTACGGACGCTTTCGGCACTGTAGCGCTTATTGCCATGACGCCACTGCTTACGATACAGATACTCGGCTTGGTCGGCGTGATCAAGTCTCGCAGAGCCGCTCGCAATGCGCCTGTTCAGACTAACAAGGCTATCGAAGGTCTTGATTTGGAAATAATAGAGTTCGACGAGTAAGGAGAGAGGTATGGCTAAACGCGGAGAATATAAGTTGCTGATATCCATACTCAACAGAGGTATGGGCAGCGAGATGGAAAAGCTGCTGTCCGCTCGCGGCGTGTACTGCAGCGCGGTAGCGATGGGTACAGGTACTGCAGGCGGCGAAATACTTCAGTGGTTGGGACTTGCATCCAAGGATAAGGACGTTGCGATGGCGCTCATACGCGGCGATATCGCGCAGGAAGTTATGCGTATGGCGGAAGACATATTTTCGCTTACCGTCAGCGGCAGCGGGATAGTATTTACCGTCCCTCTTGCGTCGCTGTGCGGACGCAAGAGTATTGATTTGATAGAAGGCAGGAGGGTATAATGATGGATAACAACGATATCGTTTACGAGCTGATAGTCACAGTAGTAGACAGAGGTTTTTCCGAGCGCGTCATGGACGCCGCCAAGAGCAAGGGCGCAAGGGGCGGCACCGTCTTGCACGCAAGAGGCACGGGCAGTAAGGAAGCCATGCAGTTCTTTAATATCACCGTCCAGCAGGAGAAGGATATTATCATTATCGTTGCGCCTAAGGATATCCGCAGCGATATCATGCGCGAGATAGCCATAGCCAACAGCCTCGAGGGCGGACAGGGCACGGGTATTACGTTCTCTTTGCCCGTCGACAGCATAGTGGGTCTGCGTAAGATTAACAACGCAGCTCCCGCAGCTACCTTGACGGACTCGGACGATAAGGCTGCCGAGCAGCCCGTCAAGTGCGACGCAGAAGGCGGTAAAGATTAATTGTCAATTTAATTGGGATTTTACGGCGGGGATAGCTTCCCCGCTTATTTATTGCTCGCAATAGCTTGTAAAGCGTTTGATAATAATCCATTATAATAGCGCATATACCGATTAAACGAATCATTGATAAAGACAGTCGAATTAAAGGCGTGAGGCAATAAATTAATATAGGGTTAATAGGCTTGAACAGCGTCGATTGTATGCAAACGCGTCTTATCGTTATTTCGGAATATTTAACGATAAAAAAATTGATAAAAAGGTAAAAATTAATTTTATAAAAACACTTTACTTCTTTAGCATAATAAAGTATAATTTATTAACAAGAGGTGACTTAATTGGAAAATATAGCTCAGCTTAAAGAAGATTTATACGATATACTCGTATCGGTAAGCAGCAGAGAAGACTGCAAGATTTTGCTCGACGACCTTTGCACCAATAAAGAGGTCGAGCAGATGGCGCAGCGCGCTTATGCCGCCAAGCTCTTCCTCGAAGGTAAGACTTACGCGCAGATTACGGAAGAGATAGATATCTCGTCCGCTACGCTCAGCCGCGTATCGCGCTGTATCAATTACGGCGGCGGCGGATATGCGAAATTCGTTAAGAGGGACGTATGACTTACAGCGAAGAGAGATTGCCGCTCGCGCTCGGCGAGCTGTACGCGTCCTACGGATACCGCAAGTATCGCATGAGACGCTTTGAGGAATACGCTCTGTATGTAGACAATATGGACTTCCTCGCAGATAAGAGAGTGATTACCTTCGGCGGCGCCGACGGCAAGTTGCTTGCGCTCCGTCCCGACGTTACGCTTTCTATCATTAACAATACCAAGGCGGACTATGACTGCGGGGAGAAGTTGTATTATAACGAGGCTGTTTTCAGACAGACGGGCGAAGACGGCTATGCGGAGATAAGGCAGACGGGCGTCGAGGTGATAGGTAAGGTGGACATCGTCGCGATGGCGGAGATAGTGGAACTCATCGTCAAGAGCCTCGCCATGCTCAGCGACAGCTATGTGCTCGACATATCGCACAGCGGACTTATACACGGCATTGTGTCGTCCCTGCCCGTAGCTGCCGAGTGCAAGGGTAAGATATACGACGAGATAGCAAGCAAGAGCGCGCACAATCTGCGCTCGCTCGCACTTAAGGAAGGCTTATCCGAAGATGTCGCGGCGTCGCTGTCGGCACTGTGCGCTATGAGCGGCGCGCCCAAGGACGTCCTGCCTGCGCTTAAAGATATCGCCGTAGGCGAAGAGGCGCTGAGAGCGCTCGACGAGTTGACGGGCTTATGCGACTTACTCGATAAGCGCAATCTCGGAGATAAGGTCAGATTGGACTTCTCGGTAGTCAACCATCTCGATTATTACAACGGAATTATATACAACGGATTTATACGCGACTATCCCAAGGCTGTGATAGTGGGCGGTCAGTATGACAAGCTGCCCGAGAAGTTGGGCAAGAGGGCGCAGGCAATAGGCTTTGCCGTCAATCTCGAGGCGGCGCCCGCGGTCATTGCTCCGCCCGTGGATATCGCTTTGCTATACGGCGAGGGCGACGATGCCTGCGAGGTCATGCGCCGCGCCGACGAACTCAGAGCGCAGGGAAAGAGCGTATATGTGGGTATGAGCGCGCCCAAGTGCAGATTGGGCACGGTCGTACGGTACGGCAAGGAGGGAGACGTATGTTAAATATCGCGTTGCCTAAAGGCAGATTGGGAGAGAAAGTGTACGCGTTGCTCAGCAGTATCGGATACGACTGCAAGGAGTGGGACCCCGACAACCGTAAGCTCGTATTCTCCGACGAAGCCAAGGGAGTGAGTTACTTCTGGGTCAAGCCGTCCGACGTTGCTATATATGTCGAGCTCGGCGCCGCCGACCTCGGCGTGGTGGGCAAGGATATCTTGCTCGAGTATTCTCCCGACGTGTACGAGCTCAGCGACCTTAAGATGGGCAAGTGCCGTATGGCGGTAGCCGCCAAGAAGGACTTTATCGACGATACGGAAAGACCGCTCAAGGTAGCTACAAAGTTTACGCACATAGCGCGCAGCTATTACGCGGGTATCGGAAGAGAGATACGAGTGATTAAACTTAACGGTTCTATTGAGCTTGCGCCTATACTGGGGCTGTCCGACGTCATTGTGGATATCGTGGAGACCGGCACGACTCTCAAGGAGAATAACCTCGAAGTAAAAGAGGAGATAGTGCCCATAAGCACCCGCCTTATTGCCAACAAGGCGGCGTACAGATTTAAGAAAGAAGGAATTGACAGACTGAGGTCTTTATTGGAGACTAAATTATGATAGAGATTATTGACGCGGTTGAGGCTAAGCGCCGCGGAATTTTCAACAGGAGCGCCGAGGTAGACCTCGATATAACCGCGCGGGTAGCGGATATTATAGCGGATGTGAGGAGCCGCGGCGACATCGCGGTTGCCGAGTACACAATGCTATACGATAAGTGCGGTTACGATGGCAAGCCTGTATCAGAGCAAGAGATAGCAGACGCTTACGCGCGCTGCGATAAAGGGATGATAGATATATTGCGCGAGGCGCATGCCAATATAGCGGCATTTCATGCCCGTCAGCTTGGCGGCGGCTTCGAGATGCGCGGCGAGGACGGCATAGTATTGGGGCAGAAGGTAACTCCGCTCGCGAGAGTAGGCATATATGTCCCCGGCGGTACAGCCAGCTATCCATCTACCGTGCTCATGAACGCGACTCCCGCCAAGATAGCGGGGGTAGGCGAGATAATCATGGTCACACCCGCAGGCAGGATTAAAGACGAGATACTCATAGCGGCGGATATCGCAGGCGTAGATAAGATATATAAGGTGGGCGGAGCTCAGGCCATAGCGGCGCTCGCTTACGGCACGGAGAGCATAGCTGCCGTCGACAAGATTACGGGACCGGGCAATATTTATGTCGCTACGGCTAAGCGTCTCGTATTCGGACAGACGGATATCGATATGATTGCAGGTCCCAGCGAGGTGCTGATAATCGCCGACTCTTCCGCCGACCCCGACTGTGTCGCCGCGGACATGCTTTCTCAGGCTGAGCACGACAGACTTGCTTCCGCAGTGCTTGTCACCGACAGCTCCGAGCTTGCAAGAGATGTGGCAACGGCTTTAGACAGGCGACTATCCGCCCTTGACAGAGCGGACATCGCATCCGTCTCTATAGAAAATAACGGCAAGATTATAATGTGTTCAAGCATTGACGAGGCTATCGATATCGCCAATTCCATTGCGCCCGAGCACCTCGAGCTGTGCACTCGCGACCCATTCGGCGACCTCGATAAGGTGCGCAACGCGGGCTCGATATTCTTGGGCGGCAACACCCCCGAGCCCGTGGGAGATTACTTCGCGGGACCCAATCACACATTGCCTACGGGCGGCAGCGCGCGTTTTTCTTCGCCGCTGTCGGCGGAGGACTTTGTCAAGCGCTCGTCGTACATCTATTACACCGATAAGGCGCTGGCTAAAGCCAAAGATAAGATTATCGCCTTTGCTTCGTCCGAAGGTCTCACCGCTCATGCCGAGAGCGTAGCCGCGAGGTTTAAGAAATGAGCCGTTACTTAAGCAGCAGACTGCAATCTCTTACGCCTTATACCCCCGGCGAGCAGCCGAGGGATAAGAGCTATGTGAAACTCAATACCAACGAGTCGCCCTTTGCGCCGTCGCCTTTAGCGATAGAAGCGGTGGATAAGGATATGCTTGCCGACCTTCGTCTCTATTCCGATCCTACGGCGGACGAGCTGGCAGGCGAGATAGCGCGTTGCTATTCGGTAGATAAAGACAACGTGCTTGTCACCAACGGCTCGGACGAGGCGCTGGCATTCTGCTTCCTTGCCTTTTGCGATAGGGACAAGGGCGTTGCCTTTGCGGACGTGACGTACGGATTTTATAAGGTGTACGCAGCGCTCTTTAACGTGCCTACGAGGATAATTCCGCTCGACAGCGACTACAAGGTAAAGGCGAGCGATTATATGGGGATAGGTTGCAACATCCTTATCGCCAATCCCAACGCGCAGACGGGTATCGCTATCGGAGCGAAAGAGATAGAGGAGATAGTCGCAGCCAATAGCGACAGCGTGGTCATTATCGACGAGGCATATGCCGATTTTTCCGAAGTGAGCTGCGTGCCGCTTGTCAACAAGTATGACAACGTAGTCGTGGTGCGCACTATGTCCAAGTCCCGCTCGCTTGCCGGGGCGAGGATAGGCTACGCGCTCGCGTCGGAGCAGCTTGCCCGCGACTTACGCACTGTCAAGTATTCGTTTAATCCCTACAATCTCGGCACACTGCCCATAGCGCTGGGCGCCGCGGCGTTGAGGGACGGCGCTTATTTCGACAGATGCGTAGACTTAATCAAGTCTAACAGGACTTATCTTACCGAGCAGCTGGAGGAGAGGGGCTTTCACGTATTGCCGTCGTCAGCCAATTTCGTGCTCGCGCGCAGCGGCGCTATAGGCGGCAAGCGCCTGTATCTTGCGCTTAAGGATAAAGGCGTGCTTGTCAGGCATCTTGCCGACGAGAGGATAGAAGACTTTGTAAGAATAACGATAGGCGACAGAGCTCAATGCGACGCTCTTCTCGCCGCGATAGACACAATCACGGAGGCATTATGAGAACAGCTCTAATCAAGAGAAAGACAACCGAGACGGACATCGTACTCAGCCTTAATATAGACGGTGGCGGTAAGCACAATATATCGTCGGGCAGCGGCTTTTTGGACCACATGCTACAGCTTCTTGCCGTGCACGGCAGACTTGACCTCGACATCGAGTGCAAGGGCGATACGCATGTGGATATGCACCACAGCGCGGAAGATATCGGAATTGCGCTCGGCGACGCTTTGGCCGAGGCGCTCGGCAATAAAGCGGGCATACGCCGCTATGCCGATATCACGCTCCCCATGGATGAGGCGCTCATGGTCTGCGCTATAGACATCAGCGGCAGGAGCTATCTCAACTACGACGTAGTCACGTTTACCGACAAGGTAGGCGAATTCGACTGCGAACTGGTCAAGGAATTCATGCTCGCCTTTGTGCGCCGCTCGGGAGTTACGTTGCACTTTAAGATGCTTGCGGGCGAGAATTCTCACCACATTATCGAGGCGGTATTCAAGTCTCTCGGCAGGGTGCTGCGCGAGGCGGCGTCGCTCGATATGTCGCTCGGCGGAGCGATACCTTCCAGCAAGGGAGTGTTGTGATGATAGGCATAGTAGACTACGGAGTGGGTAATCTTTATTCGCTTGGCAGTTCGCTGTCCTCATTATCGCTGAAGTATACCGTCAGCGGGGACAGCAATGCGCTCGATATGTGCGACAGGATTATTCTGCCCGGAGTAGGCGCTTTTGCCGACGCGGCTCTTAAGCTCAGACAGGCGGGACTTGACAGGTATCTGATAGAGCAAGCGGCGAGAGGCAAGCCGCTTATGGGCATATGTTTAGGCATGCAATTGCTCTTCGACATAAGTTACGAGTTCGGCGAGCATAAGGGCTTGGGACTTATAGGCGGCAAGGTGTGTCCGCTTGCAGACTGCCTGCCCAAGGAGCTTAAAGTGCCTCATATGGGTTGGAACGCCATCGATATCGTGAGAGACGACAGCTTGCTCAAGTATGTTAAGAGCGGCGAGTATATGTATTTCGTACACTCGTATTACGCTAAAGACTGCGACGCGGACGTCATAGCTTATGCCGATTACGGTATGCCCGTTACCGCTGCGGTAAGACGGGGCAACGTCATGGGCGCTCAATTCCATCCCGAGAAGAGCGGCGCCGCGGGACTTGCGATACTCAAGGCTTTTTCGGAGATATGATATGAAGATTATACCCGCTATAGATATAATTCAAGGTGAGGCGGTAAGGCTTACACAGGGCGATTACAGCAGGGTGAAGCGCTATTCCGATTCTCCCGTGTCGGTGGCCCGCCAAATGGCGGAATGCGGCAGCAAATATCTGCACGTCGTCGATTTGGACGGGGCGAGGAGCGGCAAGGCGGACAATGCTTCGATAATTGCCGAGATAGTGCGCTCGTGCGCGCTAAATGTGGAGATAGGCGGCGGTATCAGGAGCGAGGAAAGCATACTAAGATATTTGGACGCAGGCGCGAGCAGGGTGATACTCGGCACGGTTGCGGTATCGAGATACGACTTTGCGCTCGAGATGAGACGCAAGTACGGCGATAGGATAGCGATAGGCGTGGACGCAAGAGACGGCAGAGTAGCCGTGCACGGATGGGAGAAAGATTCGGGCTTGGACGCCTACGACTTTTGCAGACAGCTTGCATACGACGGTATATACGACGTTATCTTTACGGATATATCCAAGGACGGCGCAATGTCGGGCACCAATCTCGACGCTTACCGCGCGCTGAAAGGTATCGACGGACTTATAGTTACGGCGTCGGGCGGAATATCGTCTGTGAGCGAGCTCGAGGAGCTGCGCGCTATCGGCGTAGACGGCGCTATACTCGGCAAGGCTCTGTACGAGGGCAAGCTCGACTTAAGGCAGGTAGAGGAGGCTATGGGCGATGCTGGCTAAGAGGATTATTCCCTGTCTCGACATCAAGGACGGCAGGGTAGTGAAGGGCGTAAACTTCGGCGGACTGCGCGATGTGAGCGACCCTGTGGCTCTCGCGGCATATTACAACGGCAGCGGCGCAGACGAACTCGTATTCTATGATATAACCGCTTCTGCGGAGGGGAGACGTCTGTTCACCGATATATTGGAGAGAGTTGCGTCGAGCATATTTATCCCCCTTACCGTAGGCGGGGGTATCAACGGCGTAGCCGACTTCGAGCGCGTGCTCAAGTGCGGCGCGGATAAGGTGAGCGTCAACTCGGGCGCTATCGCCGACCCTTCCTTGATAGGCAAGGCGGCGAGGATATACGGCAGTCAGTGTGTGGTGCTGTCTATGGACGTCAAGCGCGTAGACGGACAGTACAGACTGTTCAGCCGAGGCGGCAGAGTTGACACGGGCATAGACGCCATGCAGTGGGCGGAGCGCGGAGTAGGCGAGGGCGCTGGAGAGATAGTGCTCAACTCAATCGATACGGACGGAGTAAAGGGCGGCTTCGATTTGCCCATGCTCGCAGAGCTGTGCGGCAGGGTGAGCGTGCCTGTAATCGCGTCCGGCGGAGCGGGCTCGGCGGAGGATTTTTTGCAGCTGTTCAATAGCGTGCCGGGAGTGGACGCAGGGCTTGCGGCATCCATTTTCCATTACGGAGAAGTGGATATACGCGAGCTCAAGCAGCTGCTTGCTCAAGGCGGAATTCCGGTAAGAATATAATCAAGAGGTGAAGTATGATAGATATCAGTATGCTTAAGTTTGACGACAGAGGGCTTATCCCCGTCGTAGTGCAAGATTATTACAGCAAAAAGGTGCTTACGCTCGCGTACATGAACGAGGAGAGCCTGCGTATATCGGAGAGCGAGGGCAAGACATGCTTTTTCAGTCGTTCGCGCGGCAAGCTGTGGCGCAAGGGCGAGACCAGCGGCAACTATCAGCACATAGTCTCTATTAAGGCGGATTGCGACGGCGACGCTTTGGTAGCGGAAGTGATTAAGGACGGTCCAGCCTGTCATAAGGGCACGGACAGCTGCTTCGAGGACGCATTGTATGTCAACCCCGAGTATAAACCATTCTCGCTTGAGGGACTGTACGATGTCGTCAAGGGGCGCAAGACAGACCCCAAGCAAGGTTCGTATACGACTTATTTGTTCGAAAAGGGCGTAGACAAGATACTTAAGAAAGTGGGCGAAGAGTGCACGGAAGTCATCATCGGCGCCAAGTCGGGCAGCAAGGAAGAGACGGTATTCGAGATAGGCGACTTGACCTATCACATATTCGTACTTATGGCGGAGATGGGCATCGAGATTAAGGACGTCATCGACGAGCTCGCAAAGCGCCACGTCGTGGATGTCAAAGTCAAGCAAGAGCGCATGCAGTAAATGCGTAAGCGGCATAGCTATATAATATCGCATAATAAAGAAGAGGACAGACTTTACATAAGCCTGTCCTCTATTCATTAGCTAAAGTACAACAATATATTACATACCTTATAAATAGCCTTACTTGACACACATTGCGTCGCAATGGTAAAATATTTAAGCCGTAAGCCGCCCTATTGTACGACGGATAATCGGCAAGAGGTAGACATGGGTATATTCGGCAGACTTTTCCCCGACAAGAACGAGCGCGAGCTGAAAAAGATAGAGAAGATAGCTACTGCGGTAGAGGTTTTGTCCGATAGATTTAAGGCTATGACGGACGAGCAATTGCGCGCCTGCACCGACGATTACAGGCAGCGTTACGCAGGCGGCGAGACGCTCGACTCTCTTCTTCCCGAGGCGTTTGCCACAGTGAGAGAGGCTGCCGACAGAGTGCTGGGCATGCGTCACTTCCACGTGCAGATAATAGGCGGTATAGCGCTGCATCAGGGCAGAATAGCCGAGATGAGCACGGGCGAAGGCAAGACGCTGGTAGCCACGCTTCCCGTATATCTCAACGCTTTGACGGGCAAAGGCGTACATGTAGTCACCGTCAACGAGTACCTCGCCGCGCGCGACGCGGAGTGGATGGGTAAAGTATATAATTTCCTCGGCATGAGCGTGGGCGTCAACCGCAGCAATATGCAGCCGGACGCCAAGAGAGAAGTGTTCGCATGCGATATCGTCTATACTACCAATAACGAGCTCGGTTTCGATTACCTGCGCGACAACATGGTCTACGACATTAAGGACAGAGTGCTTCGCGGCTTGGAGTTCGCGATAGTGGACGAGGTGGACAGCATACTCATAGACGAGGCGCGCACGCCTCTTATAATCAGCGGCAGAGGCGAGGAGTCCAGCGACAATTATCGCCGCGCGGACACATTTGTAAGACAGCTCAAGCCCGTCGAATATATCTGCCCCTCTTGCGGGGAGAATCTCGGCGGAGATACTTCCACTAGGAATAAAGAGGAAGAGATTATCTGCCCCGAGTGCGGCGCCGTGTGCGAGAATGCGGGCGATTACGAACTTATCGAGAAGAATAAGAGCGTGTATATCAACGAGCGCGGGACGGAAAAGGCGGAGAAGTTTTTTAATATAGACGACCTCAGCGAGTACTCCAACCGCGAGATTAAGCATTATATCGACAACGCGCTAAAGGCGCACGTCATCATGAAGAAAGAGGTCAACTACCTCGTAGTAGACGGACAGGTCATTATCATAGACGAGTACACCGGTAGGCAGATGATAGGCAGGCGCTTCAGCAACGGTCTGCATCAGGCTATAGAGGCTAAAGAGGGCGTGGAAATCAAGACGGAGAATAAGACCCTCGCCACAATCACGCTTCAGAATTTCTTCAGGCTGTATCATAAACTTTCGGGTATGACGGGTACCGCCAAGACGGAAGAAGACGAGTTCGAGAAGATATACAGTCTCGACGTCATGGTTATACCTACCAACAAGCCCGTAGTAAGGCGCGACGAGCAGGACAGACTGTACGTCACCGAAAAGGCTAAGATTAACGCAATCGTCAAGGATATCAAGGAGTGTCACGAGCGCAATCAGCCCGTGCTGGTGGGTACGGTCAGCGTGGAGAAGAGCGAGCAGCTATCCGCGGTATTGCGCCGCGAAGGCATACGCAGTCACAATGTGCTCAACGCCAAGTACCACGATAAGGAAGCGGATATTATAGCGCAGGCGGGTAGGCTGGGCGCCATTACCATCGCCACTAATATGGCAGGTAGAGGTACCGATATCATGCTCGGCGGCAATCCCGAGTATACCGCCAAGGCGGCTATGGCTAAGAAAGGATACGCTCACGAGATTATCGAGGCGTGCACCGCGCTCACCCCTTCCGACGATCCGGAAGTAAAGAGCGCCAAGGCCGTCTACGACAAGCTGTACGCCCAATATCTTGCCGATACCCGCGCGGAGAAGGAGCAGGTAGCCGCTCTCGGCGGACTTAGGATAATAGGTACGGAAAGGCACGACTCGCGCCGTATAGACAATCAGTTGCGCGGTCGTAGCGGCAGACAGGGAGACAACGGCTCGTCGGCATTCTATCTGTCTTGCGAGGACGATATGTTTAAGCGCTTTGCAGGCTCCAATTTCTTCTCATTGGTATCGCGTCTTGCTATCAACGAGGACGAGCCGATAGTCGCGGGCATAATGAGCAGGCAGATAGCGTATATTCAGTCGGTGGTAGAGGATAGGCACTTCTCCGCTCGCAAGAGACTGATCGCATACGACGACGTGCTCAACTATCAGAGAGAGATTATCTACGGTAAGCGCAACGAGGTGCTCGAAGAGAGCGATATTCATAGGCAAGTGCTCAAGATGTGCTATGATGTCGCGGAAGAGATATGCGAGCGTCACGTGGACTTTAAGAGCGACCACCGCTCGTGGGATTATGTCGCCTTTAATCGAGAACTCAACGAATACCTGTTCACTAAGGACAGCGAGGTAATGACGCCAGATGTGGTATACGCCAACTCTTCGCTGCAGGAGATTATCAACTACGTATACCGCAAGTGCGAAGAGCAGTACGATCAGATCACGAGCCTCAACAAAGAGAACTTCGAGGGCGCGGGCATGACTTTCGAGCTGTCCGACGCGGAGAAGAGATTTACTCTTCAGGCAATAGACGTCAACTGGCGCGCTTATATAGACGAAGTGGACGACGTGAGACAGAGCATAGAGTTGGTCGCGTACGGACATCAAGACCCCGTGCTCGAGTATAAGAGAGAGACTTACGATATGTTTAACTCCATGGTCGCGGAGATTAAGAAGGATACCGTCAAGTCGCTCGTAAGGCGAGTATTCATCAACGACCGCATTCTGGATAAACTCAAGAAGGAGCAGCGCATCGTCTACTCCGACGCCAAGTCAGCGTCTACAGGCGAGAGCAAACAGACTGTCAAGTCCGCTCCCGCGCGTAAAGAGAAGGAAGTGGGTCGCAACGAGCCTTGCCCCTGCGGCAGCGGCAAGAAGTATAAGAACTGCTGCGGCAAATAAACTATTTTAGAATAGCAGTATTGAGCGACTGTACATTTCGCAATTAAAATGCACCTCTTATGGCTGTAAAACTTTCGAGGTGCATTTTTTATGGCGCTTACTTCATATAATATGTAGATATTTATTATCTAAGCGCTTTATAGCACATTGATAAGCGACTTAAAAATAACAAGCAAACTTTACGCTCTTCGCGTTATATGCTCTTTGCAGTCTCAAACTCTTGATTTTTTTAGAAAAATATGCTTATATTATGTTGTCACACAATTCAATCGTAAATAGGAGTGGTATTGCCAATTAGTACCTCTCTTCTATCCTATTTACGGAATTGTGTGACAACAATGACGGAGTGTACTGTTGGGGTGCGTTCTGCATTGGGACGCACTTTTTTATTTGCGGAGGTATTTTATGAAAAATAAGTTTCTACTTACCGTCTTATGGCTTATTTGCGCAATAACCTTTATTTTTGTTCTTGCGGCTTGCAACGGAGACAACTCGCATACGCATAATTACATTATGAAGTATGACGAAACTTACCATTGGCAGGAGTGTACTGTTTCGGGTTGTACGGCAAAAACGATAGATAGAACCGTTCACGCGTTTGACGCTAAAAATGTCTGTAACGGTTGCGGCTATGTTAAGGGTGCTGTGGTTCCGGACAATCAGGATAAACTTTCCGTCGCAGGGTACTCCTATGTATTCAGTTATGCGGAAATATCGTATAACGGCGACTTGTTAAGCGAAGAATCATACAACATGCTTAAAGAAAAGATCCAAATAAGTATGAGCGGCGCGGCTATGGCATTTTTCAAAGACGGTTCCTGTACTTCAACGCAAAACGGTATGACTGTAAAAGGTACTTATAAGCAGAGCGGCGCAAAACTGTCCGTATCAATAAACGGACAGAGCTCGGATATGAATGTTACGGAAAACAGCATAAGCGTAACTACGACTATGCCGCTTGACAATTTTGTTCTGCCCGAACAGAAGCCGGATAACGGCGCCGAAAATGATAAAACCGACGAAAACAACGAAAATGCGCCGTCCGATAACGCCCCCGACTATTCCGTTGAAATTGCAAGCGCATCGGCACTTTCTGCAGATGAAATAACGATAACGCTCGTATTTGAAAAAGGCGCAGGCGGAAATAAACCGATTAAGCCTGATAATCCGTCTGTTCCCGATGACGGAACGGTTTGGTGCAAGCACGAAACCGTCAATCTGTGGCACGTAACAGGCAGTGAGGACTCGACATGTAAAAAAGCGGGATGGACGTTGGACGTATATGTCTGCAAAGGATACAATGAAGATCCGCATAAGGGCAAATTATTTTGCGGAGAAATATTCGCAAGCGAGCAAGCGGCTATCGATAACGATCCTGTAGGAAGGATAAGCGAATATGAATTGGAATTTTATGATTTCGAATATTATCGTCAATCGTCGCCGCTTGCCGAGCATACACCTGTTACAGATAAAGCGGTTGCGGCTACGTGTGAAACGAAAGGCAAAACCGAAGGCAGTCATTGCGGCGTTTGCAATATGGTCATTAAAGCGCAAACCGAAACGGATTTTGCCGACCACAGCTATACTTATACAATCAAGTCGCATGGCGCAACAGCAACCGGGGATACGTATAACATATGTTCTACGTGCGGCAAGTTTGAAAATAAAGATATATCTTATAAAATGACGCTTAACGGTAGTGGCGAATCATACACTCTCGAAAAAGCGAAAGGTACGGAACTTACAGGTCAGATAAATATACCGTACGAGTGCAACGGTAAGCCTGTTACGGTAATAGATTATTGTGCGTTTAAGGACTGCACTGCTTTAACGACAGTATCGATTCCGAGTAGCGTTACAACGATAGTGCGCGACGCATTTGAAAATTGCGGCGGACTCACACGGATATTTATACCCGATTCCGTGAAGGAAATAGGTGTCGGCGCGTTTTACGGATGCAGTAAGCTTATCAATATTACCATACCTAACAGCGTGACGAAATTAGGGCGTTGCTTAGGAAGATGTACATCTCTTGAAAGTTTAACTTTGCCGTATTTAAGCGGTAAACTTGGTTCGTATTTCGGTGATTATGAATATTCCGGCAACGAAAACGTACCTCAATCGTTAAAAACCGTCAGGATATCAGGCGGTATCATTGATAATGACGCATTTAGGGATTGTACAGGCATTAATAAAGTGTATTTGGGCAGCGGCGTTACTCAAATACATACTAATGCGTTTCAAAACTGTACCGAACTTACGGAGGTAAGCTTTTCAGAGGGCTTGAAGATTATCTATGACAGTGCGTTTGAGGGTTGCACAAAACTTGAAAAGCTCACAAACGTACCGAACAGCTTGGAAGAAATACGCGGCTACGTTTTCAAAGATTGCGTAAGTTTGAATAACATAACGCTCGGCTACGCTGAAAGCAATCTCAAGAGCGTTTACGATACTGCTTTCGTCGGTTGTTCGATTGAAACGGCTACGATACCAGCCGCAGCAGCACAAGCCGTAGGTTACGGCTGTAAAGAAAGTATCAAAACCGTTAAGATTACAAGCGGCGACAATATTCGAAGCGAGGCCTTTGAAAATTGCACCGAGCTTACAAACGTTGAGATTCCCGATAGTGTAGTTAGTATCGGAGGTAATGCTTTTTCCGGTTGCAATAGATTATTGTACAATGAAAACGGTAACTCATACTATCTCGGTAATATCGGAAATGACTGTGCGGCTTTGATTAAAGTCAATGATACAAGCATTACATCCTACACTATCAATGCGAAAACAAAAGTAATTTACGGTAGTGCTTTCAACAATTGCAATAGTCTTACGAGTATAACCGTAGATGAAAGCAATACGAATTATGCAAGTCAGGACGGAATACTGTATAACAAAGACAAAACCGAATTTATATATATTCCCGCAGCAATTCAAGGCGCCGTTACGATAGCTAACGGCGTGACGAGTGTCGGGGATCGCGCATTCTCCGGTCGCAGCGGTTTAACGAGCATAACTATCCCCGGTAGTGTGACGAGTATTGGGTATTACGCATTTCGGTATTGCAGTGGCTTAACAAGCATAGCGATACTGAGCGGCATGACGAGTATAGGGGGTTATGCATTTGAGCATTGCAGCGGTTTAACGAGCATAACTATCCCCGGTAGTGTGACGAGTATCGGGCATGAAGCATTCTACTATTGCAACAACTTAACATGCATAACAGTCGAAACCGACAATAGAAATTATGCAAGTCAGGACGGAATATTGTATAATAAAGCCAAAACGGAATTTATACATATTCCCGCAGCAATACAGGGCGCCGTTACGATACCGAACGGGGTGACGAGTATCGGGGATAGCGCATTCTCCGGTTGCAACGGTTTAACAAGCATAACTATCCCCGGTAGTGTGACGAGCATCGGGAATAGCGCATTCTCCGGTTGCAGCGGTTTAACAAGCATAACGATACCGAGCGGCGTGACGAGTATCGGGAATGAAGCATTCTACTATTGCAACAACTTAACATGCATAACGGTCGAAACCGACAATCGAAATTATGCAAGTCAGGACGGAATATTGTATAATAAAGCCAAAACGGAATTTATACATATTCCCGCAGCAATACAGGGCGCCGTTACGATACCGAACGGTGTGACGAGTGTCGGGGATAGCGCATTCTCCGGTTGCAGCGGTTTAACGAGCATAACGATACCCGACAGTGTGCGGAGTATAGGTAAATTAGCGTTTAACGGTTGTTCGCAACTTGTGTCCATATCTATAGGCGCCGGCGTAAATGTTATCGGCGGGGATGCATTTGAAGCGTGCAATGCGCTAAATTCCGTTTATATAACCGATTTGTCGGCTTGGTGCAATATAGAATTTAATAATAACCCGTTATTATATGGCGCCAAATTATATCTTAACGGTCAAACTTTGAAAGATGAAGTAATTTTGCCCAATACCGTAACAGCATTGGGGAATTACGCTCTGCTCGGATGTAACGAAATAACCGCCCTGGTAATACCGGACAGTGTAAAAACAGTGGGATATATGGCA
>CAJTXS010000005.1:0-17903 GCA_910583735.1 uncultured Christensenella sp. | reverse complement strand
GTAATACCGGACAGTGTAAAAACAGTGGGATATATGGCATTAAGCGGCTGTAGCGAAATAACCGCCCTGGTAATACCGGACAGTGTAAAAACAGTGGGATATATGGCATTAAGCGGCTGTAGCGCACTCAAAAGCTTAACGATACCATTCGTGGGTAGTTCGCTAAAAATAAACGAGGAAGATACGCGCTATCCGTTTGGATATATCTTTGGTTCGTACAGGTATGAAGGCGGCGTTGAAGTTAAACAGTGGAGCAGCAGTGGTAACAAAACCTATCAAGTAACTTATTATGTGCCCGCTACATTAAAGAAAGTCACTGTTTTGGGCGGCAATCTGAATTTCAGTTCGTTCGATGATTGTAATATGATAGAAGAATTGACCGTGGGCGAAGATGTGGTAGGTATCGACGGCAACGCTATCCGTGAACTTGATGGACTTAAAACAGTTTATTGGAATGCAACCTACTGTGTATTTAACGAATCGAATTACACTTTTAATCCCGCTATTAAATACGTAAATGCGGATTTGATAATCGGCGGAAACGTAAAACAAATCCCGGCAAGAGCATTTTACGGTTGGATTGGATTGAGAAATGTGACCATTCCCGACAGCGTAGAAGGCATAGGGCAACACGCATTTTACGATTGCGGTCAGTCAGTGAATTACAATGAGTACAATAACGGATTGTATTTAGGCAATCCAAACAACCCATATATGATTTTAGTAAAAACAACAAGCACTGACATAACCTCTTTGATTGTGCACGACAAAACGACAATAATATTGTACGATGCGTACAGCAACTGTAATAATTTACAATATACCGAATACGGCAACGCGCTGTATCTCGGCAGCGAAACAAACCCTTACAAGGTGTTAGTAAAAGCGGTAAATACCGATATAGAGTCTTGTTCGATAAATGAACAGACGGAAATAATAAGTTATGGCGCATTCTGGGGGTGCCGCAACTTGACACACATAAACATACCGGATAGAGTTAGGACGATAAGCCACTATTCCTTTACCGATTGCACGGGATTACAGGAAATCAGCGTTGGCGCATCAGTAAAGTTTATAGGCGATTTTTCGCTCGCAGGCAACGTGGCTTTGACGCGCATATCTTTTTCCGGGAGTAAGGCACAATGGTTGGCAATCGCAAAGGGCGAGCTTTGGAATAATGGATCTGGTTTGTATATAATCATATGCAGTGACGGAGAATTGCAAATAGGAATATAAGTTTACGCATAGAATAGGTTTATAACCGGAAGTAAGAATTAAAACGCTATAATTTATAAAAGAGACAAATTCGATAAGAATCTGTCTCTTTTTTTGTTTTTTATGAATCGGTCTATAATGCTTTTAGTCCGTGAAGATTGCTCCAACATTCAAAAAACTATTCATAAACTATGTCACTGTATTAAGCTAATAAATATAAAATTTTTCTTATAAGTTTTTTTTGTTAAGTATAGTTTGAAATAGCATTATAAACGAGTAAAATACTAATAATATAAAGTCTTAGTAAAAGTCTATTATCGCCGATAAATAGTTCCTATGCTTTAGCCGCATTATAATTTGCCGATTTAAGTTAATAAATTATTTGATATTGTATATTGCGCTGTGTTAAACTTTTTAGTACGCAGGAAAATATACGGAGATATTTTATGAAAGTAAAGAAGACATTACCTATAATAATGTTTTGTTTAGGCGCTGCGGCGTTGATTTTTGCTTTATACGCTACGATTTCGCCAATGATCAGATCGCATGTAAATCCCTTTGAAGTGGATGCCAGCGAGAAGATTACCGTCGAGCAAGACGCAGACGGAGATTGGGCATTCAGCGGTAAATTGAAGAATTATTCGGACAGGGAGCAGTCGATAATTTATCTGTCCGTAGAAGTAAAGGATAAGTCTGGCGAAGGCGCTATTATCTATATTGTCGACAACAGAGATGCGGAAGATATACAGGAGAGAATTACGCTCGCTCCGGGAGAGGAATTCGATATCGGAGAATATTACTTCGAGGGATATTATCGCGCTCCGATTAAAGTGGTGGAAGTCAACGTCACGCTCGAAGAGGGCTTTCTTAACTTAAAGTTGCAATCTTCCGGCGACGACAGGAAGATAGCCATGTTCCTGTCTTATGTGCTTGCCGTGACATTTGTCGTAATCGGTATAGGCAATCTCAGATACAATCGTAAAGTTGCCGCTCGTTGGAACTCCATGACGGAGAATGCCGCCGATGCAGAGACTGCGGGAGTATATATGGTAGGCTATTTCGGCGAGGGTAAAATCAGCGCCAAGTCATTCGGTAAGACGTTTCTGTCTTCGCTCAAGGCGGCGTTTACTTCGATATTCGTGGGCGCGGGCGCTTACAGGAATTATATGGCGGGCTCCAAGAAAGACATCGTCGTCACGGACGGCGGCATATATCTCGGAAATTATTCCGACAAGGCGGCGGCGACTTTGGAGGGTATGCGATATGTCTCCAAGGAAGATTTAGGCGCATATTCCGTCAAGACCAAGAAGAATCAAGTCGATTTGTTTATCGCAGACAACAATAAGATATCGGTCAATACCATGGACAACGCCTTAGATGTAGGCGTTATTGCAGAGAAACTAAGTAAATTGATAAACGACGATGTTTCGAGCGAGTCTCGCTCAGATATATCCGATGGTAACGGGGAGACGTTATGATAATAGTAGACGAGCAGAAGTATAAACTCGAGCAAATCAATTCTATGCTCGCAGAGCTTGGCGCGGCTCTCGACCTTAATTCGCTTAAAGGTCGCAAGTCGGAGTTGGAAAACAAGCAGAACGAGCCCGATTTCTGGAACGACCTTGCCGCCGCGCAGGAAGTTAACAAGGAACTTGCCCGAGTAGACGGCAAGTTGGACAGATATAACAGGCTTACCCGCCGCGCTGCCGATTGCGAGGCGCTTATAATGTTGCTCGAAGAAGATGGTGACGAAGAGAGTAAGGCGGAACTCGACGCCGAGCTAAAGAGCTTGGACGACGACGCGCTTACGCTGAGATTGGAGACATTGCTTAAGGGCAAGTACGACGCCAATAATGCCATTATCACATTGCACGCAGGCGCGGGCGGCACCGAAGCGCAAGACTGGGCGAGCATGCTCTATCGCATGTATAGCCGCTATGCCGAGCGCGAGGGTTATAAGGTAGAGATGCTCGACTATCTTGCGGGCGACGAGGCGGGCATCAAGAGCGTCACTGTCAAGGTTAACGGAGACAACGCGTACGGATACCTTAAAGCGGAGAAGGGCGTACACAGATTGGTGCGCATATCGCCTTTCGACTCCAACGCGAGACGTCATACGTCGTTTGCGTCCGTCGAAGTAATGCCGGAAGTTGAGAACGATAACGAAATCAAGATTAATCCCGAAGAGCTCAAGATAGATACCTATCGCAGCGGCGGAGCGGGCGGACAGCACGTCAACAAGACGGACAGCGCTGTGCGTATCACGCATTTGCCTACGGGTATCGTCGTGCAATGTCAGAACGAGCGCTCGCAGATTCAGAACAGGGAGCAGGCTATGAAGATGCTCACCTCCAAACTCATCGAGCGCAGGGAGAGAGAGCAAGCCGAGGCGGAGTCGGCGCTAAAGGGCGACCTCAAGAAGATAGAGTGGGGTTCACAGATACGCTCTTATGTATTCTGTCCTTATACAATGGTTAAGGACCACCGTACGGGATTCGAGACGAGCAACGTGAACGCCGTGATGGACGGCGATATAGGCGGCTTTATAAACGACTATCTCAAGAAGTCGCAGGGAGAGAAATGAGCGCGTATCTCGAGACGGCTCGCGCTCGTTTGGAGAAATTGCGCGGACGCGAAGATATTCTCACTCTCGGTATAGAGAGCAGTTGCGACGAGACGGCTTGCGCGGTACTAAGGGGCTCCGAGGTCCTCTCGTCGGTAATCGCGTCTCAGATAGATATACATAAGCGTTTCGGCGGCGTAGTGCCCGAGATAGCCTCTCGCAATCACGTCACCGCAATAGACGGCGTCGTGCGCTCCGCATTAAATGAAGCGGGCGTGACGCTTAAAGATATAGAGGTGATCGGCGTAACCTACGGCGCGGGACTGCTCGGCGCATTGCTGGTAGGTGTGTCGTATGCCAAGGCGCTCGCGTATTCGCTGGGTATTCCCCTCATGGCGGTCAATCATATTAAGGGGCATATTGCCGTCAACTATGTCGCGGACAGTGCGCTCGAGCCTCCTTATGTCTGTCTGATAGCCAGCGGCGGACATACGGCAGTCGCTTACGTTAAGGGCTGGGACGAGCTCGAGATACTCGGCTCTACGCAGGACGATGCGTGCGGCGAGGCGTTCGACAAAGCGGCGCGCGTGCTCGGCTTGAGTTATCCCGGAGGTCCCGCGGTGGAGAAGCTCGCCGTGACGGGCAGACCGAGCGTCAAGCTGCCACGTCCGTTCAAGGGTATAGATACGCTGGACTTTTCGTTCAGCGGCATTAAGACGGCGCTCATCAATTACGTTCATAACGCCGAGGCAAGGGGCGAAGAAATTAATAGGGCGGACGTCGCCTGCTCATTTCAAGAACTTGTCACGGATATTATGGCCGATAACGCCGTTCGGGCTGCGGAACTCAAGGGCTGTAACAAGCTGGTAATAGCAGGCGGAGTCGGCGCCAACAAGACGCTTAGGGATAAGGTTAAGCAGAGAGCGCAGCGCAGCGGGATAGATGTCTATTACCCTCCGATAGGGCTGTGTACGGATAACGGCGTCATGATCGCCGCACAGGCGCAGTGCATGATTAAGGCGGGCAGGGACTGCGCGGAATACGACCTCGACGCCGACGCTTCGCTCACGCCCGAGGATTGAAGGTTTTATAACTTAGCTGTAGGCTATATTGCTGTCGAACTTTCTCGATTGATCACAAAATTTATTTATACGCTTTAATCGCGCGCATGGCGGTCGTTATGCATGCGGTATTTGTTTAGTCGCTAAAGTTGCGTATAAAGCATGTACGGCTTATTATTGCCGACTTTAAGCCGATGGCGGTAAATCCGTAAGATTATCCGATGCAATCGGCTATGACATGTATTACGACGAGCGAAGATTATCTCGTCAGTATACAGCGGTCCGTCTTATCAACGCATATTAACGCGTCGCTTTACAGGCGGCGTTGTAAGCGGATATATTTAAGAAAAAGGTATGCTAATTTGTTGACTTAACTTATAATAGTTGATAAAATGTTTTTACTATGTGGGATTATCCCGCATATTATTTGTGTTGCAAGACGGCGCCTTAAGTGGTGTGTAGGCGCTTTCGACATAAATGGAGATGCCTTAGGGTTGAAAGGTAACTCATCCGATTAATACTGTAAGGAGGTAAGATAATGCCCACAATTAACCAGTTGATTAGGCACGGACGCGAGAAGCAGGTTAAGAAGTCCAAGGCACCTTTGATGGACAAGAACCCTCAGAAGAGAGGCGTATGTCTGTCTGTTACCACGACTTCTCCTAAGAAACCTAACTCCGCTATGCGTAAGATTGCTCGTGTTAAGCTCGTTAACGGCATGGAAGGTACCGTCTATATTCCCGGTATCGGACATAACCTGCAAGAGCACAGCGTAGTATTGATCCGCGGCGGCAGGGTAAGGGATTTGCCCGGTGTGAGATATCACATTATTCGCGGTACGTTGGACGCGGCAGGCGTTGCCAAGCGTATGCAGGCAAGGTCTAAGTACGGCGCCAAGAAGCCTAAGACTACAAAGTAATAGTTAGTCGGATGTAAGAACAATCTATAAGGAGGTAATAATATGCCCAGAAGAGGTAACGTGCCCAAAAGAGACGTTTTGCCCGATCCCGTGTACGGCAGCAAGGTATTGACTAAGTTTGTCAACCAGATAATGTACGACGGCAAGAGAGGTACGGCGCAAGAAATCGTCTACGGCGCATTTGATATAATCAGTCAGAAGACAGGCAAGGACGCGATGGAGGTATTCAATCAGGCTTTGGATAACGTTAAGCCCGTATTGGAGGTCAAGGCGCGCAGAGTCGGCGGCTCCACCTATCAGGTACCTATGGAGATTAGACCGGAAAGAAGGCAGACGCTCGCTATCAGATGGCTTGTAATGTTCGCTCGTAAGAGAGGCGAGAAGACCATGATGGAGAGAGTCGCGGCAGAGCTTATGGACGCCTTTAACAACACAGGCAATTCCATCAAGCGTAAAGAAGATATGCACAGAATGGCAGAAGCGAACAAGGCGTTCGCGCACTACCGTTGGTAATTGAGAGGTAACCGTATATGGCAAGAGAATTTGCTTTGGACAAGGTCCGTAATATAGGTATTATGGCTCACATCGACGCGGGTAAGACCACGACGAGCGAGAGAATACTTTACTATACCGGATTGGTCCATAAGATAGGCGAGGTTCACGAGGGACAGGCTACCATGGACTGGATGGAGCAGGAAGCGGAGAGAGGTATCACCATTACTTCCGCAGCTACCACCACTCAGTGGGACGGTCACCGTATCAACCTCATCGACACCCCCGGACACGTTGACTTTACCGTAGAGGTCGAGCGCAGCTTGCGCATACTCGACGGCGCCGTCGCGCTTTTCTGCGCCAAGGGCGGAGTTCAGCCCCAGTCCGAGAATGTGTGGAGACAGGCTACCAAGTACGGCGTGCCCCGTATCGCGTTCGTCAACAAGATGGACAGAGAGGGCGCGGACTTCTTTAACTGCGTAGAGATGATGAAAGAAAGGCTGGGCGCCAACGCCGTGCCTATCGTATTGCCTATAGGCAACGCGGATAGCTTTATGGGCTATGTCGACATCATCGAGCAGAAAGCCGTCGTATACGACTTGGATAAGGACGGCAAGACCTTTGATGTGAAAGAGATCCCCGCAGATATGGTTGAGGCTACGGCAAGCGCTCGCGAGGCGTTGCTCGACGCCGTATCCATGTACGACGACGATCTCATGATGAAGATGCTCGAGGGCGAGGAGATCCCCGTAGAGGAGATCAAGTCCGCTCTGCGTAAGGGCGTAATCGATATGAAGATCACCCCTGTACTCTGCGGAAGCGCGTATAAGAACAAGGGCGTGCAGGCACTGCTCGACGCAGTAGTGGCTTACCTGCCTTCCCCTTTGGATATACCCCCCGTTAAGGGCAGCGATCCCGACGACAAGGATAAGATCATGGAGCGTCCTTCCGACGATTCGGCGCCTTTCTCGGGTCTGGCTTTCAAGGTCATGACCGATCCTTTCGTAGGCAAGCTCACATTCTTCCGTATTTATTCGGGCGTTTTGACCGCGGGCTCTTATGTGCTCAATAGCGGAAAGAACAAGAGAGAGCGCGTAGGACGTCTTGTCAGAATGCACTCCAATACCCGTAACGAGATCAGCGAGGCTTATGCCGGCGACATCGTCGCTATAATCGGTCTTAAGGATACCACCACGGGCGATACGCTCTGCGCAGCCGACGCGCCTATCGTATTGGAGAGCATGGAGTTCCCCGAGCCCGTTATCTCGGTCGCTATAGAGCCCAAGAGTAAGGCGGATCAGGAAAAGATGTCCATGGGACTTATCAAGCTCGCGGAAGAAGATCCTACATTTAAGACCTATACCAATAAAGAGACGGGACAGACCATCATCTCCGGTATGGGAGAGCTCCACCTCGATATCATAGTCGACAGACTTAAGAGAGAGTTCAGAGTAGAGTGCAACGTAGGCGATCCTCAGGTTGCTTACCGCGAGACCGTCAAGAAGACCGTTCAGGTCGAAGGTAAATTCGTCAGACAGAGCGGCGGTAAGGGTCAGTACGGTCACTGTATCATTTCCCTCTCGCCCAACGAGGCAGGAGCAGGTATCACTGTTACCGATAAGACCGTCGGCGGAAGCATTCCCAAGGAATATATCCCCGCAGTCGAGGCCGGTATCAGAGAGGCCGCTCACAGCGGTGTGCTCGCGGGATACGAGATGGTTGACTTCCACGTCGACATCCTCGACGGTAGCTACCACGAGGTCGACTCGTCCGAAATGGCATTTAAGATCGCAGGCTCTATGGCTCTTAAAGAAGGCGCTGCTAAGGCGAATTCCGTATTGCTCGAGCCTATAATGACTGTCGGCGTAGAGACTCCCGATATGTATCTCGGCGACGTAATGGGCACCATTACTTCGCGCAGAGGCGCTATTAAGTCGATGAATATGCACAACGGCGTTCAGACCATCGATTCGGAAGTTCCGCTTGCAGAGATGTTCGGATATGCTACAACCCTTCGTTCTTGCTCGCAAGGACGCGCAAGCTTTACAATGTTCCCCAGCCACTACGCTGAGGTACCCAAGAGCGTTGCCGATGAAATAATCAGCGTCGGCAAAAAGAAATAAACAGACAACAATATACGTTAAAATATCAATCAGGAGGATTTAACGATTATGGCTAAGGCTAAATTTGAAAGAACTAAACCGCACGTCAACATTGGTACCATCGGACACGTTGACCACGGTAAGACCACCCTCACCGCAGCTATCACTATGTATAGCGCAGCTAAGGGTTTCGCTCAGAAAATGAGATATGACGAAATCGACAAGGCACCCGAGGAGAAGGCAAGAGGTATTACGATTAATACCGCTCACGTTGAGTACGAGACCGCCAGCAGGCACTATGCTCACGTTGACTGCCCCGGACACGCCGACTACGTCAAGAACATGATCACCGGCGCGGCTCAGATGGACGGCGCGGTGCTCGTAGTTGCATCTACCGACGGTCCCATGCCTCAGACAAGAGAGCACATCCTGCTCGCACGTCAGGTTGGCGTTCCTTACATCATCGTGTTCATGAACAAGACCGATCAAGTTGACGATCCCGAGTTGCTCGAGCTCGTCGAGATGGAAGTCAGAGAGTTGCTTTCCGAGTACGGATTCCCCGGCGACGATACCCCTATCGTCAAGGGCAGCGCGCTCAAGGCTCTCGAGGCTGCTTCTAACGGTAAAGTCGACGATCCCGCTTGCACCTGCATTCAGGAGCTGCTCGACGCTATCGACGCTTATATCCCCGCTCCCGAGCGCGACACCGACAAGCCTTTCCTTATGCCTGTCGAGGATGTGTTCACGATTACCGGCCGCGGCACCGTTGCTACCGGCAGAATCGAGAGAGGCGCTGTAAAGGTCGGCGACAAGGTTCAGATAGTAGGTATCAAGCCCACCGCAGAGACCACCGTTACCGGCGTAGAGATGTTCCGCAAGCTGCTTGACGAGGCTTTCGCAGGCGACAACGTAGGTACTCTCCTTCGCGGTATCGACCGTAAGGGTATCGAGAGAGGACAGGTTCTTGCCAAGCCCGGCAGCATCAATCCTCACACCGATTTCCATTCTCAGGTATACGTTTTGACCAAGGAAGAGGGCGGACGTCACACTCCTTTCTTCAACGGATATCGTCCTCAGTTCTATTTCAGAACTACCGACGTTACCGGTTCCATCGCGCTTCCCGACGGAGTTGAGATGGTTATGCCCGGCGACAACATCGAGATGAACATCTCCCTCATCACCCCTATCGCTATCGAAGAAGGTCTTCGTTTCGCTATCCGCGAGGGCGGCAGGACTGTAGGATCGGGCGTTGTTTCCAAGATCTTGAAGTAATGCCGATTAGGAAAAATCGCGATTAAGTCACGGTTGAGGCTCCGGAGTAATTCGGAGCCTTTGTCTTATTATTATAGTAATTAATGTCTCAATTCGTTTGACATAGCAAGACTTCGGTGATATAATAACTTAGCACTCAATACAGGGGTGTAATTTTTTTGGAGGGCTTTATACTGTGAGAACAAGGATTACCATGGCTTGTACAGAGTGTAAGCAACGCAACTACGATAGTTATAAGAATAAAAAGAATACGCCCGACCGTGTCGAGATGAAGAAATATTGCAAGTTCTGCAAGAAGCACACGATGCATAAAGAGACCAAATAATTAAAAAGGGGGCTTTATGGGCAAAAAGAATAACAGGTTGACTAACGGCGAGCAGTTGATGTCCAACGCTCCCTTGCGCGATGCCGAACTTTCTTCTACGGAGAAGGGCGGCGGCAAGCCTGTCGATACCAAGAAGAAAAAGAAGAAGAGCGATAAGCCCGGTATCTTTAAGCGCATAGGCAAGTTTTTCGCAGATATGTTCCGAGAGCTCAAGGCAGTCGATTGGCCCAAGGCTAAGCGCGTATTTGCCGAGCTCGGCGTAGTGCTCCTTGTCGTAGTGATTTTCTTGGTAATAATTACTGCGTTCGACGCTGCGTTTGCTGAGCTGCTTAAGTTGCTCATAGGCGCGAATTAAGGAGGTAAGTTGTGGAAGAGATGAACGAGCCTCAGTGGTATGTAATATACGCGCTGTTCGGATACGATAATATAGTCAAAGACAATATATTGCAGATGGTGGAGACCAACGGCTTACAGAATTATATATTCGACGTAGTCGTTCCCGAGGAAGAAGAGGTAGTTGAGCGCAACGGCAAGAAGAAGTTCGTCATGCGTAAGAAGTATCCCAACTACGTCTTTATCAAGATGATCTACACCAAGCAGATATGGTATATGGTCAAGCAGACGCGCGGCGTTAAGGATTTCTGCAGCGGCTTCGACGGCAGACCTCTGCCCATGACGGCGGAAGAAGTCAAGAGAGCGCAGCTCGAGCAGGTCAAGATAGAGGACCTTTCTATCGCTGTAGGCGACAATGTCACCATTATCAGCGGACCGCTCAAGGACTTTATCGGCGAGATCAAAGAGATCAAGGAAGAGCTCCGCAAGGTCAAGGTATGCGTATCCATGTTCGGACGCGAGACCAGCGTAGACCTCGACTACAATCAGGTCGAGAAGATTAATTAAGCACACACATTTGGGAGGGGCGTAAATACAGCGGATACGTCCCGTTATCACCACGATTGCCAAGGAGGTATATATGGCAAAGAAGATTAATGCAATAGTTAAATTGCAGCTGCCCGCAGGCAAGGCGACTCCCGGACCCCCTGTCGGTTCCACACTCGGACCGCACGGTATCAACATCCCCGGATTCACCAAGGAGTTCAACGAGAAGACGAGAGGACAAGAGGGACTTATCATCCCCGTTGTCATGACCATCTTCGCAGACAGGTCGTTTGAGTTTAAGCTCAAGACGCCTCCCGTCCCCGTACTTATCAAGAAAGCATTGGGACTCGAGAGCGCGTCCGCAGTACCCAACAAGACCAAGGTCGGCACGCTGACCAAGGCTCAAGTTAAGGAAATCGCTCAGACCAAGCTGCCCGACCTCAACGCTACTTCGCTCGAGAGCGCAGAGAGCATGGTCAGAGGCACAGCCCGCAGCATGGGCATCCTCGTAGAGGAATAATAGGAGGCAGCTATATGAAGAGAGGTAAGAGATATATTCAGGCTGCGGCGCAAGTCGAGGCAGGTAAGATATACGAGGCAAGCGACGCTATGGCTAAGGTCGTAGAGACTGCTACGGCTAAGTTCGACGAGTCGGTAGAGCTGCACATCAAGCTCGGCGTAGACAGTCGTCACGCAGATCAGCAGGTCAGAGGCGTTGTAGTGCTCCCTCACGGTACAGGTAAGAGCGTCAAGGTGCTCGTAATAGCTAAGGGCGCCAAGGCGGACGAGGCAGAGGCTGCGGGAGCGGACTTTGTCGGCGGCGAGGAAATTGTCAATAAGATTAAGAACGAGAATTGGTTCGACTTCGACGTATGCGTTACCACTCCCGATATGATGGGACTTGTCGGTAGGATAGGTAAGGTGCTCGGTCCTAAGGGACTTATGCCTAACCCTAAGTCCGGTACCGTTACAATGGACGTCACCAAGGCGGTCAAGGAAATCAAGGCAGGTAAAGTAGAGTACAGATTGGATAAGACCAATATCATTCACGTAGCTATCGGCAAGAAGTCTTTCGGCACGGATAAGCTCGTCGACAACTTCAACGTAGTCTACGACGCAGTGCTCAAGGCTAAGCCCGCAGCTGCCAAGGGACAGTATGTCAAGAGCGTTACGCTTACGTCCACTATGGGACCCGGCGTTAAGGTGGCTATCAAGGCGTAACCTTTTACGCTTAAACGCTTGACAGTTAATATATAGAAATTATATATTATATTCACAACTAAATAATTTCGCCTAAGACAGCAAGTGCATACGCTTAATATCTTGCCGAGGACAATACGGTAACATGTTTACTATTCCCTTGCGCGTCTTAGCGCGAGGGATATTTTTTATCAATACAGGAGGTAACGATGTCTTTAACCAGAGAACAGAAAGCGGTTCAGATTGACGAGATAGTCGAGCTCACTAAGGAGTGCAAGAGCTTTGTAATCGTAAGCTACAAGGGTATCAATGTGGCGGACGATACGGTTATGCGCGCCAAGTTCAGAGAGAGCGGCGTAACTTACAGAGTACTCAAGAACCGCCTTATAAAGAAGGCTTTGGACCAGCTCGGCATTACGGGCTACGACGCTGCGCTTACGGATTCCACTGCTGTGGCGTTTTCCATGACGGACGCTTTAGCGGGACCTAAGGTAATCGCGGAGATGTCCAAGACGGTCAAAGTGCTTGAAGTTAAATGTGGCAGAATGGACGGCAACTATCTCGATGCCGCTCAGGTACAGGCTCTCGCGCAGATTCCTTCCAAGGAAGTGCTCGTCGCCAAATTGCTCGGTCTGTTGCTCAGCCCTCTCACAGGATTGGCTGTTGCGCTTAACGAGGTCGCTAAAAAGAACGCGTAAAAACTATAATTCAATAATATTATTCGGAGGAATTAAAAATGGCAGATATAGCAAAAATGTTAGAGGAAATCAAGGGCATGACCGTGCTCGAGCTTAACGATCTCGTTAAGGCTATCGAGACCGAGTTCGGCGTAAGCGCTGCCGCTATGGCAGTTGCTGCACCTGCTGCAGGCGGAGCTGCCGCGGCTGAGGAAGAGAAGACCGAGTTCGACGTCATTCTCAAGGCTTTCGGCGCTAACAAGCTTGCGGTCATCAAGACCGTCAGAGAGATCACCGGTCTCGGACTTGCGGACGCTAAGGCTTTGGTCGAGAGCGCTCCTAAGGCTATCAAGGAAGGCATCGCTAAAGACGCCGCAGACGAGATTGCCAAGAAGCTCACCGACGCAGGCGCAGAAGTCGAAGTTAAGTAATTGCAATTACTATCGCGCATATGAGCGCGGCTGTAAGGGCGCGGGATTTCCCGCGCCTTTGTTGCGCCATAAATAACGCAAAGCGAAAGCGGCAGTATACCTGCCGCTTTCGCTTTGCTCTTACGCGCATGGCGATAGAGAGTAACGTTATCAGTTATTCTCCTTCTTACGCTTACGCGTCATAGCCGTCTCGGGAGCGTTGATACGAGCCGCGCTGAACTTGTTGAATATGAGATAGAACAAAGCCCACAGACCCGCGACGCCCACGATGGCGTACACAATTCTCGCGCCTATATACGAAGAGGTGGAGAATATCCAATTAACTATGTTGAAGTCGAATATACCGACGGACAACCAGTTAATTGCGCCCACGATTATCAATATCAGAGATATTACGGTAATCATATATGCCTCCTTATCAGGTTTCTTGGATTATTGTGAGCAAACGCGGCGTTATTATTCCTCAGCAAAAGGCGCCGCCGCGACAATCGCTTGATATATTTGGTTCGATTTTATATAATAAACATATGGCAAGCAGAGCTAAACGCAAGGGCAAGGAGCCTGTTGCAAAGAAGGATAACAGAGCTAACGCAGCAGCTCTCGAGAAGGAGCGCGCGCTCAAGAACAATCGTAAGCTGTATTCGATAGTATGCGGAGCGTTGCTGCTGGCAGTCGTTATCGCTATGCTGCCGCTCAATACCGCGGGTATAATCAATGTCCGCATCAACGGCAATATGTCGCTCGGCGTCGGCGAAAGCATGAACGACTACGAGCTGGACATCAATGTGCCTATTAACGCCTTAGAGGTCATATTCGGACCTATAAGGACTACTAAGGCACTGCCGTATATCTCCATGAAGATACTCGACTCCGTCAATCCCGATTACGATAAGGACGAGATAAATAACGACCCTACGCTCACGCTTTCGTCTTTGGGCATGCCGCCCTCGTACGATAAGATGCTCGACGATGCTGTCGCGCCTATATACGCGCTGTGCTGTATAATTATTATCTCGCTGATTGCGCTTATAGCGTCGCTTGCAGTGAGCATGGCGGGGAAATGCGGCATGATACCGCCCTTGGTGTGCGCGGTAATATACGCCGTGCTTGCCATAGTGCAGCTCGGCATAGGCATATATACATCGGGTATTGCGTTCCCTCAGTCGGAGAATTTAAGCGTAAAACTCGTTGCAGGCGCGCAGACATATGTCAACTTCTTCTTCGGAGCGGCTATATGCGTAGCAATCGTCGCTTTCGGATTGAGACGCAGGGATATTTACCGCGAGTACGGCGCAGCCAAGCGCGGAGGCAAGAGAAGTGAAGTGTAAGAAGTGCGGAGCCAAGCTTGACAGGAAGGCGGATGTATGCCCTTCCTGCAACGCTAAGGTGGAGAAGATAGGTTACTTTAATTTTATTAAGAGACGCGAGCAGCGCTACGAGGAGACTCAGCAATTACTCGCCAAGTCTTACGTAAGCGAGGAGCAGTTATCATCCGCCGAGGTCAAAGAGCAGGGCGGCATCAAGGCGGTGTACAAGGGCGAGTGCAAGCGCCTTATGCGTATAGCCGCGCTCAAGATTGCGCTGTTTGCTCTCGTTATGGCAGGCAGCATAGCGGTGATAATAATCAGACAGTATACCTCGCTCATGTCTAAGGTATCCGATACTTTAACTACCGTGATTTTACTTGTCGCATTCATAGCAATATTCGGAATGCTTGCGCTCTTGTACGACACCGCATATTACTTGGCGCGTTGCGCGCGCCTTAATAAGAAGGGAGAGGGCGTAGCCAAGATTAACTTCGGCAAGCCTCCCGTAGCGGTAAGCGGCGGCAAACTGTACGATATTATTTTGGATTTTAATTGTCCCAAGTGCGCTACGGCTGCTACTATGCATATCGAGCAGGTTGACGATATGTTCGTCGCCGTGTGCGATTACGACCGCACGCACATGCTCAAGATAGAGGCGGTAGAGATACTCGAAGCCGTGCGCGGCACGCAGACTCCTACGGATAAAGTCGATTGACACCCAATACTTTTGCAGTTACTGTATCGCAAGCGATGCCATACCTCGGCGTCGCTTATTTTTTATTATCGGATAAGAGTTTTACAGGCATAGGACAGCCGAACCCGCGTCTGTCGAGCACGCGGCTCAATACGAGCAGTATTATGGGAAATACGGCGCCTGCGGCAATGCCCGCGCGCATAGACAGCTCTTGCGCGCCGAAGCCCAAGCCTTGGCATATCTCTCCCAGCGCTCCGCTCTCTACGGCGTCGGATATCAGCCCCGTTATGGCAGGTCCCGCGCTGCATCCTATATCGGCGGCTATCGCCAATATCCCGAATAGCAGAATGTTGCCGCCCGCAAGCCGCCTTGATGCGAGAGAATATGCGGACGGACTCATGACGCTTACAGTGAGACCGCACAGCGCGCATGCTGCCAGCGACATCGCTCTTATCGGCATAAGGGCTACGGTGAAGTAACATACGGCGCAGCCTGCCGCAGCAAGCGTCATTGCCTTGGAGCAGTCGTCGCCCGACGCGCTTATTATCAATCTTCCTATGCCCATCGCCGCGGCAAAGGCGCAAGGTCCGAGTATATCGCCTATCTGCTTATCCAAGCCGAGCGCCTGCTCTGCAAAGAGCGACGACCATTGCGATATCGTCACTTCCGCAGCTCCCGCGCAGAACATAAGCGCTATTAGTATGTAGAAAGTCTTGTCTTTTCCCCACTGCTTGATGTCGGAGACTTGAGCGGGCTCTGCGCAGCGCGGCATCTTTACCAGCGAAAACACCGCGATATTGATTATCGGCAGCGCAGTGAAGCAGAGCGGCAGGACATACCACCGCCCGTATCCCGTGAATGCAAGCGAAAGAGACGCCGCCGCGATTACCGCGCACGCCGCCCAGCAATAAGAGGAATGCAGCAGAGCGAGCTTACTCTTGCTCGCGCCTACGGGCAGAGAGTCGGTCAGCGGCGACACGACTACCTCTGTCAATCCGCCGCCCACGGATACGAGGGCGGACGAAACAATCAGCGACGCTAAGTTTCCGTCCGTCGCCGCGGGCAGTAGTCCGAGCAGTATAAGTCCCGTCAGCGAGATTACCTGCGCTATCAGCATCGCCGCCCTGTAGCCGAGCTTGTTGCATATCTTGACAGACAGCATGTCGGCAGGTATCTGTACGATGAAGTTAATCGTTATTATCAAGCTGAGCTTAGCCAGCGAAACGCCGTACAGCGACGAAAAGACTGTCAGCAACACGGGTGTAAGGTTGTTGCCTACGGCCTGCACCGCATAGGCGAAGCGGCAGCCTATCAGAGCTCCGCGGTATGTATCTTCCGTCATATCAGTACATACAATGCCTATTATCGAATATGTGTGCCTGATTTATTTATTTTTATTGCGCGAGAGCTACACTTTTGTAAATCATTGTAATATAATGTAATTACTTAGGAGGTACATTATTATGGCTAACGACGACATCTTTAAGTCTATTGACGAACTTCCCAAGATTGTTAAGATTATTCTCTGCTTACCTTTCTTGGATATCTTTTGGGCAATTGTGAGGATTGCCAAGGGCTTAGTTAAGAACAACGTAATTACGCTCTTATTCGGCATACTGTGGATATTCCCCGGCAGCTTTATATGCTGGATACTCGATCTCGTGTTCGTAGCTATGGATAAGCCGCTGCTTTTCTGCGAGTAGCAAGAGGTCAAGCATTTAATAATCTGCCGCATAATCGATGTTGCGACGGATATGTCGCCGCATGTCGGCTTAAGCTATCAGTCTTAAGCTAAGCGGTTAACTTGATAAGGCGCGCGTCCGTGAGACATCGGTCGCGGAGCGCTTAATCGAGGTATTAGGCACGGAGTAATCCGCGCTTATTTTTTTATATTTACATTAATTATACCGTTAATTACCGTCTTATCTTAAAGTTTTCTTTGTATAACGTATCCATTGGTGCGTACCTGTCTGCGCGCCTATATATTATATATAAAAATATTATATAATATATAAGAGCAAGGTATTGCCTTGGCTTAAGCATTTATACGACGGATTAAATATAACAGCATTCACGACAGATTAAATAACCGAGCATTTCTACAACGGATTAAGACATCGAATAATTAAGATAAATCAGTAAAGACACTCAAGGAAAGATTATTAAGTGCGCACATCGGAAGATACGGGCAGATTACGCATATGCTCGGGATATACTGTAGTAGATTATTTTGATATAGACAGGGACGATTATACGGTAAAAGCAATAATAGAGACTGTAAGCAAAGCGGCGAAGGAGATACCGAAGGTAAAGAGAGCAATAAGCTGCGTAGGCGTAATAGATAATATGATACGCATCTGCAAGGCGGAGTTAAACAGAGCGGGAGCGGACGGGGATAGTATTATAAAATCAATCGGCTTGGATAATGTAGCGGGTATGTGCTATCTGCCGAGCGCGGAAGGGAGCGATATCGCAAGTAAGATTATATCCGAGTATCGCGGCATTTATATATCGAGGAAAGTAACACAGGATATAACGGGCTACGAGGCAAGACTTAAAGAGAGCATAGCAAAGGGCTGGATAAGCGCAGGCTCGGGAGATATAAGGCAAGCTGTCGCGCACGAAGTGGGACATGTAATAGATTACGTACTAAATCTTAGCGGCAGCGAGATAATCAACAAGCTGTACGAGGACAATATGTATAGCGTAAGCACATACGCGTCATGTAATATAGGCGAATTTATCGCGGAGTGCTATGCGGAATAT
>CAJTXS010000004.1:23819-103602 GCA_910583735.1 uncultured Christensenella sp. | reverse complement strand
GCCGATGGTACTTGGCTGGAAACGGCCCGGGAGAGTAGGTCGTTGCCGGTTACCAATCTTAGAAATCGCTTTTATTAAGGCGATTTCTTTTTTACGCTAACCGCCAGACGAAATACTCGACGAAGTAACTGCATTTTGCTTGCAAACATGTACTACGTCTCGTATTTGCGGTTACTTTGAAAGAAAACCATCCATTATAAGGACGGTTTTCTCTCTTTTACGCGCATTGTTACGTATAAGAGTAATTGTTGTAGCGCGTAAAATTCACTCTTTCCGAAATAAAAATACTCGCTCTTAGCCGCTCGCATTTTTCAAGGTATCGCTCACGAAAAGCGTGGTTTTCGTTCGCTGTCCCTGCGGTGCATTAAATAACGAGGGGCACCGCTTAAACGCAAACCGTATGCTTTCGCATACTCGCTACGCGTTTCCCCTCGTTAGCTCCCCTCCGTAAAATGCTTCTGCATTTTCAAGGCACCGCTTGCAAAAAGCGTGGTTTTTGCGCGCTATTCCCTGCGGGGCATAGAGTATAACCGCCAGACGCAACACTTAACGGACAATGATATGCTATAGGAGTAGCGTTACTCCCATTAAGTGTTGGCGGTTATTTTGAAAGAAAACCATCCATTATAAGGATGGTTTTCTCTCTTTTACGCGCATTATTACATGTAAGAGTAATTATTATAGCGCGTAAAATTCACTCTTTCCGATATAAAAATACTTCGCTCTTACCGTAGTTCCCATAGGGAATTTTACCACAGGAACAGAATATAAGTATAGCGCACTATACCTTGCAAGTAAAGTGAGTGCGTTTTTGCTTGCCTTTTTATTGTGTTGTTGTATAATAATAGAGTGAAAAACAGTAGTAACGGAGTGCCTTCAAATGAAATTACTATTCAAAAACAAAGATGAAATACACCCTCAACCCAAAGTCCCGTCGCTTTGCTACATAAAAAATGTGATAACTAATCCGAATATTATTGTCGGTGATTATACCTATTATGACGACATCCGTACGGGCGGAGAAGATTTCGAAAAACACGTTACACACTTTTATCCGCATTTAGGTGATAAACTCATTATCGGAAAGTTTTGCAGCATTGCAAAAGGAATTGAATTTATTATGAACGGCGCAAATCACCCTATGAACGGTATTTCGGCGTTTCCTTTCGGCATTTTTATCGAAAATCAACCGACGATACCCAACGATATTGTGCCGCATAAAGGCGATACGGTTATAGGCAACGACGTTTGGATTGGGCAAAATGTTACTATTATGCCCGGCGTTAATGTAGGCGACGGCTGTATCATAGGTGCAAATGCCGTTGTAGCAAAAGATATTCCACCGTATTCCATAGCGGTAGGTAATCCTGCAAGAGTGGTTAAAAGACGATTTGACGACAACACGATTAAACGGCTACTTAAACTTAAATGGTGGGATATGCCGATTGAAACGATAGAAGAAAATTACGAGCTTATGCAAGATAAAAATATAGAATTGTTTATTTCTAAATTCGAGCGATAAATTTCAATTTATCATCAATTATAAAAAGCGAAGAAATTTAAAATTCTTCGCTTTTTATATTCCCTACGGGAAGTTCACTTTACCGCTCGTATTTTTCGAGGTGTCGCTCACGAAAAGCGCGGTTTTCGCTCGCTGTCCCTGCGGTGCATTAAATAACGAGGGGCACCGCTTAAACGCAAACCGTATGCTATCGCATACTCGCTACGCGTTTCCCCTCGTTAGCGCCCCTCCGTAAAATGTTTCCGCATTTTCAAGGCACCGCTTGCAAAAAGCGTGGTTTTTGCGCGCTATTGCCTGCGGGGCAGGTCGGTCGGCGCGTCCTGTTACTGCGCGAAGATATTTAACCAATATCTTCTAAAGGCAGCCTTACGGACGCCCTCCCTCCCCATCTACGACCAGTCGCGATACAAAAGCGACGATAAGCGTATCGTCTTGCTTTCGTATCGGTCGTACTCTCATAGGTGGAAGTATTGAACGGGGACACCGTCCATTATAAGGACGGTTTCCCCTCTTTTTATGCGCAATATCTGTAAAAGCACGAATAAGAGCAGCGCATAAAAATTCACCCTTTCCAAGATAAAATACTTCGCTCTTACCGCTCGCATTTTTTGCGGCGACGCTTGCAAAAAATGTGATTTTTGCGCGCTTTGCCATCTAGCCGCATGATGTAGTTATCGAGCTCCGAATATTACGCCCTGCGATTAAAATATACTTGACAATTACGTCTAAATATCATATCCTAATAATAAAGATAATGGAGAAGTATTATGGACCAGAATGTTGACAACAACGGAAACGTTACCGCTAATGATAAGAGCATAAAGAAAAAGAAAATTCTTACTATCAGTGCGTTGCTTGCGCTGTTGGTTGTAGTAGTTCTTTGCATAGTTATTCCGTACGCTGTGGTAATGGGCGACAGTCTATATGTCGATCATGTAGACGAGATAAAACTGGGCGCTACGGCGGAAGAGGTCGTTGATGTATTGGGCGAACCCGATGATAAGAGCGATGACGGAGCTATTTGGAAGTGGGTTAAAAAAAATAAGCATTGCTATGTTACTTTTACAGACGGAAAGGTGAGCGAGCTTGAGCTTAATGCTTCGGAAAATGCTAAGAGCAGAAAGATAGCAGGTATCGTAATAGACGAGCCAAATTATATTTCTTGGAATGCGGAGGCGGCAGAGATTGTCTATAAGGTCAAGTACATGGACGGCAGTCTCGTTAAGGGCAAAGATACGATAGCGCTTAGGAATGTTAATGAAGTTTCGACAAATAAGACTTCAAGGTCTAAATATAAGCAAATGGCTAAGTGGGAGAGCGCTCTCGGCGAGATAGATTATGCTATCAAGACCTTTGAATACGAGAAACAGGGCGAGACAATTAGATTGTTTAACTATTCCGGTTTCGTTAAGTGGCTCGACTTACCATTGAACATCGATGGCGTAGCGGTTACTGGGCTTGCCGACGGTACTTTCAACGGATTAAAGAACTTGGAGAAAGTATATATCGATTCGCAGATTACATCGGTAGAGAAGAGGTCTTTTATTGACTGTCTTAATGTTGTTATCGAATGCGAAGCGCAATCTAAGCCCGATGGTTGGGACGATAGCTGGGATGCGTCCAACGGTAAAGGCGTAGAGTGGAATAAATAATTTATTTGGTAATAGATAGATTAAGAGGAGCGACATCAGTCGCTCCTTATTTTTATATAATAGTCGCGTAAATATTTTTCTTAGAGTATATTGCCCGACCGATTGCTCCCCTGCCAATCGTGTCTTAGACCGTATACTCGTGTTAATTATTTTCGGTTAAAATAGGAATTATAATAAGTTTGCAGCCATAATTGGGAGAATTGCGCGTAAAAGACAGCATGTTTAGTTGCTTTGCCGGTATTCATGTTAAGCTGTGTCTATAGCAATCGACTTAAATCTTTACATACGGGTATAGCTTACGGCGGGATTGACGGATATCGTGCGCGTGTGTTAGAATAATTTATATGAATAATGCGGACACTCCCTCGAAAGGGGATAAGATATGGGACACCGTCTTTAATATTTTAGGACTGATATTTGCTTTTGCAGGCTTTGTTGCGGCGCTGTTTGTGGGCGTATTTCTTGCCGCGGCTTCCGTATATACGGCATTTAAGAGTTTTACATTCGATAGCGGAGCTAAAGTCGCCGCGGGATTCTTTTTCGGGCTTCTGATGCTTGGCGCGTCGATTACTATGGCGTATGCGGATATTGTCATTGTAAAGGCGGTTGCCGATAAATTTATACGAGGTGACGCAGGCAATACGAACGCCGCCGAGTATTCTGCAAAAGACGCGTCCGAAGATAGTATAAAAGAGGATACGGATAAGCAATGAGCGCAATGACAGATTATGCCGAGCAGATTAAGATTGCGTGCGACGGCGAGCGTCAGCGCATGACAGAGATAGACAAGCGCATACGCGACGGCGCAAGAGTGCGCGCTATTACAGGTCTTATACTCTCCGCCGTAATACTTATCATCGCTTGGAGCGTAGCGGGCGTTATGCGTCAAAAGGCGGTATATATCGTAGCGGGCATCGCGAGCGGACTTGCCGCGTTGCTGTGCATGCAGTTTATACCCGCGAAGTTGAGATATGTAAAAGTTGACGGCGGGTACATAGTATACGGCTGCATTAAAGTGTTGCGTCCGTGCAGGTCCATACCTGCGATGCGTCGCTCTCTTCCCGTCATAGGCATTGCGGACGGTGCCTTCGAGGGCATGAGCAAGCTGTATTATCTTACCGTGCCAGCAACGGTGCGCATAATCGGAAAGAGGGCGTTTGCGGACTGTCGCGACTTGCGCGGATTGATTTTGCCTTGCGACAGCGCGCTATCCGATATCGGCGACGAGTGCTTTAAGGGCTGCGTCAATATGACGGCGTTCTTTGCGGGAGAGGAGCTGCGCAACGTAGGTAAGCGTTGCTTCGACGGCTGCAACGTACTCAAACGCGCATATTTGAGCAATAAGATAGCTATTATCGGCGACGGAGCTTTTTCCGCTTGCGGCAATCTCGACGAGGTCAATCTCTCCGATAAGGTTATGGCTCTGCCTAAGTCGGGCTTTTCGGGCTGCTGCAATCTAAAACAGTTGATATTGCCTACCGATTTGGACAGGATAGATACGGAGTGCTTTGCGTATTGCTCCTCTCTTACGGAGATAAGGATACCGTCTAAGGTGACTTACATAGGGCAATGCTCGTTCAAAGATTGCTCGAGCGCGCGCAATATATTTATCGATTCCAAGCCGCAGTTTATCGGCGACGGAGCTTTTCGCAACTGTAAAGTAGCTACTTTGAGATTTAAGACCGTACGCAAGGCTCTGAACGGTTGGAACGGTCAATGCTTCGACAGCAGAATGAAGGTAATATACGCAGAGAAAGCATAACGCGCAAATATAATTGTTGCGCAAGCGTAGCAAATATGCGCAACTGATTTTTATGAAAATAATTTAACGGATATCCTCGCTTATTATAGCGGGGATTTTTGTATATCCCATTGCAGCATAGTAAATCGTCTCGGTAATTCAGGCAATGCTCGATTTGTAAGCGTTAATGATGGGCGTAAGTTAAAATAAGTAACGGTAACTGTTGATGTAATCCTTATTATTGAGTAGCCAATCACTCGATATGCGGGGCATATCGGTCTAAGCGGCTGCAATTTTACATAATTTACGGTAGACGTTTTCTCGGCGACAATATACCGCATTAGTTCGGGTAATAATGTAATTGCAATATTATGTTTTCGATATTGCAGGTAAAGGGTATTATACACAAATATCGCGTTGACGGCGGCTACTGTAATTGACTGCCATAAGCGCGCGATGTCAGTCCCTTACATTGACTGCTGCGGTGGCGTGTACGCTAATGCCTTCCTCTCGCCCTACAAGTCCGATTCCTTCGGTTGTAGTTGCCGCAATATTAACCGAGGAGACTGGGATACATAGCGTGTCCGCAATATTGGCGCACATAGTCGGGATATAGTCTTTGAGCTTAGGCCGTTGCGCCATGATTACGGCTGATACGTTGCTCACCGTCGCCGAGTGTCCGTCCAATATATCCTTGACCTTTTCCAGCAGCGTCATGCTCGATATGCCCCTGTAGCGCTCGTCTGTGTCGGGAAAGTGTACGCCTATATCCCTTTCGCCCACGCACGAGAGCAGCGCGTCCATTATTGCGTGTACGAGCACATCGGCGTCCGAATGTCCCAGCAGTCCTTTCTCGTGCGGGATATTCACTCCGCCCAGTATAAGGGCGCGTCCTGTTGTCAGTATGTGCGTATCGAAGCCGCAACCCACCGCATAACGCGAGGGGAAATCGGAAGGATAAGTGAGCTTGATATTGCCCCTGTCGCCCTCGTAGAGCGAGATGGGTCCGATATACCTTTCGTATATCTGAGCGTCGTCGGTTGCGGCGAAGCCGTCTTTTTCCGCCTTATCGTATGCCGCCGTTATGTCGCGGTATCCGAATATCTGCGGTGTCTGTACAGCTATGTAGTCGGCTCTGTCTACGGCTAAGCTGCCTTGCTTTCCTATCAATCTCAAGCTGTCGCTTACAGGCAGCACGGGGATTGCAGCGCCGCATTTCTCTGCGGCGGATATGCCGCGCAAGAGCATATCTCTGCTTAAAAAAGGTCTTGCGCCGTCGTGAATGGCGACCAAGCCGCAATCGGGTTCGCATGCCTTGAGAGCGGCGGTTACCGACTGTGTGCGCGTATCTCCGCCAACGATTATTACCGTGCGAGGCGTGTCCTTAAGCGCGTCGGTAAAGTCATCTATCTCTCCCTTGCCGCATGCGATTACGACACGGGTGACTTGAGGAATGTCGAATATAGCGGCGGTTACTGCGGCAACCGTCTTGCCGTATAGAGGAGAGAGCGTCTTGTTGTAGCCCAGTCCCGCTCTCGAGCCCGAACCTGCGCAGGGAATTATTGCGTTAATTTTCATCGAGCACCTCGTACATGGAGCAAGCGTCCTCTTTGCGCACGCTCTCCTTAATCGACAGCACGCGCACGGTAAATTTCTTGTCTCCGAAGTGCAGAGCGATTATATCGCCTTCCTTTACTCGCGTGCCCGCTTTGGCAGCCCTGCCGTTAATCTCTGCGCGTCCGTCGTCGCAAGCTCCCGCCGCGACGGTGCGCCTCTTGATAATCCTGCTCACCTTAAGGTACTTATCCAATCTCATATGCCGATTATAGCATATGCGGGCGAATAAAGTAAATATAAAATTTTTTATAAATATATAGACAAAATACGCTTGACTTGCTTGTCAATTTTTACTACAATATATAATTGTCTAATTATGTATGTTGCGCAGTGTCCCTTCATGGTTTAAGGGTAAGGGGAAATTGCGCGCGTGCGTTTATTCGGGATAATTTTTTAAGGAGTGTGAAATATGCCTCAACACATACACAAGGTCAAGTACGGCAATACGGAGAGAGTCTGTTTTTCCAAGATTAAAGACGTGTTGGAAATACCTTACTTGATTGAGCTGCAAAAGGATTCCTACAAGAGGTTTATCACCGAGGGCATACAGGAGGTATTGGACGACTATACGCCCGTATGCGACTTCTCGGGAAAGATAGAGCTGCACTATATCGGCTTTTCTTTCGACGGTAAGCCTGCTTATTCGGTTAAGGAATGCAAGGACAGAGACGCGACTTACGCCGTGCCGCTTAAGGTTAAGGTAAGACTCGTGCGCAACGATACGGGCGAGGTTACCGAAGAAGAGGTATTCATGGGCGACTTCCCGCTTATGACGGACAACGGTTCGTTCATAATCAACGGCGCGGAGAGAGTAATCGTAAGTCAGCTCGTACGCAGCCCCAGCGTGTATTGTAATTTCAGCATGGACAAGGCGGGCGTGCCCCGTTACGAGACTACCGTCATGCCGTCGAGAGGCGCTTGGCTGGAGTTTAAGCAAGACCAGAACGACGTGATGTGGGTCAACGTGGACCGTAACCGCAAGGTTGCCGCCACCACGCTCTTGAGGGCGCTCGGTCTGGGCTCCAACGAGGAGATAACCGCCGTATTCGGCGAGGATAAGATACTCTCCGCCACCTTCGGCAAGGATCCTACCCGCAACGAGGAGGACGCTAAAGTAGAGTTGTACAAGAAGATGCGTCCCGGCGAAGTGCCCAACTCCGAGTCCATTACTCAGCTGATTCGCAACACTTTCTACGACGCAAGGAAGTACGACCTTGCAAGAGTAGGTCGCTATAAGTTTAACAAGAAGCTCAGCCTCGCGACGAGGATAGCCGGCTACGCTCTCGCGGACGATATCGTCAACGCCGATACGGGCGAAGTTCTTGCAGTCAAGGGCGAGGTGCTCAGCGATGACAAGGCCGTAGAGATACAGAACGCGGGCATTAATCAAGCCCTTGTACTTGCTCCCGACGGCTCCGTATTCAAGGTTATAGGCAACCATACGGTAGATCTTGCCAAGTATATCGACTGCGATCCCAAGGAGCTGGGCATTAACGAGATGGTATATTATCCTACTCTTGTAGACGTGCTCGCTAACTTCAAGGGCGAAGAGCTCAAAGAGGCTATAAAGCAGGCTAAGGATACGCTCATCATTAAGCACCTTACCATTGACGACGTAATAGCGTCCGTCAGCTATAACCTCGGTCTCAGCCACGGTCTCGGCGAGTGCGACAACATCGACCACCTCGCCAACCGTCGCGTGCGTTCGGTAGGCGAGTTGCTCCAGAACCAGTTACGCATAGGCTTCGGCAGACTTGACAGAGTTATCAAAGAGCGCATGAGTATAGTCTCCGACGACGGAGAGTACAGAGCTCAGAGCTTTATCAACATTAAGCCCGTGACTTCGGCAATCAAGGAGTTCTTCTGCTCCTCGCAGCTGTCGCAGTTCATGGACCATCATAATCCCATAGCGGAGCTCACGCACAAGCGTAAGCTCTCCGCGCTCGGTCCCGGCGGTCTCAACAGAGAGCGCGCCAGCGTGGAAGTGCGCGATATCAACCACTCCCACTACGGCAGAATGTGCCCTATCGAGACTCCCGAAGGTCAGAATATAGGACTTATCTCCTCGCTTGCTACTTTTGCAAGGGTCAATGAGTACGGCTTTATCGAAGCGCCTTACCGCAGAGTAGATAAGGAGAAAGGTATAGTAACCGATACCGTAGATTACTTGCAAGCCGACGAAGAGGACAAGTATGTCGTAGCGCAAGCCAATACGCCTCTTACCGAGGACGGACATTTCGTATCGGGACGTGTAACTTGCCGTATTAAGGAAGACATCCGCGAGGTAGACAGCGCGATAGTAGACTACATGGACGTATCGCCCAAGCAGCTCATATCGGTAGCGGCGTCGCTCGTTCCCTTCCTCGAGAACGACGATACATCCCGCGCGCTGATGGGCTCTAACATGCAGCGTCAGGCAGTTCCGCTCATTCGTCCGCAGGCGCCTATCATCGCCACGGGCATGGAGCATAAGATAGCATACGACAGCGGCGTCATGGTTATAGCCAAGAACGACGGCGTAGTCAAGAGCGTGAGCGCGGACAAGGTAGTGCTTACCTTGGGCGACGGCAGCGACGAAGTATACAATCTGCAAAAGTATGAGCGCAGCAACAACGGTACTTGCATCAATCAAAGACCTATTGTGTCCAAGGGCGACAGAGTGCTCAAGGGCGCGGTGCTCGCGGACGGTCCCGCTACGGATAACGGCGAGCTCTCGCTCGGACGCAATATCCTTATCGGATTCATGTCCTGGTGCGGTTACAACTACGAGGACGCTATACTTATCAGCGAGGACTTGGTCAAGGATGACGTATTCACATCTATCCATATAGAGGAGTACGAGATAGAGGCAAGAGATACCAAGCTTGGCGAAGAGCAGATTACTCGCGATATACCCAACCTCGGCGACGATGCGCTCAAGTATCTTGATGACAACGGTATCATAATGGTAGGCGCGGAAGTACACTCCGGCGACATATTGGTAGGCAGAGTTACGCCTAAGGGCGAGGCTGAGCTTACCCCCGAGGAGAGATTGCTGCGCGCAATATTCGGCGAGAAATCGAGAGAAGTGAGAGACACGTCGCTTAGGCTCCCTCACGGTCAGAACGGTATCGTAGTAGACGTCAAGATATTTACGAGGGAGAATAAGGACGAGATGTCCCCCGGCGTGAATAAACTTGTGCGCGTATACGTAGCGCAGAAGAGAAAGCTTGGCGTAGGCGACAAGATGGCGGGACGTCACGGTAATAAGGGCGTCGTATCCCGCGTACTTCCCAGAGAGGACATGCCTTTCCTTGCGGACGGCACTCCTTTGCAGATAGTGCTCAATCCTCTGGGCGTGCCTTCGCGTATGAATATAGGACAGGTCTTAGAAGTCCACTTGGGACTGGTCGCCAAGATGCTGGGCTGGAAGATATCCACGCCCGTGTTCGACGGCGCTACAGAGTACGATATCAAGGAGTTGTTCCAGCAGAACAATCTGCCTAGTAACGGCAAGTTGGAGCTCTTCGACGGCAGGACGGGCGATAAGTTCGAGAATCCCGTTACCGTCGGTTACATGTACATGCTCAAACTTATTCACCTTGTCGACGACAAGATACACGCAAGGAGCATAGGACCTTATTCGCTCGTTACGCAGCAGCCTCTGGGCGGTAAGGCGCAGTTCGGCGGACAGCGTTTCGGCGAGATGGAGGTTTGGGCGCTCGAGGCTTACGGCGCGGCGCATATCTTGCAAGAGATACTTACCGTCAAGTCGGACGACATCGTGGGAAGAGTCAAGACGTACGAGAACATCGTCAAGGGCAATCCCATTACCGAGCCCGGCACTCCCGAGTCCTTCAAGGTGCTCATTAAGGAATTCCAAGGACTTGCTTTGGATGTCAAGGTGCTCAACGAGAAGAGAGAAGAGATTGGTCTTAGGGAGAACGTAGACGACGACCTCGATACGTTGCCCGAGAAGGAACAGAATGAACTGGAAGAAGTCGACGCATTCGACTTGGGCAGCGGCGACGACCTGTATTCGCTCGGCGACGACTTGCTCTCGGGCGGACTGTTCGGCGGCGATTCCGACAACCCGTTCGACGGATTGCTGGATACGGATTTTACGTCGGATGACGAGGAGTAAGGAGGTAGGAGAATGTCAGAAGTAAATAATTTCGATTGTATTCAAATAGGCGTAGCTTCGCCCGAGCAGATCAGATCTTGGTCGCACGGCGAGGTCACCAAGCCCGAAACAATCAACTATAGGACACAGAAACCCGAGAGAGACGGACTTTTCTGCGAGCGCATTTTCGGACCTACCAAGGATTGGGAGTGCCACTGCGGCAAGTATAAGAGGATTAGATATAAGGGCGTCATATGCGATAAGTGCGGCGTAGAAGTTACGCGCGCCAAGGTCCGCCGCGAGAGGATGGGACACATCGACCTCGCTTCGCCCGTATCTCATATATGGTACTTTAAGGGCATACCTTCGCGCATCAGCTTAGTGCTCGACATGTCGCCTAAGGACGTGGAGTATGTGTTGTACTTCGTCAAGTTTGTCGTTGTCGACCCCGGCAAGACCGACTTGCAAAAGAAGCAGATCATCGACGATAAGGAGATGAGAGAGGCTTACGAGAAGTTCGGTTACGGCTCTTTCCGCGCGGCGATGGGTGCGGAGGCAATCAAGGAGTTGCTCTCCGACGTCGACCTCGACAAGGAGTGCGACGCTCTGCAAAAGGAACTCGGCGAGCTGGCTGCGGGCAGCCAAAAGAGGACTAAGATAGTCAAGAGACTGGAAGTGCTCGAGGCGTTCAGGACCAGCGGCAATAAGCCCGAGTGGATGGTGCTGGACGTAATCCCCGTTATACCTCCCGAGCTGCGCCCCATGGTGCCGCTCGACGGCGGCAGATTCGCCACATCGGACCTCAACGATCTGTACAGACGCGTAATCAACCGTAACAACAGACTTAAGAAGCTCATAGAGCTCGGCGCGCCCGACATCATTATCCGTAATGAGAAGAGGATGCTGCAAGAGGCTGTAGACGCGCTTATCGACAACGGCAGGAGAGGAAAAGCCGTGACCGGCGCGGGCAACAGAGAGCTCAAGTCCCTTTCGGGTATGCTCAAGGGTAAGCAGGGACGCTTCCGTCAGAACTTGCTCGGTAAGCGCGTAGACTACTCCGGCCGTTCCGTTATCGTAGTAGGTCCCGAGCTCAAGATGTATCAGTGCGGTATCCCCAAGGAGATGGCGCTCGAGCTGTTTAAGCCTTTCGTCATCAAGAGATTGGTAGACGACGGCGTATGCCAGAATATCAAGAGCGCAAAGCGTATCATCGAGAGGGCAAAGGACGCCAAGATTTGGGATATACTCGAGGAGGTTATCAAGGACCACCCCGTATTGCTCAACCGCGCGCCTACGCTCCACAGATTGGGTATACAGGCATTCGAGCCCGTATTGGTCGAGGGCAGAGCTATTAAGCTGCATCCTCTTGCATGCGGCGCGTTCAACGCCGACTTCGACGGCGACCAGATGGCAGTACACGTACCTCTTTCGATAGAGGCGAGAGCGGAAGCGAGATTCCTCATGCTCTCCACCAACAATATACTCAAGCTCTCCGACGGCAAGCCTGTCGTAACTCCTACGCAGGACATGGTTATGGGTAGCTACTACCTTACTATCGTCAAGGAAGGCGCTAAGGGCGAGGGAAGATTCTTCCGCGACCCCGACGAGGCTAAGAAGGCGTACGCGCTCAAGCAGATAGACTTGCAGGCTATGATTAACGTGCGCATGACCAAGAAGGTCGACGGCGTAGTAGTTAGCAAAATACTCAGCACTACCGCAGGACGTATTATCTTCAACGAGGCTATACCTCAAGACTTGGCTTTCGTGCCCCGCGATACGGCGGAGCAGCAGCTCTATCTCGAGCTGGATTGGCCCGAGGTCGAGGCTAATGCCGAGGCAGATAAGCAGGGCTTACAGGGCGAGGAGAGAGAGAAGTTCCTGCGTACTTACTGGAATAAGGGCAACGTGCCCGTTGGCAAGAAGGGACTGTCGAGGATAGTCGACGCTTGCTTTAAGTATAAGGGAGCTACCGAGACGTCTGTCGTGCTGGACAAGATTAAGGACCAAGGTTATACCTATTCCACAATCGGCGCGATTACGGCAAGCGTGTTCGATATGCACGTGCCTAAGGCTAAGAAGGAGATCCTTGCCAAGGCGGACAACGATATTATCAAGATAGAGCAGCTCTACAAGCGCGGACGTATGGACGACGAGGACCGTTACAACCAGACCGTTAAGGTGTGGCAGAAGGCTAAGGAAGAAGTCGACGCCGAGCTCATTAAGAACAAAGAGATGTTCAACCCTATATGGATGATGGCGGACTCAGGCGCCCGCGGTAACATGAGCCAGATATCTCAGCTGTGCGGCATGCGCGGACTGGTGCGCGATCCTTCGGGTAAAGTCGTCGAGTTGCCTATTAAGGCGTCTTACCGCGACGGTCTGTCCGTATTGGAGTACTTCATATCTTCGCACGGCGGACGTAAAGGTCTTGCCGATACCGCTCTTAAGACGGCCGACTCCGGTTACCTCACGCGTAGATTGGTAGACGTATCTCAAGACGTCATTATCAACGAGAAGGACTGCGGAGACAACAAAGGTAGAGTTGTTACCGCTATATACGACGCAGCAGGCGCGATTATCGAGCCGCTCAGCGACAGAATTGCGGGCAGATACTGCATGGACGACATTATCGACCCCGCAACGGGCGAAGTCATTGTCGCTAAGGACACCCTCATCAGCAATGACGACGCTAAGGCTATCGAGAAGGCGGGCATTAAGGAAGTACGTATCCGCTCCATTCTCACATGTAAGACCAGACACGGCGTGTGCGCCAAGTGCTACGGTAAGAATATGGCTTCTGGCAACGACGTCAAAGTGGGCGAAGCAGTCGGCGTAATCGCTGCGCAGTCCATAGGCGAGCCCGGCACCCAGCTCACGATGAGAACCTTCCACACCGGCGGCGTAGCCGTATCCGAAGATATCACGCAGGGTCTTCCCCGCGTAGAAGAGCTCTTCGAGGCGCGCAGACCTAAGGGACAGGCGCTTGTGGCGGATAAGACGGGTAAGATAGAGCTGTCCGAGGACCGCAAGACCGTCAAGATAGTTCCCGCAGAGGGCGAGGCTGTCGAGTACAAGCTTGTATTCGGGCAGAAACTTAAGGTCACAGATGGCGACGAGGTCAATGCAGGCGACGCAATCACTCAAGGTAGCATCTATCCTCAGGATATACTGCGTACCAAGGGTATTACGGGCGCGCAAGAGTACCTCATTAAGGAAGTGCAGTCCGCTTACCGTACTTCGGGCGTTGAAATCAACGACAAGCATACCGAAGTCATCGTAAGGCAGATGCTGCGTAAGGTAAGGATCGAGAGCCAAGGCAGCACAAGCATGCTACCCGGCGAGTATGTGGATATCTTCACTTACGAGGAAGAGAACGAGAAGACAATCGAGGCAGGCGGCATCCCCGCTACGGCTAAGCGTATATTGCTGGGTATTACCAAGGCGGCGCTCGCTACCGAGTCCTTCTTGTCTGCCGCATCCTTCCAGGAGACCGCGCGCGTGCTTACCGAAGCCGCCGTTAAGAATAAGGTCGACAACCTCGTCGGTCTTAAGGAGAACGTCATTCTCGGTAAACTCATCCCCGCAGGTACCGGTATGCGCCGCTATCGCAACGTTATGGCTGTGCCTAAGAGCTATGTGGATAACAACATCGTGGAAGACGATTTGTCCGCTAAGTTCTCGGCAGAAGAGGACCTCGGCGAGTTCTAAGCCAACATCTCAATTTAATAACGAGATAAGCGCGGTTAATCCGCGCTTATTTTTTATACGCAATTAAGTGCGGGTTGTCGATATGTTATAAAGCTAAGACTACATATTTTCGGATAAAGATTGCGCTGATGTTAGTATGCGGACTTTTATATTGTAAGGCGCATTTTTACTTAAATAATCGATATATAGGCGCTTTTATTTGTTTTGCTATTTTGAATAGAGAAATTATATTGAAGTCGGCGCCGCTCATTAATGCGTTAAAGTCGTCGTTACTTATTTTGCATAGACTGCAAAATTCACATTCAGTAAAGCGGTAATCGTTAATATATTTATTTATTAGATTTATATTTAATATTTCATTCATTTTAATATTTCCTTTTTTAAGTATACGGCTATTAGCATTAGCTAATTATATACGGCTTATAGCCGTTTGTCAATCATTATACGGCTACAAGCCGTATAATAAATAATATGAATAAGTTCAAAGACAGATTAGTCGAGACGCTTGCGGAAAGCGGATTATCCCAGAATGCGCTTGCCAAGCGGATATCCATGTCGCAAGGCGTAGTTAACAATTATTGCACAGGCAAGCGGGAGCCGTCTTTGGACGTCTTGGTTTCCATATGTAAGGAGCTCGGCGTCGGCGCGGACTATTTACTCGGATTGACTGATTAGCAGGTAAGTAATTAATAATTATTGTCGGTAGCCGGCGGTTGCAATTTGCCGACTGATTTTTTAATGTGTATTTATAGTTGGGATTTTACCAAAACGAATTTTTTACGTCCGTCATTGCAAGCAATATGGGGTAAGCATCGTCTTTGTTTTATTATATTAAGATGATTTTAACAATCAATAACATTTACGATAATCTATAGTCATTGCTTAAATGGCAGAAAATTAAACTTATAACTTGTAATTTCACGCTCATTAATCGGCTGATTAAACAATAATAAACTGTTGGATTTGTACAGGATTGAGCGCGCAATGCAATGCACTCTTTTCTATAATGAGATGGACCTATTAACATAATAGGTCCTTAATATCCTCTATATTATAATACTTTTAAGCAATATATGCAATATATAATGTCATTTTTCGACACGCTTGCAGCCTATATATTTCTGAATCAGGATTAAAAACAACTTTTTGCAGTGTAAACTGTGGACCTATTATGTTAATAGGTCCACTTACCAATGACAAAAAAATACATTTTCAGGATATTAAATGACTGCAAGTAAGAATAAATGCTTAGTGTTATTGATCGCTTTAATATGCGCGGCAATGCTTTGCTGTAGCGTTTATTTTGCATATTCTGATAGAGGTACTTACGCAATGGACACCTCGGGCAGCAACGAAACAGTCGTAAGAATAGAGGAAATATATAAAGGCGTAGACACTGTCAGCAATACCAAGCATTTTGAAGGCGAGAACTTAAGTAAGTTATACGCGGCTATCACAGGCAATGCCAACGCGACGATAGCCGATATCAATGCCATGATGACGGGAAGCGGACAGATCACATCTGCGGATATACGCGCTGCGGGCGGCAAAGATATCGCGGTAATGTTCGGCGATATGGAGTGGACGGTCACTCATCTCACCAAGGACACATCGGGCAACACTATAGCGACATTGTGGCTTGCCTCGTCGGCAGATATGCATCAGTGGGGTACATGGTATACCACCGAGACGATATATGAATATCCCTCCAACATGTACAGCACTAGCTTTGTAAGAGCGGGCGCGCTTAATAGCGGCGGCAACGGATATGTGGCTACACAAGGAGCTACGGAGTTGACAAAGGTGGAACAGGATAAAGACCATAAATATGCAAGATTTACAATGCCGTCGGTAGAGGGTTCGCTGACGGATTTTATCGCGAAGCCGTCTGCAGTGGAATATCAGAGCAATCAAAATCAAAATGCGGGAGGAACGATAGGCCTTATAGGTTACACCCTGGCAAATGATGCGTACGAAACTCCAAGCGGAATAATAAAATGGTATACGGGCAGCAATATAAACATGGACTACTCGAGCAAGAACGGGTATGCAGATTGGAAAGATGACTACATGTGGCTGCCGTCATTGACAGAAACAGGTCAAAGTAGCACAGTAAACGGTATCTGGGCATTATCGGACAATCAACGATCTAATTCGACAGTTTCATGGCTCCGCTCCGGACTCGGCTCGGGCGCTCATACCGCGGCATACTTGAGTGCGGCGGGGGACTCTTGTACTTCCCAGTATGTAATTTATAGCTATGCCGTCCGTCCCGCGCTGCACTTGAACTTGACGGCTGTCAACAATGCGGCGGTATATAAGCTGCCCACTGCGGAAGTGGGGTATGACGGCACGACGCACAGTATACAAGCATTGCTTACAAATAAGGGTGAATATTATCCCGTCATGCAATTGGACTCCGCGTCTCAGCTAAGTGAAAGGAATGCCGGCGATTACAAGGCAAAAGTAACTCTGCCCGCGCCGCTTAAGTGGGCTATAGACGACGGTTCGGGCGGCTGGACAACGGCTGCGGGCAATGTGGCGAGGGATATAGTATGGAAGATTAAACCGAGGCAGCTTACTTTGACATGGAAGGGTATACAGAGCTCTTACGTATGGACAAGTACGCTGCTTGCGGATTTGCAGAAGTGTAAGCCTACTATAGGCGGCGGAGTTGCAATAGACGATTTAGACGTACAGCTAACTTATGACGGTAGCTCGGATAATGATAAACTGGATATTGCGGGCGCGCACAAGATAAAGGCGGAGATAGTGAGCAAGAATTCGTCAAGCGACGCGGACGCGTTACTTAAGCAGAATTATATTATGCCGCTTGCGAGCGGAATGGAGTATACGTACACAGTGACCAAGGCGTCGCAACTTGCGCCTATATTGAGTATAGATTACATAAACGAGAAGCTAATTCCCGCCAATCCCACTGTCAACGGACAGGATAGGAGACCGTGGCTGCAATACAAGGACGAAAGCGGTAACTGGCAAGCTGTAGTAGATATGAAGATACCCGATGTCATTATGGTAGGCGGGGCAGTGAGCTTTAGATACAAAGTGCCCGCGTCGCATACGGACTATATTGAGGATAGCGGGGAGTACAGCCTGATTATACCTAAAAGGCAGACGGCGAGTGACATGTCTATAGACTACGAGAAGGAGAGTGTGAGCATAGGAGACGGCTACAGCTATTATATAGGTACGAGCGCGCCTGCGGATAATGATAGTTACAGCGTAGCGGGTTCGGCAGTATCGCTCGACCTCGGCTCGGGCGGATATGTAGTAGAGCAAGGACAGACTGAGAATAAGATATATTATTATGTGTCGGCTATAGCGGGCACGGCATTCCGCAGCGATATAGAGGAGCTGCTTATACCTGCGCGGAGAGCTGCGCCCGAGCTGAGCATCGATTACAAGACGGAAAAGACAGGGCAGCCTGTCACTTCCAAAATGATGTATACGATTACTGGCTTTGATGCGCCCGTTAAAGGCAACGGCAATCTTGTAGACTTAAATCCGGATAGGACGTCTAAGACGCTTAGAGCGTGGTATGCGGCTGATGTAGGTATGTTCAAGTCTAAAGAGGCTGTACTTACTATCCCTGCGCGTCCCGCGGCGCCGATAATCGAGTATGACATTGACAGCGAGGAGTATCTTAACGGCAACGGACCTACGGACAAGATGGAGTACAGAGCGTCCACGTCCACGCTGTGGGATAAGGCTGATGAGAATACCAAGCCGAGACGAGGCACATATGTGTTCAGGTATGCGTCGGTAGAAGAGGATAAGGATAACGGAGTAACGGGCGCGTTTGCCTCGGTAGAGAGCGTAGTCATCGACTACGGCAACAAGACGCTTACGGTGGAAGTGAGATGGACGGACGCGAGCGGTACGGAGTTTTTGAGTGCGTACGAGTACAGCGGAGAAGTAATCAAGCCTACCGCGGTATTCTATACTACAGGCGCAGGCGGCGAGAGAGTGCCGGTGCCGTCGGGGCTTATCAAGTATGCGATATTCAACTCGGCAGGCAGGGCGGAGAACAATCCTACCAATGCGGACACGTATAAGGTGAGCGTAAGCATACTGGATGCAACGGGACAGGCGGATTTGGGCTATACGATAGTCAATCCGGACTATGAGTATACAATCGCCAAGCGCAGAGTGGAAGTGCCTATCCTCAGCAGGGAGGCGGTATACAACGGCGAGGAGCAGGACATAAGGCAATGTCTCAGTAATTACGACGCTAAGTATACGGATGCGGCGGGATACATGGCGCGCAACGTGAGTATAGACGGCTACGTGCTCAACCTCGTACTTAAGAACAGTAATTACGAGTGGTCGGACGGCAGGCAGGAGAACTATATCAATATCGAGTGGAATATTACTCCGCTGGAGCGCGCGGTGATATGGGGCAAGAGGTCGTTTACCTACGACGGCAGCGTAAAGCATCCCATAGCGACGATAGCCGGGTGCAACGGCGAGCAAGTGGCTTTCGTATACACGGGAGACAGCAATGCGAGTAAGGTGCATAAGGGATATAGCATAACGGCAGCCATATCGAGAGACGACCCCAACTATCTCAACTATACGCTCACGGCAGGCAGCGAAAGCGTGACGTTCGACATAGTGCTGGGCGTAGGAATGACATTGATATTTATAGAGTGGACGGATAGCGAGGGCAATGTCTTTACGGACGGCGGCTCGCTTAAGTACAGCGGAGGCGTGCAACATCCCAAAGCAGTGGCAAGGAAAGACAGCGCGGACGGCGAGATACTTACCGATATAGAGATAGAGTACGTAGACGCGGACGGCAATCCGATAACGTCCGAGTGGACGGGCAGCTACAGCGTAAGGATAAAGGTGGACAACACGCTGTACGGCATAGACGGCGAGTGTCTCGAGAGCGTTAGCTACAATATTATAGTAGACGACAACGGAGACGGCGAGTATAAGATAATCCGCATAGAGATAGGCGGCAATTACAAGAGCAGCTACACTATAGGCGAGCAGTTCAACGCTACGGGCATGATAGTATACGGCATATATCCCGACGGCGAGAGGGCGGAGATTAACGTCAACGACTATACCTACGCGCCTAAGGAAGCGCTAACGGAGGGCGACAATACAATCACGGTCAGCTACGGGGACTTAAGCGCGAGCTTTACGGTGAGAGCGGGCAGCATAAGCGGACCTATGGGCGGCGACTTCGACGGCGGCGAGTATGTCAAGAAGAAGTTATATATCATTACGGTAGCGGCAATAGGCGGATTGCTTGGCATATGTATACTCATGGCGGGAGTAATCATCGCGGGCAACTCGAGAGAGCGTAAATATCTCAGAGAAGTGATCCGCAGAAGAGAGGAAGGCGAGAGCAGGGACGTCAATAACGGCGACGATATCGAAGATTGACGGCAGAGAAAAATCTGTTACAGCGAAAGCTATGCGATAGATATCGGCAGGAGGCAATCTCCGAGCTGCGGACAAGCAATCTATTACCGTTAAAGCCAATAAGTTAGCTCGGTTATAAGTAAATGCGGAAGGTCGACATGTTTATATAATGGCCTTCCGCAATTATTTTACAAAGATTTTACATTGATATAAACGGCTCGATTTGACTATATTTAAGCGTTAATGTAAAATAAATAAGCATTGTCTGGCTCGGAGTGCGCGGGAGGTTACCGTTAATACGGATAGTTTTCGCAATACCGATGCTCGGAATACGGGCAACTAACTCATTGCGGCGCGAGCCGCATATTAAATCGGACGATGTGAAACACCCGGGCGCGGAAGCCCAAAAACAAGAGTTAGGAAGGAGAAAAGGAACATGGCAGGTAAAATCAGAATCAAGCTCAAAGCTTACGATCACTCTCTTATCGACGCGGCTGCGGAGAAGATCATCGATACGGTTAAGCGTTTCGACGTAAAAGTATCGGGTCCCGTACCCCTCCCCACGGATAAGGAGATAGTAACAGTATTGCGCGCGCCTCACAAGTATAAGGACAGCCGCGAGCAGTTCGAACTGCGTACGCACAAGAGACTGATTGATATATACAACCCCACTGCTAAGTCGGTAGACGCGCTCATGAAGCTCGATTTGCCCGCAGGCGTGGACATAAGCATTAAGTTATAAGCAAGCAAGCGTCTGTAAAGACGGAAAATAATCGGAGGTGAACTTTATCGTATGAATAAAGCAATCATTGGAACTAAGTTGGGTATGAGCCAGGTATTTACCGCGGACGGAAAAGTTATACCCGTGACCGTGGTGGAGGCAGGACCCTGCCCCGTCGTACAGCTTAAGACGACGGAAAAGGACGGCTATCAGGCAATACAGGTAGCTTACGGCTCTATCAAGGACAAGAACGTGAACAAGCCCGTTAAGGGACACTTCGCAGTCGCCAAGGTAACGCCTATGCGTCATCTTAGGGAATTCAGACTGGCGGATTGCTCGGGCTACAAGGTAGGCGACGAGATCAAGTGCGACGTCTTTACCGAAGGCGAGAAGGTCGACGTTACCGGCACGTCCAAAGGTAAGGGATTCGCAGGCGCGGTCAAGAGATGGAATCATCACATCGGACCTAAGGCGCACGGCTCGGGATATCACAGGGGCGTAGGCTCCATGAGCGCTAACTCCACTCCCTCCAGAGTGTTCAAGAACAAGAAGATGTCCGGACACCTGGGTAACGAGAGAGTTACCGTACAGAACCTTACAGTTGTAAAAGTCGATAAGGAACGCAATCTCATTCTTATCAAAGGCGCGGTACCCGGACCTAAGGGCAGCGTCGTAATCGTTAAGAACGGCGTTAAGGCGTAAAGGAGATTACAATGAAAGTAGATACGTATAATACCGCCGCTAAGAAAGTCGGCACGCTCGAGCTCAGCGACGAGGTATTCGGCGCAGACTATAACGAGGCTCTTATACATCAGGTAGTAGTAGCTCAGCTCGCCAATAAGAGACAGGGCACCAAGAGCACCCTTACCCGCAGCGAAGTAAGAGGCGGCGGCAAGAAGCCTTGGAGACAGAAAGGCACCGGCAGAGCAAGACAGGGCTCCATCCGTTCCCCTCAGTGGACCAAGGGCGGCGTCGTGTTCGCTCCCAAGCCCAGAGACTTCTCTCAGAAGATCAATAAGAAGATGAAGAGACTGGCTACAATTAGCGCTCTCTCCGCCAAGGTAAGAGACAACGACTTCATCGTACTCGACTCTCTCGAGCTCGCGGAGGCTAAGACTAAGCTCGTAGCCGCTATGCTCAAGAGCTTTAATCTCGAGGACAAGAAGGTGCTTATCGTGACGGCAAACAACGACAACAACGCAGTGCTCGCAGCGCGCAACATTCAGGGCGCGAGCGTCACAGAGGCAAGCCTTGTCAACGTATACGATTTGGTTGCCGGCGGCAAGTGCATCGTGACTAAAGAGGCTGTCGCGCTTATAGAGGAGGCATACAAGGCATGAATAATTACGATATAATCATCGAGCCGATCATGTCGGAGAAGTCTATGGACGGCGTAGCCGACAAGAGATATACCTTCAAGGTCGCAAAGACCGCTACCAAGACCGACGTTAAGAGAGCGGTCGAGGCAGTGTTCGGCGTAAAGGTGGCTAAAGTAAATACTATGAACGTAAACGGCAAGAAGAAGAGAAGGGGCAGGAGCGAGGGCATGACGGCTTCCTACAAGAAGGCAATCGTCATTCTCGAGTCCGACAGCAAGGCTATATCCTTCTTCGAGAGCTTGGTGTAATAGGAGGGTAGCGCAATGGCTAACGACAATATTAAGAGATATAAACCTACTTCTCCCGCGCGCCGTTTCATGACGGTATCGGCTTTCAAGGAGCTCACAGGCGACAAGCCCGAGAGGAGTTTGCTTGACGTCGTCAACCGTTCCGGCGGAAGAAACGCTACCGGCAGAATTACGGTAAGACATATCGGCGGCGGAAACAGAATCAAGTACAGAATAATCGACTTCAAGAGGAATAAAGACGGCGTGCCCGCTAAGGTTGTGTCCATCCAGTACGACCCTAACCGCAGCGCCAACATCGCGCTCTTGGCTTACGCCGACGGCGAGAAGAGATACATTCTCTGCCCCATCGGTCTCAACAAGGGCGACACGGTAATGAGCGGCGAGAGCGCCGACATCAAGGCAGGCAACAATCTTCCTCTCGAGAAGATACCCGTAGGTACCGAAGTACACAATATAGAGATGCACCCCGGCAAGGGCGGTCAGCTCGCAAGAAGCGCGGGCGTGAGCGCGCAGCTGATGGCTAAGGAAGGCAGATACGCTACCTTGAGACTTCCCAGCGGAGAGATGAGATACATCCTCGTCAAGTGCAGAGCTACTATCGGAACCGTAGGCAATGCCGAGCACGAGCTGGTATCGCTGGGTAAAGCGGGACGTAAGCGTCATATGAACGTAAGACCGTCCGTGCGCGGCGTCGTAATGAATCCTTGCGACCACCCTCACGGCGGCGGCGAGGGCAAGTCGCCTATCGGCAAGCCTTCACCTGTCACTCCTTGGGGTATTCCTACTATGGGTTATAAGACCAGGAATAAGAAGAGCAAGAGCGACAAGTTTATCGTAAAGCGTATTAACTGAGAGGAGATTTAGGATGAGCAGATCAGTAAAAAAAGGTCCTTACGTAGAAGAAAGACTTATCAACAGAATAGTCGCTATGAATGAGGCCAACGAGAAAAAAGTTGTTAAGACATGGTCGAGAGCTTCGACAATCTTCCCCGATATGGTCGGTCACACGATCGCCGTACACGACGGCAGAAAGCACGTGCCGGTATACGTAACCGAAGATATGGTCGGACATAAGCTGGGCGAGTTCGCCCCCACCCGTACCTTCAAAGGTCACGCCGGTGAGAAAACTACCGGTAGGAGGTAACAGCAATGGCTAAAAGATTGAGAGAAAAGAGCGCAGCCCGCAAGGCTAACGCCGATAAACGTCCTCAGGCGACCGCCAGATATATCAGAATATCTCCCGATAAGGTAAGGATAGTGCTCGACACCATCAGAGGAGAGAGTTACATCAACGCGCTTGCCATACTCAAGAATACCTCTAAGGCGGCTTGCGAGCCCCTTATCAAGGTGCTCAACAGCGCGGCAGCCAACGCGGAGAATAATCTCGGAATGAGCAAGAGCGACCTCTATGTCGCAGAGTGCTACGCCAACGCAGGTCCCATACTCAAGAGAGTTATGCCTCGCGCTAAGGGTAGCGCAGCGCGCATCAATAAGCGTACAAGCCATATCACCGTCATTCTCGACGGCGCGGTCAAGTAAGGAGGTTTCAGATGGGTCAGAAAGTCAGTCCTCACGGAATGAGAGTGGGAATAATCAAAGAGTGGGATACCCAGTGGTACGCAGACAAGAAAGGCTTTGCGGATAACTTGGTCGAAGACCACGCAATCAGGACTTACCTGAAAAAGAAATACTACAACAACAGCATATCCAAGATAACGATCAGCAGGCTGCTTTCGTCCGCCAACGCTATCGTCAACGTCAATATCTATTCCGCTAAGCCCGCAGCCATCATCGGCAAGCAGGGCAGCCAGGTGGAAGTGATAAAGAAGGAAGTTCAGAAGATATGCGGCGGCAAGAACGTAAACATCAATATTCTCGAAGTCAGACGCCCCGATACGGACGCGCAGCTGATTGCGGAGAATATAGCGGGACAGCTCGAGAAGCGCGTAGCTTTCAGGCGCGCAATGAAGCAGTCTATCAGCCGCGCTATGAAGGCGGGCGCCAAGGGTATCAAGACGATGGTATCGGGCAGACTCGACGGCGCGGAGATAGCTCGCAGCGAGAAGTATCACGACGGTTCGATACCTCTTCAGACTCTGAGAGCTGATATAGATTACGGCTTCGCGGAAGCTCATACCACGTTCGGTATAATCGGCGTCAAGGTGTGGGTGTACAAGGGCGAAGTGCTCGGCAAGGCGACACCCGTAGCCAAGGCGAGCAAGCAGGAAGGAGGAAACGCCAATGTTAATGCCTAAGAGAGTTAAGAGACGCCGCGTACACCGCGGAAGAATGACCGGCAAGGCTACCAAGGGCAACGTAATTGCTTACGGCGAATACGGTCTTGTATCCATGGAGCCCGGTTGGATAACTTCCAATCAGATAGAGGCGGCACGTATAGCGATGACTCGTTACACCAAGAGAGGCGGTAAGGTATGGATAGACATCTTCCCTCATAAGCCTGTCACCAAGAAGCCCGCAGAGACCCGTATGGGTAGCGGTAAAGGCGCGGTAGAGTATTGGGTAGCGGTAGTTAAGCCCGGCAGAGTTATGTTCGAGCTCAGCGGCGTAGCCGACGAAGTGGCAAGAGAGGCATTGAGACTTGCAATGCACAAGTTGCCCGTCAAGTGCAAAATAGTAAAGAAAGAGGAGGTAAGCGGCGATGAAGTCAAGTAAGTATTTCGAGATGACTACCGAAGAGTTGAAGAGACAGTACAATTCGCTTAAGGAAGAGCTGTTTAATCTCCGCTTCAAGCATAAGGCAGGTCAGCTCGACAACGCAATGCAGCTGTCCGAATGCAGAAAGAACATAGCCCGCGTACTCACGATATTGCATCAGAGAGAAAAGGGCATTTCCGCCGAGCCTACAGCTAAGGCTAAAAAGGCTAAGAAGGCGTAAGGAGGATAGGACATGGAAAAGAGAAATCTGAGAAAAAGCCGTACCGGTATAGTCGTAAGCGATAAGATGGACAAGACCATCGTCGTGGCTATTAAAGAGCGTGTCAAGCATCCTCTCTACGGCAAGACGATCAACCGCACCAAGAAGTTTAAGGCTCATGACGAGAACAACGAATGCGGCATAGGCGATAAGGTTCGTATCGTAGAGACCAGACCTTTGAGCAAGGAAAAGAACTGGCGTCTTGTCGAGATAATCGAGAAGGCTAAGTAATACAGGAGGGAACTATGATACAACCGGAAACAAGATTAAAAGTTGCGGATAACTCGGGCGCTAAAGAAATCAAGTGCATCAGAGTATTGGGAGGTTCCTTCCGCAGATTCGGCAATATCGGCGACGTAATAGTCGCAGCGGTCAAGACGGCGACTCCCGGCGGCGTGGTCAAGAAAGGCGACGTAGTCAAGGCGGTCATCGTAAGGACTACCAAGGGCATACAGCGCAGCGACGGCACTTATATCAGGTTCGATGACAACGCAGCCGTTATCATCGACAACAACAAGCAGCCCAGAGGCACGCGTATCTTCGGACCAATCGCAAGAGAGCTCAGAGACAAGGACTATATGAAGATTATATCCCTTGCTCCCGAGGTCATCTAAGGAGGCTACACAATGAGTATCAGTGTTAAGAAAGGCGACGCCGTTAAGATAATTGCCGGCGTAGATAAAGGTAAGAGCGGACAGGTCGTAGCCATCAAGGCGACGGACAAGTCCTACAGAGTAGTGCTCGAGGGCAGCAACCTTGCTACCGATAAGCACTTCGTCAAGCCCCGCAACGCTCAAGAGAGAGGCGGCATCATCGAGAAGGAGAGAGCTATCGACATATCCAACGTCATGGTGATTTGCCCTTCTTGCGGAGTCGCAACCAGAGTCGCTCGCGAGGTCAAGAAGGACGAAGAGGGCAAGACGGTTAAGACTCGCGTATGCAAGAAGTGCGGCGCGTCGCTCGACGATAAGAAGGCTAAGTCGGCAGCTAAGAAGACGGCTAAGAAGGCGTCCAAGACCGCTACCAAGGCCAAGAAGAGCGAGAAAGAAGATTAACGGAGGACATATAAGTGGCTACTAAGCAAAATCAGGTTGAGCAGAAGGGTTCAACCGATAGAGTGTATAGGATAGCTGAGCAGTATAAGGCCGAGGTAGTACCCGCTCTTATCAAGAAGTTTGGCTACAAGAACGTCAATCAAGTGCCTAAGCTCGAGAAGATAGTTCTCAACATGGGTCTCGGCGACGTCAAGGACAACAGCAAGAGCTTCGAGATGGCGGTTGCCGAGCTTAAGGAAATCGCAGGTCAGACCCCCGCTATCACCAGAGCCAAGAAGAGCATAGCCAACTTCAAGCTCAGAGAGGGCATGAAGATAGGCGCGAAGGTTACCTTGAGAGGAAAGCGCATGTATGACTTCTTCGACAAGATGGTATCCGTCGCGTTGCCCCGCGTAAGAGACTTTAAGGGCGTGCCCGCGGACTCTTTCGACGGCAGAGGCAACTACGCTATGGGTATTAAGGAGCAGCTCGTCTTCCCCGAGATATCCTATGATAAGATAGAGAAGGTCAGAGGTTTCGACGTATGTATCGTCACCACTGCCAACAGCGACGAAGAGGCAAAGGAGCTGCTCACTCTGTTGGGTATGCCTTTTGTAAAGTGAGGAGGTAATCTAAATGGCAAAGAAAGCTATGATTAATAAGCAGCGGAGGACTCCGAAGTATTCTACAAGAGCATACACCAGATGCAGGATATGCGGCAGACCCCACTCCGTTTTGAAAAAATACGGCATTTGCAGAATCTGCTTCAGGGAACTGGCTTACAAGGGCGAGATCCCTGGAGTAAAGAAGGCAAGTTGGTAAAAGGAGATAACAGACTATGATGACAACAGATCCCATAGCGGATATGCTCACCCGCATCAGGAACGCTCTTACGGCAAGACACGACAGCGTTGAAATGCCTTCATCCAAGATGAAGAAGTCCATCGCCGACATACTGCTTGCCGAGGGTTATATCAACGGCGTCGAAGTTAAGGAAGAGGGAGTACAGCCTACTATGGTTATCCGTCTTAAGTACGGCGCGAACAGACAGAAAGCTATTACCGGCATCAAGCGTATATCCAAGCCCGGCTTGAGAGTATACGTGCCCGCCGAGAAGCTGCCTAAGGTATTGGGCGGACTGGGTATAGCTATCGTCTCCACCTCCAAAGGTGTAATGACAGACAAGCAGGCAAGAGCGGCTCACGCAGGCGGCGAAGTGCTCGCTTACGTCTGGTAATCGGAGGTATATTATGTCGAGAATAGGTAAACTTCCCGTAGTTATCCCCGCAGGCGTTACCGTTACGGTATCTCCCGACAACTTGGTCACCGTTAAGGGTCCCAAGGGAGAACTTTCGCAGCAGGTTAATAAGAGAATTCACGTCGTTATAGACGGCGGCGTATTGCATTGCACTTGCGAGAAGACTGAGAAAGAGAAGAAGCTCCCTCAGGAAGTCAACGCGATGCACGGTCTTTACCGTAAGCTCATCGCCAACATGGTCGAGGGCGTCACCAACGGCTACGTTGCCAAGCTCAGAGTAGAGGGCGTAGGTTACAAGGTAGCTAAGCAGGGCAATAAGGTCGTCATGAACGTGGGTTATTCTCATCCCGTGGAGATAGATCCTCCCGCAGGCATCACGCTTAACTGCCCTACGGCTACAACTATCCACATCAGCGGTATAGATAAGTGCCTCGTAGGTCAGATGGCTGCAGATATCAAGGCTGTCCGCAAGTTAGACGTATACCACGGTTACGGCATCATGGGCGAGGACGAGAAGATAATCAAGAAAGAAGCCAAGAAGACAGGTAAGAAATAAGGAGCGGATATATGATTAATAAGATCGATAAGAACAGTGTCAGACAGAAGAGACACGCAAGAATCAGAAATAAGATATCCGGCACGGCGGAAAGACCCCGTCTCAGCGTGTACAGAAGCACCAATAACGTTATACTTCAGTTGATAGACGACGTTAAGGGCGTAACTTTGGCGGCATGCTCCACGCTTGACAAGGATATCGCCGCTCAGATTAAAGGCAAGACGAAGGTCGAGTCCGCTAAGGTTGCGGGCGCGGCTATCGCAAACAAGGCTTTGGCTGCCGGTATCACGGAAGTAGTATTCGACAGAGGCGGATACCTTTACACCGGTCGCGTACAGAGCGTTGCCGACGGCGCAAGAGAAGCCGGTCTTAAATTCTAACGGAGGACAGATTAATGGCTAAGAGAGAAAATAAACCTCAGGCTCAAGAAAACGAAATGCCCAATAAGCTGATCGCTCTCAACCGCGTTGCCAAAGTTGTTAAGGGCGGCAGGACGATGAGATTCTCGGCTCTTATGGTCGTAGGCGACGGACAGGGCGGAGTAGGCGTCGGAATGGGTAAGGCTGCGGAAGTGCCCGAGGCAATCCGTAAGGCTACCGCAGACGCTAAGCGCAATATGATTAAGATATCCACCGTAGGAACTACCGTGCCTCACGAGGCTATAGGCAAGTTCGGAAGCGGCAAGGTGCTCATCATGCCCGCGTCCGAAGGTACCGGCGTTATCGCAGGCGGTCCCGTGCGTGCAATCATGGAAGTAGCGGGCATCAAGGACGTCCGTACCAAGTCCTACGGCACCAACAACAGCATCAACTGCGTCAAGGCTGCTTTCGACGGTCTCAAGCAGATGAGGACCGTAGAGGAAATCGCAGCTCTGCGCGGTAAGACCGTAGAAGAGATTTTGGGCTGAGGAGGGCGATATGGATAAGAAGATTAAAGTAACGCTCGTTAAGAGCCTTATAGGTCGATTGGAAAATCAGAAGGCCAATGTCGCGGCGCTTGGATTGAGCAAGATAGGCGATTCCAACACCTTGCCCGACAACGCTTGCACCCGTGGCATGATCAGAAAGGTCAGCCATATGGTAAAAGTCGAAGAGATTTAAGGAGAACTGCTGTATGAAAATGCACGAACTTAAACCCGCCGAGGGCGCCAAGAAAGAAGCTAAGAGATTGGGCAGAGGTATCGGCTCCGGTCTTGGTAAAACTTCCGGTAAGGGTCATAAAGGTCAGTGGGCCCGTAGCGGAGGCGGCGTAAGACCCGGCTTCGAAGGCGGTCAGATGCCTTTGATCAGACGTATCCCCAAGCGCGGATTCAACAATAAATTCAAGAAAGTATACTCCATCGTCAACATCTGTGACTTAGAGGACAGATTCGAGGGCGGTCAGGAGATCACCGCACAGCTCTTACTCGAGAGCGGCGTGTTGAGCAAAGTAGAGCCTTACGGCATTAAGGTACTGGGCAACGGAGAGCTTACCAAGAGCTTTACCGTTAAAGCCAATAAGTTCAGCAAGTCTGCGGTAGAGGCTATCGAAAAGGCAGGCGGCAAGGCAGAGGTGTTATAATGTGGCAGACTTTAGTCAACGCATTTAGAGACAAAGATATCAGAAAGAAGATTTTTATCACTTTCGCTCTTTTGTTGGTGTTCAGGATAGGATGTTATATTCCTCTCCCCGGACTCGATGTCAACACGTTGCAGAACGGCGTTAACAGCGAGAACCAACTTTTGAGCGTGCTGAACATGATTTCCGGCGGATCGTTGCAGAACGGTACGCTGTTTGCGTTGGGCGTGTTGCCATATATTAACAGCTTTATTATAATGCAGCTGCTTACCCTCATTATTCCCCCGCTCGAGAGACTTTCCAAGCAGGGCGACGAGGGCAGAAAGAAGATAACTCAGATCACCAGATACGTAGCTATAGTGCTCGCTGTCGTGCAGTCGATAGGCATTATCGTGACTTACGATAAGCAGGGCGGCATAGTGGCGACGCTCGGCTCCAAGTGGGTATCGTATATCGTTGTATCGCTGTTGCTCACATCGGGCTCCGCTTTCGTAATGTGGCTTGCGGAGAAGATCACGGAGTACGGCATCACCAACGGCTCGTCCATGATAATATTCGTGGGTATCATATCTACATTCGGAACTTCGCTGATTAACGCGTTCACTACCGTGAGCTCCAACCTCAATAACTTGTGGTTCATCTTCGGTTATCTCGCGCTGGTCGTAGTGTTGTTCGCGCTGATAGTGTTCGTGGACGGAGCGGCGCGCAATATCCCCGTAAGCTATGCGGGACAGGTAAAGGGCAATAAGATTTACAACAGACAGACTTCCAATATCCCGATAAAGGTTAACGGAAGCGGAGTCATGCCGATAATCTTTGCTTCTTCTTTCCTCATGTTCCCGCAGATCATCGTATCCTTCTTCCAGGGAAGCTCGTTCGAGCAATTCTATACGAGATATCTCGGAGTAGGCACGGCGGTATATTACGTGTTCATGTTCCTCTTCATCATATTCTTCTCGTACTTCTATGCGCAGATACAGTTCAATCCCATTGACGTGGCGCGCAACCTTCAGCAGTACGGCGGAACTATCAGAGGAATACGCCCCGGCAAGCCTACCAGCGAGTATCTTGCAAAGGTCAACAACAAGATTACGCTCTGCGGCGCGCTGTTCCTCGCCTTTATAGCGATTATCCCTACGTTCTTATTCCAGTTGCTGGGTAAGGATATCGGATTGAATAACGCTTTCTCGGCGACCAGCATGCTGATCGTAGTAAGCGTGGCTCTGGAGTTGAACAAGCAGCTCGAGTCTCAGATAATGATGCGTCATTATAAGGGCTTTTGGAAATAATGAAAATCATTTTGCTCGGAGCGCCCGGCGCAGGTAAAGGCACGCAGGCGGCTCTGATAAAAGACAGATACGGTATTCCGCACATATCCACGGGCGATATCTTCCGCGCCAACATACGCGAAGGTACGCCTTTGGGCATAAAGGTCAAGTCGATTATCGACAGCGGCAATCTCGTCCCCGACGGGTTGACCGTGGAAATCGTCAAGGACAGGCTGAGCAAGCCCGACTGCGACGGCGGATATATCCTTGACGGATTTCCCCGCACTCTCGCTCAAGCCGAGGCGCTGGACGGATTTACGGACATAGACGTCGTCATAGACGTGGCTGTGCCCGCGGAGACGGTCGTCAAGCGTATCAGCGGCAGGCGTATGTGCAAGTGCGGCGAGACGTATCACATATCTACATACAAGGACGCATGCTGCGCCAAGTGTTCTCAGCCGCTGTATCAGCGCGACGACGACAAGGAAGATGTCGTCAAGGAGAGATTGAGAGTATACGAGAGCCAGACCAAGCCCATCGCCGACCATTATGCGGCTAAGGGCAAGCTCAGCGTCGTAGAAGGCACCGGCAGCGTAGAGACTATATTTGCGGATATCGCGAGGATACTCGATGATCACCGTTAAGACGTCCGCGGAAATCGCGCTTATGCGCGCAGCCAATCTCATAGTGAGAGATACGCTTGAGAAAGTAGGCGAAGCGGTCAAGGCGGGTGTCACAAGCGCGCATCTTAACAAGATAGCGCACGACTACATAATATCGCAGGGCGCAATCCCTTCCTTCCTCGGATACGAAGGATATCCCGCGTCCGCCTGTATATCTGTCAACGAGCAGGTGGTGCACGGCATACCTTCGGATAGACGCATAGAGGATGGCGATATAGTAAGCGTCGATATCGGCGCGATATATAAGGGATACCACGGAGATGCGGCGCGCACTTTCGAGGTGGGCGCGGTAGGCGAGCTCAAGCATAAACTCGTAGAAGTGACCAAGCAGAGCTTCTTCGAGGGAATAAAGGTCTTAAGAGACGGAGCGCGCCTCGGAGATCTCGGACATGCGATACAGTCCTATGCCGAGAGCAACGGATTTTCGGTAGTGAGGGCGCTGGTAGGGCACGGGATAGGCACCGAGATGCACGAAGACCCGCAGGTCCCCAATTACGGCGAGCAAGGCAGAGGCATGCGACTGCGCGCCGGAATGACGATAGCCATAGAGCCCATGATCAACGCGGGAGATTATGCCGTAAGGCAGCTTAGCGACGGATGGACTGTGGTCACCGTAGACGGCAAGCCGTCGGCTCATTACGAGAACACGGTGGTAATCACCTCGGACGGCTGCGATATACTGTCGCTGTGAGGTCGATATGAAAGAATTGCCTAAGACGGGAGACGTGGTAATATCCACCGCAGGACACGACGCGGGAGACGCGCTTGCCGTAATAGCTATCGTAAGCGAGACGTATGTATTGCTCGCTGACGGGATAAAGAGGACGGCAGACAGTCCCAAGCTGAAGAAGATCAAGCATATCAGACTTGTCGGACACAGCGTCAGACTGTCGGACGAATTGTCTCGGGGCATAACCGATAATAAAACGCTGTCGGCGGAGATAGCCGCGGTCGATAATGGAGGTAGCAATGTCTAAAGAGGACGTTATTGAGGCGGAAGGCAAGATAATAGAGGTGCTTCCCGCGACTACGTTTAAGGTCCAACTTACCAACGGATTCGTCATTACGGCTTATCTGTCGGGAAAACTGAGAAAGAACTATATAAAAATACTCGAAGGCGACGCCGTTAAGGTGGAGCTGAGCCCTTACGACTTGAGCAAGGGCAGGATAGTATGGCGCAATAAGAATTAATAGGAGGAGACGATAATGAAAGTAAGACCATCTGTAAAACCTATGTGCGATAAGTGCAGGATTATCAAAAGAGACGGTAAAGTCATGGTAATCTGTTCTAAATATAAGAAGCATAAGCAGAGACAGGGCTGATATCGTTTATTTATAAGAAAAAATGCCGCTTGACGGTAGCTTTTTCTTGCAAATTGGCGGTATTAGTGATATAATACCATAGCATTATTCGCATAGAGGATGCGGCTGAATAGGGTTTCATTCCGTTATCAATCCCTATCATTCCTTGAGAGCGACTAAAATATTTTAATTCACAAAGAATTGGAGGTAACTTCATGGCACGTATTGCCGGCGTGGATTTACCACGTGAGAAAAGAGTCGAAATAGGACTCACCTACATCTTCGGTATCGGCAGAGCAACGTCCGATAAGATACTTGCAACGACGGGCATCAACCCCGATACACGCGTTAAGGATCTTACCGAAGACGAGGTAAGCAAAATCAGGGAATATATCGATCACAATCTGATGGTTGAGGGCGACTTGCACCGCGAGATCAAGCTCAACATCAAGAGATTGACCGAAATCGGATGCTACAGAGGCGTCAGACACCGCAAGGGATTGCCCGTAAGAGGACAGTCTACCAAGCAGAACGCCCGCACGCGCAAAGGTCCCAAGAAGACCGTAAGCCGTAAGAAGAAGTAAGGAGGTTTATAATGGCAGCAGCAAGAAAGACCGCATCTTCGGCAAAGAAACGCAACGTGGCTAAGCGCCGCGTCGAGAAGGGCTGTGCACATATACACGCTTCCTTCAACAACACAATAGTAACTATCACCGATACGCAGGGTAACGCGATATCTTGGTCCAGCTCGGGCAAGATGCAACTTCGCGGTTCCAAGAAGTCTACTCCTTTCGCGGCTCAGACCGTTGCGGAGGACGCGGCTAAGGTAGCCGTAGATTGCGGAATGAGAAGCGTAGAGGTTTATGTCAACGGTCCCGGTTCGGGACGCGAGTCTGCGATAAGAGCTCTGGCTAACTGCGGATTGGAAGTCACTTTGATTAAAGACGTGTCTCCTATCCCTCACAACGGTTGCCGCCCTCCCAAGCGCAGAAGGCTGTAATAGGAGGTTGAAGAATGGCTAAATATACTGGACCTGTCTGCCGTATGTGCAGACGCGAGGGTGAAAAGTTATTTTTGAAAGGAGCAAGATGCTTGAGCGGCAAGTGCTCTTTGGAGAAGCGTCCTACTCCTCCCGGACAGCACGCGGCTACCCGCAAGAAGGCGTCCGAGTACTCTATCCAGCTCCGCGAGAAGCAGAAGACCAGGAGATTCTACGGTCTTTGCGAGAAGCAGTTCAAGGGCTACTTCAACAAGGCGAGCAAGATGAGAGGCGCAACGGGCGAGAACATGCTTGTATTGCTCGAGCGCAGATTGGACAACGTAGTTTACCGCATGGGTCTTGCTTCCAGCAGAGCTCAGGCGCGTCAGATAGTCAATCACGGTCTTATTACTGTTAACGGCAAGAGAGTAGACATCGCGTCTTATCTTACCAGAAAGGGCGACGTAATCTCCGTTAAGGACAACAAGAACGACAAGAAAGTGTTCGCGGATATCAAGTCCGGCGCGGTTAAGGTTACCGTGCCTACATGGCTTACTTTCGATGCGGAGAAACTCACCGGCACAATAGCCGAGTTGCCCGCAAGAGAGGATATAGGCGAGCATATTGAGGAGCATCTCATAGTTGAGTTGTATTCCAAGTAATAGCTGATAGGAGGTAGTAAGATGATTGAGATCATTAAGCCCAGAATCGAGATAGTCGATATCGTTGATGGTAAAGAGGCTAAGTTTATAGCCGAGCCGCTCGAGAGAGGATTCGGTACGACTTTGGGTAACTCTTTGAGGAGAATACTGCTCGGCGCATTGCCCGGAGCCGCTCCCGTCGGCATCAGGATTACCGGCGTCAACCACGAGTTCACTTCTATCGAGGGAATTAAAGAGGACGTTACGGCGATTATCCTTAACATTAAGGGACTTGCCGTCAAGACTCATACCGACGATCGCGATTTCAGACAGATAGCTACAATCCGCAAGTACGACGCGGGCGTAGTTACTGCCGCGGACATTCAGCACAGCTCGGATATAGAGATACTTAATCCCGACATGTACATCTGCACGCTCGACGAGGGTGCTAAGCTGGAGATGGACATCAATATAGGCGTGGGCAGAGGCTATGTCTCCGCTCAGGATAACAAGGACGAGAGCCAGCCCATAGGATATATCCCCGTCGACTCTATCTTCTCCCCCGTGGAGGCTGCAAGCTATCAGGTAGAGAGCGCGCGCGTAGGTCAGAATATCAATTTGGATAAGCTCACCGTCACCGTTAAGACCAACGGCACTTCCTCTCCTAAGGAAGTGATAAGTCTGTCCGCTAAGATAATGTCCGATTATGCAAGCGTATTCGTAGGTTTGGTCGAGAAGATGAAGTCTCAAGAGATACTCATCAGCCAAGACGACGAGAAGCAGACTAAGAAGCTGGAGACCAGCATAGAGGATTTGGATCTGTCCGTAAGGTCGTATAACTGCCTTAAGAGGGCGGGCATCCATACCGTACAAGACTTAGTTAAGAAGAGCGAGGACGATATGCTTAAAGTGCGTAACTTGGGCAAGAAGTCCCTCGACGAAGTTATGAATAAGTTGCAGGATTTGGGATTCAATCTGCGCAACAAGGAAGAGTAGGAGGCATTGACAATGAGAAAGTTAGGCAGAACTGCCGATGCGAGAATGGCTATGCTGCGCACTCAGGCTTCCGAGCTTTTGTGGTACGGACGCCTTGAGACCACCGTTGACAGGGCTAAGGAAGTACGCGGTATAGCGGAAGAGATGATCACGCTGGCTATGGATACTTATACCGATACGGTTGCAGTTACCAAGACAGTTACCAATAAGAGCACGGGCGTTAAGGAGCAGCGCGAGTTCACCAACGACGGCGTTAAGAAGCTCAACGCGAGAAGGAAGATGATGTCTGTCCTGCGCGATTTGCACGAAGAGAAGCCCGCAGGCGAGAAGATGAGCGTATTCAAGGAGAGGACCAAGGATGTCAATCATCCCCTTATCGAGAAGCTCTTCAACGAGCATGCGCCTTTCTATGCTAAGAGAGCTGAGGCTTGCGGTCAGCGCGGCGGATATACCCGTATTATCAGATTGGGTAACCGCAGAGGCGATAACGCAGAGGTTGCTATCATCGAGTTGGTTAAGGACACCCCTGCCAAGAAGTAATTAAACGCAATTACATGCGCCGCTCCGATATTAATCGGGGCGGTATTTTTTTGCGTTGCAATATATTAAAAGATAAGCTATATAATATTATTATAAATTTTGATTGATAAGAGCATTCGATATGTCGGCGTATTTACTTTTAATGTATGATAAGTAAGTATTATAAAGTATACGATATTGCAGTATAATCGATGGCAAATCTTTGCCGATAACTGCAAGCGGGGTATATAGTAAAGTCTTAATAATTTATATTTATTTTAATATTGCGTTAATAGCCTATTATTTAATTGTAGTAAAAGCATAGAGCGGCGAAGCAAATAGATAACCTTTTGGAAGCTATTTGCAGAAGTAATATTAATAATTAAATTGCGGAAATTGCGCGTCGATTGCGTTTACTAATGGCAATATCTGATAAAAACGTTATAGTGGGCTTATTAAACAGCATATGAATTACTATCATATTGACTTTATCGGATAAATGTATTATCCTTATCTTAACGATATGTGCTATTAATGGCAATCATTCGATGGATACTATGGATAAGATGTGAAAGGCGATACGCGCTGCGGCGGAGCGTCGGCGCTATGTCCTATACACGGCAACATATTTGCCGACTTAGTCCTTGTCGAAATAGATAAGTGTAGCCATTATACGTCGCGCACTTGATAAGATAGGATAAGGCAGGCTGCTTAAGCGTATAGATTGAGTAGATTGCATGTAAGGGGAGGGTAATAATATGTATTGTAAGTATTGCGGGAGTCAGATAGACGATAACGCCTATGTCTGTCCGCATTGCGGAGTCAAGCAAGTGGATGATTCTTATCATCCTGCCGAAGATGACGCGCCCAGCGTGGGGTTCGGTATTCTCGGATTTCTCATACCTATTGTCGGACTTACACTTTACGCGGTATGGCGTAAGGATTACCCCAAGAAGTCGAGATCGGCTGGCAAAGGCGCGTTGGCTTCGTTTGTGCTGTGGGTGATATTCGTAGTGGCAATGATTGTACTGGGCATCGTGTTGTAGGAGAATAATTATGTATTGTTGGAATTGCGGTAAAGAGATTGAGGAAGAGGCATTCTTCTGCGTACATTGCGGCGTTAAGACCGATAGGTCAAGTTATATTAATAACAATAATAACTCTAAGAGAGCAAGAGAGGATGACGCGTCCAGCGCAGGCTATGGCGTACTTGGCTTCTTTTTTCCGATAGTCGGTTTGATTCTTTGGCTTGTGTGGAACAACGAGTATCCCAAGCGCGCTAAGTCGGCAGGCGTAGGCGCCTTGGTTTCGGTCTTGGTGGGAGTGGTTATTTCGGTGATTGCCGTCGCTATCGTTGTGCCGATAGTTATGACGGGGGCGCTGCTTTATTGATAACCGCCAGACGCAACACAAGACGGACTATAATTACATCTAAGCGCAATTGAATTGCCGCCTTGTATTGGCGGTTACTTTGAGAGAAAACCATCCATTATAAGGATGGTTTTCTCTCTTTTACGCGCATTGTTACATATAAGAGTAATTGTTGTAGCGCGTAAAATTCACTCTTTCCGATATAAAAATACTGCGCCTATTATTGCTTGTATTTTTCGCGGTATCGCTCACGAAAAGCGTGGTTTTCGTTCGCTGTCCCTGCGAGGCATCAAAGGAACGAGGGGCACCAATTAAACGCTTACATATGCGCAAGTATTTTACTTGCGCATATTTGCTACATGGTTCCCCTCGTTGACACCCCTCCGTAAAATGCTTTGCATTTTCAATGCACCGCTTACGAAAAGCGTCGTTTTCGTTCGCTATTCCCTGCGGGGCATAGAGGTTTAACCGCCAATACAAGACGGTAATTCAATAGCGATTAAATATAATTATAGTCCGTCTTGTGTTGCGTTTGGCGGTTAAACTTTAGTTTTTCAAACTATGCGCCGGCGCGGGTATTCTGCCTCCGCGAGATATAAACTTAAGCGGAGACTTGCGATTGACTTCCATAATAGGGGCATTGCCGAGCAATCCTCCGAATGTCGCCCAATCGCCTGCCTTTTTGCCGTATACGGGTATTACGCGCACGGCGGTAGTCTTGCAATTAATTACGCCGATAGACATTTCGTCGGCTATCATGGCGGATATTATCTCTTCGCTTACGTCCCCGGGAATGGCTATCATGTCAAGACCTACGCTGCATACGGCGGTCATTGCCTCGAGCTTTTCGAGAGTGAGAGCGCCGCTCTCCGCCGCGGCTATCATGCCTGCGTCTTCGGATACGGGGATAAATGCGCCCGAGAGTCCTCCTACGTGGCTGCTTGCCATTGTACCGCCCTTCTTGACCGCGTCATTGAGCATTGCGAGGGTAGCGGTAGTTCCGTATGCTCCTACGCTCTCCAGTCCTATCTCTTCCAATATCTGCGCTACGCTGTCTCCTACGGCGGGCGTGGGTGCGAGAGAGAGGTCTACGATTCCGAACTGTGCGTTGAGACGCTTGCTCGCTTCCTTAGCAACAAGCTGACCTACGCGCGTTATTTTGAATGCGGTCTCCTTGATCACTTCCGCGACTTCGCTGAGGTCGCCGTGACATTGCTTGAGCGCCGCAGCAACCACTCCGGGACCTGATACGCCCACGTTGATTACGCAGTCTGCTTCGCCTACTCCGAGGAACGCGCCCGCCATGAATGGGTTGTCCTCTACCGCGTTGGCGAATACTACCAGCTTGGTGCAAGCCGACGAATCGCTGTCCTTGGTGAGGAGCGCCGCCTGCTTGATTATCTTGCCGCACATAGCCACTGCGTCCATGTTGATGCCCGCTTTGGTAGACGCCACGTTGACGCTGGAGCATATCTTGGCGGTGGATGCGAGGGCGTGAGGGATACTTTCGATGAATTCTCTCTCGTAAGGCGTCATGCCTTTATGTACTAAAGCGGAGTAGCCGCCGAGGAAGTCGATGCCCGTCTCCGCCGCCGCCTTATCCAACGCCTTGATCGCCTGCTCATGACCTTTGCTTGCCGCAGTGACAAGACTTACGGGGGTGACTGATATGCGTTTATTTACGATAGGGACGCCTATCTCTGCGGATATGGCATTGCCAGTGCTTACGAGATTGCCGGCCTTGCGCATTATCTTGTCGTATATCTTATCCGCGGTACGAGTAGGGCTGTCCGTAATGCAATCGAACAGGCTTATACCCATAGTAATGGTCCTCACGTCCAGATGCTGACGCGATACCATGTTGATAGTCTCTATTATCTCTTTACTGGTATACATAGTCTTAATTTATTAATTGTTGTCTGTCATGGCAATCTTGTGCATCGCATCGAATATCTGCTGCGACTGCATCTTGATTTCCACGCCTATCTTTGCGCCCAACTGCGTCAGTTGCTCGCTGATTTGAGTGAACGAGAGCTTGCTTTGACCGAGCTCCACTGCCATAATCATAGTGAAGTATTCCTGCAATATTGTCTGTGAAATATCTTCGATATTTACGTCCATATCGCTCAGTAATCCCGACACGCTTGCGATTATGCCTTTCTTGTCCTTTCCTATGACGGATACGATTGCTTTCATATGCGCTCCTTAGAGTTGTTAATATACTTTGATTACTTTACCGACGACCCAATCGGACTTAATACATCCGTATTTATGCGAGTCATATGATACGCTGCGATTGTCGCCGAGTACGAAGAGCTCGTCTTCGCCCACGGTAAGTCCTTCTTCGGAAGCAAGTTGCGCTCCCACCTCGGAGTCGTATAGGTAGTCATACGGATATTCTTTCGTGTAGTCGTCCCGCAACGGCTCGCCGTCGATATACCACGTATTGCCGGAAAAGCGGATATTTTCTCCCCCCATGCCTATCACGCGCTTTATCGGCGGATGCTCGGAGTCGGGACGCTTAAACACTATCACGTCGTAACGTTCTATTCGGTAACAGCGCTTGAGCAGCAGTACATGCTCGCCGTCCTTGATGGAAGGCAGCATGCTTTCTCCCACTACGTTCATGGGCGAGAGCAGCGTCAACAAAATAATGACCGTTATCAATAGTAGCAGTATGATTACGGTCGATGTTATTGCAATTGTCTTAGACTGCTTGTCCTTTTCGTAAAGCTGTCTCAAATCACTGTCCATTAATAAGTTTAACCGCCTTGTTAAGACTATCCAAAGTTAACATCACAGTGCGTCCGCAGGTAAGGCACTTTATCTTGCAGTCCGCGCCCGTGCGCGTTACCTGCCAGCTGTCGCCGCCGCAAGGATGCTTCTTCTTTGTAATAATAATATCTCCTTCGCGGAATTTCATATACGGTTATACCCACATAATATTGTTGAGCAGCATACCCGATATATCTTTGAATGTGAGCCGTTTCATATTGTCCCAGCTGCGCAAAGGTATCATTTTATCGTCTTTGAAGTCGCTTGTATCCAAAGTGCAGGGGTACCATTCTCCGCCGTCTATATGGCAGCAGGCATAATATCTTATTACCTTCTTATCGCGTACAACGCTCATCTCTACGCAGATATCGCGAGCATTTTCGGAATAGGCGTCGAAGCGGAAAAGATTGCCTCCGTCGGGAGTGACCTTGCCTGTACCGAGCACAAATGTGGTGAGGTCTCCGCCCGCGGCGGTGATGCCCTGTATATCCATCGCGCCCTTATCAAGTACGGGAGAATATGGATTAATCATATCCTGTACTCCGCTTACCACCCACTCTGATATGCCTTGACGCTTATCATAGAGCAGACGCGTCTTGCGCTTAACGGGCTCGAACTCCAAGTTCTCTTCCGTCAAGCGATGTATCTGCATGTAAGACGACAGGGTAATATCTCCCTCGTAAGTTACCGTAACGTAAGCAAATACTATCTCATTGTTTTCGCTTAGCGGTATGGCGTATTCTCCGCAGCACTCGGCAGGGAGCGTCACCGTGTCCCAGTAACGAATATAGCTTATTACTTCGTCCTTGGCATATATTAGCTTTACGTCCTTGATGTCTACGGATTTATCCGCAGAATACTTGGCGATGAGTTTATTGTCCGCCACATCGAGCTCTAAAGTAGGCGATTGAGGGAAAGACTTATCCTCGTCGTCGGACATGCGGGACTTGAGCCATCCGAATGCCGTGGATACCGATTGAGGAGACAGAGAGCGATTGGCGCATCTGTCGAATATGCAGTGAACATTGCCGTCCGCTACCACCTGCAACGTGTTGTCCACTCTGTCTATTGAGGTGCCGTCGGAGTTGGTCGTACCGACGAACATGACGGGACAGGAAACATACTTGGCATACACCTGCGAGGCGCAGCCTATGAGCCAACCCTCGCTGTCGTCGTTGAGTATATATTCCGAGCCCTCTTTGGCATAACGGGGATAGTTGCGCATCTCCGTCCATCCTGCGCTCAGCATTACGGTAAGCGCGGTAACGCGCTTGTCAAAGCCTGTCGCCAGCCAGCAGATATCCGCGCCGTTACCGTAGCCGCACAGAGCCAATTTCGCATTGGATGTAAGAGTGCGGGCAAAGGTAATCGCCCTGCGGCATACTTTCACCCATTGATATATGCAGGTGTGTTCCGCGCTGGGCACAGCCTTCTCGAGGTGGTCGCCTGCCAAGGCGTAATTGGCATAAGAGATATCTTTGGGATACTTGGTAAATTCTTTCTTGTCAGGCGCCGCGCCTACGTAATCGAAGGTAAGAGCCATCATGCCGCTTGCTGCGGCGCTTAACAGGTCTTCTTCCTTGAATTCGCGCACAGTGTCGCCTACGAATATGACTGTGGGCGGGGCTTGTATGTCCGCGGGTCTGTATCCGCTTACATAAGCTCTTACTTCTCCGCAAGCCGTATCGAATGCTGTAATATATGCTTCTATACGGTAATTGTCGCCTACGCGCTCATAGCGCAGGAAAGAAGTCTTAAGAGGTTGAGTCTCCCCATCATAGTTTTGCCATAGCTGAGATGGCGTCAAAATAATGTTGCTCATTATACATACATTATAGCACAATTTATTAAAAATGCAATTATTTAACTTATGAGCGGCATATATATTCTTGCAAGGCATAAATATAACTCGGAGGATACTATGGACGATTGGGATATGTTGCCGGACGACAGAGACTACAGATTGATGGCGGAGGAGTTCGCCAAGCTGAAGGTGAGACGCGACGTGGTGGAGACGGGCGTAGGACTGCCCGATTACAGTAAAGAATACGCAGAGTCGTGCTATTATACGCAGTGCGCTATTGATTCTCTTATTAGGTATTACTTCGAGCGGTCGGGCGAAAGGGGCGAGGTAATACCTCATCTCGCCGCTATCTCGGCAAAGCAGGTCATCAAGCTCAAGGATATATGTAAGCAGTGGTTCGGATATGAGCCGGAGGGCGCGCTCAGGACGCATGCCAATATGAGCAGAGCGGCGTGCAGGCAGCGGCTGATTGTGAGTCACTCCGCGCTGCTTGCCACATTGTTTAAGATAGACGACATATGCGGCTCCGAGCGCCGCGAGACGCTGCGCGGCGTAATCGACAGGGCGATAGCCTGCGTGGTCATGTGCATGAGTCTGTGAACTGCAAAAAAGATATAATCGTACACGTATAGCCTTTTTACGACAATATACCGCACTTGATGTGTGGTATTTTTATTGTTAAGCAGAGGAAAATATATGGATTATACTTTTACGCCCAAGCAGGTAAGGTGCTCGTGTTCGCTTACGCATTCGCACTATACGCGTTACGTTGCGGCGGGCGAGGGACTTGTCGGTAAAATCAACGAAGCCGTATCCGACGTGCTCAAGGCGGGGCATGTCGCGCTGTGCTACAGTCAAGAGGATGAGAGCGTTGCGAGCGAAGCGGGAGATATCCTCGTTGCGGCGGGCTACAAGGTCACAAGAGTATATTATGCGGACGGGACAGAACCCACTCCCGACGCTGCGGACGACATAGTCAATCTGCCCGACAGCGTAAGGGCGATTATATTCGTGGGCGATTCTCAGCTGTGCGATATCGCCAAGTACGCCGCTGCCAAGAAGCAATGCGAATGGATTTATATCCCCACCACTCCCGACGCCGCCAACGCCTTTTCTCCTACGGCGACGTTCGGCATGGGTATAGGCATCGACCGCATCAAGTGCAAGCCCGCAATCAGCGCTGTAATAGACGACGATATTATGCGCAGGTGCAGCGGACGGCGCGCGGCAGAGGGTTACGGCAATATAATCGGATATAGACTGAAGTGCTACGAGTATTCGTATGCCGTACGCATTAAGGGAGCCGATTATTGCCTTGCGGGCATAAGGCGACTGGGCGCGATAACGGAGAATTTTTTGAGTTGCGACAATGTCAGCGCGGCCGCTATAGCGAGGGCGTCTGTCAAGATAGGACTTAACAATCAGATGTACAGGCTTGATATGATGTGCGACTGCGACGCTATCGCGCGAGTAATCGCCGCCTGCGCAGACGAGGGGCGCTCTTTGGGCGAGAATATGCCCATCGCCGCGTATGTACTCGCAGGACTGTACAGGCAGAGGCTGGGTTTAAGCAGGTTTAACCTCGCGCTGCCCGCCGACAGAGTGGGCGCGGTTAACGAGCTGTGCAAGCTGTGCGGCAATGACAAGATAGCAGCAATCTCTTCGCTTAAACCCATATACGACTATGCAAAAGAGTGGTATTTACTTTCCGAATACGGCGGCGATATACAAGAGGAACTTGATAAATATACCTCCCACATGTCTCGCTCGTCCAAGGTATTCCGCAGGCTGTACGACGACGCAGGCTATTGGCTCAACAAGTACGGCAGCGCGGACAAGTTCGTAGCTATAGGCAAAGCGGTACTTGACGCTAAATTGGTCTATTCGGACAGAGGGGTAGAGGACTCAGCCGTTATATAGGCATAACTGCTATACGTATGCGGATACGACGATATGTTATATAAAATCGCTCTGTTGCATGGTCATGCGTCATACGACGTATTAAAGACAACAGAGCGATATTTTTCTATTAAAATTATTTCCTACTTTAGTCTGTGGCAGTCGCTGCGCCGCAATGGCATATTTGCATGCGCTATAACGCGCCGCATTGCGCCGTCCGATTACGACCTGCAGATACTCTCTGCGGCAATGGCGCCGTCCGAGCATGCGGTGACTATCTGACGCACGCGCTTGCTGATTATATCCCCGGCTGCGTATATCCTCGGTTGCGACGTGCGCATGTCGGCATCTGTAATTATATATCCGTCCTTATCCGTCTCCACGTACTTAAGCAGAGGAGAGTTGGGACGTCCGCCGATGGATACGAATACACCGCTCACGTCTATGACGGAGTTCTCGCCGTCCTTGTCTACAATAAGAGCGGTTACGCGATTGCCGTCGCCCTCTATCGATACGGGCTTGGCGTTCATTACCTTAACTACGTTGTCGCAGCCGTCCAGTTTTGCAACTTCGCTTGCGCTTGCGCGGAATACGTCTCTGCGGTGTACGATATACACCTTGTCGCACAGCCTTGCAAGATATGCCGCTTCTTCTACGGCGGTGTTGCCTCCGCCCACTACCGCTACGTTTGCCCCTCTGAAGAAGGCTCCGTCGCATGTGGCGCATTTGGATACGCCCTTGCCGCCGTATTGCTCTTCGCCCGCGATATTCAGTTTGGCGCGCTCGGTGCCCATCGCCATTATGACATAGCCTGCTTTATATTCGGCAGCGGATGTTATAAGCGTCACGGCGTCGCTGTCTATCTTAATGTCTGCAACCTCCGCCTGAATAAAAGTCGCGCCCGTTGCCTCCGCCTGTTTCTTCATATTCTCGCTGAGATCCCAGCCGGATATCTTGCCTGCGGCGGGGTAGTTCTCCACGCTCTCGGTGGTGAGCATCTGTCCGCCCGCATATGTGCGTTCGAATATCGCCACGCTCTTGCCCGAGCGCGCCGCATAGATTGCCGCGCTCATTCCCGCGGGACCTGCGCCGATTATAGCTATGTCGTAGTTGTTCATGACCGTATCTCCGTAATGATTATACTTAATTATACCGCTATTTAATGATAATATAATGTGATTAAGGCAACAAAATAATCGCGCGTACAATGCTTTAGAGCGTAAGCGTGCATAGACAGATATCTACGGACGCTTTATATTACGGCGCGCCGCTTAAGCGAAGTATCGATTAATAGTGCAAAAATATATCTGTTATAACTAACTGCACGCATGCGCGCGATATAAAATATTTGTTTTATGCGCGATTGTATGGTATAATATTCCCATACTTTGAGATTTCGGAGGGATATTATGAAGAAGTTTACTATCGTAGCGCTCATCATCGTGCTTACAGTAGCAGTAGCGCTTACGTGTTGCTTTGCCGCATGCGAAAAGGCGGATTTCACTATAGGAATTATACAGCTTGCTCCTCATACCGCTCTCGACAAGGCCAATACCGGCTTTGTAGACGAGCTGGACAAGCTCATGAAAGAGGCGGGCTTGACCGTCAAGTATAAGAATAAGAATGCCAACGGCGACGACAATAACAATTCCACCATCGTAGGCACTTTTATGAACACCGACCTTATCTACTCGATAGCGACCTCTTCGTCGCAGGCGGCTAAGATAAAGGCGGTAGAGAAGAATATCCCTGTGATATTCAACGCCGTTACCGACCCCAAGCAGGCTAAACTCGTCAACGAGTGGGACGCTCCCGGAGTAAACGTCACGGGCGTATCGGATAAGAGCCCCATGGCGCAGCAGGCAGAGCTTATGGGCGAGTTGCTCGCGGGCACTGCTCCCGTCGTAGGTATCCTGTACACCAGTAAGGAGGACAACTCCATCGTTCAGAAGGACGAGATGAAGGCTATCTGCGAGGCTAAGGGCTGGACGGTAGTGGAAAAGGGCGTACAGGACGTAAGCGAGATTCAAGTCGGTTTGACTTCCCTGTCCGCTGCCAACATCATATATATCCCTACAGACAACATGCTCGCGGAGAATGCTGAAACCTTGCACAGCGCCAACGTCAACAGCAACTTCAAGAGACCTATCGTGTGCGGCGAGTCGGGTATGAACGACAAGTGCGGCGTAGCGACTTACGGAGTAGATTACTACGAGCTGGGCAAGATGGCTGCCCATATGGCGTTCGATATTCTCGTCAACGGCAAGTCCGCGGCGGAGATGCCTGTCCAGACGCAGCAGAACGGTACACTGTCCGTTCGCAAAGATATAGCCGAGGCTATCGGATTCACGATTCCGCAGTCAATACTCGACAGAGCGTCGGAATAATTAAATAATGATTTTTTTCGGGCTTCGTACATATGCGGAGCCCGATTTTAAGGAAAAGAGATGGGTTACGCTTTAATTAACGGATTAGACCAAGGCATACTGTGGGCGATACTGGCGCTCGGTGTGTTTATATCGTTCAGGATGCTCGACTTCGCCGATCTTACATGCGAGGGCAGTTTTGCAATGGGAGGCGCTATCAGCGCGGTGCTTATATCGAGCGGCACCGACCCGATACTTTCCTGCATAGTCGCCTTGATAGGCGGCTGCGGAGCGGGATTGATAACCGGCATACTCAATACTAAATTCCGCATACCGCCCATACTGTCCGGTATACTTACGCTTACCGCGCTGTACTCTATCAATTATCTGATAATGAATAAGCGCGCAAGCATAGGTCTTGTCAATAATTCGCTATTTTACAGCTGGATTAAACTCGAGTCGGCTTACTCCGCGCTCATTACGGGACTGATGGTCGTAGTCGCGGTGATAGGCGTGATGTATTGGTTCTTCGGTACGGAGCTGGGCAGCGCGGTGCGCGCTACGGGCGCCAACGAGAAGATGAGCCGCGCTCAAGGTATTAATACCGACAATACCAAGCTCATCGGTCTGATGCTCTCCAACGGTCTTATCGCCTTATCGGGCGCGCTGGTGGCGCAGCATCAAGGCAACGCTACGCTCGTGATGGGTTCGGGCGCTATCGTGATAGGTCTTGCGTCGGTAATAATAGGCGAGACGATTATCCCTTCCAAGAATTCATTCTTGTTAACGCTTACAAGCGTGCTTATAGGCAGTATAATCTACCGTATTATCATTACGCTCGTATTCCAAGCGGGATTGAGCACGGAGTATATCAAGCTGATTACCGCAGTATTGGTCGTGCTTGCGCTCTGTCTGCCGCTTATGAAAAGCAAACTGCCCGCTCTTGCAAAGCGTATCGACGCGATAAGAGCGTGGCTGGACGCAAAGCTCGGCAAGTATCCCGTATATGCCAAGCATATCGTTAAGCGCGAGGCTCGCAGGGCTAAGAGAGCGGAGCGCAAAGCCATGCGCGAGGCGGCTAAGAAGGCTAAGCAGGCGGTAGAGGCAGATATGGCGCCCGATAGCGAAGTCACCGCAGGGGACGGCGATGCTAAGTGCGAAGTCGAAGGAGAAGAGGACAATGCTGGAATTAATTAACGTTCATAAGACTTTCAATATCGGCACCGTCAACGAGAAGCGCGCTCTGACGGGCGTGGAGCTTACGGTGGAGGACGGCGACTTTATCACCGTTATCGGCGGCAACGGCGCGGGCAAGTCCACTATGCTCAACTCCATAGCGGGAGTATTCGGCATAGAGAGCGGCAGCATTTGCATAGACGGCAAGGATATTACGAGACTTCCCGAATACAAGAGGGCTAAATTCTTGGGCAGGGTGTTCCAAGACCCCATGATAGGTACAGCCGCCAATATGAACATCGAGGAGAACCTCGCTCTTGCCAACCGCAGAGGCAAGATAAGGGGCTTGGGCTGGGGCGTGAGCAAGAAAGAGAAGGGCTTCTTCAAGGACAAGCTCGCTACTCTCGGATTGGGACTTGAGAACAGGCTTACGAGCAAGGTGGGATTGCTATCCGGTGGACAGAGACAGGCGCTGACGTTGCTTATGGCTACGCTCAAGCAGCCCAGACTGTTATTGCTGGACGAGCATACCGCGGCGCTCGACCCCAAGACGGCGCAGAAGGTGCTCAAGATTACGCAAGACATCACAGAGGAGAACAGACTCACCGCCATTATGGTCACGCATAACATGAAAGACGCTATCAAGATGGGCAACAGGCTCGTCATGATGCACGGCGGCAAGATAATATTCGACGTCAAGGGCGAGGAGAAGAGCAATCTTCAGGTAGCCGATTTGCTTGCCAAGTTCGACGAAGTGTCGGGCGGAGAGTTCGCCAACGACAGAATGTTGCTCGTCAAGTAAACAGACGCTTCAATAGGCGCCGTGCGGCGAAGTAACCGATTGGTATTTTTAATGCGTACAGGCAGTTAGGCTAGTACGCATTCGATATAATAAGGCGTACTATTTCTTGCGCGGCAGGCGATTGACGCTCTGTCGCGTTTTAGACGGCATACAGAGCGGCTGTGTCGGTTAATACGCATAAGATTATGTAAGGCACTGTATTAAACCGTATCGGGACTATAGACGCGTCTACGGCTTCTTTAAGCGGCAGCGGCATAGACTAATATCGGATACATTTTTGTTATTGCATATTTGCGGATAGGTATATAGGGCCGCTTGGATTAGTCGGTCGGCTGCCGTCATAGAGAAGCAGAAAATTGCCGCAGGATTCGTATAGGGTAAGGATTGTCGACATATGGAAATAAGCTACGAGAGAATCTACAGCGCGCAGCAGTGCGCTATACTTAAGACTATGGCCACGGAGATATCCCGAGAGCACTTTGCGCCTATTACGGGCGTAGCGCAAGTCGACTATATGATGGATAAGTTTCTGAATATAGATACTGTACTCAATGAGATAGTACGGGACGGCTATATATTCGAGTTCGTACTGTGCGACGGCGTGCGCGCGGGCTACCTCGCCGCGGTCAACGAGGGAGAGCGCACATTCCTCAGCAAGCTGTACTTATACAGGGAGTACAGAGGCAGAGGACTGGCGTCGGCAATGTTAAAGAGAGTTAAGGAGATAGCCGAGGGCAGCTGCTCCGTTTATCTCACCGTCAATAAGGGCAACGACGATACTATAGCAATATATAGGAAGTGGGGCTTTGAGATAATAGACAGCGTCGTCACGGATATAGGCGGCGGCTTCGTAATGGACGACTATATCATGAGTCTTGATTTGTGAGTTTAACCGCTTTGATTTTTCGGATTTATGCAGCGATACAGTATCGCTGCTTTTTGTTTACGCAGCGGTATAAGCAATCTGAGAAGATATAACATATACAATGCATTTGAGCACACGGCTTTGTTAAATTTTTTTGCCGTAGGAGTTTGCGTATACTATTGTTTGCTCGATAATATGAGCTGATTTGTCAGGGGTGCAGACCATTTAAGGCAGTGAATATCAAGCGCAGACGCTTAATACGTTGCTTTGACAGTGCGTGCCGTCCTTCTTAGATAAGTTCGATTTGACGCATTATATGCGCCGCTCTCCTTGTAAAATAAAAAGGGCTCTCGGAATTAACATAGCTGCCGTAAATGTTTAATGTATAGCCATATATCTTGTGAAATGCGTCTTACGGAATTGCTTGCGATAAGCGTGCAAATATGCGATTGCGCGCGGACGTTGCGATATCGATGTTGTTTACTTATTAAGTAATTGGTAATAGGTACTCGCATTTATTATAACGTTTAGCTTAAAGCATGCGTTGCAGTGTGGAATACTTGTCCTTTTTTTATATAAAAAATGCACCCTGTAGGTTATTGTTTAACTGTGGGGTGCATTTCACGTTTTACGTAATTATATTGCGACTGTGTGCATTTAAGCGCGCCTAATTGTGCGTTACGGCGCTGCGGCATAGCCTCTTATAATACCTTGGATAAGAACTCTTTAAGGCGTTCGTCTTGAGGATTGCCGAACAGCTCCTTGGGCGGCGCGTCTTCCTTAATTATGCCTTCGTCTATAAACAATACGCGGGTAGCGACTTCTTTCGCGAAGCCCATTTCATGAGTAACGATTACCATGGTCATACCGCTCTCGGCAAGTTCCTTGATTACCTCGAGGACTTCGCCAACCATTTCGGGATCGAGCGCGGACGTCGGCTCGTCGAAGAGCATTACCTGCGGGTTCATGGCGAGCGCGCGTACGATAGCTATGCGTTGCTTCTGTCCGCCGGAAAGGGTAGAGGGGTAGACGGTAGCTTTATCCTTAAGACCTATGCGGTCGAGCAGCTGCATTGCGTTGTCCATAGCTTGCTTATAGATGACGCGCTTGTTAAGGGTGATATTGATTTCTTTATCCTTATCCTTGCCGAATAGCTGCTTTATCTTGAGTTTTAGACGCTCGAGCTTTTGCTTGCGTAACTGTTTAAGACCGATTTTTACGGGCGCGAGCATGATGTTTTCCACAACGGTGAGGTTGTTGAATAAGTTAAAGTGCTGGAACACCATGCCCATATGCTGCCTATGAGCGTTGATATCGGCATTTTTGGCGTTGAGTTGTTCACCGTTAAAGTATATGGCGCCGCTTGTAGGCGTTTCCATTAGATTAAGACAACGCAGCAGCGTACTTTTTCCGCTTCCCGACGGTCCGATAATGACTACCTTTTCGCCCTTGCATACTTTAGTCGATATGCCTTTAAGCACCTGATTGTTGCCGAATGACTTCGTAAGCTCGTCGATACTCAACATAACTTCTTCGCAAGGCTTTGCATCCTGCTTTATATCTAAGTCTGCCATTACATATCCTCCTGCGTGTCTGTCTTTAAGCCTGCGACGTACTTGTCGTAACGCGTCTGAATTCGGTTGAGTTTCTTAGTGGTTTTCGCCTGCACCTTAGCTGCTTTTTTATCGCTGATATGCTGCTCGCTCTCGCGGAGCTTCCTCTCCAGTTTACGTAGTATAAAGGTAAGGATATATACTATCGCAAGATAGAATAGCGCGACTACCATCATAGGTACGAAGTAATCTGCCATCTTGTCGCCCGCCCCTACAATCTTTGCCGCGAAGGTGAGGTCGATAAGTCCTACCATGCTTACGATAGAGGTCTCTTTAATCAGCGCAATCAGCTCGTTGCCCATTGCGGGGATTACGTTCTTAATGGCTTGAGGTATTACTATGCTCATCATTGTGGTGGAGCTGCTTAATCCGAGCGAGCGTCCCGCCTCGGTCTGCCCGGGGTCTACGGACATTATGCCTGCGCGTAGGTTCTCCGCGACATATGCGCCCGAGTTGATGCCGAAAGTCAATATCGCCGTTATCTCTAAAGGGAAGTTGCGTATCGCAAGTATTGCAAATGCCATTATGAACAGCTGCAGAGCGACGGGCGTTCCGCGTATTATACCTATGTATATGTTGCAGATAATCTCCGGTACTTTCAGTTTCTTATTAGTCTGAGCGGATATTTTTATTATCGCCACCAGCATTCCCAGCAGCATGCCCAGCGTAGCGGCGCCTAAAGACACTATAAGCGTAGTCTTTAATCCGCTCCAAATATACGACATGTATTCCGATGTCGAGAGTATTTCGCCTATATCCTTAAAAAAATCCATATGCCTTTAACGTTAAAGGCAAGAGAGCGACGCTCTCTTGCCGATTGGTGTTGTTATTAATCCTTAAAATTAATAGATTGATTTAGCCGTTGAGTCCGAAGTGCTTGGATACCAACTTGTCTATCTGAGTCTTGCCTTCCGCGTCTTTTACGAGCATCTCGGTAAGTACTTCGTTGATAGCGTTGAGCAGCTCGGTATTGCCCTTGGTCACAGCTATAGCGTATTGCTCTTCGGTAGCGCTGTCTGCATCGTAATAGAGAGCTGCGCAAGCATAAGCGCCGTTGCTGCTGTTAACGATGTACTTAGCGGGGAGCTCGTCGACTACTACGCAGTCGATTTGACCGGACTTAAGCGCGCTGGATGCGAGCATTGCGTCGTCGTAAGGCTTGCACTCTGCGCCACTCTCGAACAATACTCCGTCGAAACCGTCGTCTTTAGCAATTTCGCCCGCTACATAAATGTTGCCGGTGGTGTCGAGCTGAACGCCGATCTTATTTCCTGCGAGCTTATCCCAATATATTACGGTGTTGCCGTCGTTAGCCGTAGCGGTATCGAAAGAGCCTACCTTGTAGATTACATACTGTACGGAAGTATAGTATTCGATAGAGAAATCGACCTTTTCCTTGCGCTCGTCGGTTACGGTGATGCCCGCCGCTCCCGCATCGCAGAGCTTGCCCTCGGCAACGGTGGGGATAACCATTGCGAAGTCGGTGTTGACGAATTTAACTTTCTTGCCAAGCTTCTCTCCGACCTTGTTCATTATGTCGACGTCGACGCCTACGATTTCTTGATTCTGCATATACTCGAACGGCGCAAAGTACGCGTTGGTGTATACGACTATAGCATCTTCGTTACAAGCGGCTATGCCGATAACCGTCGTTACGGCTATTGCCAAAATCATTACTATAAGTAACAACTTCTTCTTCATTTTTTTGTTCTCCTTAAAGAGTAAATTTTAATATGTTATTATTATAGTGTTGCTTGTATAAATATGCAAGTAAATAACGTTAAGTTAGTATAATATTAACAATATGTTAAATATATGTAGATAATGAAACAAATAACTAACAATATGTTATCGAGTATGCACACATTATGCATAAAAGTATATTATCGCCGCCTTTTATGCGTAAAGGCGCATATTATTAAGATAAATATAAATATTTATACGCGCGTAAGTTTGCGTGCCGCGCCTTGGTAATCAACTGTATAAATTCGATTGACAAAGCCGATGTCTGCGACTATAATATATTAGCAAATGCAAGTGCGGCGCAGGCAGCCCGAGCATAATTGACATAGTATGCACCCTTAGCTCAATTGGATAGAGCGTTGGTCTACGGAACCAAAGGTTGGGGATTCGAACTCCTCAGGGTGCGCCAAGGAAAGCGGACATAATCATGCGGTTTTGTCCGCTTTTTTGTTATATAATCGTCTTGCGGCTTGTGCCGTCCTCTCGGTATGGATTATAATAGGCTAAGGCGTACAAGCGTTTTTCGGGAATAAGTCTTAAGGTCGGTCTCCGTAATTGCCGCGCAGACTGCTCGAGCGCCGCGCGGCTTTGGAGTATTAAGCCGCTTAATCAATGATGTCTTTATAGAGGCAGGCGGCGATTGATTTGAGTAGATAGGCAGGCGGTATGCCGTCTAAAGTCAGGAGTATATATAATGGATAATATAATAGCTCTAGTATTCAAGTATGTTAAGATAGATTACGACAGGCTTAAGGCGTACGGCTTTATAGAGCGAGACGGCGAGCTCGTGTACGAGACGTCGCTTATCGACGGGCAGATGTCGCTAAGGATTTTCGCTCGCGCGGACGGCACGGTCGGCAGCGAAGTGACGGACATGGAGACGGGCGAGCCCTTTACATTATTCCTTGCGAGCGACGCCGTTGGCGCTTTCTTAGGGCAAGTGAGGACGGAATACGAGCAGGTCCTTGCAGACATAGCCGCTAATTGCTGCGAAAAGCAGATATTTAAGAGCGCTAACGCCAAGGCGGCTATAGAGTATGTGCGCGCCTCTTACGGAGACGAGCTTGAGTTCCTGTGGGAGAAGTCGCCCGATGTCGCTATCTGGCGCAGGAAGGACAATCGCAAGTGGTACGGCGTAATCTTTTCCGTCTCCAAGCGCAAGTTGGGCGTGGATAGCGACGACATTGTAGAGATTATCAACGTGCGAGTTAAGCCCGAAGAGCTCGACGAGTTAATCGATAACGACAGATACTATATCGGCTATCATATGAATAAAAAGCATTGGATAGCGCTTAGTCTGGAAGATACTTGCGACATCGACGAGATAATAGCGCGTATCGACGACAGCTACGCACTTGCCGATAAGCGTAAGGCGCGCAAGTAAATCGAGTCGCCGCTCCAACTGCCGACCTCGATAGAACGCTTTTTATGCGTCGTGCGGTTTTGCGAGAATGGCTTGCCATATTGCCGCTTTGGAAAGGCGACGCGCTAAATCAAACAGATATTTTTTACTCTACAAACTTATATAAAATAATATTTTTATAATCGATATTGAAATACAGCGTCTAATCGTAGCTTTTTTCTATGTCGAGCGGGTTAAAAACTATATGGGATAAGGCGGACCGCTTACGCGTATTTACTTATACAGTTCCTTTATCTGTTCCATTGTCATGCCGTAAAGAGGCTGGTCCTGCTCGCGGTAGAGATTAACTATCTTCAGCCCTTGTTTCTGCGCATAGCGCAGCGCGGTCTTGGCGCCGCTTCTGTATGCTGCGGTATTGACATAGCAGATTATCCTGTCGCAGTTATCTATCATTTGCATATTGCTTACAGTGATTTGTCTCTTATAGTGCGCGTCCTCTATCGCATACATTACAGTATCCACATCGCAATAGGGCGCATATAGCGCGCCGCGCTTGTTAATCCGGTTAAGGCTCGTAATAGCTACCTGTATGCGTATATCGCCGCGCTCGGTATCGCGCAGCCGTCTGCATACCTTAAGCGCCAACTCGTCATACTCTCCGTGCGTTCCTACTATAAAGGAGCTGCAGCCGCTCTCTATCTCCGATATTATGGCTGCGGTCAGCTTGTCCTCGATATCTTTTGCCAATACCTGCCTATGCCCGATAAAGCAACAGTGCTTCTTATTCTCCGTCATACCTTGCCCCTATATGCCGTTAGCGTCATTTGTATCGACGTCTGTATCTTACGTCTAATACAGCGGATACTATCGCCACGATGACGGCTATTCCTCCGACAATGCCGAATACGATACAGATAATCACTTGCTTTTTATTGAGTTTATGCGCTTGTATGCCTGCGGTCTCGGACGAACCGAGAAGAAATAGAAAGTCTCCCGTAGAGCTTGCCGTATAAGTTGTTCCGTTTTTCTCGACCGGCTCGCTCGAAGTTAATATATAAGGCGCTCGGCTGTTCATAAATAAGGTATAGTCGGTCTTGTAGTCGCCTAATTGCTTGTGTACCATAATGTATACCGGCGGGTCGTAACTGCCGTATACCTGTATCGACATTTCGCTGCTATAGCTTATGATTGCCGTGCCTTGTAGTTCGATACTGAACTTATAGGAGTTGAGAGCTACCTTGCTAAGGTTGGGATAAAATAATCTGTTATACGTCATGCCCATGTTGTAGCTTAACATTCTATTGGCAGTAGCATATATGCAGCCGATGTCGATATCTGCGCCTTTGTAATATTCCAAGTCGCTGTCGTAGCCTCGGTCGATAAATTCTTTCAGCGTCATAGTCTGCATTTTATATCCGCAGTCGGCGGAGAAGTCTATATATGAGCTGTCGCAGGCAAAGAAGTAATGGTAACAATTCCGTGACAGCGCGTTGTCGTATTGCCATATTTGCGCGCCGTCTGCGGCGCTCGATACCGATACTCGATTGATATCGTCATAGATATAGCCGCACTTATCGTTTAGCTTTACCTTGACGCTCATCGTGTCGGCAACGGGCGTCAACGTGTATAGCGTCCCTACTACGCTGTCGGCAAGAGTAGAGGGATATGTATACGTCAACCTATACTTAATGACAGAGTTGTCGCTATAGGCGGAATTGCCCCAAGACGATTCATAATTGCCATACCATACTTCGCCGCATATCTTCTTACCGTCAACGGTGACGTTTAATGTCGGGATGCCAGCGTATGAGGAGTAGAAAGGGATTTCAAAGACAGCCGTTCCGTTGCCCGATACGGTATATTGCGATTGCTTAATAGCCTTACCTCGCGCGAATTGCTCTTCGTCGGTGAGGTATATTCTCTCGCTGCCGCCGATTATACTGTCCGCGTCGGCGCAGTACAGTCCGAGCGTGGGATATAAGAGCGTATCGCTCGTTATCTGCTCGGCATAGGCAACAGGGCAGAGGCAGACTGTGCATATGATTATAGCCGATATTATTCTGCAAATTATATTGATTTTGATTTTCGTAAGCGGTTTATTATAAACGTTATAAGGCGGTAACTGTCGTTCTCGCAATGGCGGCGGAATTACATTCTTTTTGACAGTATTGGCGTTTTTTGTTAAGGTTGCTGATTTTTTCAATATTGTGGTTATAAAAAATAATTGGGGACATTTTTATTCTACTTCGATTTCTTCGGATTGAAAAATGTCGCTCATAAATTCGTTAAGCGTCATATTAAATCCGCAAGCAATTTTATATACCGTCGCAAGGGTGATGCCTTTATTTTTGCCTGTTAATATTCTGTTCATAGCGCCGTGATAGACACAAGACTTTTGTTCGAGTTTGTATTGAGAAAGATGTCGTTCATCAAGTAATTGCAATATTCGTTTTGCGACAACATCGTTTGTATTCATGCTACACCTTGCCTAATAAACTTTTATTGACTGTATTTTAACAAATGCGCTTAATCAAAATAACCTTTCCGTTTAGCCGTATTTATTAGTATTTTGTATTAGACGTATTCGCATAAGAGCTTATAACAGGGTATTTACAGCAAGTAAAGAAAATACTTTTTTAGAGGTGCAATTATAATTGTACGGGAGATTAATTAAATAGTTGGATTTCTAAATTTTTTAACTATGCAAGTAATTTTATTTTTCACAGTTTGTTTATTTCGATACGGTCGGTAGTATATTGATTGTTTGAATGATTTAAGATATCCGTAATGATAAATATAAGCGTCTTATGTAATAAAATAATTGTACACTATATCAGTAAAAACCTTACGAAAAGACTACAATTTTTTATTATGTCGTATACTTAATATCTCTGTATTTATATTTGACATATTGTGTCATGTATTGTCAGTAGCTGCGATACGATGTGGAATTAAGTATAAAAGTATTGCGATTTTCTTCTCAATTTGTTATAATATAAGCAATGAAAAAGTATTGATTTCGTAGCTGCCTACAATGCGGCTTGCGAGGTCGATATCACTATCAGATGTCAGATCAATCGGACAAATCATCGGATAAAAAATTCTTTATATACTTAAGAAATACTAAAGACATTTTTTCACCTTAGCGCGGAAACTTGAGCCGCGCTTTTTCCTATATTAGCTAACTAATCGACACAATTATTTATATTAGATAAGAGAATAAAAATATTCTATATGATAAATTTGACAGTATTTTTTGATTTTTATATTCTCACTCTAAATAAAACCATTGAAAATAGTATTTTTATATGCTATAATTATAAAAAATCATAAGGAATGGCAGCCATGATACAGCGCACGAAATATCTTGATAAGATTATACCCTTTATAGATCAACCGCTCATTAAGGTGATTATCGGAGTAAGGCGCAGCGGTAAGACCGTATTGCTTTCGCAGGTGCGGGAGCATATCGCGGGTAGCGGAATCCCCGAGGACCGACTTATCAATCTCAACTTTGAGTCTTTCGCCAATAGGCGCCTTCTTAATGCCGAAAATCTTTACGATTATATCGTTGAAAAGAGTAAGCAAGCTAAAGGCAGTCGCATTTATTTGTTTTTCGACGAGATACAGGAAGTAGTCGATTGGCAAAAGGTAATCAATTCTCTTGCCGTAGATTTGGACTGCGACATTTATCTTACCGGCTCTAATTCCAATATGCTGTCCGGCGAGCTTGCAACCTATATCGCAGGGCGGTACGTTCACTTTACGGTTTATCCTTTTACTTTTTCTGAGAGTTTACGATTTTACAGGGAGATGACTGTCAATAATCCCGAGGATGAATTATTCGACGATTATCTGCAATACGGCGGTCTGCCGCAGCGCTTTCTTTTGAAAGACAATCAATCGGTGCGCTCTTATCTCGACGATGTCTACAATACTATAGTGATTAAGGACGTAATCGCTCGCAATAAAATAACCGATATCGACTTATTAAGGCGCCTTACGGCTTTTCTGCTCGACAACGCAGGCAATCCTTTCTCCGCCAATTCTATTTGTAAGAAGCTTAAGGCGGAAGGAGTAAACACCACTGTCGCAACGCTTATGAATTATATCGCCGCTATCAAGAACGCCATGGTAGTCATTACCGCGCCGCGATACGACATTAAGGGTAAAGCGCTGCTTTCCACGAGCGAGAAGTATTACGCTACAGATTTGGGACTGCGCAATAATGTAAAGAGCGGCGATGTGATAGATTACAATAAGCTATACGAGAATGTCGTCTTTCTCGAGATGCTTTCGCGCGGATACGATATCAGCGTCGGGAAAGTCGGCGAGTACGAAATCGACTTTATTTGCACAAAGGGACGCGAAAAGGTGTATATTCAGGTCGCATATCTTCTTGCGGACGCTGCGGTGGTGGAGCGCGAATTCCGCCCGCTGCGTAAAGTCTCTGACAACTATCCTAAGTATGTCGTATCGGGCGATAAGCACGATTTTTCGGGCGACGGCATTATCCATAAGAATATTATCGATTTTCTGCTCGATACGGACATTTAGCGCTTAGGCTTGTACTCGTTGCAAGCCTTTTTAATGCGGTAGCGACTATCCGAATTGTCGATAGGCAATACGTGCTTTTTTATATATGATATAATCTGTCATATATTGACATGCGCCGTATGTTAAGTATCGCTTATTATGCAAATTATTGCGATTTTCTTCTCGACTTGTTATAATATAAGCAATGAAAAAGGTATCGGTTTCGTAGCTGTCTACAATGCGGCTTGCGAGGTTGATATCACAATCAGATGTCAGATAATCGGACAAATCATCGGATAAAAAAATTCTTTATATACTTAAGAAATACTAAAGATTTTTTACCGAAAAGCACGGACATTCGAGCCGCGCTTTTTCCTTTATATAGCTTATATTTATTATCTATACGGCTGATTTTAGTTAGATAAAATAAGTCGATTTATAAATGTAAACTATGGATAATAGAATTTACATTATTAATTATTTACTTTTCTATCTCAAAGTAATTAACAAATTACTATTGACAAAAGTATCACTATAGTGATATATTGTAAATGCAATATATAATAATAGGCACAGGTTGAAAATGTCAAATATCATTACGCTTTATCACGGTTCGGATAAGATAATTGAGAAGCCCGAATTTGGAAAAGGCAAGGCTCATAATGATTTCGGTTTTGGCTTTTATTGTACGCAGAGCGAGGAGCTCGCTAAAGAGTGGGCATGCTCTTCGCTTAAAGACGGCTTTGCCAATAAGTATACGCTTGATATCGAGAATCTAAGAATACTTAAGCTAACTAGTGGGGATTATAATATACTTAACTGGATTGCAGTGCTAATTCAACACAGATTGTTCCGCATAAAGACGCCTATCGCAGGCAGGGCAAAGAAATACTTGACGGATAACTTTTATGTTAACGTCAACGCCTATGACGCCATAGTAGGTTATCGCGCGGACGACTCGTATTTCGATTATGCGGATTCATTCCTCAACAACGGAATTACAGTAGAGCAGCTTGCACGCGCAATGCGGCTCGGGAAGCTGGGCGAGCAGTTCGTAATTAAGTCGGAGTATGCATTTTCTTTGCTGCGCTTCGAAGGGATGACGACAGCGGAACGCGATAAGTATTATGTACTGCGTAAGGCAAGGAATGACGACGCGGAGCAGATTTATCAGAAATTGAGTTCGGAGCAATCGGACGGCATTTATATGGCGGATATATTAAGATGGGAGATTAAAAATGGAGATGCGCGCATACCCCGAAGCATATCTTAATCGCGCAATGGCATCGATGGGCGACGCTTTTGATTATGCTATCAACGATTGCAATATCAATGGCGAAGATTTCGTTAAAATGTTTATGACGGCTACCGCTTGTAAACGTATGGAGAACGGCGAGGCAAGTTATCTTATAGGCAAAAGCGGCATCGAGATTGCCATAGAGTGCATTCTTGAAACTTCGGGGAAGGAGTTGTCTATCGAGCCGAGCGAAAAATATAGTCGCAGCGCAGAGTATTGGTGCGGCTGGGCTGTGTGCTATTATCAGTGGCGCACTTCTAAAAAATATGCGGATATATTCAGAGCGGTGTCGTATAACGACATAATAAATCTGTATCCGACTTTGCACGAAGCAAGCGTAGAGAAGTTCGCCGATGTGCTGGATGAGAAAGTCAAGGCAGTCAATAGCGACACTAATCTAAAGCGAATCAGAACGGCATACGGCTGTTCGCAAAGGGAACTTGCCGATATGTCGGGAGTAAGTCTGCGTTGCATTCAGATGTATGAGCAGCGCAATAAAGATATTAATAAAGCGCAATCCGATTCCTTATATCGCTTGGCAAAAGCGCTTGGCTGCGCGATGGAAGACTTATTGGAGTAGGCAATCTGCTATCTCGATAATATTTATATTAATCAATTAAACATGTCGATATACACATAATCGCTTGGAGTAGATTATTGATAAGTCGCTCTAATGCTTAATGGGCGGAAGCGGACGGTAACGGAAACAATTATATAAAATCGTAATAGGCTATACCTTATTTATTTCTTCGACGAAATTTGCAGGCTTAGCGGTTAACTCCACCCATGCTGGACTAAAGCCGCTCTTGATTGCGTTGCGTACGGATTTAATATTTGACCAGGCTGTGCAGTAGAAAGGGACTTTACCGCGCTTTAGGATTTCCAAAGCGAGTTGGGACGTGAGCGCGGCGGCAATGCCTTGGCGGCGGTAATCTGCCGATACGTCTATGCCTATTTGCCACATGTTGTCGCAGTCGGCGCTGCATGCGGCGAGTCCGATCAGTCTGCCGTTGTCGTAGGCGCCAACGCCGAGGACATCGAGTTCCTTGCGCTTTTCGCACAGAGCGTTGCTCCATTCAGGCATATATAGATCCGCAAAATCCATTTGGGTCAACAGGCGCGTTTCGTATGCGCAATGCCGCCTTTTAATAAGCGTCACGTCGGGCAGAAAATATTCTGCCATAAAGCAGATTTTCAGACCGTATTTTGCAAGGGCGTCGCTTAAGACGTTTAAGTTGGGAGTTTCAAAGCAATGTTCGAGATTATATCGTCCGATATAGCTTTTGACCGTGTCCGCAATATCCTCGCGTACCGACGCTACGATATTGTTGCCGTACGAAGCAAGGTTGCATTCAAAGGGCAGCTCGAGATATTTTCGGGCTGCATTGTCTCGTCGCGATATTACGACTTTGTTTTCTCTGGATAAAAAGTCCTCGGCATTGCAGCCCAAATCGATAGCCGACTGACGCATCGCAACGCGTAATATATCTTCGTTAGTCATTTTTTCCTCTTATATATTTATAGAGCCGCCTTATAGTCGACGCCCCAGTCGTGCATCGCGTTGAGTAAGGGGCGCAAGGATTCTCCGAGGCGGGAAAGGGAATATATCACGCGCGGCGGCACTTCGGCAAAGATTTCGCGCTCGATAAGTCCGTCGCTCTCTAAGGCGCGGAGATTGTCCGTGAGCACTTTTTTACTTATTCCCTGTATCGTCTTTACGAAGTCGGTGAAGCGTTGGTCGCCGCTGTAAATCAAGTTGCGGATTATGAGCAACTTCCACTTATTACCGATTAGTTGCACCGTAGTGGCGACGGGGCATTCGGGTAATTCTTCCCTTGTCAGCATAATTTTAACTCCTATTAATATGATATCAGAGCGCAACGCGTACGTCAATAGTTCATATTGGTAACCAAGTAACTAATTTATTATCCGATAATAGAAAAGTAACTGTCTTGTATTATGCGCTTGTCGCTGTTATATTGGCGTTGTAATCGATAGCGTTTACGGATTAATAATTTATCGGAGGTAAATTTTATGGATAAGAACAACTATTGCTCGGTTAAGCTCGCTAAGGGCGAGGTGCACGTCTACGACTTTGGGAAAGTTAAACTGCACGCTTACCGCACTGACGATTACTTGAGCGACGAGGTGTTTATCGTAGAGAAGGACGGCAAGTCGGTGATTATAGAGTCGCCGTGCTTCTTTGACAACAATGCGGCGCTGGACGGCTATGTCGCGGACTTGAATGTGGAGGGCATACTAATTGCCTATCATGATGCGGGCGGCGCGTTTCTGCCTAATGCGCGTAAATACGCTACGCTTAACGCGAAGCTATACGGCGAGCAGGGCGGCGGTAAGGCATTGATAGATAATTTTGCTAATGTGTTCGGCGCTGCTTTCGATAGCTCTTTGCATAACATCACCGATATTATAGAAGATGGCGACATTAATATCGGCGGTATTGACTTCGTGATTACCAAGACGAGCGAGGCTTACAATATCGAAATCCCCGAGATTAATGCCGTGTATACGCATATGCTTGGGCACGACTGCCACTCTATTGTTGCGGGTGCGGCGCATGCCGACGCGATTATTAAAGAGCTAAGCGACTACATAGATAAGGGCTTCGCTTTTATCCTTACATCGCACTATACTCCCGAAGACCTTAAAGACGCAAGAACCAAGATAGATTATTTAATGCAACTTAAGATAGTAGCCGCAAATTGCAAGAGCGGAGAGCAGTTCAAAGCAGAGGTTAAGAAACTCTTTCCGCAGTACAGCGGAGATAACTATCTCGATATGACGGCGGCTATGTTCTTTGCTTGATTACAAACATACGCGCAGCTCCTATAAGTGCCGCGCATATTCATTAATTAAACTTGACAAAAAATGTCATATATTAATTATAAGAAATCGATTTTTACTCGCCTTTGTTATTAATGCCGATACGGTAAATATCTATGAATTGTCCGTGTTAGTCTTTTTATTTGTAACAAATATAGACGAAGATTGTTAAAAATACTATACGTTACCGTACCTAATGATACAAGAATTAATAAAATTGAAATGCAATCTCTTAAATTTATATTGGCAAAATCTTTTGTCGTTGATTTATTAATGGACTATTTACACCAAATATGGCACTGATTGGCGGAAGCCGATGAACCCGCCCCAGATTTGCGCCCAAACAGTTCTCATGACCCATTGTTGGGCTAATGTAAAGCAATTTCTATTGACATTTATTTGCCTAAAATCGGTATTTTAACGCCATAAATATAGTATTTTAAGTAATTCAAATAATTTCTAAATCCTTTGTTTGTAGAAACTTTTGTCAAAATATTTGTAGAAATTATTGTGGAATTTAAATAATATATTTCTATTTTATGGTATTTTGAGGTATCATTTTATGGTTCATAATTCGCGAAAAATTTGTCACAATCTCATTTACCAGCCATGGCAAGTATGATGCAATGAACACACTTGAATAGAAAGTCATTTAATCCGTTGGATAACATAGAGGGTTTGACCTGCATAAGCAGTCAAACTCTCTTTATTTTATATGAGATAGGGAAAATGAATAGTCAAGCGGTCAACAAAGAAGGCAAGAAGAGAATGATATTGTATTGTCGCTTCTTAAATGAGGTCAATGTTGAGTAGCAAGCATAAAAAGATGTGTTGAATGATTATGTCAAAGAAGAAGGACTCATATTAATTCGTTCATACTTAGAGAGTGAAACAATGAGTGTTCTTACATATAACAATTTAAAATCGCAAACCAAATACCAGGCATTAGAAGAATTATTAACTATTGAACCTGGGTAGCTCGTCAATAGAAACTATTAAAGAGGTAAGCTATTTTGCAGAGAGCAGAGTAAGAGTTGTATCAGTCAAAGATAGCGAATTAAAAGCGGATACTTTGCATAGTGTATTTAGTAAAGGCTTTTGACTTAGATTCAATGACACACTTGATGTTTTATGGATTTTAATAAAGATTTTCGATTGATATGGGATGGACAACTTTATTATAAAGACTTGATTTCATCTCATCATTATGTTATATTTATAATACAGATAGTGATATTATAGAGGCGTAATATTTTATTTTATATGACTATGGATAAAGACAAACTAAGAGAACAGAAAATAATACAACTAATTGAAAGCCAAAATGAAACAGAATTTGTAGATTTCAAGCAGGAGTTTTATCATAAAGAAAAAACGCCAGATTTAATAAAAGATGTAGTAAGTTTTGCAAATGTCAGTAGTAATGAGGAAAAATATATAATCATAGGACTAGATAATGATAAAAATAATATAATGGATGTTGATTATGAAAAGGTAAGAGATATCTCAGAAATAAATCAATTATTAAATGAGTATTGTGAACCTTTTATTAACGTAGAGTTATTTAGATTTAAATACAATGGTAAGAAACTTTTAGCATTAATAATTTTCAACAATATAGATCGTCCATATATAATAAAAAAAGAATATAACAAGAAAGGATGTGCATTAAGGACAGGGGAAATCTATATAAGGCATGGGGCAACAAATTTTATAGCAAATAGGAATGATTTGGATGAGATTTATGCAAATCGTCAGAAAATTGATTTAGTTGTAAAAGATAATGCTATAAAATTTATTAATTTGCGGCATGGGACTAAAAATGAACAGGTATGTTGTTTGCAAATACTTATTGATAATAATAGTGATAAATCATTCATATTCCATAATGGAAATGTTAACTGGCAATATAATAATACATCAACAGGACGGCAGATTAAGTATATAGAGGACCAGACAGAGCGCTTTGCAAAAGAATTATTAAGTATTAGTGAAAAACCACTTCAAATCCAAGCTCATACGCAATATCAAAAGTCACTGTTTGTAATAGTTAGCGATGGGATGATTGATATAATAAGGCAAAAAGAGATTGAAAAAGAGAAATTGAAAATCTTGATTAATTTAAAAGATGCATCAGATAAAGTGTTTAAATTTGAAACATTGATTAATTCGATCAAAATCGAATTATGATAATTAGGAGTGGTGATATGAACTATTCTCCGTTAAGATATCCAGGTGGAAAAGCTAAAATAACGCCGTTGGTCAATTTATTAATGGAAAGTTCCGGTGTGAAAAACGGGACTTATATTGAACCTTTTGCAGGTGGTGCTGGGGTAGCGCTAGCATTGCTTTTTAATAATCAAACAGATAGAATAGTTATAAATGATTACGACGTAGCAATATATTCCATATGGAATGCTATAATAAATGAGACGGATAAATTCGTTTCTTTAATAGAGACAAAACCAATTTCAGTTGAAGAATGGCGAGAACAAAAAAAGATTTATGTTGAGCATAATAATGAATATTCTATTGAATTAGCTTTTGCAACTTTTTATTTAAATAGAACAAATAGATCAGGGATTATAAAAGCTGGACCAATTGGAGGATATGATCAAACTGGTAATTATTTGATTGATGCAAGATACAATAAGGTTGATTTAATTAATAGAATTAGGCGAATCGCTAAATTTAAAGAAAGAATTATCCTTTACAATAAAGAAATAAGAGAGTTTATAGTTGATTACTTGCCTCTGTATAATTACAATAGCTTTGCGTATTTTGATCCTCCTTACTTTAAGAAAGGAAAAGAATTATATAAAAATTTCTTTAATTATACAGACCATCGTGATATTGCAAAATTAATATGTAAAGCAGATATTCCGTGGATGTTAACATATGACGATGAGAATGAAATGGTTGAGTTATATAAAGATAAATATATAAAAAGGTATGAGATAAATTATAGCGCAGCAAATAAAGGTAGGAATAAAGAGATAATTGCATTATCAGATGATTTCTGGCCGAGTAAAGACATTATGGATAAATTAAAAATAGACATACGATGAGGAGTGTAATATGAGTATAGTTGATAAGATTGACGTAGATAATAAGTTGCTTGATTTGATTCAAGAAGATAATTTTATTGGCTGGGTTTATTCAATAAATTATGAACAGGCACTTATTGTAACGAACGATGAATGGAAACAGAATGTTAAAGGTATTCCTCACAATTCATTTTTAGTGGCTACTTCATTTAATCCTAAAAAATTCAATGAAGCTGATGAGCTTGATAGACAAGTAATATTATTTAGAGTGAATGGCTCATGTAAGTTGCCTCAAGATGATGATATGATAAAAACGAAAATCGATGGTTTTCAAAAACAAAAGGTTGTTTTCGGAGAGGACGATAAAGATTATTATGACGCTATAACAAGAAATAAGATGCAATTTAGCGGTTTAGAGTGCAGGGTATTAGGAACGTTCTATATAAAAAATGAAGAATTGATTTTAGGTAGCGATATAGAGACTTTTTATTCATCATTAAAATTAAACGTCTATATGCCGACAGGTATAGCACTCGATCGTATTGTGAATTATGTTGATCCGATTAGAAAAAATAGCTCAAAAGCTGAATTTAAATCCTTGGGAATACAAGGAGAGGTTGAAGCATTTAAAATTGGTACGGTAAGATATACTTCTACTGATAGACTACATAGAAATGACTCATCTGATTTGGTGCCGTTTACTATACAGCCATCGGATTTTCTTGCACGTAGAACTGCAGTTTTAGGTATGACTCGAACAGGTAAATCTAATATGATTAAACAGACAATATCAGTTGTCAAAGGAATATCAAAGAAATTTAATTTGCCAATAGGACAGTTAATATATGATATAAATGGTGAATATGCTAATGCAAACGAGCAAGATAAAGGAGCGATTGCAGATATTTACAAGGATGATTGTATAAGATATAGAATGCTACCCACAATTGGATTTAAGCCTCTTTTAACAAATTTCTATGAACAGATAGAAGAAGGCTTTCAGATCATTTGTGATGTTCTGAATATGCCAAATATGTCAAATGATTTAAAAGCATTTAAGAATATATCTTTATATAAGCCGGAGGGGGCAGAGTACAATTTAATAAATAGGTATAATTTAAAATTAGCAATCTATAAAACATTATTAAATAAAGCAAGATTCCTGCCAGCAAAAAACTATAAAATAAAGTTTAAGGTTTCAAATGACATTTTGTTAAAAATAGGTTCTAATATTGATCCAAATCAAGGAATTGATTTTGATCAAGCAATTGAGTTCTTTGAAAAAGCACGTGAAGTGAATCTTGCAAATCCTATTTTAAATAGTAGCAAGCACGAATGGCTTGATAGTGAGTGCAAATCGCTATTAAATATTATGGCGGGAAGAAATGATGAGGATAAACCTATTTTTGGCTTTAAAGCTTTATTTGAAGCAAATAAATATCACACTCCCGATAGAGATGCGGATGTTGCTCAGGAGATTTATAATCATTTACTCCAAGGAAAAATAGTAATACTGGACTTGTCGGTGGGACTAGCATTATTGCGTGAGAATATCAGCAAAAAAATAGCAAAATATATTTTTAATAAATCAATGGAGATGTTTACTGACGGCAAGAATCCACCAAATATAGTTGTATATATTGAAGAAGCACATAACTTGATTGGTAATAAAATGGAGTTAACTGATACGTGGCCACGATTGGCAAAGGAGGGGGCCAAGTATCGTATTGCATTAGTTTATGCAACACAGGAAGTATCATCGGTGCACTCTAATATTTTAGCAAATACAGAGAATTGGTTTGTAACGCATTTAAATAGTGAAAAGGAAATTAAGGAACTGGCAAAGTTTTATGATTTTTCGGATTTTAGTCAGTCATTACTCAGAAGTCAAGATGTGGGTTTTGCAAGAGTAAAAACATTATCAAGCCCATTTGTTATTCCTATTCAAATTGATCGATTTGATCCCATAAAAATAAGGGAGGAACAAGGAATAAATGACTAATAATATTAACAAGACTTCGCATGTTGACATTGCCCAAAATCCAGATGTAGTAGACTTTTTAAAAAGTTGTACATATATGAGAGAGCCGTCAGAAGATGAGATATTGCAAATAACAAGAAAATTTATCAAGGTAAGCATTTCAGATTCTGAAAAACTACCAGACAATATCATTACTATTGATTCTAGTAGTTATGAATCTCAAGTTCGAGACAATATACCTTTTACTAATATCGGTTACGTCAAACTAGTTAATAGTCTCTTAAAAAACAACGATCTATTATCTCTAAAAGGGTCTAGATTCGTTAATCCTTTCAGAGTTGCTGAATTTACCGATGAGAAGGAAGCAATAACATTTGTTTTACCGAGTAGTAATATAAAATTTAAAGATGCAGAAACAACAAAGGAAAGTTTTAGATTAGCATTAGATGAGTATTTTGAAAATATAAGAGAAGAAAAGACGGATAGGAACACAAGTTTGAAATCTACGTTGTTTTGGTTGTCTTCATTAAGAGAAAATGGCAAACCTAATAAAATTATGCTGCACGAATGTCCTAATGGCTGCGGGAGAAAGGAACTGGATGTATATAATATTGAAGAGGAGCAATATTGCCCAGAGTGCCATAAGCGAATATTTGCTACGGACACTTTGAGATTATATGAAGAGGTAGACGATTGTTCTCCAACTAATAAAGGAGTACTTGGAAGATTCGAAAAAGCAATTCGACATATTCAATTGGCACATTTATTAAGAATATTAAAATTAAAAAATAAAGATTCATATCTTAAGATGTTTAATGGACTGGCAATTGTAGTAAATGGGCCATTGGCTATAGCTGGAACGGCAGCATGGTTATATGGATCTTTAATGAAAGTAATTTACGAAATAAACGTGCAATTGCGAAAGAAAAATTATTCCGACTTGTTGATAATTGGGCTATTAAATGGTGGGTTAGCAATCAATGATTATGCAAGCCTTATTAATCAATATTTAGAACCAAATTCATTGTTATGTGTGTCAGATGAATTCAGAGAGAAATATATAGATTATAATAGAAAAGCATCTAATACAACGTTTGGTAATGAAACATATTATGGACAAGATTTTATCTGGAAAAATAAGCAAGGTAATATTGTAATTTTTGATTTGCCTTACATCGTTGGAAATAAGCATCCGTTAGAAGTTTTTAAAAAAGACAAGAGTGATTATTCGAAATATAATAATCTTCAAAGAGCATTGAGTTTGTTGCAAGAGTTGAAATGTGATCTAGATACTTCTTCTATTGTGCCTCTTGTTTTGTCTAGACAATATACTGCTATAAGTATGGAGCCGGGTGCAAAGGTTTTAGACATGTTGTCAAAAAATAACCTAATATGATTTAGTTTTATGAATGTGATAAATGGGCACATCTTTTTGTTACAGTTGTCATTTTTATTCAAAAGAATTATCAAAAGCATAGCAACTGTATGACAGTCAAAATACTCAAAATGACAACTCTATATTTAATTTTTTCATTGTGCGCTGATATGAAATTTGCAACTAAACCACGGAGACAGTTTAAATGAAGCCAAGAGAAAAAAAATAGATCGTCTTATGCAAAATGCAAAAATAGCTACTTACAAAGATTTGCTCATAAAATATACGGACAGCTTGGCGATGAATCGGTTTACGAAAAGGCAGAACGCGATAAGGGCAGCTTCACAAAAATGCTAAACGGCGAAAGGGAGTTGAATTCAAAATATTATATTCCGTTAGAACGAATATTTGATATCAGAATCGCAGATTTGCTTACCGATGATTCAAACATTAAACCGTTTTATCGCAGTCGCGGGTTGCGTTATACAGAGGCAACAAGTTCATACGAAGAATTTGCAAATTTGGCTGCAGATACAAGCTACAGTGATCATTCCGTTATATTTTATACCGATGAATACAGCAAGGGCATATTCGACTATATAATCGAATTCAGGGCGACAAACGGAATTAAATATTTAGTAAATGAATTTGCGCTACGTTACGAATGTGTGAGGACGTCTTTCTTTTCGGCTGATAACACAAATTGTTATTGTTACGGTGAAAATATCGATAAAATCGCCGATGTCCTATTTGAGGTGGATGATGGAAAGACGTTTACGAAATTATTTTATGCTTATGATACGCTTACAAACTATTATGATGAGCAAAGACAATTTTACGGCAAAGAAGTGTTCAAAAAAATTCTCGATTCTACGGATATTTTTAATACATATCTGACAAAAGCAACTTACTCTTTATCGGAAATTAATCATGGATTACAAAACGATAATCATAGCGGCGTTTTTATAAACCCGATATTAAATAAGTTGTTGGAATCTGCATTTGACGATCCGAAGAATTATGCCAAGAAAATAATTGCAATATTAAATTATGGAATAGAAAACAAGCCCGAAGTTATCGCTACGGCAATAGAAAACGACGAATTCGGAATTGAATCATTTACAATTAAAGAAACGGAAGCGTAGATTTACTTTATACCACGCGCGGTTGCGTCATTGTTATAAAAGATTATTATTTAAATACGGATATAACTTCCGAAATGAGAGAGAAAATATCGCAGATAAAAGAAATAAATAATAAAATGCTTGTGCGCGAGACAAACGAATTTTTAGGGACGAAACAGCTACAAAGGAATAAGTCGGGTAATGTTATAAAATTACATACTGACAATCCTGTTGAATACGAAATGTATGCCAATTTTGAACAAGTGGAATTGCCCATTCCTAAATTGTTATCGACACGAAACGGCGTTGACGAATTTGAGGTTCATAAAGAACAAAATACTTCTTATAGGTATTCTTCGGATATGATAGCCGAAATTGCGGAATTTCTTAAAAATTTACATATAGAATCCGCAAAAATTCTTAACGGACAAGTTTATGTTCACGGCAATATTAACGGCGAAAATTTGTACTTTCGACGGCAATTTGTTGGTGTGCGTTGCTAATTGGGACGATTGCCATATCGGTAATGTGTACGAAGATTTATCTGGCTTGATTTTGAATTTCAGCGGAGTTGCCGATAGATTCAGAAATAATGCGGACTTAATTGAAACGATAGAATACAAATTTGAAATATACGGTGCAAGTCAAGAGCAAATTGATACGGTTGTTAAATTCATCAAAGATTATATTGCGGATTCTGTGTCTAAACTAGATTTTAGTTCGGAACAGGATATTAAAAAATACGAAATACTAAAATGGTGCGAGACCTTCTTTGATATATATTCGCAACAGTTAGTTGAGGTCGAAGAATGAAATATTACATAGTAACTACGAAATTCGGACACGTCGGGAAAGTTTTTATATGCCGATTGATTTCCCCGTAAGAGCAGAATCAAAAACCGAAGCGGCGAAAATAGCGCGCAACTTTCCAAGGGTAAAACATCATCACAAAGACGCAATTATAGACTGCCGCGAAGTATCGTTTGAAGAATATAATACTGCCCGAAAAAAGAATCAAGCAGACACAGATTTATTCTGCCATTCAAGTTCTGAACAAAAATTATTTTGTGATCTTGAAGATCGAATTATTAAAGAAGCAAAAAAGTGAAACGCAGTTTAAGCGCAATGACAAAATTGTTTACATATAAAAAAACAAAGAACTGCGGAAAAAGACTGGTTGTATCAATGCAAATATGCCATCTATTGATGGGAAGGAGATTATATTATGAGCAAAGGACACGGAGTTTCCGGATATACACACACGCAACGACAGTTGGACGATTATGCCAATCAGAACAATCCCAATAATCACGCATATTGGGATAATCTGGATAACCACGCTAATCAATGCAATCCTAATAACGATGTATATTGGAGCAGCCGAGAAAACGATGATTAAGAAGATGACGACTGACAAAAACAGTGCGATCTCCGCTTGAGTTTGCCTTTTCGGCGTTTAGGGGTAGCACTGATAAAAGCGGAAGTCAACGAAAAAACTTTTGCAAAAAATTTGAATAGAAAAGCAATAACGCCTGTCGGATTAAAACCGATGGGCGTTACTTGAAAAAATTGTCGAAATATGTTATACTTAATTATATGTGTACGGAGGGTTGTTGTGCGTATTAGCTATCAAAAGTTATGGAAACTTTTGATAGACTGCGATCTAAGAAGAAAGACTTAATGGGCATTAGTTCTGATTTGGAGGATAAATATGCCAAAGATAATGGAAATAATTGAAAAAGAGACGAAAGGGAAAAGTTACCATACTTATAAATACAGTTATGACTCTATAGGGCTACCGTCCATTGATTATGACGATGACCCTAATAAGGTTATGAAATGGAAAGATTCTGCGGAAACAATCCAATACAAGAAATCGATAGATATAAAACCTTTAGCAGATAAAATAGTTTCTGATGAGCCTCTTATTAAATACTTTTTAGATGGTTCACGACACATTTTCAAAGTTGATGACATTGCCTACAACAAGCAAGTTTTTCCCGTGATAGCGGGGCAAATAGGCGTGGGCTGCTGTAAATGTGAAGAACGTCGTATGCACAAAGAGATATTTTACCGAGAATTTGTGCTTGCATTGCCTGATAAAGCAAATGCAGATGGTTGGGATGATGTCGCTTATTTCGCATCCAAAGTCAAGAAAGTAAACGAAAGTGAGGAATTGAAAGATTTGGGTATTAAGTTTTCTGCAATTTTACCTTATCCTACAACAAAGTTTGGTGCACCTGATTCTAAACTCGATAATTTGGCAATTGGGAAGATTCAAGACTGTATGATAGAAGCAGAAAAAAGAATGGTCGCTGAATTGGTTGGCAAAAAAAGACTTGGGCAGGATAGTTACTTGCTTAAAGACGGCTCGCTTGAATATAAAGAGATGAAATCCGGACGAGAAGATCTGCGTATTTTACAAAAAATCAAGCACAATTACAGTTGGGTAATTGGCGTGTCAAAATCATTTAATCCGGAAAGCTGTCTTGACCCAAACTCAAACTATATAGCAGATTTGTCTGTGTATCATAGAACGCCTGTTGCCCGTTATGAAAATAGAAACTTTTTAGGAGATGTGCAGTTTGGCGTTTGGTATATCCGTCTCCGTGATAAAAGAAGAACGCAAACACCTTTTGATGGCGTCGTAAAAGTTGAAAAAATTATGATGAATGAATTGAAAACGGTATTGATAGCGATGAGATAGATTACAATAAGCTATACGAGAATGTCGTCTTTCTCGAGATGCTTTCGCGCGGATACGATATCAGCGTCGGGAAAGTCGGCGAGTACGAAATCGACTTTATTTGCACAAAGGGACGCGAAAAGGTGTATATTCAGGTCGCATATCTTCTTGCGGACGCTGCGGTGGTGGAGCGCGAATTCCGCCCGCTGCGTAAAGTCTCTGACAACTATCCTAAGTATGTCGTATCGGGCGATAAGCACGATTTTTCGGGCGACGGCATTATCCATAAGAATATTATCGATTTTCTGCTCGATACGGACATTTAGCGCTTAGGCTTGTACTCGTTGCAAGCCTTTTTAATGCGGTAGCGACTATCCGAATTGTCGATAGGCAATACGTGCTTTTTTATATATGATATAATCTGTCATATATTGACATGCGCCGTATGTTAAGTATCGCTTATTATGCAAATTATTGCGATTTTCTTCTCGACTTGTTATAATATAAGCAATGAAAAAGGTATCGGTTTCGTAGCTGCCTACAATGCAGCTTGCGACGTTGATATCACTATCAGATGTCCGATTAATCGGACAAGGACATCGGATAAAAAAATTCTTTATATACTTAAGAAATACTAAAGACATTTTTTCACCTTAGCGCGAAAACTTGAGCCGCGCTTTTTTCTTTATTAGCTAACTAATCGGGATAGATAATTGTATCGATATGACGGCGGCTATGTTCTTTGCTTGATTACAAACATGCGCGCGGCTCTTAATAGTGCCGCGCGTATTCCTTAATTATACTTGACAATATATGTCATATATTAATTTTATATAACTTACTTTTAGAACTCTTAATTATTAGTTGTATTTGTAAGATTATAATTATTCAAATTTAATAGTGTATCCAATTCTTCTTGAGATAACTCGGATTGCGATAATTCATTCTTAATTTCGTTCAATGATTTATGCAAGAATTTTTTTAGTTTAATGTCGCTATCATCAAAATCATTAATAGAGCCTTTAATAAATTCAATCAATTTTTCCTTATTTTCAACGATAAGACTTATGCTTAATTGTATATCCTTTTTAGCAAGTTTTAATAAACCCTCTATAAGAATATATTCATTTCGGCAAGATTCAATATTGAATTTCTTTCCTTTTTTATTTAGATAAATTGCACCGGTTGTAGAAAAAAATAAAATATCCATTGTTATCTGTTCAATATCCAGTTCACAAAGAAAGATTATATTTTCTAATATTTTGCTATCATAATAGAAGACTCGCAAAAATTCAAATTCTTGACTTGTTCCCCAAAGTCCATGTAAATTTAAAGAAAGTGCATTTAAGTTAACTTTTTTAATTATTTGAAAATATTTATTTTTATCAAAGCAATATATGACTTCTAATAAATTTGCTATTGATTGCCAGTGATATAAAATGTTAGATGAGATTTGACTTGCCAACAAAGAAGGATCTACAGCATCAATAAATTTAGCTTGAACTGTTTTATAATATTGGGATTTTTTAACTGTTCTATTATAGATGCTATGATATCCCCAAAGGATAAAAAAGGAGTTATCATCTATTTGTTGCCACGTTTCAATAGGATTTTTGTTTAAATAAAAAAGAATTTTATCGACACATGCATCCCTTATCATAGTTAAATTTTTATCACGAAAACTAAAAGTAGCTGCTATGTTTACTATCGAATATAGATAATCCATTGAAATATTTTTAATTTTCAATGTGAATTTGTCTATATCCAAATATTTAGTTACTTTTTTGTTCCACCCCTTAAAGCCGTAGGAAAGTCTATTGAAAAAGTAAACAAAGTATATAAAAGCTTCTGAAGAGGACTCATTAAAAAGATTTAGTATTCTTGAATGATCAATATTGTCTTGAATCTTTTTAAGAATTAAGTAGTTATTATCATTTCCTTTATTTATTTGCATATTAATAAAGGCACCGACACTTGGTAAATCAACAATTTGACACGAATTGATAATATTAATATATTCGTCAATTTTATCGTTAACGTTTCTATTCCTTAAATAGTGTTCAATTCGTTCAATAATATTTAGAAAATAAGGTTCATTTTTTCTCTCGTGTAATTTATCATAAATAGATTCTATTTCTTCAGTAGTAAATAGGCTTAGAATTTGCCTATTTGTTTTATAATTAAACTTGGAAGATCTTAAATTATTGACTAACCACAACAAACCTTGTAGAGAATAGGTGTTGCTATTGAAAAAAGACCAAAAAGTTTTATTTGCAAAAGTCTGATTATCAAAGGAATTCAAGATATAATAAATTAAATAATTGATTGCAGTATGAATATGAGAGAACTTGTAGCCTGAATTATTTTTCACAAGCGTTTTATCATTAAATACTAATTTCGTTTCAAAATCTTTAGCAATTACTTTAGGCTCTATTAATTCGTTAATTTTTTCTGTCGTGATAAAATCATCGGCGGTCAAAATTTGATGCAGGGCTATTATTGTTAATATTTCACTAACGCCATCTTTTTTATAATCTACAATCTTATCTTTTATATAATCTGCAGCACCTCTGATTATGTAGTTAAAGGAATACGGATTATTCTGCATCCTGGCACTCTCAATCAAATTAGCATAAGAAATATCGCCGAATTCAACGCCCAAATTACGATTAAATTTCTTTACGATAGGAATTATTGATTGAGCATTCTTCTTGTAATACTCATATAAGACATCTACTGCCTGTTTGGTCGTTATTCTAACAGCTTGTTCTTTTACATTTGTCGAATCGGTGTAAACACATATCAACTTAATATTTGAATTGACTTTGGTTTTAATTTTATCTATTATAGCTTGGTGTAAATGAGCATTATCAATGATATACAAGGCTGGCGAATGACTTATTAATTCTATATGTTCACCACCAATATAGGAATATATATCATATCCTTTTTTGAAAAATTCGTATGCAATTTGGAAAGCAGTCAAAGATTTTCCTGAGCCTGATTCTCCTATAATATTTACAAAGTGAATGGTATCTACATTTTTATAAGCTTCATCAAAAATCGGCAATTTAGGACAACTGATTACATTGTTTTGGTTTAAACCTAATCCGGCAATCGCATTTTCTATCCCGCATTGATTAGAAAAATCAACTTTTTTCCAGCTATTAATGTTTGATTTCTCAATGGAAAGAGAAGCTAAAGCTAAGGTATGGTTACGTTCTTTTACCATTTCAAGCCATTGGTCTCTGTATAAAATGATTTGTCCTGCGTTAAGATGCCTACCAAATCCACCGGTTATTTGTGTTTTATTATGGCAATCTAAACACAAGACGGCTAAATTATTGATAGCATTATTCGCCGGATTTTCATCAATATGATGAATCTGTACTTCCTTGTTTGGGATTCTGCAAACACAGCAAGTTCGATTATGATTAAACAACACTTTATCGGCAATTGCATTTGGAATTGTGATACGATTTTTCTTAGGCATATCAAGCTCCATTCTTATAAATTTGAGCTAAAATCTTATGATTATTTTAGCAATTTTTAGTTTGTTAGTCAAGTCCAACTAATAAACATTGATTGAAAACAATATGTGTATTCAAATAGAAAAAGAAATCCGAATCAATAAGAGGCGTAGCTTTATTAACTCGGATTTTTAAATTTGGCGGAAGCGGAGGGACTCGAACCCCCGGGGGCTTGCACCCAAACAGTTTTCAAGACTGCCGCGTTATGACCACTTCGCTACGCTTCCGTAATTAATTGATAGGCGTTCGGCTTAGTGTGAGCCGATAGCTATATAAATATACTATACATGAGCAAGATAAGTCAATAAATATATGTTGGGGTGAAGGGCCGATTTATGATTGTCGGGTAGGGTATGGAATACAGTTATTTATCGTTTTGAAAAGTATTAAATATAGGAATAATAAATTAAAGCGTATTGACTATGGCAACTCGGCTAAGGCAATTGATGGCGTGCTGACGAGATTTAAGAGGGGGCGGTATTTGTTTTCTGAGAAGTGTTTTGGGAAAGCAACTTGAAACTATCAGCTAATATATATTGCTATAGGCGATTGAAAGTGTGTCGATATGACTTGGGGGATATAGTATTTATAATTATTTCGGCAAATATCGCATGTGGGAAAAATAAGTTACAATTCGTAAATAAAGTCTGAGTTTGCGAGCGATTGGCGTGCCGTGATGAATCGATAAGAAAGGAACACTATTATTAATTATTCGGTAAAAGAACTCGCACGGGACAAACAAATTGAAACTTATCAACTAAAGCGAGTTAATGAAAGCGGTTGAGAGTATGCGCCGATGCGGTTGAAAGCGCAAGCTAATATTATTTGTCTATAACGTATCGAGTGTGAGGCAAATAAAAAAAAGTACTTTCGGCAAAATAGTATTATACAAAGCGGTTGAAGAAGTCTGTGTGGATAAGGTAATGAGTATGGGAGCTTATAGGATATAAAAAGTCCTAAGAAATTTTACGAAGTTATTTTATTAATATTTTGTGTTAGTGTAAGTGATAAAAAGGTTATTAAATTATAGAATTTTCTGAAAAAAGGGTAAAAAAATACAATGCTTTCGCATTGCTCCGCTTATGTATACGTCCTTAGAACAGCTTTATATAAAGTCCGTACTGTCTGACGTATTCCTTGAATGCCATCCACACTTTGCTCATAGACTGCACCTCCTTATTAAGTTGTCAATGAGTTAACTGCTTAACTCGCCTATAAGATACCATTTTATTATTGCCAAGTCAACACAAAAAAGCATACTTATATGTAAAAAATATGTCAATAAATATTATGCGCGTATGCGCTTAAAATGTGCGTAAAAAAAGAGAGAAAAGTTTTGTCTTTTATGGGCGGTCGCAATGCAGGAATACCGAGTTTACGGCGCGCGGCAGCTTATTGCTCGGACAGGACTTCGGATAGGAAGTCGAGCATCAGCTTATTATTTTCTTTGGCGCCTTTGCTGTTCCAAGTGAGGGGGAAGGTATGGTTTTCCGTAAATTTTACGGAATGATAATGTCTGCACGTTACGCCCAGTTCTTCCAATTTTTTAATTAAGACTTCTCCCTGTCCCTTGCAGAAAAAGTCCTGTTCGGCATAGGTGATAAACGACTTGGGGAAGTCGGAGTTGACGTAATTGATAGGCGAGAGCAGATCGCACAGCTCGTACTCTCTGATTTTATCGATAGTCGTGCCGAGGTAATCCTTGACGATATGTCCCGAGATATTAAAGAGCGTCTTGGCGCTGAGCGCCTGCTCGAGGTCGTAGATGCCGCAATCGAGTATCGCGCCGTAAATCTTACCGTTCAACGACACGCCGAACTTATCTTGCAGCTCCTTGCTACAGTGGAGCGCGCCCAACATTGCGCTGTAATATCCGCCTGCGGAATCGCCGAGTACGAAGATTCTGTCGGTATCGATATTATACTTATCCGCCTTAGACATCATGAAGTTAAACGCCTTGACGAGGTCGATGATAGGCTGAGGGAATTTATCCTTGGGCGCGAGACCGTAATTGACGTTAAATACGCATACGTCGGCGTTTTTAACCAGCCAAGTGCTCAAGCCGCGGCGGTGCTTTTTATCGCCTGCGACGAAGCCGCCTCCGTGGATATGGAATATTACGGGCAGCTTCCTGTCGCTACGCAGCGATGGATAGAATACGTCGAGCTTGCAGATATCGCTGCGCTCGGCGTCGTACACGATGTCCTTATCGATAGCAACTTGTTTATCCTTATCTTTGCACGCTTTACACTTATTCTGCGGCGCGTCGAAGAGCACGTCGATAAAATCAAATACTACGGTTGCAAAAGACATAAATCAATCCCTCTTAATATATCGTTAATTAATTATATAACTTTTAACAATAATTTGCAATATGCAATCGAAATAATTATATCTAAGAACTTAATGACCGTAAAGCGGCGCAATAGAATAACTTAAGACAGACATAAATAAGCTATTGAGCCCATAACTTTTCACTTGCGCCTATGAGTAATGAAAAAGCAAAACATGCGGGGATATTCGATAAAAATGGTTGCGCTTAACTTATAAACTTAATATAGGCAGACAGTATATAATATTGCCGACGGCTGCGCGGTATGGGCGGCATTTATAAATCGGCTGCCGCGGCGCGCTATATCGACGGCGGTATCGCTCTGTATAACTTAATGCCGCGCAGAATCGTCGCCCTCTTTATTCGCTTTGGCGTCGGGGCATGGGGCAGCATCGTCGGAATCGATGACATTGTCGGCGCATGCATCGGATGATAACGCGTCGCCGTCGCAGGTGCCGCTGCTTGCTGCGCTATCTGTACCGTCGACGGTATCGGCGGTACTTTCGTTCCCGTCGGGCGTGGCGGGAGAGCGCTTGACGGTAGATAACGCGTAGCGGTTGGTGAGCGAAAAGGGCGAACGCGGTCTAACGGCGTATCTGCTCATCAGCAATATCAGCGGAGCGCCGAGCGCGTATACGAATATCAGCTGCGTTCCGCCCAGCGACAGCAGATTAAGCCAAAATCCCGCGTCGCCCATGACAAGCAGCCACATCAGCGGCAAAATAAGCGCGTTGAGCACTACGGGGAATATTCCGCCTATAACGACTCGCAATATAGGCTTTTTGACGAATTTAGGGGTAAAGTAGGTAAATACTGCTGCTGCCAAAGTGACTGCGCTGCCGATTACGATATCCCATACGCCGTATGGGGAGAGCAGATTGGCAATCAGACAGCCTACGAACAGCGCGGGTACGCTCTCCGCGTACAGCAGAGGGAGCAAGGTCAATGCTTCGGCGGGTCTCAGCTGAATCGGACCGTAAGCGAATTGGCTTAAAGTCAATGTGAGAGTTGCGTACATAGCCGCAATTATACCTGCGCGGCATACGGCTTTGACAGGGAACTTTTTCAAGATAAATACCTCGGTTTTTTTAGTCGGAAGTGTTGACCGAAAACCTTCCGTGGATAAAGGTTAGCGTACCGCCGCGCCGAGAGGCAAGCAAAAGCATATGAGTCAGATTGGAAAAAAGCTGAAAAAGGGATAAAAAACACTTTATTTTGGCAATACGTTGTGCTACAATAATATGGCTGTCGAGGTGTAGCGCAGTTTGGTAGCGCGCACGGTTAGGGACCGTGAGGTCGTGGGTTCAAGTCCCGCCACCTCGACCATGAGTCGGCAAATTTCGTATGAAGTTTGCCGATTTTATTTTAGTTGACGGTTGATAACGACGGTTGATAACGACGGTTGATAACGACGGTTGATAACGACGGTTGATAACGAC